>CAKSEH010000003.1 GCA_934446475.1 uncultured Eubacteriales bacterium | reverse complement strand
CGGCGGTTTTATAGTTTCAATGTTCTCAAACAAAAACAGTATGTTTTTAAATGCGAATGCATTTCGTCGGCAGCAAAACGCCGACGGTTTGAGGTTATTATAACATAAAACCAAAGGTCGAAGAGCTTTGTAGCGGCTTTGCCGCCCGCCGCATACTAAGTGCGGCGGTTTTATAGTTTCAATGTTCTCAAACAAAAACAGTATGTTTTTAAATGCGAATGCATTTCGTCGGCTGTGAAACGCCGACGGTTTGAGGTTATTATAACATACCTTACCTTAAGATTAAAGTATATAAAATATTAAGGTTTTATTAAATCTCCCGTTGACCGTATCCTAAAACAGTTGCGAAACAGAGCAAGTGTTGATATAATAAAAGCATAGCTTTAAAAAGAAGGTTATTTTATTGAATATTTTAGATATTAAGGTTATAAAAGATTACATTCGTATGTGTAACGACGGATGGGAGCAGGGCTGGCACGAACGCAACGGCGGCAATCTTACATATAGGGTGACTCCCGATGAGGTTGAACAGTGCAGCCCGTTTTTCAGCGATGAAAAACCGTGGGTCGATATAGGTGTTAAAGCAGATAATCTAAAAAACGAATACTTTATATCGACAGGGTCGGGAAAATTTTTCAGAAATGTTATCTTAGAACCTCAAAACAACATCTGTATCGTAAAAATTAACGGGACGGGAGATGCTTATAAGGTCGTTTGGGGACTTTGCGGCGGCGGAAAGCCGACAAGCGAATTCCCGAGCCACTTTATGAATCACAGTGTAAAAAAAGAAGCAACAGACGGTAATTGCCGTGTTATTTACCACGCACACCCTGCAAACATTATTGCTTTAACCTTTGTTTTGCCGCTTACCGACAGGGACTTTACGAGAGCACTTTGGCAGAGCGCAACCGAATGCCCCGTGGTATTTCCGAGCGGAGTGGGCGTCGTCCCGTGGATGGTGCCGGGCGGCAGTGAAATAGCCGCTGCTACAAGCGAGCTTATGAAAATTTATGATGCAGCCATATGGGCGCACCACGGACTATTTGTTTCGGGTCCCGATTTTGATACCGCATTCGGACTTATGCATACCGTCGAAAAAGCGGCGGAAATTTATGAGAAAGCGCTCTCTTGCGGCAGAGGGATACGGCAAACCATTTCCGATGACAACCTAAAGGCTATAGCCGAAGAATTTGGCGTTACATTAAATAAAAATTTCTTAGACTGACGGCAGCAAAATCGAAGTGTGAATTCCTTGACGAAATTTGAGTTTTGCTTTTAAATAGGAGCAATACTCTGCTTTGCTTGCAAGGAGCAGGACTTGCGACCGATTGCAAACCACGCAAAGGAGCGTTAGGTTATTAACAGACTGAGGACCGAACATTACCGTTCAGTCCTCAGTTTTTGTCTGTTGATAAAATTTCAATTTAACTTTTTTGCGGTATTTTTACCGCTTTTTTCAGTGAGATTTCACTTATAAGCGCCGAACCTATTATTAAAACCGCACCCAATATGCCGAAAGCCGACATTTTTTCACTTAAGACGAGTGAAGACAGAATAAGCGCAAAGACCGGGTCTATATAACTTAAGACCGCTATCGACTGCGCTCTTAAATACTTCATACTTCCGAAATACAACGCATACGCAAGTCCTGTATGCACAATGCCTACCGCAAGTATCATAAGTATTGCCGAAGTATTAAGCTTTATGGAGGTAAAATCCTCTGTTATTATAACATACGGCAGTACGGCAATTGCGGCAGATATAAGTTGAATGGCGGTTTTTTTATAAGCGTCACTCACATTTATTTTTTTATTCAGTATTATAACCGTCGCATAAAGTGCAGCCGCCGCAAGACCGCAGGCAATTCCTCCTGCGTCTTTATAGCTGATGCTCTTCCCCTGCGCAACACCCGATACCGATACCATTCCCATTATTGCAACTGCAGCGCACAGAATTTTCTTTATTGTAAGCTTTTCTTTTAATATCAGCGGTGAAAGCAAAATGACTATAGTAGGCTGCATATAATAGCACATCGTTGCGGTTGCAACGGTGGTATAATTATACGCTTCAAAAAGAAAAATCCAGTTAAATGCCATAATCGCTCCGGTAACCGCAAGCAATATAACATTCTTTTTTCCTATCTTTTCGGATTTTCCCGATTTCTTTGCAAGAATAATAATCACTAGAAATGCGCTGCCGAGAATTCCTCTTATAAAGCTGAGCATACCCGACGACAGCGGAATATATTTTCTGAAAATGCCTATTGTTCCGAAAATCAGCATAGATGATATAAACATTATGTAGGCTTTAAGTTCCTTGTTTGTCACTTTGGCATCGCCTCTTTGAAATTGCCCTGAACTGTATAATCGTAACGCACATCAAATCCGAAAAACAAGCAAATTGTTATAAATTTAAAATTGAAAGTCTGACTGCGGGCTGCCGCAATTTTTATTCTTTGTTTTTATCCTCTTCCTTCGTTTCTTCGGGAGTTTCTGAGGCGGAAAGGTTTTTATCGGTTATTTTGATACTGTTAAGGCTGTTGTTTGAAGTTATTAAATTAACGGTTATGCTTCCCTGCTCTGTCGAATACCCCTGAGGTGCAGTGTGAGTGATAATATAATTTCCGTAAGGCATACCGTAATGCGTAAGCTTTCCTTCTCCGGAAGTAGTTCCGAGGTTGTAAACAGCTCCTGTTTTAGTGTTCTTGGCAGTAAACGAAACGCCTTGAACAGGAGCTCCCTTATCGTCACTCAAAGCAAGTTCAACACAGGCAGCTACACGAAGATTTGACGGAGTTGTTATAACTGCAAGCGGATACTGCGGGTCGGGACCGTAACCCATACGCTCAACCGAACAGAATTCAGGTCCGTTGCTGTTACCGACGTGGTAAACCCAGTTATGACCGTTCTTATAGCCTGCATAAACGCAAACGTGAGAGCCTCTGTCGGCTTTATTATTATAGTCTCTGAAAAGCATTATTGAGCCTATCGGTATCTGCTCGGAGGGTTTAAAGTTAATTGCATACCCCGAGCCCGACCTATAACTTGAAGCGGTAAATCCTATCTGCCTTGAATATCCCGACGCAACCCACTGCTTTGCGGCAAGATACCACTGGTGAGCTTTTGTGGGGTCGGCAGGTTTTGCAAGATAATTTGTATTTATTCCGGCAACATTAGGAAGATAGTTAAAATAAACATAGGTTACAAACGAAGCGCATACAAGACCGCCTCTTTCAAAACGGGCTATGTTAGGTTTACCTGCAGCGTCGGTCTCATAACCTGAGCAACCTCCGCCGTATCCTATTTTTGAAAGCCAGCCTTTCCCCCGCTTTTGCGAAGCCAAGATATAGGTCCACATAAGGCCGTCCCGCCGGTGCTTTGTTATGTTATATCCCGTATAGATAAGCGAATCCATAAAAACATTATCTTCTATATCTATATCGTTTGAGAAATTCCGCTGTATGGGTGCGGGTGCAACAGACGGGTTTGCAGCCGGCACAGAAGCGGCAGGTTTCTTAGAAGATGTGCTCGGCTTTTTTACCGCAGATGCGGCGGGAGCACTGCTTGCACTCTGAGTTTCGGACGATACCGACGGTTCGCTTTCGGGTTTAATCTCGCTGCTTGTTTTTGACGAAGCCGATATCTCTTTTGAAGGCTTATTTGAAGAAGCGACAGTATCCTTTTTCTTATTCGATTTGCATCCTGCCGATGTTAATAGCAGAACTAAAACCGCAAGAACCGCTGTTACTTTTTTGATCATAAAATTATCCTCCCGAAAACCCAAAGTGTTTTCATTTTCTTGTTTATCCGGAAAATTTTATCATAATTTGCCGAAAATGTCAAGAAATACGGATAAAACGAAAAATATAATGCAGTCGGACTTGTTTTTGCCGAGAGTTTGGTATATAATATTTAAAAATGAAAATTGGAGGAATTAAAATGTTAGTTTCCGCAAAAGAAATGCTTACAAAAGCAAAAGCAGGAAAGTATGCCGTAGGTCAGTTTAACATAAATAACCTTGAATGGACCAAGGCAATACTTCTCACCGCAGAAGAGCTTAAGTCACCTGTTATTCTCGGTGTATCAGAGGGTGCTGGCAAGTATATGTGCGGCTATACCACGGTTGTAGGTATGGTTAACGGTATGCTTAATGAACTTAATATAACCGTTCCGGTTGCTCTTCACCTTGACCACGGCAGCTATGAAGGCGCCAAGAAGTGTATAGAAGCAGGATTTTCTTCTATTATGTTCGACGGTTCTCACTACCCCATAGAGGAAAACGTTGAAAAGACAAAAGAGCTTGTTGAAACCTGCAATAACCTCGGTCTTTCACTTGAAGCCGAAGTAGGCGCAATAGGCGGCGAGGAAGACGGTGTCGTAGGCGGCGGCGAGGTTGCCGATCCTAAAGAATGCAAAATGATTGCTGACCTCGGAGTTACAATGCTTGCGGCAGGTATCGGAAATATTCACGGTAAATATCCCGCTAACTGGGCAGGTCTCAGATTTGATACACTTGAAGAAATTCAGAAGCTCACAGGCGAGATGCCCCTCGTTCTCCACGGCGGTACGGGAATTCCTGCAGATATGATAAAGAAAGCTATTTCGCTCGGCGTTTCCAAAATAAATGTTAACACCGAATGCCAGCTTGCTTTTGCGGCAGCTACCCGTAAGTATATAGAAGAAGGTAAGGACGAGATCGGCAAGGGATTTGACCCCAGAAAGCTCCTCGCCCCCGGATTTGAAGCTATAAAAGCAACCGTTAAGGAGAAAATGGAACTCTTCGGTTCAGTAGGCAAAGCTTAATTTCATTTTTGCCTTTCAGTTGTGCAAGAACGCCCTCTGTCATAATTTAAGGCAGAGGGCGTTAATAAAGTATAGCTTTTACCGAAACAATAAAAAATCCACAAAATTTTTTACAGTAGGTGTTTTTATGTTTTATGCAGATAAATGCGTAAGTAACGACAAGGTTTTAAAGCTGATAAACAAACTCAAAGAGCTTAAAACCGAATTGCATCAGTTTTCACTTTGTAAGGACGGTAAAATATTGGTTGATATTTCACCTGAGCCGTATTCCCCGTTTGATAAAAGACTGGTGTATTCAGTAAGTAAGTCTTTCACATCAACAGCAGTCGGTCTGTGTTTCGATAAGGGGCTTATCGACCTTAAAAAGAAAATAGCTGAGTATTTTCCCGACAAGGTGACCGAAAAGACGGACGAGCGCATTTTGTGTCTTACGGTTCACGACCTTCTCATTATGCATACAAGAATAAAGGACATTATGCCTGAGCTTCATAATGAAAGCGATCCGGTTAAGGCATTCTTTTCACAAGCCCCCGAAGATGTTACCGATGAATATCATTACAGCAACAGTGCAACCTTTATGCTCTCGGCGCTTGTAAATAAGGTTTCGGGGCTCAGTGTTATAGACCTTTTGAACCGTGATTTCTTCCCTTACATAGGCGTCAGCCGTTGTTGGTGGCAGGACATCGAGGGAATATCCGAAGGGTATTCGGGATTTCACGTAAGTGCAAGAGATATTGCCCTTACTATGCAGGTTTACCTTAATAACGGTATGTTCAGCGGAAAGAGACTGCTTTCTGAAGAATGGGTGCGTCTTGCGACCTCCTGCCATATATCCACCGAAAACGACAATAAGTTTGAATGGTGGACCAAGGGATACGGATATCAGTTTTGGATGAACAAGGGCGACGGTTGCAGAGCGGTAGGCTCGTGCGGACAAAACGGATATATATTCCCCTCCCTCGGAGTTACCGCAGGTGAGGAGGGCATTATAAAGAAAATCGACGAAACCGATGACGCTTACCGTGAATTTTGTGCAGATTTTGAGGGCGAATCGACAGTGAAAGCCGAAGATATCGAAAAAGCTCTTAAGGATTGGTATCTCCCTTACGATGCAACCGCTTCCGAATTTAAAGGAATAGATAAAACTTACGATTTTTCAGAAAGCGGACTGCCGTTTGACAAATTAAGCCTTAAGGATATGGGCGAATTTACACTTTGCACGCTTACCGCAGGCGAAGAGATAACAAATTTCTGTCTCGGAAACGGCAACTGGCAGGAAAACAAGCCGGAGTTTTATAATTTCAATTCAAAACTTGTTGTATTTACAGTTCCGAAAAAAGAAAAAATACATTTTGCAGCCTGTCTTAAAGCGGATGATGAAAACAAATTGTGTGCATTTTTCCGTTTCCTTGATTGTCCGTTAAGGCACGAAATATCCCTCACTGTAGACGGTGATAATGCGAAATTGCGATTTAAGGCACTTGATGTATCGGTTGATAAGGAATTTTCCGGCAGGATCATTTAATATTTAATTGCTGCTTTTCCTGTCTTACAACTTATAATATATCTTACAAAATCCCCCTAAAAAACGGTTTGCGTTTCTTTAGAGGGATTTAAGTTATTTTAAACAGAATGTTTCAAAGCCTTTCGGTAAAAGCTAAGGCTTTGATATTTTCCGAATTTAATTGCAACATCTTTAAGTTCGCCCTCAAAAACAAATCCGTTTTTCTTATGAAAAGCGGCAGAAGCTCTGTTTTCCGATGTTATAAGCGAAACGATATTTTCAATTCCCGAAAGCCTCGCTCTTTTTTCCGTTTCGTTTAAAAGCAGTTTTCCTACGCCTCTGCCGAGATATGAATGGCTTATATATATTGAGAGGTCCGCAGTAATGCGGTAAGCGCTGCGGCTGTTAAAAATATCAAGATAAGCATACCCCAAAACGCACCCGTCACCGTCCTTTGCGACGATAAAAGGATATTTTTCCGTTATTCTGTCAACCCTGCTTTTAAACTCATCATAACCGACATTTTTTTCTTCAAGAGTAAAACAGGAATTTTCTATGTAATAATTATATATATCAAGACAGGCTCTGATATCTTCGTCCTTTAACTCAGTTATTAAGACCAATTTCAAAAATCCTTTCTCTTATAAGTAAAAAAATGCCTCTGCCGAACGGCAGAGGCAAAACCTTTAAAAATCACTTGCAAAACTTTTTCTTAGCACCTACAACGAAAGCAGCACTTAAAAGCATAACTGCCGCACAGGCAACTGCCGTGTCCCCTGTCTTTGGAGAATCGGGAGTCTTTGCTTCGCCGGTGAGCGGATCGGTTATTTTGCCGTTATAGTTACCGCAGATGTGCAAATCCGCATTTACCTTTATAGAGAACTCGGTTGAGGTAAGAGAACCTTCAACTATCTCATAATCAGTGCCTTTAACCGCAAGGGTTCCGTCTGCCTTATAAACAACCCAGCTATTGAATTTGCCCTTTGAAGAATCAGGCGAGACTTTAATAACAGTACCCTTATCAACAGGAACCGATGTGTCAACCTTGTCAACACCTGCTTTAGGCTGAGCTGCACGAACTGTTACATTGACCTTTACTGTGGCTTCCGGGCTATCAACCGCAAGTGCCGAAAAAGAAAGCGCAAAAACTGCGGTTAAAGCAAGCAACACTGCTACTATTTTTTTCATCTAAAATCAAACCTCCGAATATTTAATTTCGAGTTAAAAATTTTTTTACTCTTACAAGCAAGTTTATTATAACATCTATTTTAAGAATTGTAAACACTTTTTTTAAGAATTTGAAATTTTTCTTTTCTTTTTATTTATTTTCCTTGATTAAAGGCTTTATTTGTGGTAAAATTTATCGTGTATAATGCTGTTCTAAGGAGTTTTTTAATTGACCTTAAAGGAAGAAATAAGCAGAAGGCGAACTTTTGCTATCATATCGCATCCGGACGCCGGAAAAACCACGCTGACCGAAAAGTTACTTTTATACGGAGGCGCTATACAGACGGCCGGTTCCGTAAAGGGCAAGGCGACCGCAAAGCACGCCGTTTCCGACTGGATGGACCTTGAAAAGCAGAGAGGTATTTCGATCACATCCTCGGTTATGCAGTTTGAATACGAGGGGTTTTGCATAAATATTCTTGATACCCCGGGGCATCAGGATTTCTCTGAGGACACTTACCGCACACTTATGGCGGCGGACAGTGTTGTTATGGTTATCGATGCCGCAAAGGGAATTGAGCCGCAAACGAGAAAGCTGTTCAAAGTAACCGCTATGCGGCACATCCCCATATTCACATTTATAAATAAGCTTGACCGTGAGGCGAGGGACCCTTTTGAGCTGCTCGATGAGCTCGAAAAGGAATTCGGAATAGGAACCTATCCCGTAAACTGGCCTATAGGGTGCGGAGTAAGCTTCAAAGGCGTTTTTGACCGTGACCGCAGACAGATTATGACATTCAACGAATTTCACAGAGGTCAGGAAAAACTTAATGCGATCGAATGTGATATAACCGATACCGATAAGCTAGACGGACTTATAGGAGAATATCAGAGAAAAGAACTTGTCGATCAGATAGAACTGCTTGACGGTGCAAGTTTCGAATTTGACATTGAAAAGGTAAGAAAAGGCGAGCTTACGCCTGTTTTCTTCGGTTCCGCTCTTACAAATTTCGGCGTTGAGCCATTTCTTGAAAATTTCCTTAAGATGACTACTTCTCCTCTCGCCCGTGCGACCAAAGAAGGTACCGTAAGTCCCGAAAGCGATAATTTCTCCGCATTCGTTTTTAAAATACAGGCAAATATGAATAAAGCTCACAGAGACCGTATGACATTTATGAGAATTTGCTCGGGCAAATTCGAACGGGATAAAGAGTATTACCATATTCAGGGCGGCAAGTCGCTCCGTCTTTCCCAGCCGCAGCAGATGATGGCACAGGACAGGCAAATAATAAACGAAGCATATGCCGGCGATATAATCGGTGTGTTCGATCCGGGTATTTTTTCAATAGGCGACACGGTTTGCGACCCTAAGCACAAGGTTGAATTTGAAGGGATACCGACCTTTGCTCCAGAGCACTTTGCAATGATAGAGCAGGTTGACAGTTTAAAAAGAAAACAGTTTGTAAAAGGTGTTGAACAGATCGCTCAAGAGGGCGCCATACAGATATTCCACGAACCCGGTTCGGGAATGGAAAGGGTCATAGTAGGCGTTGTAGGCGTGCTGCAGTTTGAAGTCCTTGAATACAGACTGAAAAACGAGTACAAAGTCGATGTTATAAGGAACAATCTGCCGTTTCAGTATATTCGCTGGGTAAAAAACAAAGATATTGACCTTTCGTCACTTAATCTCACTTCGGACACGAAATGGGTTCAGGATTTTAAAGGCAACAACCTTCTGATATTCACAAGCCAGTGGAATATCAACTGGGCGCTGGATAAAAACGAAGGTCTTATTCTTGAAGACTTCAGCAACGACTGACAAATATGACAACAAACAAAGGATGTTTTTAATATGGAAGAAACAGTAAGAAAGAAAAGGGTGCTCAGCTGTATACAGCCGAGCGGTCTCTTAACGCTCGGAAATTACCTCGGTGCTCTTAAAAACTGGGTCAATATGCAGGATGAATTTGATTGCACCTACGCAGTTGCCGATCTTCACGCAATAACGGTAAGGCAGGAACCTGCGAAGCTCCGCAGGCAAATTTATTCAACCTACGCTCTGCTTTTAGCTCTCGGGATAGACCCCGAAAAAAACACTGTTTTCATTCAGTCGCACGTTCCCGAACACACACAGCTCTCGTGGCTGCTTTCCTGTTACACACAGTTCGGAGAAATGTCAAGAATGACGCAGTTTAAGGACAAGAGCCTTAAACATCCCGACAACATAAATGTAGGTCTGTTTTCATATCCCGTGCTTATGGCGGCGGATATTTTGCTTTACCAGTCCGATCTTGTTCCGGTAGGTCAAGATCAGAAGCAGCACCTTGAAATAGCAAGAGATATTGCCGGCAGATTCAATAATATCTACGGCGATGTTTTCACCATTCCCGATGGGTACATACCCAAAACAGGCGCAAGAATAAAATCCCTGCAGGATCCGACCAAAAAGATGTCAAAATCGGACGATAATGTAAACGCATGGGTCGCCATTCTCGACTCAAGGGACGATATAATAAGAAAATTCAAGCGTGCGGTAACCGACTCCGAATCGGTGGTAAGACTTTCCGATGACAAGCCCGGAATATCAAATCTTATCAACATTTACGGAGCGGTTACGGGCAAAACATCCGCAGAAGTGGAAAAAGAGTTTGACGGCAAGGGTTACGGCGAATTTAAACTTGCCGTCGGTGAAGTTGTGGCCGACGAGCTTGCCCCCATAAAAAAGCGCCACGACGAGATAATAGAAAACAAAAAGGAACTTGAAGCTCTGTATACTCAGGGCGCAAAAAAAGCAGAATATGTGGCGAGAAAAACATATTTTAAGGCAATGAAAAAGGTCGGCTTTGTGTTATGAGCAAAGCCGATATGAGCATACCCTATTCTGTTGAAAAAATATTTGCATCCGGAAAAATACCGCATGCGTTTATGATAGAGGGGTGTCACGCCGAAGAACGGCAGGCTCTTGCAGGTTATATTGCGAAGGCGTGTGTTTGTGAAGGCGAAAACCCGCCTTGCGGGGATTGCCGCCAGTGCATAACTGCGAAGGATAACTCAAATCCTGATATATCCTTTATATCAGCCGAAAGCGGCAAAAAAAATATATCCGTGGCGCAGATAAGGCAGATGCGGCAAAATGCTTTTGTAAAGCCTCACTCGGCTATGCGTAAAGTCTTTATAATAGGCGAAGCCCATCAGATGAACGAGGCTGCTCAAAATGCTCTGCTTAAAGTGCTTGAAGAACCGCCCGAAAGCGTTGTTTTTATACTTGCGGTCTCTTCAAGGACTCTGTGCCTTGATACGGTTGTATCAAGGTGTGCAGTCATTTCTCTTTCGGGGGGAGACGGCAGTCAGGAGCTTACCGATGCGGCCGACTTTTTAAAGCTTGTGTTCTCAGGTTCACAGTATGATATGCTGCTCTTTTTAAACAAATTCGAAAAGGACAGAAAGGCGACCGAAGAGTTCTTATTGAATGTAAGAACAGAGTCTGTTTTGCTCCTGAGAAAGTGCTATAATCTGCCGACACGGGCAAAGATCCTGAGCGGTATATATTCGGCTTCAAAAACATATCTTGATCTGCTTAAAACAAACATAAATCTATCGCTGTTGTTTTGCAGGATATGCGCCGATATAAAGCTGCTTACAGAAAATTAAGAAAGGTATTCCTTAAAAGGAAAATTACAATTATGACGGAAGTTGTTTCGGTAAAATTTAAAGACGGCGGAAGAGCCTATTATTTCGACCCCAAAGGACTAAACTTCAATATAGGCGAGCAAGCGGTTGTTGAGACCGCAAACGGCATTTCTTTAGGCACGGTGTCGAAGGCAAATCACCTTGTTGAGGACAGTTCGATAAACGGACAACTCAGAGCGTGTCTGAGAAAAGCCGACGAAAATGACATAAATCGAATTGAAGAAAACAAAAAGAAAGAAGAACGGGCGTTTAAAATCTGTGAAGAACGCATTTTAAAGCATAATCTTGAGATGAAGCTTGTTAATGTTGAATATTCATTCGATAACAGCAAAATCATATTTTTCTTCACGGCAGACGGAAGAATAGATTTCAGAGAACTCGTTAAAGACCTTGCGGCACAATTCAGAATGCGAATTGAATTGCGTCAGATAGGCGTAAGAGACGAAGCAAGAATGCTCGGGGGGCTCGGAATATGCGGTCAACCGTACTGCTGCAAGCGTTTTCTTGATGATTTTCAGCCTGTATCAATTAAAATGGCAAAGGAACAGGGTCTTTCCCTTAATCCCACCAAGATATCAGGCAGCTGCGGCAGGCTTATGTGCTGCCTTAAATATGAGCAGAATTCTTACGATTATCTTATGACTATAACCCCCTCTATCGGGGCTACGGTTAAAACTCCAGAAGGAATCGCAACGGTTATAGACTCAAATTTGATTACAGGCGATCTCACGGTTAAAGCAAAAGAAGAGGACGCCATTCCGTACAAAGTAAACAGGAAGAATGTAAAGATACTTTCCCACCGCAAAAAACAATCAAAACCGAGCTCAGAAGAAGATAAGTAAAATATTATAAAGATAAGTTAAATATTTACTCTTGCTTTTTCTGAGGTTTGTTGTTAAAATATGTTTAGAAAGTTTATATGGAGGTGTGTTACAATGGCTTTTAAAATTTCCGATGATTGCATAAGCTGCGGTGCTTGCGCTGCAGGTTGCCCCGTTGAGGCTATTTCCGAGGGTGAATCTCATTATGAAATAGATGCCGATAAGTGCTGCTCTTGCGGTGCTTGCGCTGCAGGTTGCCCTGTTGAGGCTATTTCTGAGGACTAATTTGATATTCCCTATGAAATAAATACTTAAAACCCCCGTCAGACTTCGTCTGACGGGGGTTGTTTATAATCTGCGACTTGTAAAATTCAAACCTGCTCGCTTGTAAGTTCATCCCACAACTCCATAGCCGTAAAAAGTTCCGTTTCGGCAGCCTCAATTTCAGCCTGAAGAGCGCTTAGTTTTAAATAATCGCTTTTGTTTTCATCAAATTCAAGCTCTTCCTTCAGTCCGCCTATTTTTTCTTCGAGCAGAGCGATTTTTTCTTCCGCCTTTGCTATCTGACGTTCCCGTTTTGCTTTTTCTTTCCCGGGAGTGGTATAACCCTTTTTAGCAGTTTTAGGCTTTTCCTGTTCCGATTTGTTTTCTGTTTCGGAACTTGTCCGCTCCTGCTCAAGATATTGCGAATACCCGTATTCATACCACTTTACACCGTCGTTTTCAAAAGAAATCAGCTTTGATGACAGTTTTCTTATAAAATACCTGTCGTGAGATACAAAAAGCAGTGTTCCCTCATATGCGCACAAAATATCCTCAAGCGCCTCTTTTGAAACTATATCCATATGGTTTGTCGGCTCATCGAGAATAAGAAAATTCGGTTTTTTACAGAAAAGCTTGCAAAGGGCAAGTCGCACCCGCTCGCCGCCCGAAAGCATATCAAGCGTTTTAAACACATCGTCTCCGCTGAAAAGGAATGAACCCAGAATACTTCGTGCCTCAAAATCGGTATACTGCGGATAGGCGCTTTGAAAATCGGCAAGAACTGTGCTCCCGCCCTTGTACTGCGCCATTTGCTGGTCAAAATATCCTATTCTGACACCTTCGCCGACCGTAAATATTCCGTCGATCGCAGGGATTTTTCCAACTATTGTTTTAAGAAGAGTTGATTTTCCGAGCCCGTTACCGCCTATTATTCCGACTCTTTCGCCTCTCAGTATATTAAAACTGACCGTACACAACGGTTTATCAAAGCCTATTTTAAGGTTATCGACGCAAAGCACGTTTTTAGCGCTTGTTGAAGAGGGTTGCAAATCAGCCCTGAAAACTTTATTATCATAAGAATCCGGTGCTTCTACAAGATCCATACGCTCTATTTGTTTTAATTTGGACTGTGCCATTCTGGCTTTTGTCGCTTTATATCTGAAACGCTCCGCAGTTGCGGTTATTCTTGCAATTTCTTTTTGCTGCGCCTCATACTCTTTTTTCTGCAGCTGCCTGCGCTGTTTCTTTTTCAGTGTGAAATCGCTGTAGTTGCCGCTGTAATGCTCTATCTTCCCGTTTTCGATCTCATAAACCTCTTTTACGGTTCTGTCTAAAAATTCACGGTCGTGCGAAACGATAACAACGGCCTTTTTGTATGACGAAATGTAATCCTCAAGCCATTTTACCGCCTCTATATCAAGATGGTTTGTAGGTTCATCAAGCAGAAGAACATCCGGCTTTGAAAGCAAGAGCTTTAAAAAGGCAAGCTTTGTGCGTTGTCCTCCCGAAAAACTGTTTACCGGTTTTAATTTATCTTCTTCGGAAAACCCGAATTTTTTAATACCCGCCTCATATTCTTTCTCAAAATAAAATCCCCCCAAAGCAGTGAAAGTTTCAAACAAAGAGGTATATTCTCTTATAGTTTCGTCCGACTCTTTTTCCTGCATCTTAAGGACGAGTTCGTCAAGCTTTTCTTTCATATCAAGGATATTTTTGTAAGCGGAACGTATCTCATCTATCATAAGAGACGATTCGTTTTCAAATGTCATCTGGCCGAGAACGCCTATTACAGGTTTGCCGGAAACGGCAAAAAAACCGTCCGAACCGTTTTCCACAGTAAGAGGCAGTTTGCCGCAAATGAGCTTTAAGAGGGTAGTCTTGCCGCAACCGTTTCTTCCGACGATTGCGATTTTGCTCGCCGTATTTATTTCAAATTCAATGTTTTCTATTATGGGCGTGCCCGAAAGTTCGACCGAGCCGCCGTGTATTTTGAGCTGCATTTTAAAGTTGCCAGTCTATCGGCTCTAAACCGTTTTCCTTTAATATTTCGTTTGCCTTTGAGAAGTGGCGGCAGCCGAAAAAGCCGCCATAGGCAGAAAGCGGGCTCGGATGCACGGTTATAAGCTTTTTGTGTATGGGATTATCTATTATTTCAGCTTTTTTCCTTGCATTTGCGCCCCATAGAAGGAACACCACGGGTGTTGTTTTTGCGTTGAGTTCGGATATTATCCTATCGGTAAATATTTCCCAGCCCATACCCTTATGGCTGTTTGCCTGACCTCGCCTTACGGTAAGCACCGTGTTGAGAAGAAGTACGCCTTGTTTAGCCCATTTTGTAAGCTCACCGCTTTTCGGCGCCTTTATACCCACATCGCTTTCAAGTTCCTTAAAGATGTTTTTGAGCGACGGCGGCGGCTCGACTCCCTCCCTTACCGAAAAGCACAGACCGTGTGCCTGACCTGGTTCGTGATAGGGGTCCTGCCCTATTATAACAACCTTTGTATCGGAAAAAGAGGTATATTTTAAAGCGTTGAATATATCGTACATATCTGGGTAGACCGTATACCGACTGTACTCGCTTTTTAAAAAAGAACGAAGCTTTAAATAATACGGTTTTGACCATTCGTCGCTGAGTATCTTATCCCAATCGTTGCCGATATTAACCATAAAAATCCTCCTCAGACAATGTCATAAACTTCTATAACGCCGCTGCTGTGATAAAGTGAGGGCGTTATGAGAACGGAATACCCTCTGCCGTTTTCACTCGTCCAAAGAGCCGCAGGTTTTCTCGGAACGGCACAGGCGGAAAGCAACATCATAATGGCGCCTCCGTGCATAATTACGGCGCTGTTTGTTATTCCCTCATTCATCATATCACAAACGGTTTTATTAAGTCCTACCGCAAGTCTTTTTATAAAATCTTCAGTAGTCTCGCCGTTCGGCGGAGCTTTAAGGCGGCCTGCCGCCCATTCGGCATATTCGGGCATTATTTCAAGTTCGTTTGCCGTCTTGCCCTCAAAATCACCGAAATCATATTCCCTGAATTCCTCAACGCTTTGCGCATCAAATCCGGGATATACTATTGCCGCAGATTGACGGCATCTGAGCATAGGAGAAGTGTAAAGCTTTTGAATATCCGGATACTCTGTTTCTTCTCTCAGTTCCTTAAGTTCCCTTACGCCCTCGGGGCAAAGCGGGAGATCCGTTCTGCTTCCCACATACCGACCCGTTAAGTTGGCATCCGTCATACCGTGCCTGATAAGATGAATTTTATAAGTTTTCATAAACCGTCTCCGTTATATCGTTAATAATTGCGTTTGATACGAGCATTCCTCTGTCTGTAAGAGAAAATCTCGGAAAATCAAGCCTTGCAAGTCCTGCTTTCTCAAGACTTTCCGCTTTATGCATAAAGGAATCGTTTTTGCGGTAGTCTTTTACATCTATTCCCTCTTTAAGACGAAGTCCGAGCATTATCTCTTCGTATTTTCTGTCAAGTTCGGCCTCAAAAACAGGCTCGGCTCCATTTAAGAATTCACGCAGGTTTTTCCCATAGAAAAATCGCTTTGTGCCGATAAGAGAATGGGCGGACGGTCCTATGCCGAGATAATCCTCAAGCTTCCAATATTTGAGATTATGCCTGCTTTCCTTGCCGTTAAGTGCAAAGTTTGAAATTTCATAATGGTTATAACCAGCTTTTTCAAGTCTCTTACAGGTATAAAGGTACTGCTCCGCCGATTCATCATCGTTCGGAAGATTAAGTGTATTCTTCATAGCATAAAGCTTTGTGTGCTTTTCTAGCTTCAGAATATATGCCGAAATGTGGGCAGGTCTCAAATCAAGTATAAAATCTATGCTTTTTTTAAGGGTTGATATATTACTGTCAGGCAGACAGAGCATAAGGTCGAGCGAAACATTATCAAACCCTGCCCGAAGCAGCCTGTAATAGGTCTCTTTAGCCTCCTTAGCCGTATGCCTGCGGCCTAAGACTTTAAGTTCTGCGTCATCTGCGCTCTGAACGCCCATTGATATGCGGTTGACCCCCGCTCTTTTTGCAGCGTATAAAAAGTCGTCTCCGGCATCAGGATTTATTTCAGCGGTTATTTCCGCATCGCTTGTTATATTAAAGGCGTTCCTTGCGCTTATCATAATCTCTTCTATTCTTACGCCGAGTATCGAAGGTGTGCCTCCGCCTATATAAACAGAGTCAATGGGACGGTCCGACAGGCCGCCCCATTTTTCCATTTCTCTGCAGAGCGCCGAAAGATAATCTTTTAAAACGGAATCTGACGGCACACAGGAGTAAAAATCGCAATAAGCGCACTTAGTCTTGCAAAAGGGTATATGAATATACAGCCCTGCGTTATGCAAGAATTTCACCCATACAGCTGCCGGGAACTGCGGCTGCATTCGCTTCATCGGTATCTATGTGCATAGCGAGAGCATAGCTGTCGCTTACTCTTACAACAACATCGTCAAACACAAGTGCACGGCCGGCAGTGGGTATCTTAACGCTTACAATCTGCTTGTCCTTAAGACCGAATTTCTCGCCGTCCGCCTTAGTCATATGTATGTGGCGTTTGGCGGCTATAACGCCCTCTTTAAGCTCAACCTCACCGCAGGGACCTACAAGCTTGCAGGCGCCTGAACCTGCCGTATCTCCCGACTCTCTTATAGGAGCCGTAACGCCTATGGTGCGAGCGTCGGTAAGAGAAAGCTCGACCTGATCCGCATTGCGGCAGGGCCCTAAAATAGACGCTTTAAGCGATGATTTCGGGCCTACAACAGTTACCTTTTCTTCGCAGGCAAACTGACCCGGTTGGGAAAGATCCTTCTTAGGAGTAAGCTCATGACATGCTCCGAATAAAATTTCAAGCGTTTCTCTTGTTACGTGAACGTGTCTTGCGGAAATTTCAACAAGTACTTCTTTTTTTTCCATTTTTATGACTTCCTTTACAGAATAAAATATTTTTAAATACTTTCGCTAAGCTCCTCGGCGAGAGCGTCAAGCTGCGCCGATGATGTTTCGTCCAAAGCCGATTTTATCGAAACTCTGTTTGCGGCAAATTTTAAATTCTTAAGGCCTGAAAGCACTTTTTCAGCCGCATTAGCCGCCGTCGGAGCCCAAGAGCCGTTTTCTATAAAAGCAACTGTTCTGTTTTGATAATTCCGCTCTGCAAGGTCTTCCGTAAACTGCCTCATACACGGAAACAGACCGGCATTGTAGGTAACAGAGGCAAGAACAAGCCTGTCATATCTGAAAGCATCCTCAACCGCTTCTGCTATATCGCAGCGGCAAAGGTCGCTCAGAGCGGTCTTTATTCCCTTTTTATTAAGTTTTTCCGCTAAAAGCTCAGCTGCTTTCTTTGTATTCCCGTAAACCGAAGCATAAGCTATGGCAACGCCTTTTTCTTCGGGTTCGTATGATGACCATATATTATATAAGTTAAGATAATAACCGAGGTTTTCGGTGAGCACGGGTCCGTGAAGTGGGCATATTGTCTTTATACCCAAAGCGGAGGCTTTCTTGAGCACAGCCTGAACCTGAGCGCCGTATTTCCCGACTATACCGAAATAATAACGCCTTGCTTCGCACGCCCAGTCTTCGTCAGCGTCGGTCACTCCGAATTTACCGAATGCGTCCGCCGAGAATAAAACACCGTCCGCACTGTCAAAACTCATTATAACTTCGGGCCAATGTACCATAGGAGCGGTTATAAATTTAAGTGTGTGACTGCCGAGATCCAAAGTGTCACCTTCGGAAACGGTAATGCCGTTTTCTTTATAATCCACTCCGAAAAACTGCTTCATCATAACAAATGATTTTGCACTCGCAACGATCTTTGCCTGCGGATAAGCATTCATAAAGTTTGCGATATTTGCAGAATGATCGGGTTCCATATGGTGAACCACAAGATAATCGGGACTTTTGCCGCAGAGTGCGGATTTTAAGTTCTCAAGCCACTTATTTCCGAAAGCGGCGTCTACCGTATCGAGAACGGCGATTTTTTCATCCGATATAAGATAGGAATTGTAAGCCATACCGTTTTCGACCTTGTACTGTCCTTCAAAAAGGCTTATCTTGCTATCGTTAACACCTATATATTTTATATTTTCCGATATTTTCATAAGCTCACGCTCCAAAAGTTCACTTTATAGTTATTATACAACATAGTTAGCGTCTTTTCAAGGGTTATAAATCAAAGCCGCCGAAAAAATAAAGTCCCGGGCGCCTTAGTGCCCGAGACTTAAATTTAATACTAACTTATTATTCAGCCTTTTCTTCGGCCTTGTTGTTCTTTCCCGAAAGAACAACATTGAAGATTATTCCGAGGATCAAAGCCGTTGCAACTTCGGTAAGAGTTACCTTGCCGAACTTAAGCGTCATACCGCCTATACCGCAGATAAGGATAACTGAGGCAACAAAGAGGTTTTTGTTATCGTCAAGGTCAACCTTCTGGAGCATCTTAAGACCCGATACAGCTATAAATCCATAGAGCGAAATGCACACACCGCCCATTACGCAGGAAGGAATAGTTGCAAGGAAAGTTACGAACGGAGCAACGAAGGACGCTGCGATTGCAAGTATTGCAGTTGCAAGTATTGTAACTATGGAAGCATTGCCGGTTATTGCAACGCATCCTACAGACTCACCGTATGTGGTGTTCGGGCATCCGCCGAACATTGCACCTGCCATAGAACCTACGCCGTCACCGAGAAGAGTTCTTGAAAGACCCGGATCCTCAAGCAAATCTTTTTCGATAATGGATGAAAGGTTTTTGTGGTCCGCTATGTGCTCTGCGAAAACAACAAACGCAACCGGTATGTAAGCAACCGCAACAGTACCTATATAAGCGCCGTCTATTCCCTTAAAGCCCTTGATCGCTTCGACAAATGTGAAGTCGGGATACCACTGCATATTGTTAAAGAGCGAGAAATCTATTATTTTCATAGCCTCAATATTTGCGCTGTTTCCTATTAAAGTGAAGACGGCCGCAACAGCGTATCCTGCGACGATACCTATGATGAAAGGGATGAGCTTAGCCATTTTTTTGCCGTAAACCGAGCAAAGAGTTACAACAAGGAGTGTGACAATAGCACAGATAAGGCAGAGAGCTGAGTGAAGATTCATCGTGAATGCGCCGTCTACAGCCTTAACCCCTACTGCGTCTCCCACTGCATTACCTGCGAGTGAAAGACCGATTATTGCAACTGTAGGTCCTATTACAACAGCCGGCATAAGCTTATTTACCCACTTAACACCTACAAGTTTAACTACAATTGCAATTACAACATATACAAGACCCGCAAAGAAAGCACCTATTATAAGACCGAGGTATCCTACCTGCATTGAAACGGCGCCTGCAAACGCTGCGAGCATCGAACCTATGAATGCAAAGGCTGAACCTAAGAAAGCCGGACTTCTGAACTTTGTAAAGAGAAGATATACTATTGTTCCGACGCCTGCACCGAAAAGAGCTGCAGACTGCGACATAGGAGTTCCGCCGTTCGCTATCATTTGCTTAACGGCATCATTGCTGTTTACAACAGCCGGAACCGCAATTGTTGCCGCTAGAATAGCAAGCAACTGCTGAAGTGCGAAAATAATGATATGGCCGAATTTCGGCTTATCATTTACGCCATAGGTTAATTTCATATTTTTTCCTCCATATCTTGCACACACGGGTGCAAATTAATATAAATTTATCAAAACGGGTCTCCCCGATTTAACCTAAGCTTTTAAGTCTTTTATCCTTTTGTAAGTTTTACTGTTAACCGAAAAGCTCGACAGAAACCTTATCGTCAAACGGCGGGATCTTAACGCATATATGCTCAGTTTTTGATGTAGGTACATTTTTCCCCACATAATCGCCCCTTATCGGGAGTTCTCTGTGGCCTCTGTCTACAAGAACCGCAAGCTGCACTGCAGCAGGCCTGCCGTGACTCATAAGAGCATCCATAGCGGCTCTGGCAGTTCTCCCCGTATAAAGGACATCGTCGACCAAAACAACCGTTTTACCGTTTATATCAAACGGTATGTTTGAATCGTGAAGCACGGGGTCGGCGCTGATATGCCTTAAATCATCCCTGTAAAACGTTATATCAAGCATTCCGAAGCTTACATCTTCATTTTCAATAGTCTTAATATTTGAAACTATCGATTTTGCGATCGGAATTCCTCTGCGCTTTATGCCGACTATGCAAATATTCTTACAGCCGCTGTTTTTTTCGATTATTTCGTGAGAAATGCGCCTTATGGCTCTTCCTACAGCCGCCTCATCCATTATAGTTGCTTTATACTCAGCCACGGGAATCCTCCTTGACGATAAAAAACGCCGTGCGGATGCACGGCGGACATTAACACAATATTCCCGTTATTAAACGGAAAATCATATAACACCTTACCGGCATCTCTGTACCGAACTTAAAGGATATTTCTTAAACCTCGTATATCATACCATATTCGACTTAATTTGTAAAGTGTTTTTTTATAAATTATGAATTTTTTTATAAACAGCGTATTCCACCCCCTTAGTACTCAGACGACACAAACACACATAATATAATATATAGGCATATACAGGCACAAAACGGGCGCCGCCGCAAGGCAGCAAAGGCTTCGGTTGCTAAAATTGTCGATTTGCACAAGCTAAATGACATTATTTGTCATTTAAACCTCAAAATCCAAAGGTAACAAATTTGTAACTTTTTGTTTTTTTCAAAACAGTTGTGCATTTTGTATAAAACCGTTTGTATTTTAGAGGTTGACATCGGTTTTTTTGATGCATATAATATAACGCAGCTCGAAAAAAGCAGTATTACAATGCATAATTTTGGGAATACTGTTATTTGAAAAGGAGTTATCGGATGATAGAAAATGTAGCAAAGCTTTCGCTTAAGATACGAAAAGTATTGTTTAAGAGCCACGCTTTGACCGCTGTTATATCCTGTATTGCAATAATTTGTACAACGGTAGTATTAAATGCAGTCGCTAAAACAGTCAATATATCGGACGGTGTAAAAACCTACACCGTGAGGACAATGACGGGTGACGTTAAGGCAGCTCTCGGATGCGCCGGAATAAAGAAAGAATACAAAGTGATGAGCACATCCGCAACAAAAAACAGAATAGATGTCAGTATTGCTTACACATTCCCGGTATATATTACCGTAGGAGACAAAACGGTTACGGTAAAAACGGTTGAATCAACGGTTGAAGAAATACTCAACCTCGCAGGATTCAATCTTGGCGAGCACGATATGGTCGAACCGTCGGCAGATAAAAAGATATCCAAAACAACATATATAGATTATACGGATATAGATTATGTCACTGGAAGCTATACGGAGGCTATACCCTGTTCTATGGAAACGGTTTATACCGAGACTCAGTCGAAGGGCGTAAATACGGTTCTTGCGGGAAAAGACGGTGTACGCCAGGTAAACTATACGGCAAAGGTAGTAAACGGCATAACAATGGAGACTACCGTAAACGATATAGTGACCCTCTCTGCGGCAGTTAACGGCAAGAATTTGATAGGAACCGCCGTTCCGAAGGCAAAAGCGGTAACTACGGCAGATACCGTTAAGACAATATCTACCCTTACGCCGCCTTACTCTATAGAGCTTGACTCAAACGGTGTTCCGGTTAATTATTTAAAGCATACGACCGTTCAGGCCACGGCTTACACATATACCGGACACAACTGTGCAACGGGAGTTGCTCCTCAGCCCGGATATATAGCGGTAAACCCCAAAATAATACCTTACGGAACAAAGCTTTATATTAAATCAAGTGACGGTAAATTTATATACGGATATGCCGTTGCGGCGGATACAGGCGGATTTATTAAATCAAGACCTACAAATGTTGACCTGTTCTTCCCGTCAAAGAGTGCGTGCAGTTCTTTCGGAAGAAGAAATGTTGAAATTTATTTCCTCCCGTAAACTGACAGATAAAACTTAAACTTAAAACGCCGCATTGTGGATCAACTCACAATGCGGCGTTGGTTTTTATGTTATCTATGATAATGATTATAGAATGTCGAAACATCAAAAATTGTTTCGACAAGCCGATTTTATCGGCTTAGACAATACAATAGCCATTATAATTGTTATTTGTGTTTATCTGTCTTTCTTATAAGAAAACCGAAAACTATTAAAATCTGAATTATAGCCGAAATTATAAATATAAGACCTATCAGGTGGACATTATAGGCTGTTAAAACTATCCCAAGAGGCACCGACCAAACTATTATGGAAGTGGCTATAAAACTGCAAATCTTATTCCACCAGCAGGTTGAAAGAACCAAAAAGACTATACCGCTTACCGGAATTGCATAAATAAAGAACAGCCACGGGCGGAATGAACCCGGAACAAAGAGCACGAGAAAGAGAAAAGCTATTGTTGCAACAAGCCACACTATTCCCACAGAAAGCAGTGTTACAACAAATTTGTTGTGGAATAAAAACGGTTTCTTTACCTCTTTGCCGCTTATCATATCATTAACGGTAACACCGAACAAATCAGCTATCGTCATCACCATAGGAAGATCGGGAAGCCCGTCTCCCCTCTCCCATTTAGAGATGGATTTATCAGAATAATTCAGCTTCTGAGCGAGCTCAAGTTGCGTCATACCTGCACGGCGGCGATAGCTGCTCAAATTATGCGCAAAGTTCTCACGCAGCGTTTCTTCCGTCATAACAAAATTCATCACCTTATACCCTGTTAATAAACTCTACTCACAGTAGATAAAACGATTATACCCTAAATCTTAAAAAAAATCAATTGCCAAAATGTTAATGTTTTCCTTGAAATGTTTTAAATCGGAGCAACGCTCTGCTTTCCTTGCAAAGAGCAGGGCTTGCGACTGATTGCAGGACACGCAAAGAAATGTTAGCTCACAAAGGTTTGATGTAGGGATGTAATCTCCCGATTCAAAGATCGAAACGGAACCCGCTTTTTAAGGAGGAGGACATCTGCGTTAGTTTATAAAAACATCACTTATCAGGCAAAATCCGAAACTGCAGCAGGTTCGATTGCCGTCAAACCGAAGCCAAGCAAAAATAATCCGAGTCTGACCGAAGAGGAGCGTTTTCACCTGCCTTTTAAGTCAAGTGAAAAAGGTTTATAACGGCTCTGCCTATATCTTTTGCATATTTGACGGTATTTGCGGTTCCGCCGGGTCTGCCGTCAAACCAAGTGATGACAACATCGCTGTTATCCACCATATATTTATTTCTTTTAGCATAACAGCCTCTGCTGTATCCGTCGCACACATAAATGATTTCATCGGCAAGTTCTAATATTTTATTATACCTTTCATTCCAGTCGGCAGAATAAGAATTATTCTGACCTCTAAACGGAATTGCGCAGCAAAGCGAAACATCGGGTTTAATACGCTTTAACTCAAGAACCGTTTCGGCAGCTATAATATCAAACCCCATAGCCATTCCGCTGTAAAATCTGCGGCAGCCGAAGCCGTAAGCCGAAAAAACCTCTTTTATAAGTGAATTTTCAAAATCGGTATATTCTTTTTTACCGTAAGACAAAGCAAACGGAAATTTTGCCGGTCTGTAGCCCGTAAAACAACAGGAAATATTTTCTTTACTTTTCAATACTATTCCTTCTTAGCTCCTGAAATATTAACGCCGAACACACCTACTATAACGGGGATACATAAAACAAACTGCAAGGGCGAAAATTCCTCTTTCAGTATAAAAACTCCCGCCAAAACGGATATGACCGTTATTATATTTGAAAACGAAGACGAACATATCGCCGTTATCTTTGAAGTAGAGTAGTTATAAAGCATAAAAGCACCCACCGATGACAGAAGTGCAAGATACCCTTCCGAAATTATAAACTGTGCACTTGAAAATGCGGCTTTGATTCCCTCGAAATATCCGCTCCGTAAAACCGCAAGCGATATAATGTTAAACCCTATCGCAGAAATAAGAAACATAAAATAAGTTCTTTCAAACACAGAAAAACTCTCCGAACATTTGCGGCTTAAAAGATTAAATACGCAGGAAGAAGCAACGGCTGCGAAGAGGAGAACTATCCCGACAATGCGGTTTTTCGAACCGTCATTTGAGATCAAACTGACAGCTGCCACACCTAAAAGAGAAATAATCGAAAATATTATTTGTGCGGCAGTCGGTCTCTCTTTTAAAATCACGCCGGACATAAGTGTTACTCCTACCGGCACAAGGGCAATTATTATTCCCGATATCGCCGAAGATGTAAATTTAAGTCCGTAAAGCTCAAAAAGGAAATATAAGAGCGGCTGCGCTATACTCATAAGAATAAGATTTCCCGCCTTTTTACCCTTAATTTTTACTTTAAAAACCCCGGCTGCAAGGAGAATGCTTAAAGCCGCAAAGGATACTGTGAACCTGACAGAAAGAATGATAAGCGGATGAGCGATTTTAAGAGCCGCCTTTGAAAAAAGAAAGCTGAATCCGAATATAACATTTGCCAGCAAAGCGGCGATAGTACCTGTAATTTTTCCTTTATTCATACAAAACCACCAAAACAAATCAATACCGTATTATTTTACCAAAAACCCGCCGAAACTGCAACAGGATTTTTATATTAGCACTCTATCAGTAAGAGTGCTAATATTCACAAAATGTTAACAAAAGTGAAACACAATATACGATTTCGCCGTATATAATATAATTGTCGAAAGAAAAGAGACAATAAAAAACAGAAGGTGCTTTGAAATGGGCTCGATAAATCAGCAGTCCGCTTGTGATTCGGTTCAGGAAAGAAACAGGAACCGAATTAAGATGCATTAAAATATAATTTAAATTTCGGAGGTATTATTTATGTTTGAACTCAGACCTTTTAACAGAAACAATCATATATCAGCTTATAATCCCTTTAAGGAAATGGAAGATTTTGAAAAATCATTCTTTGCGGATCCGTTCGGCGGTTTCTTTGCAAACGGTGATATAGCAGAATTTAAGACCGATATCCGTGACGACGGCAAGAACTATATTCTTGAAGCCGACCTGCCCGGATTTGATAAAAAGGATATTCACCTTGATATTTCGGGTGATACGCTGACACTAAGCGCAGAGCGCAACAGTGAAAAGAAGGTTAAAGAAAAGGATAAGTACATCCGCTCTGAGCGTTCTTACGGCAGGTATTCACGCCAGTTTGATGTGTCCGGCGTTGAGGCTGACAAAATAAAGGCGAAATACGATAACGGTGTTCTGACCCTTACTATGCCCAAGAAAGAAGAAGCATTGCCCGAATCAAAACATCTTGAAATCGAATAAGATATTAACAAAAAGCCAAAGAGTGACTGTGTTAAGCAGTCACTCTTATTTTTTAAGACAATTTTCGGTTTAAAGACATTTTTCAAAGTGAAAAAATGTGTTTACTCTTATTCGGCAAACGGCAAAAGCCTTTTTAAGCACCGAAACTTAAAATTTTAAAGCGAATTTTTATTACATAAGCTCTTTATTTCTTTTAAAGGCTTCTATAACGGCATTCATAGCGGCAGCCCTCAGACCGCCGTCCTCAAGAGCTTTTACGCCCATAATCGTAGTTCCTCCGGGGGAGCATACGGCATCCTTTAAAGCTCCGGGATTTTTATTTGAATTTAAAAGGAGTGCGGCAGAGCCTGCCATTGTTGCCGCAGCGTATTTTGCAGCCTTATCTCTCGGAAGACCGCAGGCAACGGCACCGTCGGCAAGAGCTTCGGCAAACATATACATATATGCAGGTCCGCAACCCGAAAGCGCACAACCGGCGTCTATCAGTTTTTCTTCTATTTTGTCAAGCTCTCCCGAAAAACGCATATCATAAACGAAGTCTTTGAACATATCATCTGTGACAAGCGAATTTCCGCAATAAAGCACCATACCTTTGCCCACACTCACGGGAGTGTTGGGCATTATTCTTATAATGGGAAGTTTGCCCTCTGTAAGCTTTTCTATAACGGAAATCTCTACTCCTGCCGCCATAGTTATCAAAAGCGGTTTGCTTTCGCATAAAATTGCCTTCGCTTCGTTTACGGCGTTCTCTATCACCTGAGGCTTAACCGCAAGGAAAATCTTTTCGCAGTTTGCCGCAACCTCCGAATTAGTACCGAAACTGCAGCCAAGCTCGGCTGCAAATGCCTCTGCTTTTTCGGCGCTTTTATCGGAGACTATCACACTGCATCCCGCAGCGCAGACGGCACGGGCAAGTGCGGAACCCATATTGCCGCAACCTATAAATCCGTATTTATACTTCATAAAACTTAAACTCCTTTTTATGTTGCCCTACTGAATCGGGCGCAAATAAGACCGCAAAAGACAATAAATAAAACCGTAACCGTTTACTAACGGATATTTCCGTTACCGTAAATCACATATTTATAAGTCGTAAGCTCCTTAAGTCCCATAGGTCCTCTTGCGTGGAGCTTTTGAGTGGATATTCCCATTTCACATCCGAGACCGAATTCGCCGCCGTCGGTAAAGCGTGTAGACGCATTTACATACACCGCAGCACTGTCAACAGACTTCGTAAAATACTCAGCTGCCGCCTTATCCTCTGCAATTATCGCCTCGCTGTGTCCCGTAGAATGAAGAGCGATATGTTTTACTGCCTCCCGCACGCCGTCAACACATTTCACCGCAAGTATATAATCGAGAAATTCTGTATCAAAATCCAAAGTGCCTGCAGGGGTTCCGTCAATTATTTGTTTTGATATAGGGTCAAGTCTCAGTTCCACGGGGACAAGTCCCTTAGCCTTGCGGTCATCAACAAGTGTCCTTCTTAAATCGGGCAGAAATTCATCGGCAATGCTTTTATCCACAAGCAGAACTTCCTCTGCGTTGCACACGCTCGGGCGGCTGCACTTTGCGTTCTCAATAATTTTCAAAGCCTTTTCTCTGTCCGCCGATTTATCCACATAAATATGACATATTCCCGTGCCGGTGGCTATGCAGGGGACCGTGGCATTTTTAACACAGGCGTCTATAAGACCTTTTCCGCCTCTCGGTATCAAAAGGTCGATATACTTATCTGCGGTCATAAGTTCCGTTGCGCTTTGTCTTGACGTATCGGTAACAAGATTTATTGCATTTTCGCTTATGCCGACCGATTTAAGACCCTTTCGCATAGCGTCGACTATAGCCTTGGCACTGCGAAATGCTTCTTTCCCGCCTCTTAAAACACATACATTTCCGCTTTTAAGACAAAGAGCCGCAGCATCGCTTGTTACATTCGGTCTGCTCTCATAAATTATGGCTATAACACCTAAAGGAACGGAAACTTTTGTAACTCTGAGTCCGCTTGATTTTGTATGTTCCTCAAGAATTTTGCCGACAGGGTCCTCAAGCAATGCGACTTCCCTTATTCCTTTTGCCATTGCCTCTATGCGTTCGCTGCTGAGTGCAAGCCTGTCTATCATAACATCGGATATGTTTCCCCTTGCCGCCCTGACATCTTCGTCATTTGCTGCAAGTATACCGTCAGCCTCGTTTACAAGTTCATCAGCCATAGCACTCAGGGCTTTATTTTTTTCCTCACTTGAAAGAGAGGAAATCTGTTCTTTTGCGCAAACCGCAGCCTTTAACATATTTTCCATTTTATTTCACCGTAAATCTTGTTCCTATAGTTTCCCCGTCAACAGCCTTATAAATGTTTTCGGGGTCAGCTCCGTTTACTATCATCATATCACAGCCGCAGCCCATACATATCCTAGCCGCTTTCAATTTTGTTATCATTCCGCCCGTGCCGAGCTTAGAGCCTTTTCCGCCGGCAAGGGCATATATGCTTTCATTAAGGCAGGATACCTTTTCGATAAGCTTTGCGGACTCGTCCTTATGCGGATCGGCGGTATATAATCCGTTTATATCCGAAAGGACTATTAAAAGATCCGCTTTCACGCTCTTTGCAACCTCTGCACCGAGTGTATCGTTATCACCGATAACAATTTCATCGGTCGATACGGTATCGTTTTCGTTTATTATCGGAATAACTCCCATTTCAAGCAGGCGGTCAAGCGTATTGCTGAAATGCCCGTAACGATCGCTGTTATGTATATCTTCACCGGTTATAAGAAGCTGTGCTACGGTATGGTTATACTCCGCAAACAGTTTATCATAAGCGTACATAAGCTCACACTGGCCTACCGCCGCCGCAGCCTGTTTTGTGGCAAGATCGCTCGGTCTATCCGTCATACCGAGCTTTCCCACGCCCATTGCAATAGCTCCCGATGACACTATTATAATCTCATTGCCCGCATTTTTAACATCGCTTATTACCTTGCACATCTGTTCCACTCTGCGGATATTAAGGTTACCCGTCGTATGAGTAAGCGTGCTTGTTCCGATTTTGATTACTACTCGCATTTAACACTTCTCCAAAAATTACTATCGATATTATACACCTGTTTTATCGCCGTGTAAAGTCTGTTTACGGCAAGAAAAGAGCCAATCCCACATATCGTCACTGCCGAAGGCCTTTTCCCAGGAATTATGACCCACGCCGTCATAGACGGTAAGCTTAGCGTTTCCGCCGTGTTTGTTCACGGCATCAACCATTTTTCTGCTTTCTTCCGGCAAAACCACCGCATCATCTTTGCCGTGAAAAGCCCAAACAGGGAGGTTTTTAAGTGTTGCGGCATTCCAATACATACCTCCGCCGCAGACAGGAACTGCCGCCGCAAACCATTCGGGCCGTGACATTATAAGCTGCCAGACTGTATATCCTCCCATACTTGAACCGCATATATAGACCCGGCTTTTATCCACTCTGCCGTCGTTTCTGAGTGCGTCTATAAAATCAAGCAGCGTTTCATAAAGCTCAAACCAGGTATCCTTATTGCACTGCGGCATAACAAACAGGCAGTTTAATTTTCTGCCGTTTTCAAGCTCATATTTAGGGCCCACATTCTGCAAAAGAGAAAGAGAATTTCCCCTGCTGCCTGCTCCGTGTATATAAATGAGCAAAGGCAATTTGCCGTCACTCTCGGCACAGTATTCGATATAATCGATATATTCGTCCTTTACTTTTGACGACTTGAATTTTTTTGCTGAAAACATATAATATCTCCCCTTATATTTTTACCGAAAGTATCATTCCGTTTGAGCTTACAAAGGTATCGATACTATCGGGCTTATTTGCTTTAACAGACGGAATCTGCCAAATATATTTTTCCTTTTCAAACAGATCGGCAAAAGCCTTATCGCATTCCTCTTTTGAGCCGAATTTCACGCTTAAAACATTGTTATGAAGTTTAAAGTCAAACATTCTCGAAAAAGCTTCCCTTGTATATTTTTGGAGGAAAAGTCCGTTTTTTACATAGTAATTGAATTTTACGGCACTGCATTCCGGAGGACTCATATCGTCATCTGTGATGTGGGTCAGTGCAAGCTCTTCGGAAGTTATAAGAAAAAATTCGTAACTTCTGCCGAAAGCGCCGCTGTCTTCGTTATCACTGTCATCCCAAGTTACATCCGCATAATACCATTCATTTTCGATTTTAACGCAGTTCCACTGGTGCCCTACCCCGCTTTCCCTGCTTTCGCCGTTTATCCTCACGGCTTCAAGTCCCGACTTTCGGGCAAGATACATAAATGCCGCCGCATATCCCGTGCATATAGCCTTTTTATCAACAAGGCATCCGTAAAGAGAAGCACTGACAAGAAGCTTTTTATCCGGATTTTCACCCTTTCCGGCGTTTATAACGACATCTGCGTTTTCTTTATCGTAAGTTGTGTTATCAACAATGTAATCGTGTATGAAAACCGCCTTTTCATAATCGCTTTTAAGAGAGTTTATTTCCTTTAAGAGCGGATCGCACACATCATCAAGCTTTGACTCATATTGTTTTTTCTCAGTGTCCGTAAGATACGGTTCGGCAGTAAAGGTCACCTTAACAGAACCGTTCTTACTCTCCTGCTTCTTATATAAGCTCGAACCCGAAAGCCAGAAAAATTCGGGATGGGATAAAATAACCCTGTTATACGCCGTTTTAAGCTTATCGGTTGCATCAAAGTCAAATTCAACCGTGTTTTTTCCGTTTGAAAGAGCATTTGTTATCTGTTTTTCAATATAGTTTGTTTTTTCACCGTCACTGAGAGCGGAATATTTTTCAGCGGCAGAGGTGTTGCCGGTGTCTTTATAAATAAAAGAAAGATCGCCGACCGAACAGCCGCAAAGAACACAAAGGATTAAAACCGCCGTTACAAAAAGTCTTGCCGATTTAAAAGTAAGCCTATTCATTGTCTTCCCCTTTGCTTACTTTAGGCAAACTCAGTCTGAAATGCGCCGATAAAAGCCTTATCAGAACTATAGCCACACAACCTAAGACCATAGCAACATTTCTGCCGGTAACATTCCATAAAAAACAGCATAATACCGCTCCCGCTATAGATGCACAGGCGTATATATGTTTTACGAATATATACGGCGGATTTCCCGCCATCATATCTCTTATAAGTCCGCCGCCTACTCCTGTTATCGTTCCTAGAAAAACCGCAAAAAACATACCTTTAAATCCGTTGTCATATACAGCCGCTACTCCGACACTCGTAAAAATTCCGAGTCCCAATGAATCGGCAATCAAGAGCACCGTATCCCAAAAGCGGTTTTTTATAATATCCATTTTAAAGCGAGCGGCGCAAAACACTGTAACAGCAGTAATTATGGCGGTCACCGCATAGGTTTTCTCACAAAACATAGCCGGAGGCAATTTCCCTATAAAAACATCCCTTATAAGTCCGCCGCCGCATGCGGCAGTCAGACTTAAAACGCAAACGCCGAATATATCCATATTCTTTTTTATTCCGACGACCGCTCCCGATACCGCAAATGCAATTGTTCCTATAAGTTCAAGTATAAAGAAAAAATCCTGCAAGATATCACACCTTATATGTATTGTAGATTTCACCGCCGAGTGTTTTAAACAAAAACTCCCCGTTTTCAAAGACCATATAAGAATTTTCGGAGTTTTCTTTCGGTATTGAAACGGAGCCGGGGTTCAAAAACAAAATTCCGTTTTCCGCATCGTATCGGCACACCGGAATATGTGTGTGTCCGCTTATAAATATGCTTCCTCTTTTAAGCGGCGGCATTTTCTCACTGTTATATATATGGCCGTGGGTCAAAAACATTTCACGGTTTTGAGCATAGACCACCGTATAATCTGCAAGGAGAGGAAATTTCAAAACCATTTCGTCCACTTCACTGTCGCAGTTGCCACGAACGCTTAAAATTCTTTCGGCGTTTAGGTTCAGCATTTTAATGACTTCTTTCGGATTGTAATCACGGGGCAGATCGTTTCTCGGACCGTGATACAAAATATCTCCGAGAAGAAAAAGTCGGTCCGGATCTTCCCTTTTAAAAGCTTTTAAAAGCTCACTGCAGAAATATGCCGAGCCGTGTATATCCGACGCTATCATCAATTTCATAAAATCATTTTCCTTCTTTTGCAAACTCTTTTGTTGCTTTGTAAAGCTCCTGTGCCCAGACTTTGCAGCCTTCCTTATTCGGATGTCCTCCGTACTTTGCTTTATACGGCGCATCACTGCTTTCGCCGAGCACCTTAACGTTATCAAAAATCATTATTTTTTTGTTGTTGTGTATTTTCATTATATGACTGTTGACCTCGTTCCAAACAGCCTGCTTTTCCTCATCATAGTCAAACGGCGGAACCGTCTGAAGGACGACCTTTTTTCCGTTACAAAGAAGTGTGTTTACAATAGTATCAATATCATTTATAATCTGCTGCGCCGTATGCATTCTGTTGATATCGTTCACACCGAAACAAACAAACACGATATCGTTTTTCAGTGCTTTTTGAAGCCATACGCCGCCTGTCGCAGCATCGCTTGCCCTGCCGTAACCTATGCCGAGGTTCCAATAAGAATATCCTTCGCCGAGAAGGTCCGCATAAACGCTGTTCCAGTGCTCATAGGAATCGATATCGGTACCTATTCCCTGAGTTATGGAATCACCGATAAACGCTATTTTACATTCTGTTTTAAGGTCACAGCCTATCATAGACGGTATCGGAGACAGAGCTCTTTCTTCCCATCCGTCGGGGGTCAAATTCCACACAGGATAAATAGCTTCCGGATGGCAGGGCAGTCTATCTCCCGAATATTCAAGCCTTAAAACTATATAATCACCCTTTTTCGGTGAAAGTGAAACGGCATCGGTGCAAAAAAGTTCCCCCGGGCATACATTTTTTGAAATATCACCCGAAAATGTAACGGTTTTAAAATCAATCTTGTCTGCGTCCTTCATATTTCGGCAAACACCTGCTTTAAGAGAAATGAATTCCCAATCTCCGCCTTTATCGTTGGAGCGGCTCACACTGCCGTCTTCAAAGGTGCCGTCCACGGTATTTGAAAAGAGGAAAGAGTAGTTGTGTTCTCCGCCGTAAAAAACTTTATAAAAAAGCATTGATGTTCTTTTTTCGTTCGGATCTTCAGGAAAAAATAAACTTTGAACAGAGCTTCCCGCAAGGGTGTCTGAGCTGTAAGTTTCAAAAAATTTTTTCATAAAATACCATCCTTTACTAAAAAAAGCAACCTACTGTGACAAGTATATCACAGTAGGTCTGAATTTAAAAGATTTATTTTAAAACAATTCGACAATACACCAATAAAACTTCCCCGATATCTTCATAATATACATTCCGGCAGAAGTACCGAATGAAACCTTTTCGCCGCCTTGGGTCAGGACATATCCTTCGACGTGCCAAATTTTCTCAATACCGTCGGCCTATCCGGAATCTACGAAAATCTAAAGAGCATTTTTTGGATATCTTCATCAAACATATTTTCTTCGGTTACAACCGCAACCGCAGTATAGATGTTTTCATCGGGGAATTTTTCTCCCTTTACAAGCAGATCTGCATTTTTAACGCCGAGATAACCCATAGCAAACGGATTTTGAACTATAAGTGCGTCCATTTCGCCCGTCTCAAGCATTTCTACCGAATTTACATTACTGTCAAATCCGATCGCTTTTATTCTGTCCCCTGCTTTAAGCTCTTTTATTGCTTCGCCTATGCCGAGCGTCATCCATTCGTTAAAGCCGACTATAACATTTATCTGCGGATTTTCCTTTATCATCGAAACGGCTGCGGATTTTGCGCTTTGGGTATTGCTTTCCGTTACCACGCAGGCTGCCACACCGGCGTTTTCATTTTCCGACAGTACTTTCTTAAAGCCTTCCTCACGCCGTTTGCCGTTATCGGTGGCTTCGGTGTAATTTACTATGCCGACAACGATTTTCTCGTCTTTTGAAAATCCCGAAAGCGCTGCGTTGCCCGCCGATATTCCGGCATTATAATTATCGGTTCCTATAAAACCGCTTACAAGCGAACTTTTTATGCCGCTGTCAACCGTTATAACCTTAACGCCGTTTTTCACTGCATTATCAACGGCAGAGTCAAGTTTTTCGTAATCTATTGCTGAAAGCAAGATAACATCCGCCTTGTTTTTTACCGCCTTATTTATCATCTGCTCCTGAGCCGCATAATCCTCCTCGTTTTGAGGACCTTCAAATGTTATTTTAACATTATATTCGATAGCCGCACTCTGCACCCCGTTTTTCATATTAGAGAAAAAATCGGAATTTATTGATTTGACTATAACCGCAACATAGGTTTTTTCATTCTGCTGCGAGCTGCACGCCGAAAGCAAAAAAACAATAATAACGCAGAGAAAGAACGAAATTATTTTTTTAAAGCTCATATTTCAGGCTCCTTTGTTATTTTCGGTATCCTGACGGTAATCTCTGTTCCGATATCAAGTTCGCTTTTAATACTGATCCCGTAATTGTCGCCGAAGTAGATTTTAAGCCGGTCATTAACATTTTTAACGCCTATGCCTCCCGAATCGCTCCTGTCCTTTTTAAGTATTGCCTCGCACTGTTCCGATGTCATTCCCACACCGTTATCCTTAACAATTATTAAAATATCGTTTTGCGAGTCGGGAGCCTGTTTGAGTGTGACTGTTATTTCACCCTCATCTACCATACGGTCTATTCCGTGGTATATTGCGTTTTCTATAAGAGGCTGTATCGTTATTTTGTTGCAAAGAAAATCAAGCAGTGCTTCGTCGACATCAAATCTGTAGGAAAACTGATTTTTATAACGATAGCTTTGAATCACAAGATAACTTTCGGCGTGGCGGAGTTCATCCTTTATCGGTATTATTTCCCTGCCTCTGCTGATACTTATTCTGAAAAGTTTTGCAAGTGCGCTGACCATTGCTCCGGCTTCCTCCGTTTTCCCCTGTTCGCACATCCACTGTATCGAATCAAGGGTATTATAGAGAAAATGAGGATTTATTTGCGCCTGAAGCGCTCTGAGTTCGGTTTTCCTGAGCTCCGTTTCTTCCTTTCGGACCCTATCCATAAGCTCGTTTATCTTGCCCGACATATGGACAAAGGAATCTGCAAGCTTTTTGATTTCTTTTACCGACGGAGTCTGTTCGGTGTAAGAAAACCCGCTTGTGTTTTTTTCGAATTCTCCTATGGCTTTAATGAGCGAATGAACCGGTCTGTTAAGGAGCTTACGGTAGACCGCTAGGGCGACAACTATTACCGCAGCACAGCAGAAAAATGCAGCGGTGATGCTCAAAAATATCTGATTCCTTTTCTCGGTCTCAAGCTCGTCCGTATAGCTTATTCCGACTATTTTCCACCTCTTATCAAAGGTTCTGCACACAGCCGTTATTTTATTGTTTTTAATATCCGAGCCCGCAGAAAGCATTGCCACGCTTTTTGCGTCTTCATTTTTTATTCCCGAAAATATAACCTGCTGTTGAGGATGATATATTATTTCACCGTTTAAATCCGCTATATAACAGTATCCGTGATTTCCCACGCCGACATTGTCGATATACTCCGCTAAACTGTCAAAGCTGAAATCAATGGCTATATATCTTCCGCTCGAAAGAATGTTGTCGTCGCTTTTAAGCGCTGCGGTAACTACCCACGGGTATCCGCCCTCAAACGAGGTCCGCACGTGGGGTTTTGAAAGCGAAAAATCGGGATACTCATCAAAAAGGTCCTTATTAAACGAAAGGTCTTTTGCGGACGATCGGCGCAGTTTATTTCCCGAGCTTTCGGAGAAAACAACTCCGCCGTCCTCGGAATAGACTGTAACGGAGAGTATTTCATTTTCCGCATTTAAAATAGCAGAAACCGAATTTTTGATCTGTGTGCCGCTTTCGCCCAAACGCAGGATATCCGCAGTGCTTTTAAGCTTAAGGCGCATAGAATTAACGGTATTATTTACGGCAACGGCAGCCTGATTTACGGTTTGTTCCGCATTTACCGCAGCATTTTCGTTAATGGCATTGCTGTAAACCGAAGCAAATATCGCAACCGAAAGGGACACCGCCGCAAGCGTCGACACTGCGACTGCCGCAACGGTAAGAAACGAAAGACTTATAGCAGTTTTTCTTAATTTCAAGGCTTTTCCGCTCCCGACTGTCTTATTTTATTAGGTGATTCACCGTAAAATTTCTTAAAGCAGTAGCTGAAATAATGCTGGTCGCTGTATCCGCATTTTTCGGATATTTCAAGCATTTTCATCTGGGTACACAGTATCATATCGTATGCCGCTTTCATCCGTTTTTCGGTCAACAGGGTTATAAAATTCTTACCCTTTGTTTTTTTAATAAGGGCGCTGAGGTAGTTCGGGCTTACCCCGAGCATTGCGCTTACCTTAGTAAGAGAAAGTTCTTCGTCGGAATAATCGGAATTTACTATTTCTATAACCCTGTCGCAAATGATCTCACTGTCACGCTTTTTTGAGTTTTCGATTATTTGCTTTGCGCTCGAACAAAAGTCAATAAGTTCGTTTTTCATTACATTCTCGCTGCTGTAACCGGTTATACGGGAAATGAGCGGGTTATCGGTCATCAGTTCCATAAGACCGTTTTTATCCGCAACTGCGTTTACAACACGGTAAACCGTCGCTATTATCTGCATAACAAGCAAATTTGCATTTTCGGGGGTATTTGATTCATAAAGTTTGTTAACGAATTCCTCAAGGGAATCGGCACTGCCGACCTTTAAAAGCTGTTCTATATTCATAGCCGTTTTTTCGGCTTTATCAAACTCAAATTCGGTATTTCGCTCCTGGTCGTTTATAAAACGGACCTCACCTGCACCGTCGGACGTATATCTGCGGGCGGTTATTGCCTGAAAATATGCATCGGAGCAGCTTGCAAGATTTTTAAAGCTGCGGCTTACGCCTATCGTGCAGGTTTGATTTAAAAGCCTCTTCGCCTGCTGAACGGTCTCCTTAAGCGGCAAATCAAGAAGTTCGGAGGGATTCTGCGGCGAAGTAAGCGTAACAAGCGTTACAGCCCTGCCGTAAACCGTGAATGTAACGCAGGGCATATATTTAGATACTATATTATTTATAAATTCTATGTGGGAACTGTCGGTACAGGAACTGCCGTCAATCCCTTTAAATTTTGATACAAGTACGCAAAATCCCGAAAAATCACCCTTTATTATTCCGAGTTTCTCTGCCTTTTTAACAAGGTCCGCCTCATCCGAACGGATTTCTTTTCCGCCGAGCATAAGGGGCAGCAGGAAGCTCTCGGTATCGGCGGCGACAAGGCGGCGCTGAAGGTCTGCGGCGGGAATTTTTGTAACGCTGCCTATTTTCTCATCCATTCGCCTGTGTATTTCAAGCAGTTCTTTGAACATCTCGGACGATGACAGCGGCTTAAGAAGATAACTTATAATATTGTAGTTTATTGCGGTTCGGGCGTATTCAAAGCTGTCATAACCGCTGAGTATCACTATTTGTGTGGCAGGACGCATTTCTCTTACCCGCCTTGCAAGCTCAAGACCGGATATCATAGGCATTTTTATATCGGTCAGAATAAGGTCCGGCTCTAATCTCTCTAAAAGTTCGAGTGCCTCTACGCCGTTTTCAGCCTCTCCGATAACCTCAAACCCCGCTCCCGACCAGTCAACCTTTTCTATAACCGCTCTTCGAAGCTCATATTCATCGTCAACCACCAAAACGGTATACTTCATATCGTCCTCCGTTTTTTATTTTATTTTAACACGGGTTATGTTTAAAAGCAACAAAAACAAAGCATAACAGTCCGCATTCGAAAACCGAATGCGAACTGCCTTGACTGATGGGGATCAAATTCGTCAGTCTAATTCTTATCCCACTTTGCATAAAGGGTCATACTTCCGGTAACGGTGTCTTCGGGTTCCCATTTTGCTTTTAAATCGGGATCTGTATACCAGCCCGAAAAGCTGTATCCTTCTTTAACGGGATTTTCGGTCTCGGGTACCGTATCGGAGTATTTGAGCTTTACGCCGCTGACTGCCGAGCCGCCATTTGTATCAAACTTAACGGTAAAACCGCTGTGTTTTACTATAAAGACGGTCGCCGCCACAAGAACGGTCACAAGCACAGCCACCATAATGTTTGCTGTTTTAACCGACATTCTGACCTTTGAATAAAGTCCGCCTGTTTTTCTGTCGGCGGTATTTTCGGTACCGTTTAAGTTTTCCACAAAATGCACTCCTTTAATTTGAAATTATTTACGGGCGAGATATTTACGCATATCTATTGCGCAGGCTACAAGGATTATAAGACCCTTTATAACATAGAGCATATTTGCGTCTACCGAAAGGAAGTTAAGACCTACGAAAATTATCTGAAGAAGGAATACGCCTATTACTATTCCGCTTATTTTTCCCGTGCCGCCCACAAATGAAACACCGCCGATAACGCAGGCCGCTATAGCATCGGATTCATAGTTAAGACCCGTATTTGCCGAGCAGGACGCTATTCTCGCACCTTCGATAAATCCGGTTATGCCGTACATTGCTCCGGCAAGGACGAAAACAAGGACTATGGTACGGAACACATTTACTCCCGAAACATTTGCAGCCTCTTCATTTGAGCCGACGGCAAACATATTTTTACCGAATTTTGTTTTATTCCATATTACCCACATTATTACGGTAAGTATTACGGAATATAATACATATTTCGGAACGGCTACGCCGTCTATCGTAAAGAGAGTCCCTCTTACAAAATCGGTATACGAAGAATCAAGTCCCGAAAGAGTCTGTCCGTTATTTCCGCCTATCATAAGATACATCAGAACAAGGCCGAACACTATAAGCTGCGTTGAAAGGGTTACTATAAACGGGTGAAGCTTGAATTTTGCAACGAAAAATCCGTTTACAAAACCTATTGCGGCACCCACCGCTATAACGGCTATAAGGACGACCCACAAAGGCATTACACCGATATTCGGGAATATTTTATTGGCATAGTTTGACATCTGAAGAAGCGATGCCGCTATACAGGCCGTAAGTCCTACGCACCGTCCGGCGGATATATCGGTTCCCGTAAGCACTATTGCTCCGCCTATACCCAAAGCGATGGGAAGTTTTGCGGCGGTAAGAGAAATTATGTTTACAATTGACGACCACGATAAAAACGCCGGAACACGGACGGCAATATAAATTATCGCTATCGCAATTATTATATACATCGCATTATTAAATATTATATCGCTTATCATTCTGCGTTTATCCGCTTTTGACGCCGAAGCAAATTTCTCACGCCAAACCGAAAAAGCGCTTTTTTTCTTTAAAGTTGCAGCAGACATTTCAATTCCCCCGTTTTATGCATATTTGGCGGCAAGCGCCATAATTTCTTCCTGTGAAGTATTGCCTGCGTCCACTTCGCCCGCAAGCTTTCCGCCGGACATAACGAGAATTCTGTCGCAAATTCCGAGCAGCTCAGGCATTTCGGACGACACCATTAAAACCGTTTTGCCCTTTTCGGCGAGGTCTATTATAAGCTGGTATATTTCATACTTTGCGCCGACATCTATACCTCTTGTAGGCTCGTCAAGCAAGAGCACAGTAGGATCGGTAAGGAGCCATCTGCCTAAGATAACCTTTTGCTGATTTCCTCCCGACAGAGAACGTATTTTTGTTTCTCTGCTCGGCGTTTTGACACGCATCGATTTTATACACCAATCTGTGTTTTCATTTTGTTTCCTGCTGCTTATAAACGGACCTTTTTTACATTTACCGAGACTTGATATGGTGGCGTTTTCCTTAATACTGAGTATTCCGAAAATACCCGTTGCTCTTCTCTCTTCCGTAAGCAATGCGAAGCCGTTTTTTATAGATTCCCGTGCGCTTCGGTTTTTAACCGTTTTTCCGTCGAGTTTTATCGTCCCCGAGCTTTTTGTGCGAATACCGAAAACTGTTTCAAGCAATTCGCTTCTGCCCGAGCTGTCAAGTCCGGCTATGCCGATAATTTCGCCCCTATTGGCTTTAAACGACACATCGCTTAATTTTGAATACATTCCCGAAAGACCGTTCACTTCAAGCAGCGTATCGCCGATTTTATTGTTTTTGGGCGGATATATGTTTGTAAGCTCTCTGCCGACCATAAGCTTAATTATTTCGTCTGTAGTAAGATTTTCGGACTGCTTTGTGGCTATCCACCTGCCGTCACGCATTATGGTGACTTCATCGGAAATTCTTAGGATTTCCTTCATCTTATGTGAAATATAAATTATGCCGCAGCCCTGACTTTTAAGCATATTTATTATTTTAAACAGATGCTCCACTTCATCCTCGGTAAGAGAGGAAGTAGGCTCATCAAAAACTATAACTTTTGCGTTATAAGAAACAGCTTTAGCTATTTCAACCATTTGTCTCTGCGATACCGGCATACGGCTCATAACCGTTTTCGGGTCCGCATTTATTTCAAGTTTTTCGAATATTTCCTTAGTGGCTTTATACATTTTCCGTTCGCTTGTAATGGGAACGCCCTTTGCAACCGTCGGAAAACGGCCGAGCCACATATTATCCATAACATTGCGTTTAAGCGCCTGATTAAGCTCCTGATGTACCATCGCAACGCCGTTTTCAAGAGCTTCTTTTGAATTTTTGAAATTTACTTCCTTACCCTGCAAAAATATCTTGCCGCTGTCCTTTGAGTATACACCGAAAAGACATTTCATAAGGGTTGACTTACCCGCTCCGTTTTCACCCATAAGTGCGTGAACCGTTCCTGCCTTTACTGTAAGATTGACCCCGTCAAGGGCTTTAACACCCGGAAATGACTTTTCGATATTTTCCATACGCAAAAGAACGGGAGCTTCGGAATTTTTAATATTTTCGTTTGTCATAAAATACATCCCCCGTCTGTTTGTGATCAGTCTGACCCGTCAGCCTGAGTGAATCCTATTCTGCGGAGGACGGTTTTAAAGCCGTCCTCCTTAGAGACTTATCTGAATTTATTCGCCTGTGTAAGTGGAATAAGGAATATTTACTCTCCAGGTGCCTACAGTATCGTCGGCGTTTATACCGTTGAAAGTATCCTTACTGTCAAGGAAATTCTTAGTTATGGTGGTTATAACATTTGCCATACCGTCCGCATCCTGTTTGATGCTTCCTACCATACTTCCGCTCTTTATTGCGCTCCTTGCGGCGTCTGTAGCGTCAACTCCGAATACCGGAATTGTTTTTCCCGAGCCTTTATTGTATCCTGCTGCCTGAAGTGCCGAAATAGCGCCGAGGGCCATTTCATCGTTATTTGCTATAACAAGTTCTACCATATTTTTGTTAGCTTCGCTGTATTTTGCAAGGATTGTTGACATATAATCGGTAGCTGCCGCAGAGGACCACTGTCCGTTCTGATCAACGAGGTATTTCTTGGAGTTTGAGGAATCATAGAACGAAAGCTTTTCCTTTCCGGCGGCTGCCAGAACTTTATCCGCATCCTCTACGCCGTACTGAGTTCTTGCTATAGCTTCCATATTTCCTTCCTGGCCCTTGAACATAACATAGCTTATTTTGCCGTCTCCGTTTAAATCAAGCTTGTCAAAGTTTTCAAGAACGTATTTTCCTACCATTTCGCCCTGCATATGGCCTGCCATTTCATAATCGGTACCTACGAAAACGCATTTGTCATAGCTGCTTACAACAGATTCTTCAACAGAACGGTTGAAGAATACTACCGGAACATTTTTTGCTTTTGCCTGATCGACAATGTTCTGAGCGGCGTCGTTTGAACCGGTATCAACAACATTTACTATAAGAAGCTTTGAACCCTTTGCAAGAGCGGTGGTTACCTGCTCGGTCTGTGTTGTCTGATTGCCGTTTGCATCATAGTTCTGATAGTTGATGCCTTTGTCTTTAAGAAGCTTGTCCATTGCGGTGCGAACACTCGAAATGTAAGTATCGCTGTAAGTATAATAAAACACCGATACTTCCCCGTTGCCCGAGCTTGACGAACCGCAGGCTGTAAGTCCTAAGACAAGTGCAAATGCCAAAAGTAATGTAATAAGTTTTTTCATTTTGTTTGCCTCCTTTTTATACGACCTTTCGCTGTCGTTAGCTATATTATAGTTTTAAGGTGCGATAATTGGAATGTGATTTTTTATTAAAAATGTATAAAAAATTATTCACTTGATGATTTAAAATATATTTTTTCACTTTAAGAATGAAAAAATAAACCTGTGGCAAGTCAGACTCTCACCACTTAAGCCAACCCGATTGCGGTTTGGAATTTTTCCTTTTGCCGCCTTGCCCGAATTTCTTTTTAAAACAATAAAACACTGCCTGTTTTTAAAAAATAACGCCGCAATTCCGCACCATAAATCACTGTTTTATTGCAGTGCCCCATCATATGCTTGCCGCTGCTTTTTTTAAAAAAAGTATTGACAAAGAATACTTCGTGTTATGATGTATACCGTTAAGGGAGGTATAGTATGGATATTCAGTTGAAACGGGGTCTTTTGGATGTCTGCGTTCTGGCGGCTATCAGGAACGAAAATTCATACGGCTACAAGATAATAAAAAATATGAAACCGTATAACGAACTTTTCGAGTCGACTCTTTATAACATTTTAAAGCGCTTGGAAGCAGCGGATATGTTGACTGTCCGTACTGCAGAACACGGCGGCAGATGCGAGATAAAAACCGGCACCGGCAACATCAAAATAAAAACAAGGTGAAAATTTAAAAAACCGCCCCCTGTGGGATCTTTGTGGAGATCGTGCAGGGGGCATAATTTTCTAAAGACACAGATAATCAACTTCGCCGCAACTTACCTTTGCGCCATACCGAAAATAAAGTAAAGCGCACTTTTTTAAGGTTTGAGGAGACGGTAACAAATAAAAAATTCCCCTTGTTTCGGCTCATAAAAGCCAAAACAAGGGGAAACAAATAAATTACAGTTTAAAATATCAATAATGGGACGGAATATTGTAATATTCTTCTATCGTAAGTCCGCTTTCAAAAAGGGTTTTAGCCTTCTCTATTCCCACATATCTGTAATGCCAGGATTCATATATATAGCCCGTAACGCTCTCTTTGCCCTCCGGGTATCTGAGAATAAATCCGTATTTATAGGCGTTTGCAGCAAGCCATTTCGCCTCGGGCGTATTATTAAAGCTGCTGCTTGCATTGTTTATATCGAAAGCAAGGCCTGTTTGATGTTCCGAATATCCGGGTCTTGCCGAGTACCTGTCGGCAGCGGCGACACCGTCCCTCTTTACATAGTTTTGATAAAGTTTTTTCTGCGTTGCATAACTGCGAAAACCCGATCTTATCCAAAGCTTGTAACCGTCCTGAGCGGCAGCGGCAAACATTTTATCAAGGGCTGCCTTTGCCTCAGGGTTTGTTCCCGGATTATAGTCTGCAGGAAGCGGATAGGATTTATTGGCTATAAGAATTCCGTCAACATAAGTAAGCTGAATTTTAGGAGCGGCTTTCACTGTTACGGAAAATGACGCCGAAACCGCATTGTTATCGGCAGAGGTTACCGTTACCGTACATTTGCCCTCGGCAACAGCGGTTATCTTTCCGTATTTATTGACAGTTGCGACAGAGGTATTGTCCGACTTCCATATTTCGGATTTATTTGTAGCGTTTTGGGGAAGCATTGTTACGATAGGCATAAATCTTTCGCCTGCTGTAAATTCTTTTTCATAGGCACTCAGAGTTATGCGTTCAACCGGCACTCTCTCGGGCTCTTTCGGTGCTGCCGGTGCATCCGTTTGCTTTTCTTCCGCTTTTTGATCGGCAGTCTCGGATGCAGACGCAGTCGAAGTCGGAGCCGAAACCGTTTTAGACGGTTTACTGCTATCGATTGTTTTTTCAGCCGCAGTCTTACCCTTGCAGCAAACGAGTCCCGATAAAATCAAAATCGACAAAGCAATACATACTATCCTTTTCACAACACATCACCTTATTTATAATAGCACAATTTCCCCGTAAAGTAAAGGCTGTCTACCTTTTTTTCATTTTAAAAAGAAACACCGCAACCGAAGCCGAAGATATTACTGCGGTATAAATAAGAACATACAAAAGGTGATACGGTATTTTTCCGAAATTACCGTTCAATGCGGCTCTTTCAAGCTCAACGCAGTGAACGAACGGGAGCGCATAAGCGACTTTTTTAAATGTTCCTCCTACAAGCTCAAGATCAAACCAGGTACCCGAAAGCCACGCCGTAAGGTTTGTGAGCAATGCTCCGCAAATCCCGCCTACCTGTTTTACTCCGAATATACTGCCGCATAAAAGACCCGTCGAGATAAATAAAACCGAAACGGGTACTATAAATAAAACTGCATAAAGCACAGTAACGGTAAATTTAAGCCCCAATGCTATCGCCGCAGCGTAACATACAACAGACTGCAAAACAGCTATAGGCAAAATCGGAAGGGCATACCCCAAAACAAAATCGCAGGCAGTAAGAGGCGTTGCGCAGAGTCGCCAAAAGAATGCGCTTTCTCTGTCTTTTGAAATAAGCGTTGCCGAAAACAGCGTCATAAACGAAAGACCGAATACGGTTATTCCGGGCGTAAGGTTGGAAAGCTCAAAAAGGCTCACCGGAACATTTGCCTGAATGGCAGAAAGCAGTAAAAGCAAAACTATCGGAAAACCGAGCCCGAAAGCGATATTTAACGGGTCTCTCATTATTTCTTTTGCCGTTCGGCTTGAAAAACCAAGCAATCTCATCTGTATCCCCCCTCAGGCTTCCGTCTGTCTTACTATTTTTACAAAGGCATCTTCAAACTTATCCGTCCCTGCGGCAGCCTTTATTTCTCCGACAGTTCCGGTTAAAAGAAGTTTTCCGTTTTTCATGATGCCTGTTCGGTCCGAAAGCTCCTCGGCCTCTTCCATATAATGAGTTGTTAGCACAACGGTCGTTTTACCTTTAAGCGAACGGATAATATCCCAAAGTTCGCTTCTTGCTATAACATCAAGTCCCAAAGTCGGTTCATCAAGGAAAAGTATTTCGGGATCGCTTATAAGCGCCATCGCTATGCTGAGTCTGCGCTGCCAGCCGCCTGAAAGCCTGCCCGCTCTTTTGTTTATTACTTCGCTGAGCGAAAATTTTTCTGAGAGCCTGCTTACCTTAAATTCACTCTCAGACTTTGAAAATCCGTGAAGCGAACATATCAGTTTAAAATTTTCCCGAACCGTAAGATTAGGCGCAACCGCCGTTTCCTGAGGGGATATACCTATTATATTCTTAACTGCCGCCGTTTGCCCGATAATACTGTTGCCCATAAGTTTCGCATCCCCCGAAGTCGGCTTTAAAAGGCAGGAAAGCATACCTATCGTTGTTGTTTTTCCTGCGCCGTTTATTCCGAGCAATGAGAAAAGCTCGCCCTTATAAACACATAAATCAAGACTGTCTACCGCAGTTACATCCTTATACCTTTTTGTAAGTTTATCTGTTATTATTGCTTCCAACTATCTCACTCCTTATGACAAAAACGGTATTTAAGCCCGTTGTAAACATCGCTTAAAGCTCTACTTACAAAGTCCTCATCCCAGTTAAGGTAAGAGGTTGCTATCATAGCGGCTATACCGTGAACATATACCCACATTTCCATATGAAAAATATACGCCTGCTCTTTGCTTATCGAAAAATTTTTCATAATAATTTCAATCAAAGGTTTAATTTCCTCTTCATTTTCCGTTACGGTCTCTTTTGAACGGTCTCTCATAAACAGGAGCTTAAAGAGTTCTTTTTCTTCCCTCGAAAACCTTATATATGCCATTCCGCTTGCCTTATACGGGGGATACTTTCCCATTGCCATATCGGTTTCAATATACGAAAGATAAAGCCTGTAAGCAGCCTTTATAACTTCGGTTTGCACCTCTCCCATATTCTCAAACAGCCCGAAAACAGGCTTTGCCGAAGAACCGAGCCTATCGCCTAATGCTCTTGCGGTAAGCGCAGAAAATCCGCTTTTTCTTGTTATATCAAGCGCTGCTGATATTATTTCTTCTCTTGTGAATTTAAAGTTTCTCGGCATTTTTTATCCCTCGCTTTAAGAAAACTATTGTTGCGCAACATATGTTTCCTTAATTATAATACTTACCCGCCCCGTTGTCAACAGGGCGGGTAAAATAAATTTTAAGCTGAAACTTGCAGTAAAACCGTCTTGCAAAAATAAGCTCCGGCAAAGCAGTGATAAGGGACAGGCAAAATCGCACGGTCAACAGCCCGTTACCGAACGCCTTATATCGACAACAGGCGGATCCGTTAATCTATTGTCATCCTGATTATACAGCAAACATCGGTTTCGCTGCTGATTTGAACGGTGCAGCTGTTTTCATCGCAAGTTTTACCGACAAAGGCTTTATCGCCGTATTTAAGCGGCTTTTTGTATGCTATCTGAATTGTTCTAATTTTTTCGCTTTCAAGAAAGTCACCTTCAAGCGCCTCAAACGCCAGATAGATATACGAAATGTTATGGATATGCCCATTAAAATCTATATCCGTTCTTCTTATTTTAATTTCACTTAAACCGTCTTTGCTGTCCGCTGCCGAGAGCCTCGGAAGTTTTTTATCAAAAGCCCCTTCTTTTAAAGCCCCGTACACATCGCAAAGGTTTTCGGGAATTCTGATTATTTTCCCCGACGCAACATCCAAAAGAGACAGTTGAGTCTGTCCCTTTGCTATTATCTCGCTGTTTTTGTTTTTAAGGAGAAAATTCCTTTCGGAACGGACGGTTCCCGTTTTTGCCGTTATCCAGGTATCGACCGTAAGTACATCCTTATAGTTCGGAGTTTTGATTATCTCGGCATACCATCCTGTCATTATCCAGGAAATTCCGTTTATACTGCCGTCTATGGCGCTGTCGTTTACCGCCTCGGAGTGGCGGTTTCCCGCATTTTCAAATATTTCAAGAAGCGAATACGGATTCATATATCCGCCTTTTCCGAAATCCTCGATTCTTGTTGTGACCTTTTCGCTGAAAATCATTGTTGTGTATTACCTCTTTTACATTTTTTCAAAGCTCTCGACATTCAATACAAAAACAGCCGCTCCGTTTACGGTTGCTGTCACCGGACCGTCGTTATTTGTAAGTCCACGACCGTATGAAGCGGTAGTCGGAACCCCCTTGCTTCTTGTAAAGCTTTTTTCCTTTATGATACTTTTTATCTGTTCAACTTTATCATCATCCGCTCCTATCAGCAGGGTAGTATTTCCGACCTGTAAAAAGCCGCCGGTTGTGGAAAGCTTTGTAATAACAAAGCCGTTTCTTGTAAGCTCGGAAGCTACTATGGCAGAATCATCGTTATTTATTACGGCAAAAATAAGTTTCATATTCCAGTCTTACTCCTTAAATCATAATAAAAGTATATCGGCTGTTTTTCGGTCGATTTTCCGTATATCGGGTATTTCATATCTGTTATCGTTAACATCCCGTATAAGAACACGCCCGTCAAACAAAGTTCTGAGGTTATGAGTTCTGTCGGTGACATCAAAACTGCATATTCCGTGGTCTGTATCGGCAGTGATATGAATCGTGCCGTACTTTTCCTCTATTTCGTTTATCCTCAGTATCTTTGGTATGAGATAATACTGCTTAAGCGATTCAAGCAGCGCTTTCCTGCTTTCATTCATAAGTGAATCCGCATTTCTTATAACTGCTATTTCGTTCTCCTCTCTGTCAAGCAGTGAAATATATTTATTGCCTCCGCTTATCGGAAAAAGCCGACGGGGACATACCGCACTGTAATTTTCACCCGAATACAATTGAACATCCAGCAGAAAATCTTCTCTTAGCTTTAAAATCACACTGTCGTTTTCAAGATACACTCTGTTCATTTAAGAAAAACCCTCCTCGCTGCTCCTGCGCTGAGCCTCTTCGGACATATTCTGTATCTCCACCAGTTTATAATACTTTCCCTTAAGCTTCATAAGCTCCGCCGGTGTTCCGCATTCTATTATTTTTCCTTTATCAACAACAACTATTTTATTTGCTTTTTTAAGGGTTGACAGACGGTGTGCTATCATAAGAGTGGTGCGTCCGCTTATAAGTCTCTCTATTGCTTCCTGAATCAGGTGCTCGGTCTCACTGTCAACTGCGGCGGTCGCTTCGTCAAAGATAAGCATAGACGGATTTTTTATAACCGCTCTCGCTATGGATATCCTTTGCCGTTCTCCGCCCGAAAGACCCGCTCCCCTCTCGCCGAGAACGGTATCGTAAGCGTCCGGCATACGGGCGATAAAATTATGCGCATTTGCAATATCAGCCGCATTTATAACCGCTTCAACGGGAAGTTCGGGATTTGAAAACGCTATATTGTTAAAAACGGTATCCCTGAACATAAGAGGCTCCTGCTGAACAAAACCTATCTGGGAACGGTAACTGCCAAGGTCTATATCCCTTATATTTTTACCGTCGACCGATATTTCTCCCTCGTAATCGTCATAAAACCGCATAAGCAAATTTATGAGCGTGCTTTTCCCGGAGCCTGTCGTTCCCACTATACCGACAACATCTCCCGGTTCAACGGTGAGATTTATATTATCAAGTGTTTTTTCGGTTTTATCAAAGGAAAAGCTTACATTCTTAAATTCGATTTTGCCTTTTAATGCGCCTACCTTATTTCCCTTTCCGAAATCTTTTTCGGGTTCTGCGTCAAGTATATCGAGAAGTCTCTCGGCAGAGGTGAGCGCACTTTGATAACTGTCCGAAAGACCTGCGAAAAAGTTTATGGGACCGTAAAACATCGAGGCATAAGAGATAAAGGAAATCAGCATACCTGCCGTCATACCGCCCGAGTGCGTAACAACATTATATCCTCCTATACCCCAGATAACAAGCGTTCCGCAGAGAATGAAAAAATTAACCGTTTGAGGGAAAATGCTTGCAAGTATCGAAGCATTTTTATCCTCGTTATACCACATATTATTGTAATCTTTAAATTTTTTTATCGAACGCCGCTCGCCTGTAAACGATTTTATGACCCTTATTCCCGGAAGCGAATCGGAAAGAATTCCGCACACGCTGGACCACCGCACCCATATCCTGCGGTATACCGGTTGTATTTTCTTACCGAAAAATCTTGCTCCGAGAGCCACAACAGGCACAGGAATCAGCGACAATAGCGCAAGTTTCCAATTCAGCACAAGCATAACTGCCATTATTCCTATCATAAGGAAAAACTGAACGACAGCCTCCTGAGTTATGCGCAGCATAAATGAATTAAGATTATTTGTATCTCCGCTTATTCTCGAAAACATAGAACCCGTACTTGTTTTATCGTAAAATGAAACGGGAAGATACTGCGCTCTTTCGTAAACATCGTTTCGCAGCGAAGTGACTATCTTATCTCCCGTTATTCTGAGGAAGTGCGATTTTACAGTTCCTATAACCGCCTGCACAACATAAACGCCGAGCAAAACCGAGACAAGTATGTAAAGAAGTCTTAAATTACTTTCCGGTATAACTTTATCAACAAGAGTTTTTGTTATATAAGGCGGCACAAGCGCCGCAGCCGTAGTGAGTCCCGAAAGCAAGATACAGACAATAAGGGTCAATGTATGAGGCTTTATATAGTAAGCAAGTCTCTTAACAAGCTTACCTTTGCTCATACAGTTTATGCACTCTGCTCCCGATGACGAAAGCGGCCGTCCGCACTTAGGGCAGGTAAGGCGTTGTTTTTCAAAAACTGCGGCTACGGTTTCCGTCGCCCTGCCTGCATCTTCGCCTTTACATATTTTTTTAATCGCTTCAACAGCGGCTTCCATAAATGATACAGATTTAAAGCTGAATCTTAAGACAACCCTTCCGTTTACGAGGAGCACCGCATTTGAATACATTCTTTTAACCGAAATTTCCTTTATATCGGAATAAGAAATCAAAAAGCTGTCACAGCCGGAATCCTCAACGCATACAAGACCGTTTCCCAGAGCAACAAGGGCACAGTCGCCGTATACCGCATCAAGTTTCAAATCACCTGTGACAGCAAACAAAATCTTATCTTCTTTTTCAAGGACGGATCCGAGCTTTTCACGCAAGGGAACCGGCATAGGTTTGTTGGATAATACATCATCAAAATTCATTGAATATACACCCCACCGAATGCGCTTTACGCACTTTGAAAGAAGCCTATTTACTTTTCGGGATGATTATAGCATACGAAATCCGATAATGCAACAATATTTTTTCGGTTTTTAAAAAAATTATCTTTGAACTCTTCCCGAGCCGTCTCCGCCGCAAAGTTTTTCAACCTCGGATACGCTTACCCTGTTGAAATCTCCCTCAACGGAATGTTTAAGCGCAGAGGCAGCCACTGCAAATTCAACTGCATCGGCGGTATTTTTTCCCGAAAGCAGAGAATAAATCAGGCCTGCTCCGAAGCTGTCGCCTCCGCCTACACGGTCGACTATTCTTAAATGATACTCCTTTGAAAAACAGTAATCCTTGCCGTCGTAAAGCATAGCGGCCCAATCGTTATCGCTTGCGGATATGGAGGTACGCAGCGTTATTGCAACCTTTTCAAATCCGAATTTATCCATAAGCTGCCTTGCAACGCTCTTGTATCCCTCTTTGTTGAGCTTTCCGCCGTATATATCGGTGTTTTCAGCTTCAATTCCGAAAACATCTTTAGCGTCCTCTTCGTTTGAAATGCAAACGTCGACATACTTGCAAAGCTCACTCATTGCAGCTCTTGCCTGCTCCCTTGTCCAGAGCTTTCCACGGTAATTTAAGTCACAGCTTATTTTAACGCCGTGTTTTTTAGCGGCAATGCAGGCCTCTTTGCATATTAAGACAAGATTTTCGCCGAGGGCGGGAGTAATGCCGGTAAAGTGGAACCAATCGGCATCTTTAAAAATATCATCCCAATTAAAATCGGACGGCACAGCTTCCGAAATTGCGGAATGAGCACGGTCGTAAATGCAAACGCTGCCCCTTTGCGAAGCTCCTTTTTCAAGGAAATATATTCCGACTCTGTCTCCGCCTCTTGCAATCTTTGAAGTGTCAACACCGAAATATCTGAGCGAATTCACCGCCGCCTGACCTATTGCGTGGGACGGAAGCTTAGTTATAAACGCAGCGTCAAGCCCGAAATTTGCAAGGCTTACCGCAACATTTGCCTCGCCGCCGCCGAAGGTTGCCTGAAGCTGACTGTCCTGAAAAAACCTGTAATATCCGTTAGGCGCAAGGCGGAGCATTATCTCTCCGAAAGTAACTGTTCTTTTCATTTTCTTATCTCCTTTAAAAGCGCAACCGCTTCACTTGTGAGTTTTTCGATAGCGGCAAAATCTCCCGAATTTATCTTATCGGCAGGTACCATCCAACTTCCTCCGCACGCAAACACAGCCTTGAGCGAAAGATAATTTGCAAGGTTATCGGGGGAAATGCCTCCTGTGGGCATAAACCTTACCGTTGTATAAGGAGCCGACATTGCCTTTATCATTTTTACTCCTCCTGCGGCCTCTGCAGGGAAGAATTTAAGATATTTAAGTCCGAGAGACATTGCGGCCTCAACCTCTGTTGGAGTGCAAACTCCCGGTATAACGGGATAGCCTTTTTGAATGCAATGGCTTACAACCTTAGGATTAAATCCGGGACTTACTATAAAAGTTGCTCCCGCAGCCATAGCCGCATCTGCCTGCTCTGTTGTTAAAACCGTTCCGGCGGCTATTAAAAAATCAGGATATTCTTTCGCTATTCTGCGAATGGATTCCTCCGCCGCATCGGTACGAAATGTAACCTCCGCACAGCAAAGACCGCCTTTTTTAAGTGCTGCGCTGAGCGGCAAAGCATCGTCTGCACTGTCAATCTTTATAACCGGAACCACTCCGATATCCGATATCTTCTTTATAAGTTCTTCCATTGTTTTTCCTCCTGTTTTGAAAAACTGCATATTTATTTTACCATAAACCGGCATAAAGTCAATAATAAATACGGGGCTTAGCAAATCGTTTTGCCTGTTGAAAAATAATTCGGGTTGTGATAGTATAATTGCGGGGTGAACATAAATGAAAGAAAAAATACTTACTATGAGTTTTGATGACTGCGAGGATTACGACCGCAGGCTGTGCGACCTACTGAGAAAATACGGAATTAAATCCACATTTTTTATAATATCAAACCAACTTTCGTGGGTTTGGGAGGACTATAAAAGATACGGAGAAACAACCACGATACGCAGAGTTTCGGCAGAAGAAATACCGACAACATATAAAGGTATGGAGATTGCGAGCCACACCTGCGACCACCGCTGCAGTGTAAAAGATCTTGACGAAACCGTTGTGAAATCGGCAAACGACCTTAAAAAGCTTTGCGGATACGATGTTTGCGGACTGGCATATCCGGGAGGAGAATACACTCACGAGCTTTCGCAGGCGCTTAAGGAAAAGGGCATTAAATATGCGAGAACCATACGCTGCACAAAAAATTTCTCACTTCCCGAAAACTGGCTTGAATGGCATCCTACCTGTCATTATGCCGACGCCGATGCTATGCGTCTTGCCGATGAATTTTTAAATTACAACGGTGATGAAACCCTGTTGTTTAATATGTACGGACATTCATACGAACTTACCGAAAATCTTCCCGACAGAAATTGGGAATATTTCGAAAATCTTCTTAAAAAGCTTGCCGGAAGAAGCGATGTTAAGTATATGACAAACATAGAAGTATACAAACATTTTAACAAAAATTGAATTTTTTAACCTTTACTGTAATTTTTTATTGACTGCGGCTTGTTTTTGCAGTAAAATTTCATTTGGAAAAAATAATGGAGGTAAGTATATATGTTTAAATCTGCATATTTGAACAGTGTTTACGCTGCCGTAGAGAAACGCAGCACAAACGAGCCTGAATTTTTACAGGCTGTAAAAGAGGTTCTCGAATCGCTTGAGCCTGTTATTGCAGCAAATCCCGAAATAGAGAAGAACGGCGTTTTGGAGCGTTTGGTCGAGCCTGAGCGTCAGATATTTTTCCGTGTTCCGTGGGTAGACGATAACGGAAAGGTTCAGGTAAACAGAGGCTACAGAGTTCAGTTCAATTCCGCAATCGGTCCTTATAAGGGCGGCATAAGACTTCATCCCTCGGTTAACGCTTCGGTTATAAAGTTCTTAGGCTTTGAACAGATATTCAAAAACAGCCTTACCGGTCTTCCGATAGGCGGCGGCAAGGGCGGTTCCGATTTTGACCCTAAGGGCAAGTCGGATATGGAAGTTATGCGTTTTTGCCAGAGCTTTATGACAGAGCTTTCAAAGCATATCGGCGCCGATACGGATGTTCCCGCAGGAGATATAGGTACGGGAGCAAGAGAAATAGGATATATGTTCGGTCAGTACAAGAGACTCAGGAACGAATTCGTAGGCGTTCTTACCGGTAAAGGTCTTACTTACGGCGGCTCTCTTGCCAGAACCGAAGCTACGGGTTACGGACTTTGCTATTTCGTCGAAGAGATGCTCAAGTGTATGAAAAACGACAGTTTCAAAGGCAAAACCGTTGTTGTTTCCGGTTCGGGAAATGTTGCAATATATGCAAATGAAAAAGCAACCGAACTTGGCGGAAAGGTTGTTGCGATGTCCGATTCAAACGGTTATATTTACGATGAAAAGGGTGTCGACCTTAAGGTTATAAAGCAGATAAAAGAGGTTGAGAGAGGCCGTATTAAAGAATATGTAAACCGTGTTGACGGCGCCGAATATCACGAGGGCTGCAACGGTATATGGTCTGTTAAGTGCGATATCGCTCTTCCCTGCGCTACTCAGAACGAAATTGACAAAGCCTCCGCAGAAACACTTGTCAAGAACGGCGTTACGGCAGTCGGCGAGGGCGCAAATATGCCTTCGACTCCGGAAGCTATCGAAGTGTTCCGGTCAAACGGGATACTCTTTGCTCCCGCCAAAGCGGCAAATGCAGGCGGTGTTGCAACATCAGCTCTTGAAATGAGCCAAAACTCAATGCGTTACAGCTGGACATTTGAGGAAGTTGACGCAAAGCTTAAGGATATTATGATAAATATTTTCCACAATGCTTACAATGCCGCAGAAAAATACGGTATGAACGGTAACCTCGTTGCCGGAGCAAATATTGCAGGCTTTGAAAAAGTGGCCAACGCAATGATAGCTCAGGGCATTGCTTACTGATTATAATTTCAATGCCGCCGCAAAAATAATTTGCGGCGGTTTTTTTGTTTAATTAAAGCAATACTAACAAAAGATGTGAAAAAACAAAAAGAAAGGAATGTTCATATGAAATTTGCATTTTTTGACACCAAACCTTACGACAGGGAAGCTTTTGAAAAATTGAACGGCAAAAGCGATATTACTTTCAAATTTTACGAAACAAAGCTCACGGGCGACACTGCGAAGCTTGCCGCAGGATGTGACGGCGTTTGTATATTTGTAAATGATACCGCCGACAAAGAAGTCATAGACATCCTGTATAACGAAGGCGTAAAGCTTATTGCACTCAGGTGCGCAGGATACAACAATGTTGACGTCAAATATGCCTACGGGAAAATTCATATTGTCCACGTGCCGGCATATTCGCCTTATGCTGTGGCGGAGCACGCTATGGCTATGCTGCTGACATCGATCCGCAGAATACACAAGGCATATATACGAACAAGAGATTTTAATTTCAGTCTTAACGGGCTTACCGGCTTTGACCTGCACGGAAAAACCGTCGGTGTTATAGGAACGGGACGGATAGGAAGAGCGTTTATAAGCATCTGCAAGGGATTTGGTATGAATATTTTGGCATACGATAAATATCCTGCCGAAAATGCCGATTTTAAATATACCGACCTTGAAACTTTGTTTAAGGAAAGCGATGTTATTTCCCTTCACTGCCCGCTCAACGACGAAAGTTATCACATAATAGGCGAAAAGTCGATTCCGATGTGCAAAAAAGGGGTCGTCATAATAAACACCTCAAGAGGCGCTCTTATAGACGCCGAAGCGCTGCTTGAGGGCATAAAATCACGCCGCATAGGCGCCGCCTGTCTCGATGTTTACGAAGAGGAAGCCGATGTTTTCTTTGAGGACTTTTCGGGTCATATCTTAGACGACGATACCCTTGCAAGACTCATTTCAATGCCTAATGTTATAGTAACCTCTCATCAGGCGTTTCTCACAAAAGAAGCTCTCGACAATATAGCCTCTAAAACCGTGGAAAATATAGAAGAGTTTTTCAAAAGAGGGACCTGTGACAACGAACTTTGCTATCACTGCGGCAAAACGGATCGATGCAAAAGCCACCGAATAGAAAAATGTTTTTAAAACGAAATATCGGCGTCACCCGAAACTTGAAGGTGATGCCGATATGATGAGGTGCTATAACGAAGCATTGCTTTAAAATTTGAAATTCCAACGGTATTCTTTGTTAAAAACGCACAGTATGCGTCAGCATTACTGTGCGTTTTTGATGTGACTCACATCAAAATTTTTTATTTTAAAGCACTTTGCAGATTTGTAAGCTCAAAAAATTCTTCGTATCGCAGGCGAAAAATGCAGGAATACTGTCGTATTTCAAGGCTTTTCGACAAGATACGGGGGATTTTTCGATTCCAAAACCAGACTTCGTTATAATACCTCATCATATTTTCTTTATCTTGCTTTTTTCTTCAATTTATATTATTATATGAGTTGTATTTTATTGTTTGAAGCGAAAGGATGTTTATAAAATGGCAAAGGTGCGCACAAAAAGGCAAAAGGCAATACTTAAGCGCAGAATATTTTTATGCTGCTTATGCCTTATTACAGTTGCGGCAATAGCTCTTTTGGGGTTAGCGGTAAAAGGGATTGTCTCTCTCGGTAAAAAAGGCGGCAGCAACGGAAATTCCTCGACCTCTTCACCGAAAGAACCGTATATAGTTTCGTCGGCAACCGTAGTCAACACGGGAGATATTATGGTCCACTCGACCCAGCTTGACGGAGCTTACGATAAATCTACAAAGCAGTATGATTTCTCGGCATTTTTTAAATATACGGAAAAGTATTTTAAAGAGGCTGATATGGCAACCGCAAATCTTGAGGTCACATTCGGCGGCAGCGGCAAAAGATATTCGGGATATCCTGCTTTCAATACGCCGGACAGTCTTGCAGATGTTATAAAAAATGCGGGAATAAACTTCCTTGTGACATCAAACAACCACTGCTACGATACGGGGCTTGCAGGCTTAAAGCGTACCGTTTCCGTGCTTAACGAAAAAGGTATACCTTTCACAGGAACGAGAGACAATACCGATACGAAAACATATGCGGTAAGAAATGTAAATGGGATAAAAATCGGCATTGCAAACTATACATATGAGAACAAATCAGAAGCAGGCTCAAAATCGATAAACGGAAGAATAATATCGACCGATGCAAACGCACTTATAAATTCTTTTAATTATGACAGAATAGACGAATTCTACACCGCCGCTCAGGAAACGGTTGACGCAATGAAAGAGGACGGTGCCGAATTTATAACATTTTATATGCACTGGGGCGAGGAATATCAGCTTACACCCAATCGCCACCAGGAGGCTATTGCCCAGAGGCTCTCAAATATCGGAGTAAATCTTATCATAGGCGATCACCCTCACGTTATACAGCCGATAAAGCTTATTCATTCCGAAGACAGTGAAAACACTACCGTTTGCGCTTATTCTCTCGGAAATGCCATATCAAATCAGAGAAAGGAAATTATGGTGCCCGAATGCACCACCGGCCACACGGAGGATGGTATGCTGTTTTACTATAAGCTTGATAAATACAGTGACGGAAAGGTAGTTTTATCGGGACTTAACTGTATCCCCACCTGGGTAAATAAATATAAGGGCGGTTCGGGATATCAATACAGCATTATACCGCTTGAAAATGAAAACTTTGCCTCAACTTTGGGACTTGATTCATCCGTTCAAAGCAAAGCAGCCGCTTCCTATGAACGCACAAAAGCCATAGTAAAAGACGGTCTTACCGAATGCCAGAATGAAATAGGCTGTGAAGTTACATTTAAATAAAAACAAAACTAAAGATGCCGCCCGTTTAATATGGGCGGCATCAGTCTGTTAATAAACTTAAAAGTGACTTTGCGGCGTTAACGCCGCATTTTTATTTTCCCTCCGACAGATGCAAAGAAAAATCCTGTAAATGAAAAACCGCTTAATTAAGCGGTTTTTCAAAGTAAATAAAGTTGTTTTTTTACGGCATATCCGTTCAGACAAATCAAGCAGTAGTCTCGGGATATTTTATCTTCTTTACCTTAAATCTGTTTACAGCATAATCGCTGACGGTCGTCTTAAGGGACTTAACTATAGAATCTGTCTCCTTTTCGAACTCATCATCTTTCATATCGTGACGGACCGACATATCCATATTTTCAAGATAATACGGGTCCTCTGAAATTTCTTTCTTAACAACAAGTAAAATACCTGTGCCGTCGCTTTCCTCTATAACCTTAACTTCATTTGTTGCCATTGCTTTTATGGTATCAAAATGCTCGGTCTGATAAGAAGAGGAGGTTTTATCATTGCCTACAAGGGTCGCTCTGCTGTCCTTAGGTCCGTTTTCATCGGATGAGGTTTCACTGTTTGCAGAGGAAGGATTTTCGGCAACATATGCCTGCTCAAATGTCATACTGCCGTTTTTAATTGAATCGGCATATCCCTGAACAGTCTGTTTCTTCTCAGCTTTTGCATCGTCCTCAAGATTTGAAAGGCTGACAGCAAGAATATCGGCTATAGCATAATTTGTGTAAAGATAATTCTTTACTTCATCTTCGGACACAGCTTTTGTGCCCTCGCTGCCGTAAAGATACTCAAAATATCTCTGAGAATAATAAGTATCTCTGTAATACTGCTTATAGGTCGAATAGCTGACGCCGTTCGGCTCGTAAATATCGGCATAACCGTAATTATTCCAGTAATAATCGACATACTGCTGTATTCCCGATTCATCCGCTTCCGATATTTCAAGATTTGCTTCTTTACACTTTATTTTATATGCCGCTATTTCTTTAAGAGAGGAAATGGCCTCATCTTTAACCCAGGTCTGGTAATCCTTACCGTCTATCTTCTGAGAATAATAATAGTCATCCTTAGATGTGTCTATAGAGCTGTCCTCGGCAGCCATATCTTTTATCTTCTGTTTTGCCGTACCGTCAGCCTGAATAAGGGCGCACATATAGTAAGCGGAAGTAAACTTAACGTCTCCGACTGTTACTGCCGTTTCATCCTTCTTGTGACAACCCGCAAAGGTAAGCAACAATGCCGACACACAAACAGCGGCTATGATTTTTTTTAAAACCTTCATTTTAATTCCTCCGTAGCGAGAGTTATATATTGTTTTAATTATATACCATAATTTCAAAAATGTCTACAAAAAATTACAGCACTTTTGACAAACGCTTTATAAGAGACGCTGCTCTTTCGCCTTTTTTAAGTTTTATTATATATGCCGGCTGCCCGAAAGAGGAAACCGTAAAGGCGTCTTTAAATTCATCGGAAAGCTTTTTGCCGACCTCCCGCCTTAACTTATCGGTCTTTAAAACAGCGCCCGATGCATTTTCGGTTATTTCGGTTATTCCCGCCATAGCCGCCTTATTTCTTATGAGAGCAATATTTATAAGTCCCATAACCGCCTCGGGCGGCTCACCGAAACGGTCACAAAGTTCGTCGGTAACATCGGCGGCGTCATCATCATTTTCGATACCGGCTATTCGCTTATATATACCGAGTCTTGCCGGAAGAGATTCAATATAGCTTTCAGGAATATGAGCGGAGATATTAAGATCCACCGTGCAGCTTTGTTCGTTATGAGAATCTATTCCGTTTTCTTCATTTACCGCATCGGAAAGCAGTTTTAAATACATATCGTACCCTACCGCTTCCATATTGCCGTGCTGTTCACCGCCGAGAATACTTCCTGCTCCCCTTATTTCAAGGTCACGAAGGGCTATTTTAAATCCTGAGCCGAATTCGGTAAACTGCCTTATCGCCTCAAGTCTTTTATAAGCGATCTCGGTAAGCGATTTATCTTTGTTAAAACAAAAATATGCGTATGCCCGCCTTGAAGAACGGCCCACCCGTCCCCTCAGCTGATGAAGCTGCGCCAGCCCCATCCTGTCTGCGTTTTCTATTATCAGGGTATTCACATTTGGCACATCAACGCCGGTTTCTATAATTGTGGTGCAAACAAGAATGTCTATATCTCCGTCTATAAGTCTGCTCCATACCTCGGAAAGCTCTTCTTCGCTCATTTTTCCGTGGGCTATGCCTATTCTCGCCTGTGGGATAAGATTTTTAAGCTTTGCTGCGCAGGACACTATAGTTTCAACCCTGTTGTGCAGGTAATAAACCTGTCCCCCACGCCTGAGCTCTTTATTGACAGCATCCGCAAGCACACCGTTATTTTGCTCCAAAACATAGGTCTGAACGGGATAACGGTCGCCCGGAGCCTCGTCTATGGTAGACATATCTCTGAGCCCGGACATAGCCATATTAAGGGTCCTCGGTATAGGGGTTGCGGAAAGGGTGAGTATATCAACATACGGATAAAGCTCTTTAAGCCTTTCCTTTTGAGCCACGCCGAAGCGTTGCTCTTCATCTATTATTACAAGACCTAAGTTTTTGAATTTTACATCCGAAGATATCATACGGTGAGTGCCTATAACCATATCCACCCTGCCGCTTTTAAGGCCGGAAACGGTTTTATCCTGCTCTTTCTTGGAAACAAATCGGTTAAGGAGCTTGACGGTTACCGGCATATTGCCGAATCTTCTCGTTACGGTAGCAAAGTGCTGCATTGCGAGAATTGTCGTAGGAACGAGAAAGGCGCACTGTTTTCCCTCGCTTACGCACTTAAATGCCGCCCTTAGCGCAACCTCGGTTTTACCGAAACCGACATCGCCGCAAAGCAGCCTGTCCATAGGAACCGCCCGTTCCATATCGCTTTTTATCTCATTTATACATCTTAACTGATCTTCTGTTTCCTCATACTCAAAGCGGCGTTCAAAGTCATTTTGAAGGTCGGTGTCGGGAGAGAAAGCGTACCCTTTGACAGACATTCTCTTTGCATACAGCTCAGTTAACTGCTTAGCCATATTCTTAACCGCCGCTTTTACTCTCGAGCGTGTTTTCTGCCAGCTGTCACTGCCGAGCTTGTTAAGTTTTACAGACCCCTCGGATGTTGCGGCACCTATATATTTCGAAACAAGGTCAAGCTGAGTTACCGGAACATAAAGAACATCACTGCCGGCATACTTTATTTTTATATAATCCTTAGTAACCGAGCCGTTGGTTATTCGGTTTATACCGTCAAAAATACCTATTCCGTGGCTTGCGTGAACGACATAGTCTCCCCTTTTAAGCTCATCAAGAGATCCTATTTCTCTTGCGCCCTTTATTTTTCGGCGTTTGCGTTTTGTTTCGGGAGCAAGATATCTGTGGCTTACAAGGAGAAACTTAAGAGACGGTATTTCAATTCCTGCCGAAAGCCCGCCCGTCATAACATATATACCGCTTTCGGGCAGCGGACTGTCTTCCTTCAAAGAGGTTGCCGGAATTCCCTTTTCGCAAAGCTCGGAACACAAAACGCCCGCAGCCTTTTCTTCACCTGCAAGAACGACAGCAGTCCCTCTGATATGGCGGATATGAGAAAGGTCCTCGCAAAGACCGTCAATATCTCCGCTGAACGGGGACAGTCTTTTTAAATTAAAATTATAATAACCTTTAAGGGGCATACCGTACGCCGTTCTCGGAAAGTTTTCGAAATAAACGCACTTTGATGTAAGAAACGAAAATTCGTGTCTGTCAAGAGTAAACTTTGAATTTTTTTTGCTTAAATACCCGTTTTCGAGCAGACTGCTTATATCTTCCGAATTCTGTGTTTCAATGCTTTTGAGTCTGTCCGCAATATTGCCCGAATCACAAATCACGGTAAGAAAATCCCGTGTATAGTCAAAAACCGTCACCGGAGTTTCATAAATAAACGGTATATACGGGTCTGCCGATATAACCGCACCGCCCTTAATGCGCTCGATATCGGTTCTTATCCGCTCCGACTGACTTTCACTCAAAGTTTTCTCTTTTTTAAGATAATCTTCAAGTTTTACACAAAGTTTTTCACTGTCAAAAGGCAGTTCCGTTGCCGGAGCAATCCGAACGCCTGAAAGAGTTTCGGTTCGGCGCTGGGTCATCGAGTCGAACTCACAAACAGTGTCTATCTCGTCTCCCCAAAGTTCGATTCTCACGGGATTTTGCCTGTTCGTCGGATAAATATCCATTATTCCGCCACGAACGGAAAATTGTCCTGCGCCCTCTGTAAGTTCACTTCTGACATATCCTGCTCTGACAAGTACCTTTGAGAATTCCTCCAAATCAAGCTCGTCCGAAACGGAAAGCGAAACGGTGTTTTCCTTTAGAATTTCCGGCGGAACGGTATACAGAAGCGCACTGTCGACCGAAAGAATAAGCACGTCAAAAGCTCCGCCGAGAATTCCCGACAGAGTCTGTGTTCTTTTATGCTCATATTCCTTTGATGCTCCCGATATTCTCAGAAAGTTATAATCCCTTGACGGCAGAACCGCCGTTTTAAGACCGAATGACCTTATGTCTCCCGAAAGGAGCGAAGCGGAAGCTTCATCGGGCGTTATCAAAACGAGTTTTTTCGAAGTATGTCTGCAAAGCGATGAAGCAAACATAGCCTTATGAACGGAAGAAAGTCCCGTCACACAAACGGGCAATTCACCGTTTGAAACATTCTCCAGCAGCTTTTGATACTCCGAATCCCTTTTTAAAATATCATTTACAAATTTCATACAAAATCATTTGCTGTAAGCATTCATAGCTTTATCTATTCCGTTTTTAACTATACTCTCAGTCGCCTTCGCCGCATTATCAAGGGCCTTGTCAAAATCCTCCGCCAAATTTGCAGGAAGCTTTGAAAGCACCCAGTCGGCAAGGTTATAATCCTTGTTCGGTTTTTGACCGACGCCTATCTTAATTCGCATAATATCCTCGGTTCCGAGCAGCTCGATAATATCCTTAATTCCGTTATGACCGCCTGCGCTGCCTTTGCGCCTTATCCTGATATTTCCCACATCAAGCGAAATATCATCAAACAAAACTATAATTTTATCATAAGGAATTTTATAAAATGAACTTACCGCCGAAACAGCCCTTCCGGAGTTGTTCATATACGTCTGCGGTTTTAAAAGCATTACTCTTTTTCCGGATATTACCGTATCCGCATAAAGCGACTCGAATTTTGCCCTGTCTATTTTACAGCCGCACTTATCGCTGAGTTTATCTATTGCCATAAATCCGGCGTTATGCCTTGTTTTCTCATATTCGATACCCGGATTGCCAAGACCCACTATCAGATAATCAAAAACCGATTTTGCAGATTTGAAAAGCATTCATATCACCCTTTTACCGCAATATTTTAACACATAAATGTCCCTTATTCAAGGGAAATAATAAAATATCATAACTCCCTTAAATTTTACAAAAAATCCGCCGCCGAAACGACAGCATTTTAAAGATAACAGAGGTATAATCATATCAAAGGCTCTTAAAGCGGTGAAAAAATGAAAGTTTATGCCGATATTTTAATATGCGTTAATATGATAATCGACTATTTTCTTATAAAACTTACGGCGATATTTTGCAGACAGTCCGTAAAAAGGCGTCGATTGCTTATCGGGGCGGCACTCGGCGGAGTATCTTCGCTCCTTATATTCCTGCCGGAAATCTCGGTTTTTTTCGATGTCACAGAAAGACTCATTATTTGCGCAGCCGTTGTTTTTTCCGTGTTCGGGTTTAAAAACAAAAAACTGTTTTTAAGGTTGTGTGCCGTTTTCTTTGCGGTATCATTTGCATTTGCAGGCGCTATGGCGGCAATATGGTACATATTTAAACCGAACGGGATGTTCATATACAATTCGGTGGTCTATTTTGATATATCCGCCGTGCTGCTGGTTATACTGTGCACTTTAGGTTACATAGCTGCGCTCATCCTCTCAAAACTGCTTCACAAAAACGCCTTGGTAAGCAAGAGCTGTGAAATAACCGTATTTTACGGCACAAAAAGCATAAATCTTCACGCTATGATAGACAGCGGTAATTCGCTTACCGATATTTTCGGCTCATCCCAAATAATCATAACCGAAGGAAAGCACATCGAAAGTCTTGACATAAAAAACGAACCTTCAAGGTTTCGGACCGTCCCCTGTTCAACAGTTTCGGGAACTGTTCTCCTTGAGGCTTACAGGTGCGACAGAGCTGTTATAATCGCAGAAAACAACAAAAAAGAACTCATTTCTCCCATACTTGCCGTCTCAAAGCAACCGATAGACGGCGAATACAATGCAATAATAAATCCGGAAGCGGTGTTATAAATTGAAATTCTTCGGAGTATACAAACTTAAAATTGCATCGGCTGTTTTTTCATTTCTTAAAAAGCTCGGAATCATAAAACCGATACATTACATAAACGGACCTGAAACCCTGCCGCCGCCGCTGTCGGCAAGCGAGGAACAGTCGCTTCTTGCAAATCCGAGCGAAGAAGCGAGAGAACAGCTTATCGTTCATAATTTAAGGTTGGTTGTCTATATTGCAAGAAAATTCGACAACTCCGGCAGTAATATAGAAGACCTCATATCAATAGGCACTATAGGGCTTATCAAAGCCGTAAACACATTCTGTCCCGACAGAAACATCAAGCTTGCCACATATGCCTCACGCTGCATAGAAAACGAAATACTTATGCATCTGAGAAAGACTGCGTCAAGGAAAAACGAAATTTCCATCGATGAGCCGCTTAACACCGACTGGGACGGAAATGAGCTTTTGCTTTCAGATGTTCTCGGAAGCGACGGCGACGAAGTCGGCAGCAGCATTGAGCAGGAAGATGAAAAGTACCTGTTGCTTTCGTTTATAGATAAACTTCCGGCAAGGGAAAAACAAATAATGCAAATGCGCTTCGGAATGGGCGGATATAACGAATACACCCAAAAGCAGGTCGCAGACACACTCGGCATCTCGCAGTCCTACATATCAAGACTTGAAAAAAGAATTATAGTTAAACTTAAAAAACAGATTGAAAAAGCCGTTTAAATAACTTATAATATTGACAAATCAATTATTTCGGCGGTGAAATTCACTGAACAGGCTTGTTTTATATTTAATTATCATCTATTTTGCGGCAGTTAATTTAATTTCGTTTTTCGTATGTTTATACGATAAAACAGCGGCAAAAAAGCACAAAGGAAGAATACGGGAGAGAAATTTGTTTTTGCTCTGCGCTTTAGGCGGTTCGCCTTTAATGTTTATGACTATGATAACAATACGGCACAAAACAAATCATAAACGCTTTATGCTCGGGATACCGCTTATAATGGTTATTCAGTCTGTTATTTTGATTTTAATACTAAAAAAGAGCCTGATCATATGATCGGGCTCCGTTTTGTTTAAGTTTAATTTATGTCTGTATTGTCTACCGACACATTTTAATTGTTTTTTCCTATATACCGCTCACAGTTTTAACAAAATCGGCAAGTTCTTTACAATGCCTGCCGATTTTGTTTTTAGTTTGCATTAAACGGGCAGGATCACTTTTCAAACTGTGCCTTGATTTTTTCGTTTACACGGGCATATCCGTATTAAATCATTTTCTTTAATCGGAATTTCGGCAGCTGCATATGCAGCTGCCGCATTTTATTATTCATCAAACATATTAAACCCGGCAATCGAAGAGACAGGCATTGAGAAAAGAACCGTTCCGGCCTCTGAAGACGGGCCTGCTTTTTCAAGTACGGTTCGCATAAGATCCGCCTTTTGTTCCTTTTTGGCAACTATTAAAATAACCTCTTTTTCGCTCGCAATAGAGATATTTAAAAATCTCATTGCCTCTTCTCCTGCGGTTCCCTTTCCGTGAAGAACGGTCCCGCCCGCTGCACCGGCAAGTCTGGCGGCATTCATAACCATATCCGTTCTGCCTTCGTTTGTAATTGCGACTATAAGCTCGTAAACATTGCTTATTTCGGGCTTTTCCTTTACCGGAATTTCCCCCTCGCTCAGTACGCTCACCGTTTTCCCTCCTCCGATACTTTTTATCGGAACCGAAACAACTATTCCGTGTCCCGGAACTCCGATATAAAGCCTGTTTTTAATAGTTTTTATAAGATTTTCCGTTTTTTTATTATTTGCGACAGCTATAACAATTCTTTTTTCGCTTGATTCTATCCCGAGCAGGTCAAGCATACTTTTAACAGCCGTGCCTCTTCCGTGAAGAGTTACGAAAATCGGAACCGAAAGCTCACTGTGGATATCCGAAAGCTGCTCTTCTGCGGCAGGCGATACCACCGATATTATGCAGTTCATACAAACTCCTCCTCATAAAAATCAACGATTTGAAGCTCATCATATACAGTTTGCGGAGCATATTCCGGCTTCTTTATATGTTCGGATATAAATCCTATAGTCTGAATAGACAAAAGCGGCATCATCGCAACCATTGCCACAAGTCCGAACGCTTCTTTCAGCACATTACCCCCAAGGGCAGTGCAGGCGCCTATAACAAACTGAAGCATAAATGTAGCCGTCATCGGACCCGAAGCGACACCGCCCGAATCGAATGCGATAGCAGTATAAATATCGGGAACAAAGAACGAAAGGATAAGCGCAACGGCATAGCCGGGCACTAAAAACCAGAAAAGAGAAATTCCGGTCACTACCCGGAGCATTGACAATCCCATTGCGAGGGCAACCGCAACCGAGAGACTGAGTTTTATATACTTTCCCGAAATAGCTCCAGCGCTGACCTCTTCTATCTGTTTTTCGAGCACACTTACCGCAGGTTCGGCTGAAATCACAAACCAACCGAGAAGAGCTGCCACAGGAATCAGAAAATATTTCATCCACCCCGAGGCAAGGGACGCTCCCAAAACTGCCCCAAGAGCCGAAAATCCGACGTTTACCCCGCTCAAAAACAGCACAAGTCCTATATATGTATATAAAATTCCTATACAGATCTTGAGAAAACTGCGCTTTGATAAGCGAAGCGAAATAACCTGAAAAATAAAAAATATAACGATAACGGGCGCAAGAGCAAGTGCAACCTCAAGAAGATATTTAGGTATAGAAGTAAGATATTCTTTTCCTATTTCGGCGGTTGTGGCAAAAGAAACAGACGGGATCTCAACCGTTCCCCCTGCACCCGAATAAGCAAGACCCAAAATAAGCACGGCAACAACCGGGCCTACCGAGCATAGTGCCACAAGGCCGAAACTGTCCGACTGTGCGCCCTTATCGCTTCTGATATGGGCAACGCCCACCCCGAAAGCAAGTATAAACGGAACGGTCATAGGTCCTGTAGTAACCCCTCCCGAATCAAAAGCTATACCGAGAAAATCGGCATCGGAAAAGGAAGCCAGAATAAAAATCAGCGCATAACAGGCAAGAAGAACATACCTTAGTCTTGCTCCGGTAAGGATTCGGAGCATACAAATCGAAAGAAATATTCCCACTCCGGTCCCCACCGTAACCAAAAGCGCCGTTTTTGAAATGTGCGGAACGGTTTCCGCAAGGACCTGAAGATCCGGCTCGGCGACCGTAACCGCAAAACCGAGGGCAAAACTCGCCGCCAATATAAGGGGCAGATTTTTTGTAGCCGTAAGTGCGGTTCCTATTTTGTTTCCGATAGGGGTCATAGAAGTCTCTGCTCCGAGAGAAAAAAGCCCCATACCGAAAATAAGAAAGACCGTTCCGATAAGGAAGCTGAGCATAAGGTCGGTCGGAAGCGGAGATATGGTAAGTGAAATAAGAATAACCGTTATAACTATAGGGAGTACGCTTTTTGCGGACTCTGCGGTTTTTTCCTTTAACAATCCTATTTTATCATCAGCATATTTTTTTGCCATTTTGCGCCCCCTTTATACTGTCAAACTTTAAAATCTATACAGCTGCGGATTTTTATATAAGGTCTTACATACTTATCGGCAACAGCCGTATGAAGGGGATTTACGGAATAATTTTTAAGAGCCTCCTCACAGTCAAACGTGCTGTCAAGCATCATATCCGCATTCGAAGTCCCGAGTTTATCGGTTATAACCTTAATATCTATAAGTCCCTCTATTTTCCCGTTTAAACTTTCGAGATTTATCTTTGCATTTTTTAATATTTCCGTTTTTTCGCAGGCGGTCAGCTTTTCGTCAAGCTGCCACAATATAATATGCTTTACCATTTATAACACTCCTTATAAAACTCATTTTACCCTCTATAATTATACACATAAAAGCACATTAAAGCAACGATTATTTAAAATAAGGTTTCTATTCAAGGCCTCCAAAACAACACCTCAAATCCCATTTGAAATTTGAGGTTTCCCGACATACCTGTTCAGGTTAAAGATTTTCACCTGAATTTGCAGAAGTTTGTTGCAGCAAATAAAAGAAATGAAAAAATAAAAATCGGCAAGCATCTTACGATACTTGCCGACTTCTGGTGACCCGGACGAGATTCGAACTCGTGTTACCGCCGTGAAAGGGCGGTGTCTTAGGCCTCTTGACCACCGGGCCGAATAGCTCCCGTTTTGAGAAGCTGGTGGCTGTAATTGGATTCGAACCAATGACACTGCGGGTATGAACCGCATGCTCTAGCCAACTGAGCTATACAGCCGTTTATAAGGCCGCTTAAAACGGGCGACTTACATATTATAAGTGTAAAGCGACAGTTTGTCAAGTAAAAAATTAACTTTTTTTAAAATGGCGGCTATAAAAAAGTAAAAGCGGCTTACAGAGAAACTCCGCAATGCCGTTTTTACTGTTTTTTACACAAAACTTTACCTTACGCAAAATGCGCATTTGAACTCTGAATTATATCTGAACTTATTATGTTAAATCCGAAAGAAGAGCTTACGTTTCTTACAAAAAGCGAGGTGCATACGGCCTTGTAAGCCTCTCCGTCGTGCGGTTGAACCGTAACAGATGTGGTGACCGTATAGCTGCCGTCCTCATTCATAACAACATTTGCTTCCTTATGCTCATACGAAGTAAATCCGCAGGGAACGATGTAAAGATATCCGCTCTTTTCGGGATACCCCTCGGAAAGAGCAGACATATCGGTTATTTCAACCCCATACATATCCTTTACAAAGGAAGAAATTACAGTGCAGGAAATATAATCTCCCTGCCTTGAAGAAAGAAGCGGATAAACAGACTTTTCAGCCATAACGCCGGCATCTTCAAAGTCAGCTCCGTAAACAAAATTATGATTAAGCATATTCAAAAATCTTGCCGAAAGAACATTCGACTGCTGCGAGGCGGCGGAAACGGAATCTTTTGCCTGAGAAGCTATTACGGGCGCCGAAAATGCGGAACAGGAGGCAACCGCAACGCACAAAACCGCAAACATTGCCAAAATTCTGTTTTTCATTTTTCTCACCCTCCGCTTTCGGTTTCCACAGTTATTATACTATCAAAAACCTTGAAATGGCAGATACAATTCGGTTACAAATAGTTTCAAATATGTTACCTTTTTGCCTATTTTTATCTAATAACTGCCAAATACAGCCTCTTTGTGACAATTAAATAAAACTTTTATATGTTTTTTAAAAAATTAGTTGTAATTGCTTAAAGATTGTGTTATACTGTATGTCAATGAGGAAAGTTCCTCACCAACTAAAAGGAGTGTATCATCTTGAAAGCTTATTCTGAAAACCTTATTAAAAATATTGCCTTTTTAGGACACGGAAATTCGGGCAAAACAACACTTGCCAACTGCGTTCTTTACTACGGTAAGGCGGTTGAAAGAATAGGAAAGACAAGTGACGGAACATCTCCGCTTGATTTTGACCCTGAGGAAAAGGCAAGGGGTTGTTCGGTTCAAACGGCGGTTTACGCCCTTGAAATGGACGGTTACAAGTTAAACCTTATAGACGCACCCGGTCTTTTCGATTTTGCCGGCGGAGTTTGCGAGGCATTAAGTGCGGCAGACAGCGCCGTTATAACGGTATCGGGAAAGTCGGGACTTACCGTCGGAGCAAAGCAAGCTTACGAAAAAGCGAGAGCGCTTAACAAGAGCATTGCCTTCTTTATAGGTAAGCTTGATTCGACTCACGCACATTTTTACAGAGTAATATCTGCTTTGGTTGCAAACTACGGTTCGGTTATCTGTCCTATCGTTGTGCCGTACATAGAGGATGATGCTGTTGTTTGCTACGTCGACCTTATAGCAAATAAGGCTTACAGTTTCGAGGGTATTACCGCAAAGGAACACAGAATGCCGGTGAGCACCGACATAGACCATATGCGTGATGTACTTCTTGAAGCCGTGGCTTCGGTTGACGAAAGTCTTATGGAAAAATATTTCAGCGGCGAAGAATTCACAAGAGATGAAATGATAAACGGACTTAAAAAGGGAATTTTATCGGGAGATATCTGTCCTGTTTACTGCGGAATTCAGCAGCTTGGAGACGCCGTCCCGCTCTTTGCGGACAGTATAACCGAATTGTTCCCGAGCGCTGCGGATGTAACGTCAAAATCCGATTCGGGCGAAGATATCAAAAGAGATTCAAACGGCGAAAATTCACTGTTTGTTTTCAAGACCATAGCAGACCCGTTTGTAGGAAAACTTTCATATTTTAAGGTTCTTTCGGGAACCGTTACCCCCGATATGCGCCTTAAAAACAATCGCACCGGAGAAGAAGAACGTCTTTCGAAAATAATGTTCTTAAAGGGTGGGAAACAGGAGGACGCCGAAAAGATATCCGCAGGAGATATAGGCTGCGTTGCCAAACTTTCGGGCGTGCTGACGGGCGACACACTCTCGGCGAGCGGAACAGTTAAAATAGCACCGGTAGTTTTCCCTGCTCCTACGCTTAAAACCGCCGTTTATCCGCAGAACAAAGGTGAAGAAGAGAAAATAGCCTCCGGTCTTGCAAGGCTGTGCGAAGAGGACCCGACGATAAGGGTTTACACCGATTCGGAAACACACGAACTTATACTTTCCACCCTCGGAGAACAGCATCTTGATGTTATAGTATCAAGGCTTAAATCAAAATTCGGAGTAGGCGTTGTTCTTAAAAAACCGAAAATAGCCTACAGAGAAACAATAAGAAAATCCGTCAAAGCTCAGGGCAGACACAAAAAGCAGTCGGGCGGACACGGTCAGTTCGGAGATGTATGGATAGAGTTTGAACCGTGCGACAGCGACGGTCTTGTGTTCGAAGAAAAAATATTCGGCGGCGCAGTCCCGAAAAATTTCTTCCCTGCAGTTGAAAAAGGTTTGAGGGACAGTATGGCTAAAGGCGTTCTTGCGGGATATCCGATGGTCGGAATAAAAGCGACTTTGGTGGACGGTTCATATCACCCCGTTGATTCTTCCGAAATGGCTTTTAAAACCGCCGCCTCAATAGCATTTAAAGAAGGTGTTTCAAACGCTTCGCCGGTTATTATGGAACCTGTGGGCACGCTCAATGTAAATGTTCCCGATGAATTCCTCGGTGATGTTATAGGCGATATAAACAAACGCAGAGGCCGTATTATAGGTATGGCACCTGCCGAAAATAAACTTCAGCAGGTAACAGCCGAAGTCCCGATAGCGGAAATGTCGGACTTTTCAACCGCTATGCGTTCGATAACTCAGGGTGTTGCAACCTTTACGCTTGAATTCGCAAGATATGAGGATGTTCCTGCCGCCGCAGCGCAAAAGATAATTGACGACGCAAAAGCAAACAATCCCTGATTTTTAATGTCCGAATCGACCGATATATAACCTAACGCAGATGTCCCCCGCCGTCTAAGAGGCGGGGGACATTTCAGTCTTTGACGCATAAGTGTAATCTTAAACAACAAACCCTGAGGAGCTAATGCTCCTTTGTATGGCTTGCAATCAGCCGCAAACCCTGCTCCTTGCCAGCATTGACGGAGCGTTGCTCCGATTTAAGTAAACCCGCCGCAGTCCGTTTAAAAGCGAACTGCGGCGGGTTTTAATTTTCGGTTTTTATTTCTTTACAGGAAGATCCGGATCCTGATTTATTACCTCGGGTGACAACTCAAGAAGCTCGGGATTTTTCACATATCGGCTGAATCTTCTGAATGCAAGAGCAAAATATGCTCCCGAACATATCCTTTCATCCATAACTATGCCGATAGGCATACATTTTTCGTGAACTATACCCTCTTCGCTTCGCTTAGGCACTTCAACGGAATTACCCATTGTCATAAACACGCTCGTCGTCCCGAACTCATAAACGTGATGCATAACGTGATTTGTTCTTATTGAAGCAAGGTTTGAAATAGACATACTGCAATGGAACGGCGACATATCTATTACCTTCTTAGGAAGCATTCCGTGCTTATCGAGGAATTTCACAAGAGCGACAGCGCCCCTTAAAATACCGGGAACCCTGAGAAGTATTTTTATAAACCGCTCTGTTCCGTTGTTTTCGGGTGAATTGCGGTTTTCGTCAACATATCTGTTTATTGTGTTGTTAACGTCAAAAACGGTATTATCAAGCTGAAAATACATTTTTGACATTGTTCCGTGTTCTACCTGACCCGCCTTTAAAACGACCATACCCACACAGAACTCGTTTCTTGCATACGGTTTGCAGTTTACAATAAATCTGTTTAGCATAGGATACTCTGAAGCCACTCTTAAATAAGCCGCAATTATAACCGCCATATGGCTTATGTAAACGCCTTCTCCCCTTTTGAGGTTTATGTAGCGCTGTATAGGTCCTAAAGGAATATTTATTGTAACACTGTTCATTGAATCGACCCTTTTATTCATAACAAAGGACGCTATTTTATACATAGGATCGACATTTTTCAGGAGTTTGCCGTCTGCACGCATAAGTTTCCCCCTCCTTTACATACTTATTTATATTACCACAATCGATAGAATTTTACAATATTTTTTTAATAAAATATGAATAACAGGAAGTATTTTACAGAAAGAGGTTTTTATATGCCCGTTTTTCAGTTTTCCTCCTCGGATTTTTTTATTCGTTTGTACATATCCTGCATTTGAAGATCGATTTCCGCAATCTTATCTGCGCAGTCATACATCTCTTCGTTTATGCCCGTCGGCAGTTTTGATTTATCGGCTTTATAACGAATATCGTGTTCAAGGCTTGCCCAAAAGTCCATCGCTATGGTTCTTATCTGAATTTCCGCTTTTACATACTCGGTACGGTCGGAAAGATAAACGGGAACGCATATATCAAGGTGGAGCGAACGGTAGCCGTTATAATTCGGGTTTTTGATATAATCCTGCACCTTTAAAATCTCAACATCCTTCTGACGCTGAAACATTTCTGCAACGCTGTAAACATCGTCAATATAATTGCATACTACCCTTACCCCTGCTATATCGTTTATATTTTTTCTTGCCGATTCGATAGTAACCGGAAGATCACGCTTTATGAGCTTTGCGGCTATGCTCTGAGACGATTTCACTCTGCTTTCTATATGATGAATAGGGTTTCTCTTATAGAGCACATTAAATTCGCTGTTTAAAACTTCAAATTTAAGCGAAAGCTGCTTTGCCGCAGATTCATAAAGGTTTCTGAGCACGGTAAGCTCATAAGAATTGTTAAAAAGTGAAAAACCATTTTTAAGTTCCATTGAAAATACATCCTAAGCTCAAAATTTTTAGGGCAGACCGACAACAGCCTTATACAATATACCACATTTCAAAGTACTATTCAATCATAAAAGAAGTATAAAAACAAAATCAAGCCGCTGTGACAAAATTTCACAACGGCTTGATTTCAGGCCGACGGGAATTAAACCCGTCACGCCAAAGGTTTTCTCAAGGCACAAAGAGATAGGACTTACTTGTAGTCTCCCAAAAAATCCCTGTTGATATCAAACAATTCATCACACATCATTCTGATTTCTTCAAGACTGCAAACAGCCGAGGTAAGCGGATCAAGCATAACAGCGTGAATTATTTTTTCCCTGTTTTTCTCCATAGCTCCCTCTACAACGAGATTTTCTATTCCTGCAGTAGTTCCGATAAAGGTTGCCAGATGTGAAGGCAGCTCGCCTACAAACGTTTTTTTGAAACCGAACTTATCAGCCACAACAGGTATCTCAACACAGGTGTTCGGCAAGAGGTTTTTTATGCAACCGTCATTTATAACATTACCGTTAAAAACAAACGGTTTGCCGTCCCCAAAACGTGCATTGAATATATCGGCCGCATATTCAACACTTTTTTGAGGAGAAACCTTTCCGTTTGATATCCACTCCCCGAATTTATCTTTCCAGGTCTTTTCAAGGTCGATATGCAGATCAAGTGAAAATCTATGAAGTCCGGGATTCCAACCCTTGCCGTCGGTACAGTATTTTTCAATTAAATCAGGACGCTTTCTAAACCAAGCGTTGTATTCGGAAGCGTGTCCGCTCGATTCCGTAACATAATACCCAAGATGCTTAAACATTTCGTTTCTTACTATTTCTTCGTTATAAATCTCGGGGTCATTTATCTTTTCTCTTAAGAGGGGGTAAATATCGGTACCGTTATGCAAAAGTTCAAGATAAAACGCCATATGATTTATTCCGGCACAAGTATATGTTATTTCATTATAGGAAATATCAAGCCAGCGGGCAAACATTTCAACAGTATGCTGAACGCTGTGGCAAAGTCCGGTTACCTGAATATTTGAATTCTCCTGCATAGCTTTGCAGAGCATAGCCATAGGATTTGTATAGTTAAGAAACACTGCATTAGGACAATATTTTTCTATATCCCTACATATATCGAGCATTAAAGGTATATTCCTGCAAGCTCTGAAAATACCCGATACGCTTCGTGTATCTCCGACATTGATATCGACTCCGTATTTCATAGGCACTTCAATATCATAGCGCCAGATATCGATTCCGCCGTTGAATACGGTACACAAAACGCCGTCCGCACCGTCAAGCGCCTGCGCTCTGTCTGTTGTTGAAATAACTCTTGCAGGCTTTTTCATTTCCCGAACAATTTTTTCAACAGCCTTTGTAATAAATTCAAGCCTTTCAGAATCAATGTCCATTAACGCTATAGTGCAGTCTTCAAATGCGGGAAAAGTAAGTATATCTCTTACAAGCTCCCGTGTAAACGTAAAACTGCCGGCGCCGATAAAAGCAAATTTTTTCATTTTATCCTCCGTAAAAACACTTATTTATCATTTGAATATAAGTATACAACGGACTGCAATTTTTTTAACCTATTTTACTGCTTTTTTAGTTTATAAAACTGCTGAAAATATTCAAATTATTTATGCTGCGATTTGTTTTGTATAAAAATTGTTTTTTAAAACAGAAAATGGCATTGACACGAATATTAAAATATGTTATCTTCGATATACGGAATAAGAAATATTTTAATTTTTTCTTTTAAATATTTCCGAAAATATGCTAAACATCAAATAAGCATAAATACGGCCGGTGACAAAAATGAAAAACTCAAAGCGTTTAAATGACCCCAAACTTCACGCAATAAACAGCCATAACGGCAAATTTGACATCAAATTCCCCTCGGTTTCGATTGATAGCTGCGGATTGCATAAAGTACTTGAGGAGGAGCACAAAATATCAAGACCTTACGGACGGAAAAATTACCAGATAATATACATAAAGTCAGGAAAAGCCCACTTCTTTGTTGACGGCAGAGAAATTATTGCCAAAGAAGGAAATTTCATCTTGTATCACCCTATGCAACCGCAGGAATACATCTATTACCGTGACGAGGGTTGTGAAGTTTATTGGATACACTTTAACGGCGACAATATTGACACATTGCTCAAAGAATGCGGTTTCTCAAAAGGATTTATGTTTTATGTGGGTCTTAACAGACAGTATTTAAATTTTTTAGAAAACATTATTTTCGAAATTTCGGGCAAACAAAACTTTTTTGAACACTTTGCATCCGTTTACTTTTTATTGCTGATTTTTGCCTTTGCAAGAGGTCATGATAAAAGCGGCGAGAGCGTTAAAGACGGAGGAGTATGGCCCGCCGTGCTTGCATTACAACAGGAATATATGTATAACATAAGAATCGAGAAGTACGCTGAAATCTGCCATTTAAGCTACTCAAGATTCACACATTTATTCACTGAGAGTGTTGGTTGTTCTCCGCTCGCATACAGGCAAAATTTAAGGATTGAACACGCAAAGGAATCTCTCAGGGCTTCGCTCTCAAGCATACAACATATATCGGATTCCCTAGGATTTACAGATCAAAAATACTTCAGCGTATTTTTCAAAAAGGCTACAGGATATTCACCTTCTCAGTACAGAAAAAAGCACCGTCAACAATGAACTTTTTCACGCTTTCAAATAAAACCGATATAACAAAATTCATCGCAATGCAGTTTCATTTTTATGCGCATTATTCTTATTCGCAAACGGTCTTAAAGCAAAAAAGCTTATCCAAACAAGAGCCGTAGTCAGTATCCACGAAAGAGGAAATGCATAATACAGTGTTTCAAGCGACAGATGTATACGAAACACCGTAAATATATAGATAATGCGAAAAGCACAGGTTTCCGCCATAGTGTCGATCGCAGGTAAAACTGCGTGTCACGATATCAAATCTACAACCTGGGAAGACTTTGCTATTACGGTTGAGGAGAAGAAATGACTAAGGGTAAGTATTCTGCCGTCTATGATTTTAAAGCGGATACCATATTAAATTGAGATCCGCTCTCTAAAAATTTTTTAGAAAAATGGCGTCACCGTTAAAAGAAAAAGCAAGCTTGCGCCTGCAACCGAAAAATTTATTGAATATCCAAAACTCAAAAAGCGCAAACGACACCGTAATTTAAGACGCATACATCAGAAGTTTTGTTTTGTTTGGTGCAGATGTTCATAATCAACCTAAAATCCATATTGAAAATCCGGCTGAAAACTCACATATTTCCCCGTACATTTGCCGATTCACTTCCCCTTTGATATGATTATAATACAAAACATTAAGGAGGCAGTTTTCTTGTAAGAATTTCGGCAAGAAAATTGCCGTTGCCGCACGCCGGTTCAAGGAAGCGGCTGTCAATTCGGTCGCATTCCTGCGCGACTAAATCACACATTGCACGGACTTCTTTTTCGCCGGTAAAGACCTCGCCGTGATCGGCAACACGCTGTTTTGATTTAACTTGTTTTGTCACGGCTTTTCTCACCCCTGAATCCGGCAACATAATCAGTATTATGTGAACGCCGCCGATTTCGGTGACTTTTTTCATATTATAAGCCGCATATTTTCCAACTGCTTTTGGTGTTCCGTGCCTGTTGAGATTATATAAATTCTTGTGGTATTTATACTTGAATGGCCGAGAATATCGGCAAGTTTGGCAATATCCTTTTCAGTGCCGTAAAACACCCTTGCGAATAGGTGGCGCAGATTATGAGGAAACACCTTCCCAGGGTTTACATTTGCTTCCTCGCATAAGGCTTTCATTTCCCGCCAGATGTTTGTGCGGCTCATCGGCTTGCCAGTCCTTGTCACAAAAATCATACCGTTTTTTATTATTTGCTCTGCTGCATAGCGGAGCAATTTTTGTTTTAACTCCTTTACGATAAATACCTACCGTGTTCTTCCTTTGCAGTTTACAACTGCCTCGCCCTGTTTTGCCGCCTCAACTGTTATATACTGAAGTTCGCTGACCCTGATACCCGTGCCGCAAATAGTCTGCAAAATAAGGTTGAGCCTTTCGTTGTGTTTGCGTTCGGCAGTTCTGCAAAGCCGTGCATATTCCGCTTTTGTCAGTTCCTTTTCTTCGGGACAAAACACCTGTTGTTGAAGTTTTAAGGATTTTACCTTTAAATCGTGCCAACCCAAAAACATAAATAAACTGTTAATGCCTGCAAGCATTGAATTAACGCTCCGCACCGCATAATTTTCTTGTAAGTGCTTTTTGTATTTGATAACAGTTTCTTTTGTAATATCAGAGTTTTGCGTATATGCTGAAAATGCTTTTACATCACGGATATATTTTTCAACCGTTATTTCGCTCCTTTCCTCTAAGATAAGATGTTCTCTAAATTCGGCAATCGCTTTTGCCGTAATAAATCGCCCTTTCATTTTGGTTTACCTCCGAGCATTTTTAATTATTCTACCCGAAAAGTATGAAAACAAAAATCACCAAGCGGGAAAATCCGAAAATCAGTTATAAATTTAAAGCAAAAAATACACTCAAAGCCATAGTTTCTTTTATAGATTCTCTTTTATCCGGAAACGACGATTTAAATGAAAAAAGAAAAAAGGTGAAAACGCAAAAAAGAAACGACGACCTTCTCTCGAAAATCGTCGTTTTTTGTGCGGTAGCAGGACTTTAACCTGTACAGAGTTGCCCCCATAAAAACCCGATGGTAGCATCATCTCGGTGAAAGGTTGTTAATTCCAGACCGATATTAAGAAAACAACGATTGATAAATATTTATAATATCCGTCTTGGTAACCTCTTTTTTCGTGTTTGAAGGGCTTCCGCTTGCAAGTGCATCATCTGCCATTTTATCTATATTGCCGAAGAAATCTTCCTTATCTATGCCATACTCGGTAAGCGAGGGTACTTCAAGCCTTTTGCAAATATCACCGATTGCATCCAAAAAAGCCGCTGCGGCAGTTTTGTCATCTGCCTTACAGTCAGCTGCATTTATCGCTCTGCCTAAAGCAGCAAAACGGGTGGCAGCTCCGTCAAGCGCAAAGGACATACATTTATACAGCAGCATTGCGTTTGAAAGTCCGTGCGGCACATGGTAAAGTGCACCTATCGGTCGGCTCATTCCGTGAACAACGGTTACGGAGGAATTGTTAATAGCAATACCTGCTTCAAGCGCAGCGATTGCCGTTTCGTTTCGTGCCGTCAAATCGTTTCCGTTTGCATATGCAACAGGAAGATATTTAAATAGCCGTTTTACGGCAGATATACAAACACTGTCGGTAAGCGGCTGAGCACGGAGGGAGGTATACGCCTCTATGGCGTGAGTAAGAGCGTCAAGTCCGGTTGACGCTGTAACAAACTTCGGAGCGGAAATGCCGAAACTGCCGTCCACCACCGCAACATCAGGCACTAAGGCTGCTCCCTTTAAAAGCATTTTAATACTTCTTTTGGTGTCGGTTATTACAGTAAACTGCGTAGCCTCCGAGCCTGTCCCGGCGGTCGTGGGTATCGCTATCATTTTTGGCAATTTGATATCAATTACCTCACCGTAATAATCGCATATTTCCTTTTCACCCGAAACATTTACGGCAATAGCTTTCATAGAGTCAATAGGACTGCCGCCGCCTATCGCAATAAGAAAATCGCAATCTTCATCCTTATATTTTTTTGCGCCTGCCGCTATCATCGTATCGTCGGGCTCGCCTGTTATTCCGTCAAATACGGTGTATAACAAACCGTTATATTCAAGCATTTTGCAAAGAGCCGAAAAGCACTCGAGACCTCGGACATTTTTGCCCGTGACTATAAGCGCCTTTTTGCCGTATTTTTTAATAACTGTGCCGGCTGCATCAAGTGCACCGTTCCCCGAAATTATTTTCTTCGGTATAAAAAATTCCCGTGACATAAATTTCACCCTCGTTCACCAAATAGCCTCTCCTGTAATTTAACCATAACACGGGAGAGGCATTTTTTCAAATCAATCTTTATCCGCTTTAAGCACGGCACCCAGCATTACCGTTGCGCCCTCGGTACAGTGCTTAACCGAAGAAAACTCAGGCTCACAATGGGAAAGTCCGTCCTTAGACTGAACAAAAATCATAGTTGTGGGTAACATATATGAGGCGAACTGCGCATCGTGACCGGCACCCGAATGAATTGACATATGCGGTATGCCGCATTCTGTTGCGGACTCCTCAACATAGCCGACAAGCCTTTTATCCCAGTAAACGGTGTCTCTGTTCCAAGCCTTTGTGACCTCACATTTGCAGCCTGCCCATTCCTTTTCGCCGCAGCTTTTTACTACCGCAAGCACTTTAGCGAGCGCATCGGGATCTTTGTGACGGACATCTATCGAAAAGTCAACATAGTCCGGCACACAGGTATGCACACAGGGATGGCAGACAATCTCGCCCGTGGTATACACAAGCTCGGGGATTGCAAGCTTGTCTATTTCCTCGTGAAGATAGCAGAGCGCTTTTGAAGCGGCGTACAAAGCGTCACGGCGCTTAGGCATTGGAAAGGTACCGGCATGAACGGTCTGACCGTAGAATTTTACACGGTAGTTAAACATACCGAGAACGCAGTCTACAACGCCGATGTCCTTATTATTATCTTCAAGGATAGGCCCTTGCTCTATATGCGTTTCAAACATATATTGATATTTTTCGGGAGAGATACGGTTGCTTTTTTCTCCCTTAAAACCGGATTTATCAAGCGCCTCACCGAATGTTTTTGTGGGGTCTAACATACTTTTGGTTGCAAGCATATCCTCGTACTTAAACTTTTGCCGAATATCCTCCGGAAGATAATCGTAGCAAACAATGCCCGAACACATCATTGCGGGCGGATAAAGCGAGCCCTCCTCGTTTGTCCATATCATTGCGGTAAGAGGGTGCTTGTGCGGTATGTTCTGTTCAACTACGGTTTCAAGCACCTCCATAGCGGACATAACGCCCAGTATGCCGTCGTAATTACCGCCGTTTTTAACTGAGTCTACATGCGATGCCATTACTATCCGTTTAGCTTCAGGATCAGAGCCCGCAATTGTTGCGTACATATTGGCAACATCATCTGTCTCAATAGTTGCTCCTATCGCAGTCATCCGCTTTACAAATTCATTACGGGCCTTAATTGCCGCATCCGACAGCGAATATCTTGTTATTCCGCCGTGTCCGGCATCGCCGAATTTTGAAAAGGTCTCTATTTTATCCTTCATTCGTTCTTCACTGCATTTATACATAAGTCATTCTTCCCTTCTACATTTCTATCGGTCTGCGGCACTCGTTTAAAAGCCTTATAACATCTGTTTCTTCTACATTAAAGGCAACCGAGTCCGTTTCGTTTTCAGTCTCAAATATGAGCATAAACCTTCCGTCCCAATCGGAAATTGCAACATCTGTTATATTTGAATTAAGTCCCAGCTTTTCCCGAAGTCCATAGGCGGAATTGATAAACCCGTACACAACACCGCCCCAAGGCACCTTAAAGGTGAGCTTTTTTACCGTTTCGGGTTTTAAATGAAACACAAGCGGTACTTCCGAATATCCGGCGGGTACATTTCTTAAATTTGACGGAACTATACGGGTTTGCGATATGCTCAGGCAATCAAACAGATTTGCGTTTTTTATTTTATCGTAATGTCCGCCTGACATATCCGTCACCTCTTACCTATAATTTCATCCGCAATATAAAGCACTTTGTCAAGCTTTTTAAGCTCTTCCTTAATCTGCTCGGTTGTTATAATAAGCGGCGGTGCTACTATAATCATATTCTCGTGCGAATAGGTCATAAATCCGCACTTTTTAAGCTCACCGATAAGCTTGCCCATAATTCCGTCGGGGTCTTTTCCGTAAGGAACAAGGGGTTCTCTTGTTTCCTTATCTTTTACAAGCTCTACCGCCGAGAAAAGGCCGATATACCGTACATCGCCGACGCTCGGATGAGTTTTTTTCATTTCTTCAAGGCATTCGCCCAAAGCCTTTCCCGATTTATTGACATTTTCAAGAATGTTTGCGTCTTTATAATAATTTAAGCAAGCAACGCCGGCAGCACAGGCAAGCGGATGACCGCTGTAGGTAAGCCCGCAGGAAAGCAGGTGGTCGTCAAAAAATGCCGCTATATCCTTTGATACGCAAACGCCGCCAAGCTGAACATAGCCGCAGGTAACGCCCTTTGCAAAGGAAACAATATCAGGCTTAACACCGAAATTTTCGAACGCAAACATTTTGCCCGTTCTGCCCCAACCTGCCATAACCTCGTCGCAGATCATCATAATGCCGAACTCGTCACATATGGCACGAACACCCTTTAAATACCCTTCGGGCGGAATGATTACGCCGTTAGAACCCGTAATCGTTTCCACAACTATTCCGGCTACGCTGTCGGGTCCTTCGTAAATAACCTGCTCCCTGAGTTTTTCAACATAATAATCCGCCGCTGCCTTTTCGGAATCAAACTTAATTTTTTCTCTGTAAACATAGGGGTCAAAGAATTTTACAAAACCGGGAGCACCCGGTTCAAGCGGATAACGCCTCGGCTCTCCCGTAAGATTGCCGGCACCGTAGGTTGAGCCGTGGTAGCTTCTGTATCTTGAAAATATTTTATGGCGACCTGTATACATACGGGCGATTTTTATCGCATTCTCGTTTGCGTCCGCTCCGCCGTTTGTAAAGAACACCTTTGCCATATTATTAGGCATAAGGTCAACTATCATTTTGGCTAAGGTGCTTCTCGGCTCGCTTGCGTAAGACGGCGCTATGTAACAGTATTTTTCCGCCTGCTCCCGTATGGCGTCAATTATCTGACGATTTTTATGCCCCACATTAAGGTTTACAAGCTGGCTTGACATATCGGTATATCTGTTGCCGTCAAAGTCATACAAATATATACCCTCGGCGTCCTTAATGGGAAGTGGGTTAATTGCCGCCTGCTTTGACCAAGACTGTAAATTATACTTTTTATGATATTCTACAATAGTTTTTGCGTCCATTTTAATTTGCCTCCGTTAAATAAACTTAATTAAATCTTTAATTTTAAATGCCAATACAAGCTCAGCCTTTTTCTTTTCAGTAAGTGTACTGCCCAAAAGGTCCCTTATTTGTTTTATGCGGTTGTTTACGGTATTTCGGTGAACTCCGCTTTTCTCCGCCACTGCGTAAACACTGCAATCGCACTCTATATAAAGCTTTAAAAGCTCGGTGCAGTCGGTGTTATTTTCTTCATCATAGCGGATAACCGCACTCAGAACCTCATTTGCGTAAGTTTCCAATACGGCTTTATCCTCAACCGCAAGTATAAGACGGTTTACGCCTATGTCGTCATATCTTTTCACCGCAGAGCCTTCGTATTTTGCCGTAACAAGCGCAGCGTTCGCATGTTTATAAAGGTAAGATACGGAAAGATAACCTGCTCCATCGTCCGAAATGCCTATTTTATAGCTTGTCTTGCTTTGCCTGAAAGCCTTTTCAAGCGCCGTAAGTATCCGTTCAACGCAATGATCCGGACACCGTTGCTTTACAACAATAAGGCGTGAGGTATAGATAAACATTCCCGCCGGAGAATCCGATCTTGCAAAAATACGCCATAAAAGCATCTTGTTTTTTGAATAGAGAGGCAATGTTATTTCTTTACCGTCAGCTCCGTAAAATGTAATGGCAAATACTCTGTAACGCTCTGCGGCGTTAAAGCCGTTCTTTTGCATTGCGGGCAGGTATTCATCTTCCTTTTCGGGTGCAAAAATAAGATTTTTAAATGCCTGCATAAGACTCATTTCCGCTTTTTCGTTTTCAATTATTCTGCCGCAGAAATCATAAGAAATATCAATTATATGTACCTTCCACGGTAAGGTGAAAACCGGAAAATCATTTTCGTTTGCAAAGCTTATGACATCGGGCGGTATTCTTTTTATATACGGCCCGATATTAAATACAACCCCTGCGGCACCGTGCGCATAAAGATTACGGGTAAACTCAAGCATACGGTCATCACTTTCGATATGGCCTATGCCCGTTGTAAAGATAAGCTCTCCGCCGTGCAGAAAGTCGGGTACTTCTCTGTCCTCCACCATATGAACCCATCTTACTGTGTTTTCTATGCCGTTTTTGCCCGCAACAAGCTCCATATCATATTTTGACTTTGCATCCTCGCAAAGCTTCAGCATAGTTATCGCCATTTTGCGTCACCCCACATTTTTAATAACCGCTTGCCTTTAGCTCCATTCTTTTTGACTGACCTATACATCCGAGAGGACATACAAGCGCACACAGCTGACAGCCGACGCATTTCCTCGGGTCAAGCTTTGGTTTAAGCGTTTCATCGCTAAGTGTGAGAGCCTGATGCCCCGCATCGTGACAGGAAATCATACATCTTCCGCAGCCTACACATTTACTTTTGTTGAAAAAGGGATAAACAATACTGTTGCGGTCAAGCTTATCGGCGGAAACTATTTCACCGAGTGCCGTACCGACAAAATCAGAAAGCCTTTTATAACCGTTCTCGGAAAGAAAAAGTGACAAGCCGCTCAATAAATCGTCTATTATACGGTATCCGTACTGCATAACCGCCGTGGTTACCTGAACGCTGCCGCAGCCGAGCGCCATAAACTCCGCCGCATCGTGCCAAGTCTCAATTCCGCCCATACCGCTTATCGGTATATCCTTCAATTCGGCGTTGTGCTTAATATCGCTTATAAACCTGAGCGCAATCGGTTTAACCGCCTTCCCCGAATAACCCGAAACGGCGCTTTCACCCGATACATCCATTCTCGGTTTTTTGCAGTCTAAGGTCAGTCCCGTTATACTTTTGACCGTGTTAATTGCCGCAATTCCGTCCGCACCTGCTCTTACCGCAGCTATTGCCGGTATTTCCATATGCCCGATATTAGGCGTCATTTTTGCAAGCACCGGCAAAAGTGTGCCTCTTTTTACCGCTGCAGTATACAGTGCCACAAGCTCCGGGTCTTGTCCGACATCGGAGCCAAGCCCTTTACCGCACATTTGAGGACAGCTGAAATTGCATTCGATAATATCAGCCTTAGCTTCGGTTACAAGTTCGGCCAATCTCGTCCATTCCTTTTCGTCCCTTCCCATAATCGACGCTACTATAACCTTATTCGGAAAATCTTCTTTAAGCCGTTTTAAATCTTTTAAATTTTCACTTAAATCATGATCGGAAATCTGCTCTAAGTTTTTAAAGCCGATAAACGGTGTGCTTTCCTTGTTTAAAACATCAAATCTCGGAGAAACCTCCCGAGGCTTTAAAAAGCCTATTGTTTTAAACGCCGCACCCGCCCAGCCGGCTTTAAATGCGTTGGCACACATTTCATAACTGCCGGCAACGATCGAGGAAGAAAGAATAAACGGATTTTCAAAATGAACTCCCAAAAAATCTATGGATAAATCCTTCAATTTTATTTTTTTACGTTCGGGCAGTATTTTAACCATTTCTCTGATTCTTATGGGCTCGTCATAATGTATACAGGCACTTTCGCAGTCTCCCCGACAGTTGCCGCAAACAGACTTATTAACGAGACCTGCGGCGTTTTCACTGTTTTCAAAAAAAACGGAACGTATCATTTCAGCCGGTTTATATCCGTTTTTGCACGCTTTGTCACAAACTCCGCCGGCGCATAAAAGACATCTTGCGGCTTCTTTATTTATATCAAGCATTGTTTCACCTTCTTAAAATAAAATGTAGAGGTTAAATTATTTAAGTGAGCATTTAACAAACTTGCCCCAGCCTTTTTCGCCTTTAAATTTGCCTTTATCAAATACAAGGCGTCCTCTTGAATAGGTCTTTTCGGGATAGCCCTTAAGCTTTACGCCCTCCCAAATTGTGTGGTCACAGTCGGAATGCATTTTATCGTTTGTTATTGTAAAATAAGCGGTAGGATCGTAAATTACAATATCAGCATCCTTACCTACAGTAAGTGAACCTTTGTTTTTACATCCGAATATTTTTGCCGGATTTGACGCACACAGCTCAACTGCCTTCGGAAAACTTATTTCACCTTTATTTGCCGCCGAAAGCATATAAGGATACATATTTTCAATTCCTGCGCAACCGTTCGGAATTTTTGAAAAATCATCCTTCCCCCAATCTTTTTCGTAGGATTGGAACGGGCAGTGGTCGGTTGCTATTGTTGCAATGTCACCTCTTTTTATTGCCTGCCACAGAGCTTTTCGGCTTTCTTCCCCTTTCATAGGCGGAGAGCACACAAAATTTCTGCCGTCCTCCCGTTTATACACATCACAGGTAAATTCAAGATACTGCGGACAGGTCTCGGCGTATATTTCATAACCTTCGTCACGGGCCTTAGTCACTGCCTCAACACCCTGTTTATTTGCAAGATGAACTATGTAAAGCGGAGCGTTAAGCGATTTTGCCCACTGGATTGCCCGTTCGTCCGCCTCGGCTTCAACAAATTCAGGCCTTGAGAGGTAATGATACCACGCACTTGTTTTACCCTCGGAAAGGAATTTTTTAGTAAACATATTGACCATTTCGTTGTTCTCGGCGTGAACCTCAATTAGCGCACCCGCACTTTTAGCCTTTTCAAGCACCTGATAGAAAACGCCGTCCTTAACGCCGAAATCATATACCATAAACACCTTGAAGGAGGGAACTCCGTATTCGACAGCCTCATCTATTGAATTGATGAGGTCTCCGCTTACATCTTTAATCGCAATATGGTAAGCGTAATCAACTGCCGCCACCGGCTTACAAAGCTTGTCACGGCGTTTAACCGCTTCAAGCATCGTTTCGCCGAAGTCCTGCAAAACAAAATCAAATACCGTTGTTGTACCGCCGCAGGCGGCAGCCCTTGTGCCGGCAAAATAATCGTCGGACGATATCGTTCCGCCAAACGGCATTGCAAGGTGTGTATGCGCATCAATAGCGCCGGGGAGTACAAGTTTTCCTTCCGCATTTACAATTTCCGTGCCGCTTTCGGGTTCAATGTTTTCGGCAACGGTAATAATCTTGCCGTCCTTTACCGCAATATCCGCCTTAAACATTTCGGAATCCGTAACGGCCGTTCCGTTTTTAATAAGCAGATCCATAAAACCATATCCTTTCGTTGAACTCCTTGGATTAGCACAGTTTTCACCGTGCCAACCCAAATATCTTACTTTTTGTAAACCAATACAAGACCGGAACGCTGATAGATTTGTGCCACATCAACAAGGTCCATTCCGCCGGCATTTGCGGTGATAAGGTTTGAAACCCATGTTACACCGAAATCAACCGTGCCGCCTGCAACTGCCGTTGTTTCGCCGATATCTCCGCCTCCGGGAGTAATGGTAACATTAAGTCCCACTTCGTCGTAATAGCCTTTATCCTTTGCAACATAATAACCCATAAACTGTGCCTGCGGCAACCATTTAAGCTGTATAGAAACATTCTTTTTTTCGGGTGTTCCTATATCGCCTGTAAGGAACGAAGCATTTCTTATGTCATCAAGTGTAAGGCTCGAAAGCTTTGCGGAAGCTGCGCTGTCATCAAGCTTTATGTATTTCTTAGCAAGATCAAGCGTTTGCTGTAATGCTTCATCATCCATATGTCCGTAATCGGTAACGGTGTTTCCCTTAGTATCTGTCTGAACAAGCTTTACAACTTCTTTTGCCATATAGGCTTGATGCGCCGAGGAAACCGAAGACCCGGCTTTGTAAACTATTTTCGCCGCCTCATCAGGGTGTTCACAGGCGTATTTCCACCCTTTAAGCGAAGCCGAAACAAACGCACGGACAGTGTTGGGATTTTTATCCGCAAAATCCTTGGTGCAGAAAATCATATCCTCAAGCATTGCAACGCCCTGATCGTTCATATCTATTGTGCCGACAGTGTCTCCGTAGCCGTAGCCGCCGTCATAATCGTTTTTAACAAGACCAAGCTCGTTATATGTCATAGCCGATGCCAAAGTAATAGCGTCGGTATCAAACTGATCCATAGTAAAGTCCATACTTACATAATCAGTAGGCTGTCCGTACTTTGCAAGCAACGCCTGAATTTCATACTCGTTACCAAGTCCCCAGTTTCCTACCATTCCCGCTTTCGCTGCGGAAACTATTCTTTCCTCGTCTGTCATATCGGCTCCGGATGAGGATTCCTTACCCTTACTTCCACACCCTGCAAAGGAAAGCGTAAGTAAAGCCGACAAAGCAATCGCTGCAAATTTTCTGATTTTCATTTTAATTACCTCCAATATATGTAATTTATATAATAAAAAAGCTCAGCGCCGCTTTTTCATTACCAAATTTTCTGCTGCCGATAAAACGGCGAATAAAACAATACCTATAATACACGCAACGGCTATATAAGCCCAAGCGGTGGAATACTGTGCCTTTAAAATGTTTTCTCTTATCATTCTGCCTACACCGCAGACCTTCTCGGCAAAGTATTCACTCACCAGTGCCGCCATAACGCTTGCCGGAATGCTCACTTTAAGCGAAGTAAACACAAACGGTATGCTGTTGGGTGCCCTTAACTTAAAAAGCACCGTAAGCTTTTTTGCCGCATAGGATTTCATAAGATCAAGCGAAAAAGTCGGCAGTTCCGTAAGCCCTCTGTATGCGTTAAGCGTCATAGAAGCTATACTTACAACAATTACTATAAGCAGTTTCATTACATAGCTCCTTACCGATACATCGGTGCTTACTCTCCTTGTCCACTGGAGCATAACTGCCGATAAAGCAACTATCGGAACGGCGCTTACCGCCGCAATAACGGTTAGTCCCGTACCTCCGAAACGAGGCGAAAAACAAGCCAGGACCGAAAGTATGTAGCCGATAACAGATCCGATTATAAGTCCCGGTATTATAACCGAAAGCGTGATTTTGGTGTTCTGCCAAATCGCCGTACCGTTATCGTTTATAATCGCAATGATCTTTGTCGGCACCGGCAATATAACCATGCTTGTATTAAGCAGTCTGTGTAATATTCCGGCCTGCCACAGGGCTATAATCAAAACGCCGAACACTGCGGGATAAATTACTGCTTTAATACCGCTGTGCGGCGGCTTGGTCGGCAATTTCATTTTTACCATTCTTGTTTCCTCCTCACTGTCTGTGACGGCAGATAAGCTTTTCTGTAAAGCCGATAATAACAAAGCTCAAAACGCCTATCACAGCGCTCAGCACTATGATCTGCCAAAAAACATATCTTGTCATAGCTCCTTTAAGAGACTGAGATAACAGACATCCGAGTCCCACGCCGCCCTGTAAGGTATCAACAAGTATAGATGCGGTAATTGCCATAGGAGCCGCTATTTTAAGCCCTGTAAAAAAGTAGGGCAGACAGGCGGGAAACATAGTTTTAAAATAAAACTGCCCTACACCTGCCGCATATGAATACATAAGCTCGTGCTTTTCCTTTTGTACCGATTTAAATCCCGCAAGTGTATTTGCCGCCACCGGATAAAAGGTCAATATCGCAGCGATGACAATCCGACTTTTTGCAATATCGCCGGTAAGAGCCAATATGATAGGCGCCAAACCTAAAACCGGTATCATTTGAATAAGCATAAGGTACGGAAAAGCAATCCTTTCAACCGTATCAAACAGGCTCATCAAGAGTGCCAATATGAAACCGAGCACCGTTCCTACGGCAAAACCTATACCGGCACGGGAAAGCGTTGCTCCCACATTTTGCAGCACCATACCTATCGCAGTCTGTGTTCCGTTAATTTTTTCTGCGGATATTACCGAGTTTATTATTCCGCCGATGTGCGGTAAAAAGTTTTCGGGCGAACGCTCGGTAAATTCCACAACCGTAGCAAAAAGCTCCCAAACCGCTATAATAATAAGCGTCCACAAAATCGGCATAAACCATTTTGCGGTGTAGATTTTTTTTAGGGCTTTCATTTTTCACACTCCCTCAAAGCTTCCTCTGATTTTTGCAACATAATCGGTAAACTCCGCCGTGTCTTTTATCTCTGCCGTTCTGGGTCTCGGCAAATCAATATCAATTACCGCCGAAAGCCTTCCCGGATGCGGTGACAAAACGCAAACTCTGTCCGAAAGAAATACAGATTCAGCTATATTATGCGTTACAAATACTATTGTTTTATTTGTTTTTCTCCAAATTCGCAGAAGATCCTCATGCAGCTTTTCACGGGTAAATTCGTCAAGCGCCGAAAAAGGCTCGTCCATTAAAAGTATTTCCGGCTGAATCGCAAGCGCTCTTGCTATTCCCACTCGCTGTTGCATACCGCCTGATAACTGCTTCGGATAGCGGTCCGCAAAATCCTTAAGTCCGACAAGCTCCAGCATTTGCATTGCCCGTTCCTCTCTGTCAGATTTCGGAACTTTCAATATCTCCATCGGCAAAATTACATTTTTCTTAACGGTTCGCCAATCATAAAGCACGGGACTTTGAAAAACAATACCGTATTTCCTTTTAAGGCGTGCCGCTTCGGGTGTTTCACCTCCTACGGTGACCTCGCCGCTTGTGGGCTTCAGCAAATCGGCAATTATTCTTAAAAGTGTAGTTTTGCCGCAGCCTGACGGACCCAAGAGCGATATAAATTCTCCCTTTTTAATATCAATGCTTACATTAGTAAGCGCCGTAACGCCGTTATCATATTCCATACCGATATTTTTAAGCATTATTTCAGTTGAATTTTCGTTCATTTTTATCGCTCCGTTTCTTTTATAATATAAAAAAGCAGACAACAGCACCTTTTTATTATCAGGCGCCATTGTCTGTTCCGAATTTGATTTTTGATTTGACAGTATTATAAAACATTTTAGTGCAAACTGTCAACTACACAACTTGCACATTGTGCATATCGAACACTTTAATATGAATTATTTGTGTTATTTTTAAATTAAATGAATATCTTTTTTTCAGCGCTGAGGCTTTGCAGTATGCTGCCGCACAATAATTTCACCAAGCCCTATGTGCGGCAGCACACGGCTTTTAACACACTTAAAAGCGAAGATTTATAAAAATGAGAAGTCCTATACAAGCAAAATAAATCATATACGAAAGGAACTGCCGCCCGAAGAACATTTTAAATATGAAAACGCCGTGCCTGCAATCATACCGAAAGAGATATGGGAGCAGGCACAGTTTTTACTTGAGCAAAAGCCGAAAAGAAATGTAAGGGCTTCAAGCGGAAATACGCATCACCGATACACAGGACTTATAAAATGCGGCGATTGCGGTTCATCATTCAGCTGTAAAACAAGATATTGGCGAAATAATCCGCCGAGAATGAAATATGTTTGCAACGGCTACCACCGTTACGGAAAGGAAAACTGTTCGCCGCATAAAATCGGCGAGAAAGTTCTTGACGTTCTGATACTCAAAGAGCTTGAGGAACTTAAAATAATGGCTCACGAAAACTTCAAAAGGGTTGACAGAGAACTGAAAAAATGACTTGCCGACCGACAGTCCGCCGAAAAGCAGATAACAGTGCTTAAAGAAAAGCTTGCGCAGCGGAAAACCGATCAATAGCAAATACTGCTTGAAAGAATACGGGACAGAGAACACGCCGAAGTTTATACCCGAATTCTTGTTTCCTGCGAAACGGATATTAAAACAATCGAAAACAGAATTCGGGAAATGAAGGATATTGAAAATACCGTAAAGGAACGCAAAAAACAAATGAAGAAAAGCGTATAACTGCTTGACGGTATTATAGCCGACGGTGCGATAAGCGATACGCATCTCAGGATGTTGGTGGATGAGATTGTTATATACGAAAATAACGGAAAGCTTGATATTCAAATAACGCTTAACGGAGAATTCCGCACGCATATCGATTATTATGATGAAAGCGGAGATATAACCGACAGGCACGCCGAAATATGGTATTTCCCGAATTGGGAAAGTATGGCGGAGGGTTAACCCTCCGCCATATCATATATCAACATTCTTCTGTGCTGTAAATACAACAGAGTCGGCAGGCGTGCAGCTTTATGTTATGCGCCCCTTTTTTGGCTTGTGCCAAGTAATCTCAGTTGAAATTTCAGGCAAATAAAAACGCTCAAAGCCGCATAAACAAAGGCCTTGAGCGGTGTCAAGAGACTACAAAAAAGATTTGAAAACTTTTTGTGTAAGGATTTGAACGCATACCTATATTACAATATATGATTGTATTGTCTACACAAAATTTTAATCACCGAATTTAGCTTTTATTTGTTCGTTAAGTCTCACATCAATTTTAGGAATAGGTTTCAAATCTTCCTCCTTAATGGCGATATCACCAATTGGAGCATGCTCACCTAATAAATCAAAAAAAACATCCCAGGTTCCGTCAATTGATTCTTCTAACCAAATAACACCATACATTCCTTTGTGTACTCCATATTTTGCATATTTTTCTTTTTCAACAATAACTTCGACACAATCAAGATATTTCATATTATTTCCCTCCAAACGGTGTATTTAATTGTATTAGTCCGTTGGGATTTACCATCCAACCTGTAATGAAGGAGACGGTACCATCACCGTTTTTTCGCGGCAACTCAACCCTAATGCTTATTCTTTGTCCATATTCATTTAATAAACCTATTGTGTAATTTCCGTTTTTATACTTTTCCAAACCTTGTTTTTCAATTTCTTCTTTCAAATAAGATGAATTGCGTACAGAATATCCCCAACTTTCCAACATTGCGCTTTTACCATATTTATAAAAGTTTTCAGGATCGAATAAATATGGATCAAACTTTTCATACGGGCATTTGCACGAACTTTTTGTTAAAACATCGTTATACGGAATATCTTCTAATAGACAATGACAAAATGGATGATGCGGACATCTGGGAGCTTTCTCCTTTAAAAACCAACATTCATGCAATTTTAGACATTCCGGACAATGATTTTCGCTTAAATTGCGATGTATCCATTTTTTCCATTGCGGTGCCGTAGGTGTTTTCTCTCCCCACACTCCGGCAGAAAACAATTCATTTAAAAAGCTTATTTTTTATAATACTCCTTTCCTTTTAGCTTTTCAAGAGTATTATACATAAAATAAGACCGACATTCACCGACATCTTTTTGAAATGTTATAATGTTTTAAATGAGTTGATATAAATAAATTCAAATATCAAGAAGTGAATAAAGAAACAACCATATTTGAAAATGAATTTTAAGCGGCGGTAAAATTACAGCAAAAAATAAAAAACGGCAAGCAACGTAAGATGCTTGCCGTTTTTGGTGCGGGTAAGAGGACTTGAACCTCCACGACCTTGCGATCATTAGAACCTGAATCTAACGCGTCTGCCTATTCCGCCATACCCGCATATTAAGTTTTTATCCTCTGATTTTTACACGGTGAGGACTTTCCGAGGCAGAGCTTACTTTTCAGATAAATCTTACTTTTCAGCTGATTCTGCAGACGGTAAAAATTGAATCCCGTTTTCGGGATTCAATTTAAAACCGCTGAAAAATATTATATCATAAATTTTATAAAAGTCAATAACAAAATAGGCGATATAACACGCTCTGAAAAGCGACTCTGTAATACACCCTACTTTTAATTATCGTCTCCGTTTTCAAAAAGCGCTTCTTCTTTATCATCCGAAACCTCATTTATCTCGGGGTCAAGAAGATCCATATCAATATCCATTTGGGTATGTATATGATCGTCCCCGGATGAGTATCCATTCAGCTGTGCGGAAAAAGCGTTGTTCGGAGCTATGCCGCTGTGCTGATCTGCTCGCTTATTATTTTCGACAGTTCTCTTTACAACAAATATTGCCAGAACGGTTATTCCCGCAGTTAATAATACTGCCAAAGCGATTACGGCGGCTCCTATCGGAGACATATTTTTAAACTTATTTTTAAGTTTTGTGAACAGGTTTCCGCTGTCTGCGGTTAATTTTTTATCAACTTCGGACGTAAGTGCAAAATCCGGAGAACGCTGAATTGAACCCTGAAGTGAATCGTATCTGTAAAACTGAGAGCCGCCGTCGGTATAGCAATAAATGACATAAAAATCCGAAAGTCTCTCATCCTCGGAAACAAAGGCAAAAGCCGACCCGTTCGGCAGTTTCAGCGCACCCGAACGCCAACCGCTCGGCGGATATCCGTTTCCGGGTTCTTCAATTATATAAAATTTATTATTAACTGTTAAATAGCAAAGGCGGATATATTCTCCGTTTGAGTTTTTATAATACAGATCGGGATCGGTACCGTCGTCATTTGAAATATAAAAAAGTGTGTATTTTCCGCCTGCTTCGGTAAGCGCACCCACATCTATATCATCAAATTTAACAGTAGTTTGGCTAAACCCTGCAGGCACGGTCATTGAAGTTATATCCTGCATTATTTTTTTAGTTGTTCCCTCTGCGCTTACTGAAAGCGGATCATCTTTAGGTTCTGAGGGAGGTGTTACGGGTGCCGCTGCATCCTCCGCAAGCCTTGTTATGGTTATATTATAGCTTTTCTTTGCGCCGCTCGCTGCCGTTACGGTAAGAGTCCTTTTGTTTTCGCCGACCTTAAGATCAATAGTGCCTGCGCCGGCAACCGTTGCTCCCGCATCGGCAACGCCTGCGGTTATGGTAACCTTGCTTGTGGTATAAGGAACGCTGGCGGAATAGTCTGTTTTGTTAGAAGCAAATCTCGGTGAAAGGGTTGCTCCGCTTACTTTAAGTGAGGCAAGATTTGCGTTTGAAGACGGGGTAACAGGAGTGGGAGTGGGAGTGGGGTCAGGAGCAGGATTAGCAACTTTTATCGTCCACCCCGCAGAAGACGGATATTCCTCCTTAGTTGAAGCCGGTATTGCACTGTAATTAAAATAACAGTTTCCTTCTTTTAAAGTTTGGAATGTTAAGGTTTTTGTATGATTTATGCTCGTTTCTCCGCTTAATGGATCAACAAAATTAATCTTACCCGCAAAAGAAGTACCGCCGGCGGCATTTGTACATTTAACTACACTCTCATCGAAAGTCAAAGAGGCTTTTATACCGAAAAAAGTATCTCCTGTTGCCGAACATCCGACGGTTATGCTGAATGTTTCTCCCACGGAATAGCTGTTCTTTTTTGGGTTAAGTGAAAGACTTGCTTTTGCTGCGGCAGCAGCCGGCACCGAAAAAGAGCCGAGCATAATAACTACCGAAAAAATTGAAAGTAAAACCGAATTTAATCTTTTAAACATCCTTAAATTACCTTTACCATTTTATTATATTTATTTCAAGCAAATGACTTCTAATCATTGCAAAATCTATTATGTCCGCCTTACCGTCACCGTTGACATCGGCTGCGTTCTCCTGTTCGGAAGTAAGCTTTGTAATCTCAAGCAGATAACTTCTGAGTATGGCAAAATCTATTATATCAATTTTACCGTCTTTATTGATATCGCCTTTGCCTGTAGTCACCCCGGGATCGGGCGTCGGACCCGGGTCGGGATCTATAGGTGTATCGTCGGTCGTTGCAATAAGAGTGCAGGCTGACTGTGCCGTAACCCTTACGGTATAGTTATTTGTATCGCCTGTCTGCGCCTGAACGGTTATAACTATGTTTTGTGTTCCGGGAGAGAGGTTATAGGTTTTCTGAGATATCACGCTCGCCCCCTCGGGAACGCTCAGCTTTATCACCGTGTTGCCGGAAACGGAAAGTGAGTAGCTCTGATTATACATTGAAAATCCGGGGCTCAAACCATTAGCGCTCATTCCGGTCAAATAAAAATTGTTTTTATTTGTATTTTCCGCAGGTTTTTCAACCGGAGACGACGGCATATTCTTAAATACGGGGATTCTGAATACAAGCGAGAGCGTTGCCGTGGGTATGGTGCTGTAAGCTCTTCTGAGTCTTGAACCGTTTGTGTAAGCATCGTAAATACTCTGTGCATATTGATGGTAAATATAAGACGGATAGTTCACGGCGTAATTAAAATCCTTGTAATAATAGGTGTCCTGACCCTTGTTTATATATCCGTCGGCATAGGTTTCCGCTCCGCCTATTATTGATTTCCGCCTTGTATCCCAGCCTTTTTCCCTGGCTTTGTTAAGACCCGAATTTATAACATCTTCTTTGGTGCTTCCCGAAGCTCCGATATTAAAGAAGTTAAAATATCCCGAAGATCCGGAAATAAGCGCAGAGTTGCCGCCCGTTCCCTGTTCTACGATGATCGTTGCCGCAAGAACAAGCGGACTTACGCCGGTTTTGTTTGCAGCCTCAAAGATGTCTTTTATGTAGGCATCGGCATCCGAGCCGTATCCGTTTTCAAGGAATGTGCCCTTAACGGTGTTTCTAAGCATAGCTTCGGTCTGCGTTGCGGGATTATACGACTGCTGAAGGAACATATACATTCCGTCTGTATTTAAAAAATTCCTCGGATCGACATAATAAGCTATTACCGATTTTGCGGCGGACGCCCAGCCGCCGTTGTTTGAGGTATAGGTATTTGTAGTCCAGTTATAAGCGCCATCCTGCATAGATTTCCAGGAATCAGGCTTACTTGACTGAACCTGTTTTTTGTTAAGTTCGGAAAACTGTATTTGGACTGCTTCTTCAAAGTCTATATTAAGAATATCCGCCTCAAACCGACAATTCGGATAAATATTGTGAAGTGCCGTTATAAGGCTCTTATAGCTATCGGGGAATTTTGCCAGTTGTTCTTCAAACGATTCGCTCGAACCTGTGTTTATTTCGGTTATGTATCTGCCGTAAATATACCCCAAAGTGCCGTCGCTTATCCTTACATTGTACCATTTGTCACCGTATCCCGATTCGGCAACCGTACCTGAAACGGTTGCTATAATTTCGACGGTTTCAGGATAATTCACCTTTTTGATCCTTGTTGAAACGGCTGTATTCGGTTCTTTCCTCAGCCACACATCGGTTCCGTTTACTATTCCCTTTTTATTTTCGCCGAAAGCGTGAATACTGTCAAATATAAGGGAAGAAATCAGAATTGATATGCACAGCCCTACACTTAAAAGTCTTTTATATTTCGACATAATACGCCCCTACTTTACAATATATACACTGTAATTATATATTCTTGCACGCATTATGTCAACCGATGAAAACAAATTTATTATTATGTTTTTATTTTAACAAAGCGTTTCGACAAAAAATCCATCGGTAATATAACCTAACGCTCCTTTGCGTGGCTTGCAAGCAAAGCAGAGCGCTGCTCCGATTTAAAAAGACGGTGCCGTTTAGCACCGTCTTTTCGTTTACATATTATCAAATTAAAGCGTCTTATGTCCGGTAAGTGAAACTGAAGTGCATTCAATCCCAGTCAGCCTACGCCTTATTCGGCGCTGCTTTTCAGTTTACACTGCGTCCCGTCGTGTTTGATCTCATAGTTTTCTTTATAAATTAAGTCGCTGATGAAAACAAATTCATATCCATCGTCTTTAAGGCATTTTAAAATAGTCGGAAGTGCCTCGGGAGTATGCTTTGCATCATTATGGAACAAAACTATACTTCCCGGTTTTACGCTTTCCGTAACCCTTTTGCAGATACTCTGCGGTGTTGCGGAATCTTTCCAGTCAAGAGAGTCAACAGACCACTGTATCGTATACATCTTAAGACTTTCTACCGTTTCCACAACGCTGTTGTTATAATCGCCGTAAGGCGGACGGATGAGTGTAGGGCAGACTCCGGTTATGCTTTTGATTTTTTCGTTGCAGCAGTTTATTTCGTCGGCAATTTGCTGTTTTGACAGTTGAGTCATATGAGGATGAGTATTCGAATGATTTTGTATCTGATGACCGGCTGCGGAAAGAGCTTCTACCGATTCGGGATATTTATCGACCCACGCTCCCACAACAAAAAACGTTGCCGGGACTTTATATTCGGCAAGAATATCGATAAGCGCCTGTGTATCGTCATTTCCCCAGGCGGCGTCAAAGCTTATTGCAACCCGTTTTTTATCAGTTTCGACGCAGTAGATAGGCAGTTTCCGTTCGCCGCCCGCAAAGACCGCAACTGATGTTACAGCAACTGCAATAAGAGTAACCATAGCGCATATGCACATCATAAGCCGTTTTCTCGTTATAATAAAAATTTTCATTTAAAAACACCTCAGTAGTATATATGCTGAGGTGTTTGTACTATACTATAAGGAATTATTCTGATTGAATAATTTTTGATTATATTATAATTGTGTCGGTAAATATCTCCTTTTCTTTTGATATAATGTTCAAAAACAGGCAGATGATATTTTTTGCACTTTTAAACGGTGACTCTTTACCAAAACATATTTACTTAAGCATAAGCTTACATATAAGTTTGCTGTGCTCGGCAGGGTCGTCTATATTCTTTCCGCCTATAAGACACGCCTCGTCATAAAGCAGCTTTGCATATTCCCCGACAGTCTCCTTATCCTTGCCGAAAAGCTCGGTAAGCTTATTTGATATCGGGTGTTCTGAGCTTATTTCAAGCACAAGCTTTGCTTTCACCTTATCCTGTGCTCCCGGCATTTGATTTAATGTTTTCTCCATTTCAAGAGAAATGCCGCCCTCGCTTGTAAGACAAACGGGATGGTTTTTAAGTTTACCCGTGAATCTTATATCGCTCACCTTATCGCCTAATGCCTCTTTCATAACTGCGAACATATCCTTTGCCGCCTCATTTTTATCGGCAAGCTCTTTTTTCTCGTCTTCGGTATCAAGGTCAAGCTTATCATCGCAGATATTCATAAACTTTTTACCGTCATACTCGGAAAGCATCATAAGGGCGAATTCATCTACATTTTCGGTAAGATAAAGAATTTCATATCCTTTTTCTTTAACCGTATCGCACTGAGGGAGAAGTTCTATGCGTTCTACAGTCTCACCGCAGGCATAATATATCGTATCCTGTCCCTCTTTCATCCGCTCGGTATATTCCTTTAAGGTTGTAAGCTTATTTTCATTTGAAGAGGGGAACATTATAAGGTCCTTTAAAACATCCTTATGCATTCCGTAATCATTATAGATACCGAATTTAAGCTGGATGCCGAAAGCCTTGAAAAACTCTTCGTAAAGCGCTCTGTCGTTTTTGAGCATACTTTCAAGCTCGTTTTTGATCTTTTTTTCAAGCGTCTTTGCCATAAGTTTAAGCTGACTGTCATGTTGAAGCATTTCTCTTGAAATATTAAGGGAAAGATCCTCGCTGTCCGCAAGACCCCTTACAAAGCTGAAGTAATCGGGGAGCAGCTCTGCACATTTTTCGGTTATGAGGACACCCTTTGAATAAAGCTTAAGCCCTTTTTCATATTCCTTGGTATAATAGTTAAACGGTGGATGTTTAGGAATAAACATAAGTGCGTGGAATGTTGCCTGACCCTCCGTGCTTGTATGGATAACCCTTGCGGGATCTTCATAATCCATAAAGTTTTCTTTATAAAAAGCATTGTATTCTTCAGGCTTTATATCCTTTTTTGCTTTTTTCCAAAGCGGGATCATACTGTTTACGGTGCGTTCCTCAACAACATCCTCATATTCACCCTCTTTGCCCTCAACCGGCTTTCTGGTCTCAAAATTCATTTTAATCGGATGACGGATATAATCCGAATATTTCTTTATAAGGGCACTGAGTCTGTACTGGTCAAGGTATTCGCTGTAATTTTCCGTATCGGTATCGGGTTTCAAATGCATTATTACCGTTGTTCCGAAATCGGGCTTTTCGCACTCCTCTACGGTATACCCCTCTGCTCCGCTTGACTGCCAACAATAAGCCTTATCGCTGCCGTAAGCCTTTGTTTTGACCGTTACGCTGTCGCTTACCATAAAAGCCGAATAGAATCCCACGCCGAACTGCCCTATTATATCAACATTTTCGGTCTTTTCATTCTCCGACTTAAAGTCAAATGAGCCGCTCTTGGCGATAGTTCCGAGGTTTTTGTCAAGTTCATCCTCTGTCATACCGCAGCCGTTATCGCTTACGGTTATTGTTCTTGCTTCTTTATCAAATGCGACCTTTATACAAAAATCGCCTGCTTTAAGACCGACATTCGTATCTGTAAGCGACCTGAAATAAAGCTTATCAAGCGCATCCGAAGCATTTGAGATTATTTCTCTTAAAAATATTTCCTTATGGGTATATATAGAATTTATCATCATATCCATAAGTTTTTTGGATTCTGATTTAAACTGTCTTGTCCGCATTGTTATTCACCTTTATTAAAAAATACTGTGCTCCTCTCAAATCATTAAGAAAAGCACAGTATATTATAACTTATAATTGTTAACAATTTGTTAACAATCAGCCTTGCCTTCGGAACCGAAGAGAGCTATTTTTTTCTTAACAGCCTCTTTTATGTACTGAACTTTAAGCGACCTTGCATTCAGGTAATCATAATTATTTTCGGTTGCGAATTTCATAGCGTCGGTACCGGCGACGCAAAGGTCTGTAAAGATGTTAACCTTGCAAATGCCGGCTTTTACGGTGTTTTTAAAGTCATCATCCGAAAGACCCGAACCGCCGTGCAGAACAAGCGGAACGTCCACCGTGCTGCGTATTTCCTTAAGGCGGTTTATATCAAGCTTCGGTTTTGATTTGTATGCGCCGTGCGCAGTGCCTATAGCTACCGCAAGCGCATCAACGCCGGTTTTATTTGCATAAGAAAGAGCCTCTTCGGGAGTTGTGTAATTATCGCTTACATCTCCGTCGCCCGTTGCAGCCTCGCCGACGTGGCCTATTTCGCCCTCGACAGTAGCGCCGAGACTGTGGGCTATCTTTACTATCTGAGCAGTGTCTTCAATATTCTTTTTGCTGTCGCCGGCAGAACCGTCAAACATAACGCTCGAAAAGCCGAGACTGAGCGCTTCCATACAACGGTCGAAAGTAAGACCGTGGTCATAATGGACTACAACCGGCACGCTTGCCCTTTTTGCAGCGGATATAATCGACGGTGCTATGAGCTTAAGTTCGCCGTAAGGCAAAAGCACCTCTGCGGTACCTATTATAATAGGCGAACGCATCTCTTCGGCTGCGCTTATTGCGGCCTCAAGCATATCGGTGTCTATGGTATTGAATAATCCTACGGCATAAAAACCGCTCTGCGCCTTTTTAAGCACATCATTTAAATTAACTAACATTAAAGTTCAAGCCTTTCGTATTCTTCACAGATTTTCTCTATTTCCTCAGCGGGAAGCATACCGTCCGTAGCATTTTCAGCTCTTAAATTGCAGACTGCGGCGGCAGACGCAAACGAAAGCATTTTTTCATCGTCAAAACCTCTATAAATACCGTAAAGCGCAGCCGCACAGAACGAATCCCCCGCTCCGACGCTGCCTTTAATCTCGCCTTTAGGTATCTTAAGGGAGGGAACAACCGTAAAACGGCCGTTTTTATCAAGACAAAACCCGGCTTTTTTGGAATGAACCGTTATCTTTTCCCTTATACCGCACGAGAGCGATTTTTTCATAGCTTCCCTTATGTTTTCAACATCGGGATCGCCGTTATCAAGGATGCCTTTGAGTCCCCAGACCGCACAACATTCCACTTCGTTGATGATAACATAATCGCAGTATTTAAACGAAGCCTTCATTATTTCACCGTAATTTTCGTTTTTATTGCTTACGGCGTCAACGGAGGTTTTAATTCCCGCTTTCTGCGCACTGTTAAGCACTCTTGCCATAACAGTGCCGTATTCACTGTCGGGTTTATCGAGTCCGTCAAGCAACATTGCATATCCTATATGCAAAATCTCGCAGTTAAGCGATGATATATCTATATCTTTGCCTGACAGAAGGGCGTTTGCTCCCTTAGCGTGGAAAAAAGTTCTCTCGCCGCCCGGTATGCTCATAACATCGCTGTAGCTCGTAGCAGCACGGTCGGTAACATTCACCGCTTTTGTATCGATGCCGTGCTCTTTAAGCTTTGATATCACATATCTGCCGTTTTCATCGTCACCTACAAGACCCGCCGCAAAAATCGGAATACCGCCGTCGATCTTTGCAAGATTTATAGCGGTGTTCGGTACGCATCCGCCGACGCCTCTGGTTTGTGACGAAATGCTCGCAAGCATTCCCATTTCAGGATAATAGTCTATATTTTTAACCGTGTCAACAAGTATGTTGCCGGCTATCGCTATTCCTTTTCTTTCGGACATAAGTCTCAGTTGCACTCAGCCGTAAGCGGACCCGCAAGCTCTTTAAGATAGAAAAGTCTGCCGGGGAGAGTGGGTATAAATGTTGAGGTTATATGCATATCGGGACCGTAATGAAGAGTTGTTAAAAAGCTCATTCCCTGCCAGCCCATACCTCTGCTCAAAGCACCGTCTGCTCCGCCTATTGCATAATCAGCCTTAAGGAAAAGTCCGGGGCCTATGGTGTTTGCGGTACAGGGAACAAGGGTAGTACGGCTCTTAAAGCTTGTTATTGCATTCTGCTCAATGGTAAGCGGATGAAGCTTTGCGCCTAAGCGGTAGCACTGCTGCTTCCACTCCTCAACACAGTTAAACTCGCTTGCAAAATGAGGTTCCCAGAAAGCTATATGGCACATTCTGCCTATTCCGTAAACCAAAACGAGCTTTGCTCCTTCAGCCCTTAAAGCGGTTATCTTTTCGGGATATGTAGGAAGATTTGTTTTTGTTGCAAAATTACGCTGAGCCTCGGGCACGGTATTTTTAAGTTTGCCGAAGAAAGCTTCTTTCATCGAATACTCAAAAGAAGCGGGATTTGAGCTGTCAAGGGTGTTACCCTCTGCGTCTGCCCATTCATCCATATTGAATGTGTAAACGTGGTCGCAGCTTACATTCCACTCATTAAGGAAGTATACTGCCCAACGGTACATACCCATAGGTCCTACGGGCAAAATCATTGCAAGCTTTCTGCCCTCTTCGGCAGTGAGCTTTATCTGCATTGCTATTTCGTGACCCATAAGGGTATCAAAATCCGAAAGGCTTTCACACTCAACGGGGGTGAATTCCTTATTCCAGAAGTCCTCACGGGCAACGCCCTTTTCACAGCAGGCGTCGATTTTTCCCATATCCCAGCCCTTTGGATAAAAGTTTTCAAGAAGTGAGCCTTTAACAGTTGACATAAAATCCATAATATATTTCTCCTTTAAAATTTTTTACGGAAGTAACCGCTTTGTTGTTCCTTTAAGATATGCTTTGCACTGCCTGAATCCCTCGGCATAATCTGCTCCGCACTGATAACCTCTGTATCTTGAGCAGGTCTTTACCATATCTGCAAAATCGATACCGTCGTGCTCCCTCATCCACACAAGCTGACTCTCGTGGCATTCAAGCATTTTGATCTTAAGATCTATTTCTTCGCTGACATCAACAAATTCGTCGGGAACGAAATTAACTCCGGCAAGGGTATCCATATAATAAATCGGAACGAGTTTTGCGGGAGCGCCGTCGGGACTGCTGTATCTGTGAGGATAATTTGTATAATTAGGCAAAGTTGCGGCAAAGCTTGCGTCAAACACAAGACGGGATACCGCAGTATGGTCAGGCATATAATCGTCCGGATTGTGGGTTATTATAAAATCGGGATCGGCATAGCGGATAACATCTATTATCTTTTCCCTTGCCTCTTTATTGTTATCGTATATATCAAGATCGTTAAAATATGCGGAGATAACTTCAATTCCTGCAAGGCTTCCTGCCTTTTTTGCTTCGTTTTCACGAATAATCGTAAGCTCATCGGGCGGTATGATAACGTGGCCGAGATTACCTGTTGAAACGTGGCATACTATAACCTTATCGCCACGCTTTACGCATTTTGCGAGAGTTCCGGCACAGGCTATTTCAACATCGTCGGGATGGCAGCCTATTGCGAGTACATTCATTTAGATCTTCCTTTCTGCGTTCTGTTATAATGATTATAGAATATTGTTTCGAAAAGCCGATTTTATCGGCTTTTACAATATCAGTCAGTGACAAATCGGTTTCGGCTGATAAAATTTCCGCTTATCTTTGCTTAAAAGACTTGCAATACGGCAGTATTTTAAGCAAAGATAAGCGAGGAATAACGAAGAAAACGCCGTTTATCAGACAATTTATCCCTATCCTCATAGCACATTATAATTGAATAAATAAAAGTTTACTATTGACATTCGGTTCAATTATTTATAAAATAAGCTCAAATAAAACATTTATTTTCAAAATGAACCTAATTTTTATCATTGAGGTGATACCGTGAACAAAGAGAGCGGTGTGATTTTAAGCAAAACAGTTGAAGTTGTCAGTCTTGTAAGCGCTTTTTGTTATAATGTGCCGACAGATTTCACCTACCCCGGCGAGCGGCACGACGGCTGGGAATTTGTTTATGTTGAAAGCGGAAAAATATGCGAGACTGCGGGAGATTCAAAATATATAGTAAAAAGCGGTGAAATGGTATGTCACAAGCCGTTTGAATTTCACTCTCTTGAGCCATATCAGGGTAGTCCTACGATAATTGTCATATGTTTTAAATCCGACAGTCCCCTTATGAAATACTTCAATAATATGATTATGAGCGTAAACAAAAGGCAAAAGCAGTATCTTAACGATATAATCAAGGCATCACAGAACCTGCTTATACCGAAAGATCCGCTTGATATCGTGCGTGACGGCTCTATGCAAAGAAATGAAAGTTCAAAATCCGAGCTTGAACAGGAAATAAAAAACTCCATAGAATTGCTCATACTTTCGCTTACCGCCTCAGAGTCGACCGAAAAAGAAAAGCGGGCGGAATCGTTCGATCTTTATTCTCATCGCCAGACCCTTACGGAAGATATTATCGGATACATAAACGATAATATTTCAAGTCAGGTCACCCTATCGGATATATCCGACAGATTTTCGTATTCAAAATCAAGCATTAAAAGAATTTTTAAAGCGGAAACAGGCAAAAGTGTAATAAATTATATGCTTGACTTAAGGCTTAAAAAGGCGAAAGAATTACTCGCAGACCGAAATCTCTCCGTTTGTGAAATAACATCAAAACTCGGTTTTTCAAACATTTATTACTTTTCAAAATTTTTCAAAGACCGAACGGGGCAAAGTCCGTCGAAATACAGAAAGGAAAACGGAAGAATTACTTAAAAAATTTAAAGCAGGTTTTCCGAACAAAAGAAAACCTGCTTTTTCTACAATCAAAACGCTCCCCGAAAATTCGGGGAGCGTTTTTAACCAGTGATAGGTTAAGGCTTAAATTAAGAATTACTTAAGCTCAACTTTTGCGCCAACCTCTTCAAGCTTAGCCTTGATAGATTCAGCTTCATCCTTGGAAACAGCTTCCTTAAGAGTCTTAGGAGCACCGTCAACAAGGCCCTTAGCCTCAGCAAGGCCGAGACCGGTGATCTCACGAACTGCCTTAATTACCTTGATCTTCTCTGCGCCTGCCTCAGCAAGTACAACATCGAATTCTGTCTTTTCTTCGGCTGCTGCTGCGCCTGCGCCTGCGGGAGCTGCTACTGCAACTGCTGCTGCAGCGGATACACCGAATTCCTCTTCAACTGCTTTTACGAGCTCGGAAAGCTCAAGAACTGTAAGAGCTTTTATCTCTTCAATCATAGCTGTAATCTTTTCAGATGCCATTTTAATTTTCCTCCAATTTATATTGTTTTATGGTATTTTTAAAAATTATTCTGCCGCTTCTGCTTCACCGTTACCGTCTTTATCAACGATAGCCTGAATAGCACGGGCAAATGCTGCGATAGGAGCCTGGAATGCGCTGAGAACGGTTGCAAGAAGAACATCCCTGCTGGGGAGCTTTGCAAGAGCGGTAATGGTATCAATGTCGATAGTTTTACCGTCAAGGAAGCCGGCCTTTATTGCAAAATTCTCGTGCGATTCGGAAAACTTATGAAGTATTCTCGCAGCTGCGGTGTGGTCCTCCTTTGAAAGCGCAAGAGCGGTTGTTCCCTCAAGAACTTCCTTTATGCTTTCAAGTTCGGTTCCCTCAACAGCACGGGAAAGAAGTGTGTTCTTTACTACGAAATACTCAACTCCCGCTTCCCTGAGTTCTTTACGAAGAGCGGTATCGTCTGCAACGGTGGTACCCTTATAATCTACAACAACACCGGCAACGCTTGCGCCTATCTTTTCGGAAAGCTCCTTAACTATCTGCTGCTTTTGTTCTAAAACCTTTGCGTTAGGCAATTTTTTTCACCTCCGGAAGAAATAAAAAATGTCTGCCCAAAGAAAAGGCAGACATGAAAAAACAAAAATAATTTCTCACGCATACCTCGGCAGGCGAAAACTTACGGTGCTTTGCACCACCTGCTGTCTTTGGATTTGCAACACGAAGATTATACAGTAATTTTAATTATTTGTCAAGCATTTTTTCGGTATTTTTTGTAAGAATAATTCTGTAAAGGATGTGCATTAAATGGATTGTTTAAAAATAATCGCTGTTTCTCTCGCTTCTCTTGCTGTTTTGTTCGTGCTTACCAAGCTTATGGGTAACCGACAGGTCTCGCAACTTACAATGTTTGATTATGTCATAGGAATAAGCATAGGTTCCATTGCAGCCGAAATGGCGACAGAACTCGATAAGCCTATGCACAGCGTAATAGCAATGGCGGTATATGCGGCGGTGGCCTGCCTTATATCTTTGCTTACGGCAAAATTCCTGCCGTTTCGCAGAACGGTATTCGGCAAAAGCACAGTGCTTATGAAAAACGGCGAATTTTTAAGAGAGAATTTTAAAAAGGCAAAGCTTGACCTCGGCGAATTTCTTATGCAGTGCAGGACCGCAGGATATTTTTCGGTATCGGATATAGATACTGCCGTCCTTGAACCCAACGGAACCGTAAGTTTTCTTCCGTTTGCCCCGAAAAGACCGGCTACTCCCGAAGATTTAAAGCTTGTTCCCGGAGAAAATGTTCTGCCTTACAACGTTATAGCGGACGGCGTTATTTTAGACCGTAATTTAAAGGCTCTAGGGCTTGACAGAAAAGCGCTGTTTGCATTTTTAAAAGAACAGGGCGAAACAAACGCCGAACAGATATTTCTCGTTACAGCCGATAAGAACGGCTCGTTTACACTTTACAAAAGCATAAACAATACTCCTGCCGACCCGTTTGAATAATTTCATTCGGATTTTTGTTACTGTGTCATATAAAACAGCGGTGAATCCCCCTGTAAACGGCGGTTTGTCTGTCAACCTTACTTTTTCCTAACTAATTTAACACTTTAATTATTAAAAATTTGTGAACATTTCCTATGACATTCTAAACCTAAATGTTGTATAATTGATATATCAATACATTTATAGTTATATAATACGTAAAGAGCAGTCTCTTTCGGAGGTTTTTAATGTTCAAGGTCAATGATACCGTGGTTTACGGTGCGCAGGGTATCTGCCGCATAAGCGGAATTACCACCAAAATAATAAAAAAGCAGCAAAAGAAATATTATGTTCTCTCGCCGCTCTATAAGGAAAATTCGCAAATTTTCGTTCCGCTTGATAACGAAAATTTAACGCAGAAAATGAATAAGGTTATGTCCGAAAACGAAATCAAAGAGCTGATAAGTTCGCTTCCGAGCGAAGAATGCAAGTGGATAGAAGACGATAACGAGCGTAAAACAATATACCGCAAAGCCCTTGAATCGGGGGACAGACACTCGGTTGTGAAGGTCATAAAAGCTCTTTACGAAGAACAGCAGCGCCGAAAGGCGGAAAAGAAAAAGCTTTCTGTTTCGGACGAGATGATTTTAAGCCAGGCCGAAAATCTGCTTTATGATGAACTTGCCGCAGTACTTAATATAAAGCCCGAAGAAGTACTGCCTTTTATAAGAGAAAAGGTAAATGCCGCAAATAATGCTTGACAATCGGGCTTTATTGGTGTATAAATTATATCGTAGAAAATAAAATCAACCGAAAGGAGCGTGTGGGTTTAAATGAAATCGTTTGTTTACTCCTATTATTACTTTATTAACACGGACTGCCCACACACTGTAAAAGCTTTCGGTTAATTTTAAAGCTTTTATAATGTAAGGACGGTCCGCAACCGGTTGTGCTTTTTGAGCTGACGGTTTGCGGATTTTTTTATTCGGAGGGGAAATATGATTTCAAAGGAAATGGAAGCTCTCGGCAAAAAGCCGTCTGTTATAAGAGAAATATTTGAGTATTCAAACAAGAGGAAAGCCGAAATAGGAGACGGAAATGTTTTCGATTTCAGCCTCGGAAACCCAAGTATACCGGCTCCCGAAAAGGTAAATGAGACGATCAAAAAGCTGATTCTCGAAAAAAGCAGTGTTTTTTTGCACGGATACACATCCGCAGCAGGAGATATGTCGGTCAGAAAGAAGATTGCGGATAATATTAAAAAACGCTTCGGATTTAAAGCGGAAGCGAAGCTTATATATATGTCCTGCGGAGCGGCAGCGGCGTTAACCTCAACTATCAAAGCCGTTTGCAATAAAGGCGATGAGATTGCGGTTTTCTCCCCGTTTTTCCCCGAATACCATGTTTTTGCCGAAAATGCGGGAGCAAAACTTGTACCTATCGGGTGCAAAGACGATTTTTCGGTGGACACCGAAAAACTTTTGTCGGCAGTCAATGAAAAAACAAAAGCGCTGATAATAAATTCGCCTAATAACCCGAGCGGAAAGGTGTTAAGCGAGGATGAAATAAAGCTTATCGCAAAGATATTAAAGCAAAAATCAAAGGGATTTAAAAGGCCCGTATATCTTATTTCAGACGAGCCTTACAGGGAACTTGTTTACGACGGCGTGACCGTTCCCTATGTCCCGAAATATTACGGAAATACCGTTGTTTGTTATTCTTACAGCAAATCCCTTTCCCTGCCCGGTGAGAGAATAGGCTACATAATGGTTTCTCCCCTTGCAGACGGAGCCGAAGATATTTTTGCGGCGGTGTGCGGGGCGGCAAGAAGTATGGGATATGTCTGCGCTCCGAGTTTGCTTCAGTATACGGTAAAGGAATGTGACGGTCTCTCTCCCGATATTTGCGAATATGACAGAAACCGAAAGCTGCTGTATAACTCCCTTAAGGAAATAGGCTACAGTGCCGTTAAACCAGAAGGTGCTTTTTACCTGTTTGTCAAGACACTTGAAGACGATGCGGTAAAATTCTGCGAAAGAGCAAAGAAATACGAGCTGCTTTTGGTCCCGGGTGACGGTTTCGGCTGCGGTGGCTATGTGAGAATAGCTTACTGTGTGGAGCACGAAATGATCAAGCGTTCGCTGCCTGCGTTTAAAGCGCTTTACGATGAATATAAAAGAGGTTTGGTATGACAGAACTTGAGAAAGCAAGAGAAGTAATAAACGAAGTTGACGCTCAAATGGCACAGCTTTTCGAAAAAAGAATGGATGCCGCAAAAGCGGTTGCCGCATATAAAAAGGAACACGGTCTTAAAGTTGACGATATTGCAAGAGAGGACCATATAATAAGAAAAAACACAGAGCTTATCCAAAATGAAAATTACCGTTCTTATTATGCGGGATTTCTTCGCAGCGTTATAGATATCTCAAAAAAGCTGCAGCACAGGCTGCTTGACGGTATGAGAGTAGCATTCAGCGGCACTCCGGGTGCTTTTGCTGAGATAACGGCAAAACGCATTTTCCCCGACGGTACGACAGTTCCCTGCTGCGACTTTAAGGCGGCATATAACGCCGTTGTAAGCGGTGACTGCGATGTTGCGGTGTTGCCCATCGAAAACAGCTTTAACGGAGATGTCGGCACGGTGCTCGATCTTACTTTTTTCGGTCCGCTTTGCATAAACGGTATATACGAATCCGAGATAGTCCAGAATCTGCTTGCGAAGCCGGGCGTTAAGCTTAAGGATATAAAAGAGGTTATAAGTCACCCTCAGGCGCTCGGACAGTGCGCAGGCTTTATAGAAAAGTATTCGCTTTTGGCAACCGCCGCAGTCAATACTGCGGTTGCCGCAGATACCGTAGCCGCAAGTGAAAGGTCGGACCTTGCCGCAATAGCAAGCAAAGAAGCTGCCGATAAAACCGGTCTTGCCGTTATCGCACCGCATATAAACGATTCAAGCTCCAACACAACGAGATTTGCGGTATTTTCAAGAAGTAAAAAGCTCCCCGTTAAAACCGATGCGCATTTTGTTATGGTATTCACGGTTAAAAATGTTGCGGGTGCTCTCGGAAAGGCAATGTCTGTAATAGGCGAAAACGGGTTTAACCTGAGAGCCATAAAGAGCAGACCTACAAAATCACTTGTCTGGGACTATTATTTTTACGCAGAGGGCGAAGGCAACATAAATTCGCCGGCGGGAGAAAAATGTATAAAGGAACTTAAAAAATGCTGCGATAACTTAAGGGTTGTAGGCAGCTTTGAAAAGGAAGTAAGGGTATGATAATACCGGTTAAAACGCAGCTTTCGGGCTATGATATAATTTTAAACCGTGGTGCGCTTTCACAGTGCGGTGAATACCTGAATTTAAACCGCAAGGTGCTTATAGTAACAGATGACGGCGTTCCGAAAGATTATTCGGAGCGTGTTGCAGAGAAATGCCTTCATCCCTGCATAGTTACACTGCCTCAGGGAGAGACTTCAAAGAATTTTGATAACTATTCGTATCTGCTTAAGGTTATGTGCGAAAACGGTTTTACAAGAAGTGACTGCGTTACGGCTGTCGGCGGCGGCGTTATAGGTGATATGGCGGGATTTGCCGCAGCAACATATATGAGAGGAATAGATTTTTATAATATTCCGACAACCTTGTTGTCACAGGTCGATTCTTCGGTAGGCGGAAAGACTGCCATAGATTTTTGCGGTTATAAAAACATTGTAGGAGCTTTTTATCAGCCGAAATGCGTTATAATCGACCCAGATACCCTTTTGACCCTCCCGGAAAGGCAGATAAATAACGGCCTTGCGGAAGCGTTTAAAATGTCGCTTACGAGTTCAAAGGAGCTTTTCGGTATTTTTAAAAACGGTAAAGCGAAAGAAAACATAGATGAGGTTATAAGGCAGTCCGTAAGCATAAAAAGAGATGTTGTTCAAAAGGACGAAAAGGAACAAGGACTTAGAAAAGTGCTTAATTTCGGGCATACCGTAGGCCACGCCGTTGAAAGTGCAGACGGAATGAAGACACTTTATCACGGCGAATGCGTTGCAATAGGTATTCTTCCTATGTGCTCCGAAAAGCTGCGTCCCGAAGTTCGGAATATTCTCATTTCGCTGGGTCTGCCCGTATCGGCAAATATATCGGCGGATAAACTTATAAACGCTGCAAAACACGATAAGAAAAAATCGGGAGACAAAATTTCCGTGGTGACTGTTGACACTCCGGGAAGTTTTAAGATAAAAGATATAAATTTCAGTGACTTCGAAAAAATGCTGAGGGAGCTTGAATTATGAAAAACACTATAGGAAATGCGGTTTGCGTAACCCTGTTCGGCGAAAGCCACGGAAAAGCAATAGGCGCCGTTTTGGACGGTCTTGCTTCGGGAATAAAGGTGGATGAGGAATTCATAGCCTCTCAACTAACCCTTCGCAGACCCTCGGGAACTATTTCAACCGCCCGCAGCGAAAAAGATGAATTTTCGATTTTAAGCGGCGTTTGCGGCGGATTTACCACAGGCTCCCCTATCTGCATAACAATTCCTAACGGCGATGTGCGCTCAAAAGACTACAATTCGATAGGCGCACTTGCCCGTCCGTCTCACGCAGATTACCCTGCCTATGTCAAATACGGCGGATTTGAGGACAGACGGGGCGGCGGTCACTTCAGCGGACGGATAACCGCAGCACTTGTTGCCGTCGGCGCAATAGCGATATCGGCACTCAGAGAAAAAGGAATATACATAGGAACTCACATAAGCAGATGCGCAGGAGTAGACGATAGAGGCTTTGAGAACTTAAATAATGACATAAAGCGGTTAAACGGTATGCCGTTTGCGGTTCTGGATGAAACTGCAGCCGAAAAAATGCAAAAAAACATACTTGCCGCAGCCGCAGATAACGACAGTGTCGGCGGTATACTCGAAACTGCCGTTACAGGATTTCCGGCAGGCATCGGAGAACCTTGGTTTGATACCCTTGAGGGCGTTCTCTCAAAAATTCTTTTTTCTGTTCCGGCTGTAAAAGGCGTTGAGTTCGGCAAAGGGTTTTCGATAGCCGATATGAACGGCAGCACCGCTAACGATCCGCTCTGTATGTCCGACGGTAAGGTTCTTGCAAAAACAAACAACAACGGGGGTATAAACGGCGGTATTTCAAACGGTATGCCGATAATATTCCGATGTGCGATCAAACCTACTCCCACAATATCAAAGCCCCAGCAGACGGTGGATATGTTAAAATCGGAAAACGCAGAGCTTGTTGCTCTAGGCAGACACGACCCCTGCATAGTTCACAGAGCCGGAGTTGTTATAGACAGCGTTACGGCGCTCGCTCTGTGTGATATGCTCGCTCTCTGTTACGGAACGGACTGGTTGAGAAGCTGATGGAATACGGTTTAATAGGAGAAGTTTTAAAACACAGCTTCTCAAAGGAAATTCATTCACGGCTCTTTGATTACGATTATGAGCTTTGTGAAGTAAAAAAGGACGAACTTGACGGTTTCTTAAAGCGCCGTGATTTTAAAGCGATAAATGTTACCATTCCTTATAAGCAGGCGGTCATCCCTTATCTTTACGGTATTGACAGTGCCGCAGAAAAAATAGGAGCGGTAAACACCGTTGTGAATAAAGACGGCAGACTTTACGGATACAATACCGATTTTTCGGGACTTAAGGCTATGCTCGTTAAAAACCGTATGTGCCTTGAAAACAAAAAGGTGCTTATCCTCGGAAGCGGCGGAACATCTAAAACCGCATTTGCGGTTGCGGAAAATATGGGCGCAAAAGAAATATATCTTGTTTCAAGATTCGAAAAAGAAGGCTTTATAACCTACGGTGACGCTTATGAAAATCACTTCGATGCGGACGGTATAATCAACACCACCCCCTGCGGAATGTTTCCGAAAACAGGCGTAAGTGCAGTTGACATTAAAAATTTCAAAAATCTTTCGTTTGTGTGCGATGTTATTTACAATCCTCTTTGTTCAAAGCTCGTAACAGATGCGAAAAAACTCGGCATAAATGCCTGCGGCGGTCTTTATATGCTTGTTTCTCAGGCAGCATTCGCAGCCGAAAAATTCACGGGTCAAACCGTGGCGGAAAGTAAGATCACAGAAATATTCAGCGAAGTTAAAAGTGAAAAAGAAAACATTGTTTTAATAGGTATGCCGGGGTGCGGCAAAACAACAGTGGGTAAGATACTTTCAAAGAAAACAGGAAAAAAATTTGTTGACACCGATAAAATCATAGAGGAAAAAGCAGGGGTTACAATATCCGAATTTTTCAAAACCCACAGTGAAGAAGATTTCAGGGATCTCGAGTCCGCAGTTACGGCAGATATTTCAAAGGAACAGGGACTGATAATAGCAACAGGCGGAGGGGCTGTTTTAAGAGAGGAAAACGTCGATCTTTTGAAGGAAAACGGCAGACTCTGTTTTATCGACAGACCGCTTGACAAACTTATCGCAACCGACGACAGACCTCTTTCAAGCAATCGGGCGGACCTTGAAAAGAGATATCGTGAGCGGTACGGCATATATGTATCCCGTGCGGATATTAAAGTTGACGGTTCGATAAATCCGAACAGCGTTGCAGAGCTTATACTTAAGGAGTTTTCAAATTGAAGATACTTGTTATAAACGGTCCGAACATAAATATGCTCGGCATAAGAGAGCCCGATGTTTACGGTAAATCAACATATAAAGATCTGTGTTCTTTTATAGAAAATTATTGCAGTGAAAACGCTGTTGAGGTTGAATTTTTTCAGTCAAACCACGAGGGCGATCTTGTTGACGCAATTCAGGGGGCCTACCGAAAATTTGACGGAATAGTTATAAATCCCGCCGCCTATACGCACACGAGCGTTGCTTTGCTTGACGCTGTTAAAGCGGTTTCCGTACCGACGGTTGAAGTCCATATTTCAGAGGTTTCAAAGAGAGAAAACTTCAGGCAGATAAGCTATATAAGAAGCGCCTGCGTTAAAACGATTTGCGGCGAAGGCTTTGCAGGATATACAAAGGCAATAAAATTTTTATCCGAATACTGTGAGGGTATAAAATGACAGTTACAGTTAAAAAAGGAATGGCATCGGGAACAGTTAAGGCTCCCCCATCAAAGAGCGTTGCCCACCGTGCGCTGATATGCTCGGCGCTTTCGGGGCACGGAAAAGTATCAAACATTGAGTATTCCGACGATATAAGGGCTACCGTCTCCTGCCTTAAATCTCTCGGCGCCGATATAACCGAGCTTGAAGACAGCGTTGTCATAAACAGCTTTGATCCGAAAAAGGTAAAAGACGGAACCGAGCTTTATTGCTTTGAAAGCGGCAGCACACTCAGGTTTATGATACCTCTTTGCCTTATGACGGGAAAAAAAATAACCCTCTCGGGTTCAAAGAGGCTTTTTGAGCGCCCTCTTAAAATTTACGAGGATATAGCGCTTAAAAACGGTTTTCTTTTTGAAAAGGCTTGCAGCAGCCTTACAGTATGCGGAAACTTAAGTTACGGCGAATATAAGCTCCCCGGAGATATTTCAAGTCAGTTTATATCAGGCCTCTTATTTGCTCTCCCCCTTGCTAAGAGGGACAGCCGCATTGTGCTTACGGGAAAAACAGAAAGCCGTTCGTATATTCTGCTTACACTGAGCGTGCTTAAGGAATTCGGAATAAATGCCGTTTTTAAAGGAAACACGATACAAATAGAGGGTTCTCAGCGTTACACTTCCCGAGACTATACTGTTGAGGGGGATTGTTCAAACGCAGCCTTTCTCGATGCACTCGGATTTGTGGGCGGTGATGTGACCGTAACAGGCATCAAGGAAGACACCGTTCAGGGCGACAGAGTTTATAAAGAAATGTTTTCAAAGCTTAAAAACGGCGAGCGGTCGTTTGACCTGTCCGATTGTCCCGACCTTGCGCCTATAATGTTCGCTCTGGCGGCTGCTTCGGGCGGCGCCCGATTTGAGGGTACACGCCGGCTTAAAATAAAAGAAAGCGACCGTGCACAGGCTATGCACGATGAACTTTTAAAATTCGGAACAGACAGCGAAATATATGAAAATTCGGTAGTTATAAGGGGGAGCGAACTTAAAGCTCCGAGCGAGATTTTACAGTCGCATAACGACCACAGAATAGCGATGTCACTTGCTGTTTTATGCACGCTGACGGGCGGAACGATAGCAGGAGCTCAGGCTGTAAACAAGAGTTACCCCGCCTTTTTCAAAACGCTTAATTACCTTAAGATTGGAACTGATACGGATGAAGCTTAATAAAGATCTTAATATTTTGATTGTAGGACTCGGTCTTTTAGGCGGCAGCTATGCTATGTCGCTTAAAAAGCAGGGGTATAAGGTAAATGCAATAGAAAAAGAGCCGGCATCGCTTGAGTATGCTCTCGAAAATAAAATAATAGACTGCGGCTCTGACTTTGCAGATCCAAAGCTCATCAGCAGCGCCGACCTTATTATTTTTGCCCTTTATCCTCACATTTTTTGCGATTGGATAAAGGACAACGGCGGTCTTATAAAGAGCGGAACGGTTATAACCGATGTTACGGGAGTTAAATCCTTTATAATAGATAAAATAAACGCTTATCTCGGAGAGGGCGTTGAATTTATAGCAGCGCATCCTATGGCAGGCCGTGAGGTATGCGGAATACAAAACAGTGACGACAGAATATTCAGCGGCGCAAATTACATAGTTGTTCCGACCGAAAAAAACACGCCTGCGGCAACCGAACTTTGCAAAAATCTCGGAGAAACGCTCGGTTTTGCAAGCATTACGGAGCTGTCCCCCGAGCAGCACGATGATATGATCGCCTTTCTTTCTCAGCTTACTCACTGTATAGCAGTCTCGCTGATGTGTTCAAATTCAAATCCGAACCTTGTAAAATACACGGGCGACTCCTTCAGAGACCTCACAAGGATAGCAAATATAAACGATGAAATGTGGAGCGAACTGTTTTTATGTAACAGAGAAGCATTGCTTAAGGAAATGGATTCATACCGCAATTCGTTTGACGAGCTTTACGGTTATTTAAAATCGGGCGACAGAGAGGGTATGCGCAAGATGATGCGTTTGTCCTCCGAACGCCGCAAAAAATTCAACAAGAGGTAATAAAACTATGGGAGCAACATTTATAAGAAAACTGCCTGTTCCGCAGCAAATAAAAAGCAAATACCCCGTAACTCCGGAGCTTGCGGCGATAAAAGCGGAGCGGGATGCGGAAATAAGCGATATTTTTACGGGAAAATCCGATAAATTTATTTTAATTATCGGGCCGTGCTCTGCCGACAGCAGAGATTCGGTTCTTGATTACATAGGAAGGCTTAAGGTCGTCGGAGACAGGGTTAAGGATAAAATATTCATAATACCGAGGATCTATACAAACAAACCGAGGACGAACGGCTCAGGATACAAGGGAATGCTTCATCAACCCGATCCGAACGAAAAACCCGATATGCTCAAAGGTATTGTTGCAATCAGAGACCTGCATATGAGCGCTCTTAAGGATTACGGATTTACCTGTGCGGATGAAATGCTGTATCCCGATAATCACCGTTATTTATCGGATCTGCTGTCCTATGCGGCGGTAGGTGCACGCTCGGTGGAAAATCAGCAGCATAGATTGACGGCAAGCGGCGTCACCTGCCCGGTGGGTATGAAAAACCCCACCAGCGGAGATATAACGGTCCTTATGAACTCAATAAAAGCGGCTCAACATTCTCACACTTTTATTTACAGAGGCTGGGAAGTCCATAGCACCGGAAATCCGCTCGCCCACGCAATACTCAGAGGCTACACGGATTTTGCCGGAAAAAGCGTTTCAAACTATCACTATGAGGACCTTTTGAATCTTTACTGCCAATATGCCGAATACGGTCTTTTAAATCCTGCGGCGGTAATAGACACAAATCACGCAAATTCCGGGAAAAAATACCTTGAACAAATAAGAATAGCCAAAGATGTCGTTCACAGCAGACAGTGTAACCCCGATATAAAGAAAATGGTCAAGGGTCTTATGATAGAAAGCTATATTGAGGACGGTGCACAGGGTCCCGACGAGCACACATACGGAAAATCCATAACCGACCCGTGCCTCGGTTGGGAAAAGACCGAAAAGCTTATTTTGGAGCTTGCCGATAAACTCTGAACAATAAAGGTACAGAAAGGCGGATCTTACTTTGATATATACTCTTACGTTAAATCCCGCTCTCGATTACACATTAAACATAAACCGATTAAAATATTCCGATATAAACATAAGTCCCACGCAGGAGCTTAATTGCGGCGGAAAAGGTATAAATGTTTCGCTTATGCTTAAAAATTTAAAGGCAGAAAGCACTGCTTTGGGCTTTATCGCAGGATTTACGGGAGACGAGCTTGAGAAAAGGCTCGGCGAGGCAGGTCTCAAAACGGACTTTTTAAGGCTCGGCGGCGGTCTTACAAGGATAAATGTTAAAATAAGAGACGGTGCCGAGACCGATATCAACTGCGACGGACCGTTTATATCGGAAAATGACATAATTAGGCTTGAAAACAAGGTAAAATCATTACTTAAAAGCGGAGATGTTCTCTGCCTTTCGGGAAGCTTGCCGAGGTCCGTCCCCGAAGATGTTTATGCAAGAATAATTGAAGCTGTTTCAGACTCGGGCGTCAAAATAACGGTCGATACTACCGGAAAAGCCTTACTTAATACACTTTCCTTCTCCCCTTTCCTTATTAAACCGAATTTAAAGGAACTCGGGGATCTGTTTTCTGTTTCAATCTCAAACGAAACGGATGCTGTCCTGTATGCCGAACGTCTTGTTGAAATGGGCGCCGAAAACGTGCTGGTTTCAATGGGCAAAGACGGCTCGGTTCTTGTAAGCCGTGACTGTGCGCTGAGAGCTTATGCGCCTGAGGGCAAAGTTGTTAATACGGTTGCCGCAGGAGATAGCACCGTGGCAGGCTTTATTGCCGGAATGTTGTCTTCCGCCGACAAAGAATCAGCTCTTGCTTTAGCAACGGCCTGCGGAAGCGCAACCGCTTTTTCAAACTCCATAGGAACAAAGGAATCGGTGATGAAGCTTATAGACCTTGTTAGGATCGATAAGATTTAAAATCAGACTGTTTGTGTTTGCAGAATAATAACCTAACGCAGATGTCCCCCGCCTTAAAAAGCGGGGCCATTTTAGGGTTTGCAATCAGTCACAAGCCCTGCTCCTTGCAATCAAAGCAGAGCGTTGCTCCGATTTAAATTATCGCTTTAAATACAACCGAAAAACCTTATGCACTCATAAAATCAAAGCATTATCTATTTTCCGAAATAAAACTAAGGTTAAAATATAAAAATATAGCCCTATGTAGAGTTTTCATCCTGCATAGGGCTATATCTTTATACTGTTTTGCAGTTAACGGGACTTACTCATTTTGAAAAAATCCCGTATTTACGGCACTTTCTGAGTTATGCAATCATTCCCATTCAATAGTGGCCGGAGGTTTGGAGGTTATATCATAAACTATTCTGTTTACTCCCTTAACCTCATTTACTATTCTTCTTGACGCATTGTCAAGTACATCGTACGGGATGCGAGCCCAGTCCGCCGTCATAAAATCGCTTGTTGTAACAGCCCTTAAGGCAACGGTATAATCGTAGGTACGGTAATCACCCATTACACCAACGGATTTCATATCGGTAAGCACCGCAAAGTACTGATTTATATCCTTATCAAGACCTGCTTTTGACACTTCGTCACGGAATATCGCATCGGCATCCTGAAGAAGGGATATTTTTTCTCTTGTAAGCTCACCGATTATCCGAACTCCGAGACCGGGTCCGGGGAAAGGCTGACGGTATACCATATTTTCAGGCATATCAAGCTCAAGACCGACCTTACGGACTTCATCTTTAAATAAATCCCTGAGGGGTTCTATTATTTCGTCAAAGTCAACGTGGTCAGGCAATCCTCCGACATTGTGATGGCTTTTAATACAGGCGGCGTCTCCGACTCCCGACTCTATAACGTCGGGATAAATTGTTCCCTGCACAAGATAATCAACCTTGCCTATTTTCTTTGCCTGTGCCTCAAAAACACGAATAAATTCTCTTCCTATTATTTTTCTTTTCTGTTCGGGTTCGGTTATTCCTCTGAGCTGTCCGAGGAACTGTTCAGAGGCATCGACCGAGATAAGATTTATGTTATAGGTTCCCTTAAAGAGTTCGTTGACCTGCTTTGCCTCATCCTTCCTGAGCAGACCGTGGTCAACGAAAATACAGGTAAGATTGTCCCCGACTGCCTTATGGAGCAGTAAAGCTGCAACAGAGCTGTCTACTCCTCCCGAAAGGGCGCAAAGAACCTTTTTATTTCCTATTTTATCTTTAAGTTCCTTAACGGTGCGTTTTGTAAAGGACGACATAGTCCATTCGCCTTTGCAGCCGCAAACATTATAGACAAAGTTATGAAGAAGCTGTGCACCGTACTGCGTATGCATTACCTCAGGGTGAAACTGAACCGCATAAAGTTTTTTTGCGGCATTTTCAAGAGCCGCAACCGGGCACTTATCTGTTCTGCCTGTTATCTTAAAGTCAACCGGTATATGACTGATATAATCGGTATGGCTCATCCAGCAGATGCTTTTTGACGGTATTCCCTCAAAAAGTTTGCTTGAAGGATCAAGTGTCACTTCAACCTTACCGTATTCGCTGGCTCCTGCCTCAACTGTTCCGCCCGTCATAAAAGACATAAGCTGTGCGCCGTAGCATATGCCGAGAATCGGAACACCGAGTTCAAAAAGCTCCTTTGAGTATAATACCGCATTTTCGCCGTATACGCTTTTAGGGCCTCCGGTTAAGATAATCCCCTTATATCCCGCCGATTTAATCTCGTCTATGGGAGCCGTATAAGGTCTTATCTCGGAATACACGTTGTTTTCTCTTACTCTTCGGGCAATAAGCTGATTATACTGACCGCCGAAATCAAGCACTAATATTTTTTCCATATTTATCTCCTAACCAATATTGATCTAACCGCAGTTTTTCATTTAATACAGTCATCATAGACCTTATCATACAACACCTTATAAGAACATTCAAGTGAGAAATTCGGGTTGTAGTACGGGTCGCCTTTACTAAGAAATTTATCATCCCACTTTTTGTGGAACAATTCAATTTCTTCGGCAAATCTTTTTTGATTTTGAAGCGTTTCTTCATTTCCTCTGGTCTTAGATTCATAATGAAATAATTCAGCATATGGCGTAAATACTATCAGTTTACCGGATTCACGCACACGCAGGCACAAATCGACATCATTATATGCTACGGCAAATTCGCAGTTGAATCCACCGACGCCGTCGAAAACCGATTTACGGATCATAAGACAAGCCGCTGTAACTGCGCTTAAGTTCTGAGAATAGAACATTTTACCCATATAACCCGGATCGTTATGCGCAGTACCGTAATGCGAATGTCCGGCCACTCCGCCAAGACCTACAACGATCCCTGCGTGCTGGACCGTATTGTCGGGATAATAGAGTTTAGCGCCGACAATTCCCACATCGGGACGCTGGGCATACATAAGCATCTCTTCGATCCAATCGGGGGTTATGACCTCGGTATCATTATTAAGCAAAAGCAGATAATCTCCCCGTGCAGATTTTGCACCGAAATTATTTATATCGGAATAATTAAATTCGCCCTCATAATTTATTACTTTTATATTTTCGTTATTTTTGAGTTCTTCGTAGTAATCAAAAATTTCTTTTTCGGCACTGTTGTTTTCAATCACTATTATCTCATAATTATCATATGTTGAGTTAACTAAAATCGAATCAATGCAGCGCTTAAGATCGCACTTATGGTCCTTATTCGGAATTATTATCGACACAAGCGGATGTATTTTTAATTCGTATTTTATACGGTATATGGTCGGGAAAGCTTTGCTGCTTTCCACAACACAGTCATATCCGGCTGCCCTGATGCTATTCCAAACGGCTTTTCTCCCCGCACTCACGGCATAGCCTTTTGAGTCGATATTCATAGCAACCGACTGAGGATGTGAACGCCAGAAATAAAGAAGTTTCCGAATGTGATAAATTTTCTGTGCGTTTGAGGTAAGACGAAGTACCAAGTCATGATCCTGGCTGCCGTCAAACTCGCTTCTGAAGCCGCCGGTCTTTTCAAGAAGCTCCCTTGAGAAAACCGTAAAATGGCATATATAATTGTTTGCCCTGAGATTATCAATAGCAAAATCGGGTTTAAAATGGAATGTGATTATCTTATGAATATCCGGGCTTTCAAATGTTGCTTCATCCGTATATACAAAGTCTGCATCATAATTGCAAATAGCCTTCATATTTTCAAAAAGCGCAGAAGGGTGAAGAACATCATCGTGATCAAACAGAGCAATATAATCCCCTGTTGACATATCTATACAAGCGTTGGTGTTTTCGGATATGCCGAGATTCTTTTCAAGCTTTCGGTAAACTATCCTACTGTCTGCCTTTGCGTATCTCTCGGCACATTCCCGAACATCGGTATGTTCGCTGTCGCTTCCGTCGGCAAGGCAAAGTTCCCAATTCCCATAGGTCTGTCCTATGACCGAGTTTATCATCTCTTCAAGGAATTTTATAGGCGTGTTGTAGAGCGGAACGAGAATACTGAACTTAATGTTCTTTGGAAACACGGTTTCTTGTTCACTTTTGCGTCTCTCCGCAGTGATCGCCGTATAGTCGATTTTCATCGAGTTGATGCGTTCTCTTTCTTTATGATCCCTGATTTTTTCCTTTAACGCTTTGGGTCCGAAAACAATGAAAATTCTGACAGCGCTGAAAAAATATCTCGTTATTTTCCATTTTTTCAGTTTCTGCTTTAAAAAATTAGTAACCGTTCGCATAGGCTTTGTTATACGCCAGTACTGCGAATTTACTATCTCGCCGTACAGAGCGGATGTTTCACAGAATTTATTGTAAGCGTCGCAATATTTTTTTTCTAATTTCTCGTTGTTTTTGCGTTCTTTTTTAAGCTCTGTCTCAAGATTTGAATTTAAATATTCGAGGTTGCTTTTTTCTTTTTTATCGTCGGACAGTTGTTTTTCATATCTTTCCACCGCAAACGAAGCTTCGCTTTTTTCAAAGCAATACGCATCTGCGGATATATAGCTCGGATAATTATCTATCCTGTTGTAAAACCCGTTTTCCGCAAACTTCTGCGCCCAATACGGGATACTTCTGACATTTATATGCGTCGGGTCTTCAAAATCGGTCGAGGTGGACGAAAAAATCACTCTGTCTGTGTGTTCGCAAAGATTTTTTATTGCCGCATCGCAAGAGTCTTCCGGCAGATGTTCCATAACCTCTATGTTTGTGATAAGATCAAACTTTGAGGGGAAATCTTCCGGAAACTTTTCCGCTATCGAACACTCCCTGCAAAACTCTCTGATCTCGGGGTCGGCATTTGAAACGGCATAATGTGAAATATCGATTCCGTAAGCGCAAACTCCGAGTTTTCTGAGTTCTTTAACCAATAAACCGAGTGCGCACCCGGCATCAAGCACGGTTTTGGGATGAAAAGTTTCAACTATTTTTTTAGCAGTATTTTCAAAGAATTTTCTTAGATCCTCGTTATCGGCATACCGTATCGGTAAGTTACTTCCTACGTCATAATTATTGTAATATGACTCATTATAAATCTGTTCTTTCACAAAATCTTCCTTTAACACTTTTTCGCTTTTGTTAACACAAACTGCATTCTTTGCCGCAATTATTTTATATTATACAACAACCCGCTCCTTTTGTCCACAAAAAGAGCGGGTTTAAATCGAAATTTTTACTCAACCGTAACGGATTTTGCAAGATTTCTCGGTTTATCGATATCACAGCCCTTATAAAGAGCAACATAATATGCATAAATCTGGAACGGAATAACCTCAAGCACAGCGGTAAGCAGCTTATGCGTCTTAGGTATATAAATAACCTCTTCAGCCTCGTTTTTAAGCTCATTGTGACCTTCCTGAGCACAGCCTATAACATAAGCTCCTCTTGCTTTAACCTCTTTTATATTGCTGAGCAGTTTTTCAAACAGTTCTTCACAGGAAGCAAGAGCTATAACCGTTCTGCCGTTTTCTATCAGGGATATAGTGCCGTGCTTAAGCTCGCCTGCCGCATAGCTTTCGGAATGAATATAAGATATTTCCTTAAGCTTGAGCGACGCCTCAAGAGCCACTGCGTAATCTATATTTCTGCCTATAAAGAAGAGTGACTGCGGGTCGCCGCAATGTTTGGCGGCCTCGGCTATTTTTTCTTCATTTTGCATAATTTTCTCTATAAGCTCAGGAAGTCTTAAAAGTTCGCCGAGCATTCTGTCCGTTTCAGCTTCATCAACGGTACCGAGTCTTTTTGCCGCCCATATGGCGAGCATATAAAGCACCGAAAGCTGAGTGGTATACCCCTTTGTTGTAGCGACCGCAATTTCGGGACCCGCCCAGGTATAAATAACATCGTCCGCCGCCTTTGCTATGGAACTGCCGACGACATTAACTACAGCAAGCGTATGCGAACCTCTCTTTTTCGCTTCTCTTAAGGCAGCAAGCGTATCTGCAGTTTCTCCGGACTGACTTATTATTATCGTAAGCGTATCGCTTCCGGTTATAGGGTTACGGTAACGGTATTCGCTTGCATAATCCACCGATGTCGGAATTCTGAGCATTTCCTCGAAAACATACTTTCCTACCATTCCTGCGTGATAAGCGGAGCCGCAGGCGATTATATCTATACGCTTTAAAGTTTTTAAAAACTCCTCATCAACGGAAAGACCTTCGAAAACTATTTCGCCGTTTTTGACTCGGCTTTCAACCGTTTGTCTTACCGCCGCAGGCTGTTCTTTTATTTCCTTCATCATAAAATGGTCATATCCGCCTTTTTCGGCAGCGGAAAGATCCCAGGTCACCTTTGAAACGGAATATTGTTTATCCTTACCGTCAGACCCGTAAAGCTTGACTCCCTCCGGTGTGAGTTCGGCAATATCACCGTCTTCAAGATAAATAATATCTTTGGTTACCGAAACTACTGCCGTTACATCGGACGCTATCATATTTTCGTTTTGCGATACGCCCACTATAAGCGGACTGAAATTTCTCACCGCCATAAGGGTATCCGGATAATCCGTGCAAATAATTCCGAGGGCATAAGAGCCTTTGAGTCTGCTGACGGCCTTTATGACCGCCTCTTTGAAATCTCCGTTATAATACTTGCTTAAAAGATGCGGAATAACTTCCGTATCGGTTTCGCTTAAAAAGCTGTCTCCGCTGTCTGTAAGTTCTCTTTTAAGCTCAAGATAATTCTCTATTATACCGTTGTGAACAACGGCAAATTTACCGTCCCCGCTCAAATGCGGGTGGGCATTTAAATTTGAGGGTGCTCCGTGCGTAGCCCAGCGGGTGTGACCTATACCCGTACTGCCCTTGACCGACTTTCCGCCGTCGGTCTTTGAAATAAGATCGCTTATTCTTTCAACTGTTTTTAAAACCTCTATTTTGCCGCTGTTTTCAACCGCTATACCGGCAGAATCATATCCCCTGTACTCAAGCTTTAAAAGACCGTCAAGAAGAAATCCTGCCGCATTATCCTTACCTGTAAATCCAACTATTCCGCACATAATGTGTATTCACCTTTCATCGGCAACAGCGGAATTTGCGATAAAAAAGGCGCACGAAAACGCACGCCGAATAATTATATTAAATTACCGCCGTTTCACCGTATATTTTTAATTGCATAGCTTTACAAACGCCCTTTGTTCTGCGGTTACCTACAGGTTTTAAAGCGTTTTTTAATGACGCACAAAAGCGTCACGGGGCATCCGCCGAATATTTCGATAAACCCCGACCTCGTCAACCGCTATGCCTCATACGGTCCCGGCGCTCAAACACAAATCAAACGGTTTCCTTTCTTTTTTAAGGCAACTTACCGAACGGAATTTTTGCATTCTGTTAACATTCTACTCTAAAATCACTTTTTTGTCAACATTTAAGTAATAGGCATTGAAAAATCTCCGTGACGGTGGTAAAATCACATTATGCAAAAAAGCATCAGCATTTCCCGAACGCTTTTATATATTTCCTCGGCAGAATTTATAGGCAGAGGATTTTCTCCCATACCGAGCTCGGCGGTGAAACCGGGACGGTCAAACTCGTCTATAAACCAATCCTTGAATCCGCCGCCCACGGCAAGACCCGTAGGAACATCGAGAGCATACCCCGAAGAGCTTGCCATTATCTGAGCCATTCTTTCGCTTCTTTTAGGCTTTTTATTACCATAGGTCCAGTATATTACCTCGCCTTGTGTGTGAAGGGAAAGCAGCTGCCTTATTCTTATGTTTCTGCAAAGTTCGCACAGGCAGACCGTTTCGGGTTCGCTTTCGGGATGTCTGCCGCCGTATCTCGTCGGAGAGGGACCGTATATTCCGCTGTCAGTTTCAAGCTTTTTAAGCTCGTTCCAACCGGCTTTGAAATTGTGGTTTATATCAACGCCCCTTAAATTTGCATTATAATGTCTGTAGTCTCCACGGGATATTTTCTCCGCATTTTCTCCGAAAACACCGCCTGTTTTAAACCCGTTTATCGCTATCTCGCAGCCGTCGGGGTTTATTCTGGGTACAAATATAACGCCTTTCTTATACAGTGCCTTTGCGGCGTTAAAACCGCATATCGGAAGGTCGTTTTTAAGGGCATTTGCAAGCTCTGCCATAAAGCTTAAGAGTATATTTGTGGTGATATGCTCGCTGCCGTGGGTCGCAGCACCTATCAACGCATAATTCTCAGCATTTCCGAGCTTTACCGCTTTTATGTCTCTTCCGGCGCAGCTCTTACCGATATTATACTCATTAAACAGGCTGTTATCAGCGCAAATTTCGGATATTGCCTTTATGACATCGAAATAACAAAGTTCCGATGTGAAAACCGATTTTCCCTCCATAATCTTTTTCCTTTCCGAATTTTTAATCTTTTAAATCGTAGCAAGCTCTGCTTTGCCTAAAAGAGCATTATCTCCTCAGGGTTTGACGCAGTGGGTTAAACTCTTGCGTCAAGGACTGAAACGGAGCCCGCTTTTTAAGGCGGGAGACATTTGCATTTGGGTTATACTTAATTTATATTTAAGGTGTGATGTTTTAATGAATATGACTGAAAGACAAATTTCTTATGAGTACAAATACAGAGGTAAAATAATATCGCTCAGAGTCGATAACGCCCTCCTGCCGGACGGCAGAGAAGCAAAACGGGAAATTGTAGAGCACAACGGCGGAGTATGCGTTGTTGCTTTAGACGATGAAAAAAATATCCTTATGGTAAAGCAGTTCAGATATCCTTACGGCGAAGTTATCTACGAAATACCCGCCGGCAAGCGTGACAGTAAGGACGAGGATCCCCTCTCCTGCGGAAAACGGGAACTTAAAGAGGAAACGGGAGCCGTTGCCGAGAATTTTATTCCTCTCGGCGAGCTTTACCCTTCGCCCGGATACTGCGGCGAAATAATCTGGATGTTTGCGGCAACGGGGCTTTCCTTCGGGGATACCGATCCTGATGACGACGAATTTATCACTGCCGAAAAAGTGCCTTTTGAAAAAGCTGTCGAAATGATAATGGACGGCACCGTAAAGGACGCAAAAACACAGACCGCTGTCTTAAAATTAAAAGTTTTGCTTGACAGTGGAAAACTCAACTGATAAAATGACTTAAATCGGAGCTCCGATCTGCTTTGATGCAGAAGATTACACTCCTGCGTCAAGGACTGAAACGGAACCCACTTTAAGTGGTAGATAACATCTGCATTAGGTTATAAAAGTTGTTCGGAGGTATTATTTATGAAGACAATAGAAGGATATATTTCCCACGGATTGGACTATGAAGGATATCTTGAGCCCGAAATAACAAGCAATGATACTTATCCGGATTATATACGGGCAGAAGTGGAAGAAACTGTTGAAGCTGTTCAAAAAATTCAGGGCTATAATACTGCAACCTTTGGATTTATGACAGATCCTCATTATGCGACAAAATTCAAATACACGCATTTGATAAGACTGCGCCGGACTCTTAATGCATATAAAATGATATCGCAAAGGGCGCAAAGCGATTTTTTGGTTATCGGCGGCGACCTTTTTACTAACGGAACAAAAAAATATGTAAGTGATTGTCTTCGTGAATTCAGAGCGGAACTTAACGGAATCAGATATATGCCGGTCAACGGAAATCACGACGATAACAGTATCTGGGATATAGCCTGCATAAAATCGGAAAAAGCCGAAAATCATCTCACACCAGAAGAAAGATACACACTGTTTTTTAATCACCTGTATGAAAACGGTGCTGTTTTCAATGAAAAAAACAAGGGGCTTTATTACTATACGGATAACAGGTCGGCAAAGGTAAGATATATTTTCCTTGACTCAATTGATATACCGTATGAATATGACGAAAACGGTTCGCTGCTTTATTCGGGTCAGGGATTCTATGATTACTCAAAGGATCAGCTTGATTGGCTTATAAATGATGCACTCAACTTTAATGAAACCGGCTGGGGCGTTGTGATTTTTCAGCATGTTCCGCCTATAGTATTGAACCGGGATCTCGGTGAAAATCTCAGTCGGATATCCGTTATCCACGATATTCTCAAAGCAAGGAGCTTAAAGCAGAATATTGATTTTGAACACGGCGAAGGAAGATTTAAAAAACGAATAACAGCTGATTTCTCAAATTATAAGAGTTGTGATATTATTGCGGTTATAACCGGACATATTCACTCTGACGAAAGCAGAAAAGTCGATAATATACAATACATATCGACTATGAACTCGGTAATGTATGTAAACGGCGGAAACCCGCTTATGCGTTTTGACGGAACAAAAAACGAAATACTTTTCGATATAGGGACAATAAACAGAAAAGAGCGCACTCTTACGCTTACGAGGGTAGGTGCCGGGGAAGACCGTGTGTTTTCATTTTAAGGCGCTCTGCAGCTTTGTAACGGTTTAAAAATTAAACTTCATTACGGCACTTCATCATAAGGCAGCCTTATTTTGTATAAGACTGCCTTATTTGTTGTAAAGTTTAATTTGCAATCTTGAAAGATAATACAAAATAGTGTATAATGATAGACAATCCAATCAAAGTACAACGGTTGTGAAAACGGATTATTTATCCGCTTTTATCGCTTCGTCACTTGAAATACGGCGGTATTCCTGCGTTTCTCGGTATCAAAAGTCGAAAAAATTCTCTCGTTTTCGGTCGAAGATTTTTCTAAGAAACAGCACTTTTAGCGGCAAGGCGCCCGACCGAATAATACTTTCGTATTATGAGCGGAGGGGAACAAAGCCGATAACTGTGCTGTTCTTCCGAAAAAATCATTGTATTTTGATTGAATTGTCTAAGGTTATTTAACTTAAGAAAGAGGTAAACTCTATGTCCGATTATCTTAAAATGTCGCCCGAGGAACTCACAGAAGAATTCTCTGCGATAAAGAAAGAATATGAAAGCATTTGCGGAATGCATCTTTCTCTTGATATGTCAAGAGGCAAGCCGAGCGCCGCCAATATGGATCTGAGCGAGAAAATGTTTGACCTTGTGGGAAATCACACGGGATTCAAGAATATTGACGGTATCGATTGCCGGAATTACGGCGGGCTTGACGGTTTAAGGGAGTTAAAACAGCTCTTCGGAGAAATTTTGGGTCTTTCGCCCGAACAGATAATAGTAGGGGGCAACTCCTCACTTAATCTTATGTTCGATACAATAGCTCAGGCTATGACACACGGTATGGGCGGTGAACCCTGGGCAAGACAGGACGGGCTTAAATTTTTATGCCCCGTGCCCGGTTATGACAGGCATTTTGCAATAACCGAGTATTTCGGTTTTGAGCTTATCCCCGTTGAGATGGACGAAAACGGTCCGGATATGGATAAGGTCGAAGAGCTTATAAAGGATGAAAAAGTAAAGGGTATCTGGTGTGTCCCGAAATATTCAAATCCCGAAGGAATTACGTACAGTGACGAGGTCGTGCGCAGATTTGCCCGTCTTAAACCGGCGGCAAAGGATTTCAGAATTATGTGGGACAATGCCTATGTAATACACGACCTTTACGATGAGGGCGACAGCCTTTTGAACATTTACGATGAATGTGTTAAGGCAGGCAACCCCGATCTGCCTCTTATATTTGCCTCAACCTCAAAGGTGACCTTCCCCGGAGCAGGCGTCTCGGCGATAGGTGCAAGCCACAATAATATAGCCCTTTTAAAGGGAAGAATGAAATATCAGACCATAGGTCCGGATAAACTCAACCAGTTAAGGCACGCAAGAATGTTCAAAGATGTTGAGTCGCTTAAAAAGCATATGAAAAAGCACGCAGATATTATAAGACCCAAGTTTGAAAGCGTTTTAGGCGAGCTTGAAAGCAGCGTTGCCGGAACGGGAATTGCGCATTGGAGCAAACCGAAAGGCGGATATTTTATAAGCCTTTATGTTACGGACGGCTGCGCAAAACGTGTAGAACAGCTTTGCGCAAATGCGGGACTCATCTTAACGCCTGCAGGCGCCGCTTATCCTTACGGTAAAGATCCGCACGATTCAAACCTCAGAATTGCCCCGTCTTACCCGTCCGCCGAGGAAATAAAAAAAGCCGCAAAAGTTCTTTGCGTTGCCGTTAAATATGCAGCGCTTGAAAAATTATGCGGAAATGATATATAAATTGTACTAAACAGATTGACTTTATCTGTGTTTTTATGTATAATTATTTGGAAAGTACCGTTTTAAAGGTACACAAGAATCGGAGGATCAGCCAATGAAGTCCAAAAGAACAGGCAAGCCGGTGTTCTTCGTTATTCTGGTGCTTATAGTAACGCTTACCGTTACTGCTTTCATCGGAATTCACGATTACTACGGCGACACAAAAAAGGTTTATATCAAGGGCGCCGGCGATATACGCTGGGGTATTGATATAAGCGGCGGCGTTGAAGCCGTTTTCTCACCAGACAAAGAAGGTCTTGAGATAACGGACAGCGATATGCAGGCCGCAAAAACTATTATAGAAACAAGGCTTACAAATTTAAACATCACCGATTATGAGGTTTACACAGACAGTTCGCATCATCAGGTTATAGTGCGTTTTCCGAAAACCTCGGGAAACGGCGAATTTGACCCTCAGAGCGCTATAGAAGAGCTGAGCGCATCGGCGCAGCTTAAGTTCTACAGCGGAGATACAAATTCGGGCGAACCGTTTATGACGGGCGATGTAGTCACAGATGCCAGTGCACAGTATGAACAGGAACACGGATATGTTGTTTCCCTTTCTCTTAACGCCGAGGGCGCTTCGGCATTCGGAAAGGCAACCGCTCAGGCTGCCGCAAACGGCACAAACATTTCCATTTATATGGATGATGAAAATATATCAACAGCAAGTTGTTCGAAAGCAATTACCGAAGGAAACGCTATAATTTACGGAAACTTCACTCAGGAATCCGCTTCTCTTCTTGCAAAGAAAATAAAAGCAGGTTCTCTTCCCTTTGCTCTCACGGTTGACGACAGCAAGCTTCAGATCATATCGCCGACTTTGGGTTCGGACGCACTTAAAGTAATGGTTATTGCAGGTGCTGTGGCTTTCGGAGTTGTGTGTCTGCTTATGATAATAAGATACAGGGTATGCGGCGTTGTTTCCGCAATTGCCCTTCTCGGTCAGCTCGCAGGTTCGATAGCCTGCATTTCGGGATACTTCCCGAAGGCGGACAGCTTTACTCTTACCATACCGGGTATTGCGGGTATCATTCTTTCGATAGGCGTCGGTGTTGATGCCAATGTTATCGCATTTGAACGAATCAAAGATGAATTTAAGAAAGGCAAGACCATTGACGGAGCTATTGATTCCGGCTACAAGAACTCATTGAGCGCTATTATCGACGGTAACGTTACCATAGTTATAGTTTCTATTGTACTTATGGGAGCTTTCGGTTCTCCCGATAATTTGCTCGCAAAGATTTTCTCGCCTATAATGTCGCTCTTCGGTTCATCGATAACCGGTTCCATATATTCGTTCGGTTATACACTGCTTGTAGGCGTTATATTCAATCTTATAATGGGCGTTCTTGCTTCCAAGTATATGCTTAAGAGTCTGTCTCAGCTTAAATGTATGAGAAAGCCCGCTTTTTACGGAGGTAAGAACAATGGCTGAAAATAAAATATTAAACACCAAAAAAGCCTTTAAAATAAGCCTTATCGCTTATGCTGCCGTTATTGCCGTAGGTATTTTGTTTACGATTTTATTCGGTCTTAAGCTTGATATTAACTTCAGCGGCGGTACGAGAATCACATATTCATACACGGGCGATGTTTCCGAAAAGGACTTTGAAAGCACCGTAAAAGGCGTTATTAAAAATGACTTTACCGTAAGCAAGAGCAAATCCTTTGCCGGCGATACACAGACTTTCACGGTTACTGTTGTGGGTAAAGAATCGGTATCAGCCGAAAAACAGGCGGCTGTTGAGACTGCGCTTACCGAAAAGTTCACCGATAACAAATTTGAGGTTTACGATTCAAACTCGGTAAATCCTTCGGTTGCAGGTAACTTCTTCGCAAAAAGTCTTGTAGCGGTTGCGCTTACGGCAATATTCGTTGTAATATATGTCGGTATAAGATTCAGAAAAATAGGCGGCGTTTCGGCAGCACTCACGGCACTCTGCGCACTTATACTTGACCTGCTTGTAAGTTTCTTCACCTGCGTTATATTCCGTCTGCAGATAGATTCAAACTATATGGCGGTTGTGCTCACCTTGCTCGGATATTCACTTAACGACACTATCGTAATTTACGACAGAGTGCGTGAAAACAAAAAGTATTATCCGCAGCTTAAGATAGGCGAAAATATGGATAGGAGTGTAAGCAGAGTTCTTACACGAAACATTATAACTACAACGACGACTATCCTTGCGGTTCTTACGATTATAGTTGTTTCTGAGATGTTCGGGCTTACTTCTCTTCGTACATTTGCAATTCCTATGGCATTCGGTATGCTTTCGGGCTGCATTTCTTCCCTGTTTGTTGCAGGACCTCTTTGGGTTTGCTGGAGAGAGTACCGTGAAAAATTCGAACCGAAAAAAGGTAAAAAAGCAAAAAAAGCTTAAAACTAAAAATAATGATGTTAATAAGGCCGACGGCAAATTTGCCGTCGGCCTTAATTTTTAAAGCAGGCTGACGAAAATCAAATCAATTGCGATTTTGTTCGCTGCCTTTTAGTGCCTTGCTTGGCGTTCATTTTTATAAGGCTGATTTTATTGCGGCTTCCGCATAAAAGTCCGCCCAAAAGACGCTTTGCTTTATCGTGATTTTTTTAAACAATCAAATTTTTGAGTGTCGGGGCACAAAACACAGTTAATCCTAACCTGATCAGCGGTTATTTTATATGGCAGTGCGGAAAATCTGTGATCAAAAAAAACAAGCTCAAATTTATTTTCGCTCAGCCTTAAAATCAGATTTTTTACATAGCACCATTAAAAAAATCGGCAGTCACAGGTAAAATACATCTGTGACTGCCGATTTATATTAAAAGATCGGTATTTTAATTTACGAATTTTCTTCTTTTTCGGTAACTGATATGGCAAGATCGTCAAGCTGAGCCTTATCTACTCTTGCCGGTGCGCCGGACATAAGCTCGCTTGAGGTTGCAACTTTCGGGAAAGCTATAACATCCCTTATTGAGTCTGCACCGCTCATAAGCATACAAAGTCTGTCAAGTCCTATGCCCATACCGCCGTGCGGAGGAGCACCGTACTTAAATGCGCCCGTTAAGAAACCGAATTTTTCTTCCGCCTCGCTGTCGGTAAGACCGAGTGCCCTGAACATATGATTCTGAAGTTCGGGATCGGTTATTCTTATCGAACCGCTCGAAAGCTCGACGCCGTTTAAAACAAGGTCGTAAGCATTTGCGAAAACCTTTTCGGGGTCAGAATCAAGATACGGAATACATTCGTCAAGCGGAGCGGTGAACGGATGATGCATAGCGTCCCAACCGCCCGTCTCCTCGTTATATTCAAAGAACGGGAATTCGGTTATCCACAGGAAGTTATATTTATCGGGAATAATGTCAAGTCTCTTTGCTACGGTAAGTCTGAGCGCTCCGAGCACGGGAAGAACTACCTTCTTCTTATCCGCAACGAAGAGTATTACATCGCCTTTTTGTGCGCCTAAGCGATCATACAGCATATCAAGCTCTTCAGGCTTCATAAACTTTGCAAATGAGCAGTTAGGCTCATCGTCTACCCAGCGAATGAAGGCAAGACCCTTAGCACCGATACCCTTTGCCTCTTCGGTCAGCTTATCAATCTCCTTGCGTGTATAAATGTGAGCGGCATTTTTTGCGTTTATTGCCCTCACGGTACCGCCGTTTTTAACGGTATCCGCAAAAACACCGAAGCCGCAATTTTCAACTATATCCGAAACATCGGTTATTTTCATATCAAACCTTGTATCGGGTTTATCGGAGCCGTAACTGTTCATAGCCTCGGTGTATGTCATACGGGGTAAGGGAGTCTGAACATCCACGCCGAGAATTTCTTTAAAGAGGCGTTTTACATAACCCTCTGCTATAGCAAAAACATCTTCCCTTTCAACAAAAGACATCTCAAGGTCTATCTGTGTAAACTCGGGCTGACGGTCGGCACGCAGGTCCTCGTCCCTGTAGCAGCGTGCAAGCTGCATATAACGGTCAAATCCCGAAAGCATTAAAAGCTGTTTATACATCTGCGGAGACTGCGGAAGCGCAAAGAAGCTTCCTTTGTGCACTCTTGAAGGAACAAGATAGTCTCTTGCGCCTTCGGGAGTGGATTTTATAAGCGTGGGGGTCTCTATTTCAAGAAAACCGTTTTCGTCAAAATAATCCCTTGTAACCTTGGTTATGCGGTGACGCAACATAATATTGTTTTTAAGCTGCGGTCTGCGAAGGTCAAGATAACGGTATTTAAGGCGAAGTTCTTCCTTTGCTCCGCAATCATCGGTAATTTCAAAAGGAGGGGTAAGCGATCTTCCGAGCACCTTTAAAACGGAAACCTCTATCTCAATATTACCCGTCGGTATATCGGGATTAACCGAGGAGCGTTTTCTGACAACGCCTTTCGCCATAACAACAAACTCGCTTCTTAAAGCGAACGCTTTCTCGAAAACATCCTTTTCGGTGGTATCGTCAAAGGCGAGCTGTATGATTCCGCTGCGGTCCCTTAAATCGGCAAAAATAAGACCCCCCAGATCCCTTTGCCTTTGTATCCAACCGCAGACTGTAACTTCCCTTCCTATATCGCCGTCCGTAAGGGTTCCGCAATAGTCTGTGCGTTTCATTCCGTCCATTCTGTCAAGTTTCAAAAGAAACACCTCTTAAAAACAGCCCCTGAAAGGGGCTTATTGTATTTTATTTTTATATTTATAGCTGCTCTATAGCTCTATGGAATCGGTAAGCTCTTCAAGTGCAGAATCGGTGACGGATTTGAAAAGCTCCTCGGAAATATCGGCAAGCTTTATATCTGCCGTATCTCCCGTATTCATATTTTTAAGTACGGCAACACCGCTTTCAAGCTCACTTGAACCTAAAACGACCGAAAATGCGGCGCCTATTTTATCGGCATATTTCATCTGTGCTTTAAGACCTCTGCCGCATATATCACACTGAGCTTTAAAACCGTCCTCCCTCAAAAGAGAGCAAAGCTCGGTCGCTTTAAGCGCAGCCGCTTTATCGAGAGCAGCAATATAAATATCGCAGTTCTTAGGTCTCGGAAGCTCTGTTTTCTGATTTTCCAAAAGCATAACAAGTCTTTCCAGACCCACCGCAAATCCGAGTGCAGGTATTTGAGGACCGCCCATCCGGGATACCAAACCGTCATACCTGCCGCCGCCGCAAACCGTTGACTGAGCGCCTATTTCACCGGAAACAAACTCAAATACGGTTCTCGTATAATAATCAAGTCCTCTTACTATATGAGGATTGACGGTGTATTTTATTCCGGCAGCGTCAAGATGCTCTTTAACGACGCTGAAATGTTCACTGCATTCGTCGCACAAATAATCAAGTACGACGGGGGCATTTTTCGAAAGCTCGGAACAAACGGGAGACTTACAATCGAGTATTCTCATAGGATTGCGTGAGAGCCTGTCCCTGCAGGTGTCGCAAAGTTCGTCAATATGAGCCGTAAAATAATCCTTAAGTGCTTCCTGATATTTTTTTCTGCACTCAGGGCAGCCTATAGAATTTATTTCAAGCGAAATATCGGAAACTCCGACATTCAAAAGCACCTGACGGGCAAGAGAAATCACTTCGGCATCCGCTGCGCTGTCACCTGCACCGAAACATTCAACACCGAACTGATGGAATTCTCTGAGTCTTCCCGCCTGAGGCTTTTCATAGCGATAACACCCGCCGATATAGCACACCTTTACGGGCAGAGCGCCGTAAACCAGACCGTGTTCAACCGCACTTCTTACCGTTCCGGCGGTGAGTTCGGGACGCAGGGTAAGCGATCTTCCTCCCTTATCGTCAAACGTATACATTTCTTTTTGAACAACATCGGTCGTATCTCCCACATTGCGGCTGAAAACCTCGGTGTGTTCAAAAACGGGAACTCTTATTTCCCTGAAACCGAAAAGCGCTGCGGTTTCAAGCAGCTTTTTTTCTATAAACTGCCAACGGTAAGAATCTTCGGGCAGCACATCGTTTGTGCCTTTAACGGCACGGTTTATCTCAGACATTAAAATATCTCCGTAATTTATGATTTCCTTAAAATATCTCTCCAACCGAGGTCTCCTCTTTCAAGACCGTGTATCAGAACTTCAGCAGTTGCTATATTCGTAGCAAAAGGAATGTTGTGAACATCGCAAAGCCTTAAAAGAGAGGTCTCATCCGGTTCGCTGGGCTTAGGATTAAGGGGATCCCTGAACATAAGAAGCAGGTCTATTTCCCCACAGCCTATTCTTGAAGCTATTTGCTGAGCTCCGCCCTGTGATCCGCTTAAAAAGTTTGTTATTTCAAGACCGGTGGCCTCGGAAACGGTTTTACCCGTAGTTCCCGTAGCGACCAGATTATGACGACTTAATATGCCGCAGTAAGCTATGCAAAACTGCACCATAAGTTCCTTTTTCGCATCGTGTGCTATGAGCGCTATTGTCATATTCATTCTCCTCACTATATTTTTTTAGGGTTCGGAAGCCTTACATCGGCACCGAGAAGCCTGAGCGCTATCCTGCCGAGAGCCTTTGACGCTCTTCCCTTTTTTCCGAGCATATGCTTTACCGGCAGCAGATTAAGCTCAAAACTTTGCGGCACTATTCCGATAAGGCGCAAACCCGATTTATCTATTATTTCATCAATATTATCATAAAGCCCTGCTTTTATGAGCGACGGTTCAAATCTGTTTATTATAAGCCTTGTTTCATTATCACAGTCCGGCAGTACCGAAGCCGCCGCTGCGGCATCACGGACCGAAACGGGGTCTGCATTGCAGACAGTTACAAAATAAAGCTGTCTTGACACATTTGACAGACAGGAAAAATCAACTCCTGCCGGCATATCAAGAATAATGACATCATAATTTGAGAGCTGTGCGTTTATCAGGCCGCAAAGCGGTTCGGGTTTTATATTACCTGCCGTTTGCGGAGCCGGAACAATACTTATATTGTCCGAAAAAGGCGCTTTATATATTGCATCTTCAAGTTCTTTTTCGCCGTTTAACACATCGGAAAGATCAAAAACAACATCCTTTTCTATTCCGAAAAGCATATCAAGGCAACGAAGTCCCTCGTCGAGGTCGATTATAAGCACTTTTTTACCGAGCTGTGAAAACTGCATAGCAAGACCGCAGGAAACGGTTGACTTCCCCGTTCCGCCTTTCCCGGATACAAAGGCAAAGCAAAGTCCCATACAGTTAACCTCCCGAAAAATACTTTTAAATCTGCTTTTAGACATCGGAAAACCGATATACCGCCCCTCGTTGACTCTTTTGAGATGTACCGTCATAATTTTATCACAAAAATCCGTATCTGTCAAACATTAACACATTGATCCCATAAGTGTCACATTACACGGTAAAAAATCGGTCTGCCGTGATAAAATCCTATTTTTAAAGTCTTTAATCCTTACAATACTTTCGTATTTTAAGCTTTGAAGGCGGAAAATATCAAAGGAATGCCTTCTGTCCGGCGGACGCTTTCAATATGATGTAACACAACTACGGCAAAAGTGTGTTTACGGGAGTGTCGGTCGAAGCCGAAGAACCCGAAGAGAAGTAAGCGTCGAGCATTTGCCTTACAAGTATACCGGAAGAATAACCCGAGTTACCGTGTTCAAGAACAACGGAAATTGCAATTTCGGGTTTATCAAACGGTGCAAAAACTATAAATGTACTGTGATCTACGCCGTTCGTAACCTGCGAAGTTCCTGTTTTTCCGCCGACCTTTATTTTATAATCTCCGAGAGCGGCTCTGCCGGTACCGTCAACCGTAACGGAAAGCATACCCTCTTTTATTGCGGAAAGGGTATTCTCGCTTATTTTAACGGTGTTTTTAACCTCGGGCTCGCAGTTATCGTAGATTTCGGACATATCATAGGAAACGATTTTATTTATTAAAGACGCACGGTAATGTGTGCCGCCGTTAGCAAACGTTGCCGCATAGTTTGCAAGCTGAAGCGGCGTAAACGCATTAAGCTGACCTATGGAAATCTGAAGGGTATCGCCGCCGAAGCCGTTGCTTTTCGGTTGTACAAGCAGGCCCTTACTGTCGTCCACTTCCACACCGGTTGCCACGCCTAAGCCGAATTGTTTGAAATAATCGGTAAGAGTGAGTGCACCCACTCTCCTTCCGAGTTCAAAGAAGAAGTAGTTACAGCTCTTTGAAAGCGCAGTTTTAAGGTTGATATTTCCGTGCCTGTGCATACAGGACGGAGTATAGTCGCTGAAATAGCGATATGTGTGTTTACAGTTGATTATTTCGCCGTTTTTATAAAGTCCGCCTTCCATAGCTGCGGTTGCGATTATAGGTTTAATGGTTGAACCTATCGGGTAAACACCCTGAAAAGCACGGTCGGTAAGAGGATTGCTTTTATCGTTTTTAAGTTTATCATAGTCCGTGCCGAGGGTAGCCAGATCATATGTCGGATAGTTTGCGGCGCATATTATCTTGCCTGTATTTACATTTATCATTACTGCAGCGCCTGCCGTGCAGGAGCCTCCGCTTGCCTGAAGCGATCTTACGGTATTTGCAAGTTCATCCTGAACGGTACGCTGTATCTTCCTGTCAAGCGAGAGCATAACTGTTTTACCGGCAACGGGTTGTTTTGTTACTTCGCTTTTAAGTATATTTCCGTTTGCATCGATATAGTAGGTTATTTCGCCGTCCGTTCCTCTGAGGCTTTCCTCAGCCCATTTCTCTATTCCGCTCTTGCCGACTTTATCGTTATACGAATATCCTTTTGCTTTATAGTTTTCGCCCTTGTCCCAATCCTCTTCAAATATAGGTCCTACCGTACCTATCAGGTTTACGGCAAGAGAAGTGTCGGCATACTCTCTGAACGGTGCGACATCCACGGTAACGCCGTTGAGCATAAAGTCGGATTCGCTTATTTTTCTCATAAGTTCCGTGGGAATATCTTCGGCAAAGGTGTAGGGATAAGATATCGAGAAGTCTGATATCTCCATACTGTATCTCACACCCATTATTGCCCTGCGGTCGTTCTCGTCGTATTTTTCGAGTTTATACCGCTGTGTGAGGCGTTTTACGCAGTTATCCGCCGTCGCATACCCTGCAAGGTCAAGAGTTTTTATCAGTTTCGCTCTGTCGCTGTCAGAATCGCTTTTAAACGAGTACGGTGCAGTTTCGGTTACGGGGAGCTTGTCCTCCCATTTTACCGAGCTTTCGTTAAATGCCTTTATAAGCGCAAGAATGACATCATTGAGGTTGTCTTTAACATAAGCCTTGTTGAAAACAACATTGTAACCGTCCCTGTTAACCGCTATTTTTCTGCCGCAGCTGTCAAGTATTTCTCCCCTCGGAGCTTTTATAACAGCCTTTCTTACAGATGCGCTGCCCGCAGTCGAGGCATATTTTTCGGCATTTACCACCTGAATACTGTATATTCTCGCCGTATAGGCGATTATAACAAGCACAAGCAGAACCGAAAGCATTGTAAGAACGGTTTGCTTTTTATGTGAAAAAGGCATAATGCATCTCCTTTTGCTTAGACAATACAATCAGGGTACAATACTTCCCATAGCGGAAAATTTGTCCGTTTATATTGTCTCGTCATTTGAAATACGGCAGTATTCCTGCATTTCTCGACTTCATAAACGAAAAAATTTTCTCGCTATGGGTCAAAGATTTTGTAAGAAAACGGCGCCGGTTAGCGGCGAGGCGCCCGACCGAGGAATACCGGCGTATTGTGAGCGGAGGGCAACAATGCCGATAACGGCGCCGTTTCTTCAAAAAAGCATTGTACCCTGATTGTATTGTCTACTGTTTTATACTGCTCATCAATTTCTTCTTTATCAGATAAAGCGGCACGGTAACGATTGCCGTATATACCGTCGAAGGTATGGCGTTTCGGTAAAGATAAACAAAGCTGTCGTTTACCGTATGCCCGAAGACGCTTGAAAAAAGCCACCTTAAGGCAAAATAGAAAAAAGCGGCAAGTATTGAAAGAGCGGCTGCAGAACGAACATTATTATTAAAAAGATAGTGAACGATAAACGATACCGCAAACGCCGTCAGCATAAAAGCAATTGTATTAAATCCGAATCCCGCTCCAGAAGCACTGTCGGCAAAAACTCCCGCAACAAGTCCCCAAAGAAACGAATAAAATTCGGACGAAAACATAGAAACAACTATCAAAACGCAAAGCGGAAGCATAGGATTTGCTCCTGCTATTTTCAGAGAAAAAAGAGGGTTATACTGCAGGAGCAACGCTATAATAAACATAAGAGCGTCAAAAAGGACCGTTTTAAGCCTTGTTTTTACAGAATTCATATCAGTTCTCCCAGTGTGGCATCCGGTCTACGGCTTTATTCCGCCCTGGCCGTCAAACGAGGTTATGACCATAACATCCCTTATGTTTGAAAAGTCAACGAAAGGTTTGATATCGGCGTAAATAGAAGTGTTGTATTTATCACTGTCTATGGATTCGATAGAGCCGATAAGCAGACCGTCCGGAAAGATACCCTCACCGGAAGTCACTATATAATCGCCTATCGCAACGCTGCAGGAACGGGAAAGATTTGAAATTCTGCAAAGCTTTTTCAAAGCAAGGTCCGCATTTCCCGCAACAACTCCCGAATCGCTTGTCCTGTTATCAAGAGCTCCTATTGAAATTTCGGGACTTAAAACGGTTTTTACCTTGGCAGTCGTCGTCCCGACTTCGGATATATACCCCACAACGCCCGATTTTGTTACAACCGGATCATATACCGAAATGCCCGACATTTTGCCCTTGTTTATAAGAAACGAGCCGTAAATATCATCGGTATCCCGTGAAATAAGAGTAGCGGCGGCAAATGAAAAATCAGGATTTGCCTCTTTTATTTCAAGATAGTCCTTATAAAAATCGTTTTCCTCTTTAAGTTTTTCGTAATCTGCCGTTTTTTCCCGCATCTCGTCAAGCTTTGACTTAAGCTCGGCATTTTCAAGCATAAGAGAATTCCCGTCGTTATAAGCCGAGGAAATATCCGATATGCCGTTTTTGATTTTAGCCGCAAGAGAACGGAACGGCGCCGCTATTATTCCCGCAACATCGGTATGCGGAGCCATTCTGCTGCCGATAATTCCGAAGGTCAGAGAAACAATAACTACGACGCAGAAAACGGCTGCTATAATCTTAAATTGACGACTTTTGAAGAAAAATCGCATAATGTCCTCCCTTTGTTTATGCCTTTATAACCTAACGCAGATGTCCTCCGCCTCTTAAGGCGGGCACCTTTTTATCTGAAGCGTTTTCCCCTGCGGAACACGTAATTTTCAAATCCGCTGTCCGCCTCAAGACGCTTGGCGGTTCCCAAAACAACGCAGTCGAGCGGATTTGCGGCAACACTTACCGGCATACCCGTTTCCTCTGCAATAAGCTCGGCAAGTCCCCTGAGCAATGCTCCGCCGCCTGTAAGCGTTATGCCCTTATCTATAATATCCGCAGAAAGTTCGGGCGGTGTTTTTTCAAGCGTCAGCCTTATAACGTCTATAATCTGAGAAAGTGTGTCCGCCATTGCGTTCCTTACTTCCTCCGATGATATCATTATGTTTTTCGGGAGACCGTCAACAAGATTTCTGCCCTTTATTTCTATAACGGTTTCACCCTCGTAAGGTTTTGCGGAGCCGATATCGATTTTAATCTGCTCTGCGGTGCGTTCTCCTATAAGAAGATTATGTTTTTTTCTTACATATGAAATTATTGCCTCGTCAAGATCGTCGCCCGCAGTTCTTACCGACTGTGCGGTAACGATATCACCGAGCGAGATAACGGCAACTTCACTTGTGCCGCCTCCTATATCAACAACCATATTCCCCGTAGCATCCCATACGGGAAGCCCTGCCCCGACTGCCGCCGCCATAGGTTCTTCGACAAGATCGATATCGGTAGCTCCCGCCTGTTTTGCGGCGTCGTAAACAGCACGGCTCTCAACCTCTGTTACGCCTGACGGTATACATATTACCATTCGTACTCTTGAAAAGAACGAACCTTTTAAGGCTTCTTTTACAAATCTCTTTAGCATTGCGGCAGTTACATCGAAGTCGGCAATAACACCGTCCTTCAAAGGACGCACGGCAACTATCGATCCGGGTGTTCTGCCTATCATTTCCTTAGCCTCTGTTCCCACGGCTCTCACGGCGTCGTTTCTTACATCGTATGCGACGACCGAAGGCTCCCTCATTATTATGCCCTTGCCTTTAACGCAAACTAAGGTGTTTGCCGTTCCGAGGTCCACGCCTATATCTCTTGTAAACATAATCCGTTACTCCTTGATGTTTTTAAGTTCGCCCGCACTGCCCGGCACGATAAGCCGGATCGCAAGGTTCATATTTTCGATTTCAATAGTTTGTGCTCCCGGCGCATATTCGCCGTCAAGCGTCCAGGAAACGTTTTCCGACTCGGTTACCGTAAGCCGTTTTGTGTGGAAAAATTCAATTCCCTCACGGTTTAGATCACGTTTTAAAATACCGTCTATCACGGGCTGCAGCTTTAGTATATTATCGGGTTTCTTAATAAGCACAACTTCAAACTCACCGTCGTTAAGCTTAACCACGGTATCCGAAAATTTAACTATTCCTCCTACCGACATTGAATTTGAAACCGCTCCGAAAAGGTATTCGCCGTCAAGCTCCTTTTCCTCGCAGGAAATTTTCAGATGAATGGGCTTGATATTTCCGAGACTCTTTATTCCCTGAAAGAAATAAGCCGCCTGACCCAAAATATTTTTAACCTCCTGAGGCGCCGAATAGGAAGCGTCGGTAAAAGCTCCGAAGGAAGCGGTGTACGAAAAATACTTATCCGAAAACCTGCCGATATCAAGCTTTATTTCACGGCCCGAAACAATATCCTTCGCCGCCTTTTGTATGTTCCTTGAAATGCCGAGGCCGGATGACCATTCGTTTAATGTTCCCGAAGGTATATAACCTATCGGAATATCAAGGCCTGCTTTCATAAGCCCTGTTATGACCTCATTAAGAGTTCCGTCTCCGCCGCATACGACTATCAGGTCGGGTTTGTTATCCTTATCTATTTTAAGTATTCTGTCCGTAGCGTCGCATCGGGCGGCAGTTGTATATGTGCAAACACAGTATCCGGCTTCGCAAAATGTCCCTACGACCCCGAGAAGCTCATTCTTCATCTTCGCTTTTCCGGACTTTGGGTTTACTATCAAAAGCAGATTCTTGTTATTCATATACTTCCTCCCTGTTATAGTTTATCGGCAGTGTTGCAAAGGCGTTGAGCGTTTCATCGGCAGTATTTCCGCTTTGGTACTCATAAAACGCCTGCACGCCTACCATAGCCGCATTATCGCCGCAATAGCAAAGTTCGGGTCTTGAGAAAGCAAATCCCCTTTTCAGACACTCCTCTTCCATACGGGCTCTCAGCTCGCTGTTTGCCGAAACACCGCCTGCAAGCGCAATTGTTTTATATGAAAGCTTTTCTGCGGCTTTAAATGTTTTATCGGTAAGTATATCGCATACTTTTTTTCTGAGCGTTGCCGCAAGCACGGGCACATCTATCGGTTCGCCCTTTTGAGCGGCGTTATGAACAGTGTTGATAACCGCCGTTTTCAGCCCCGAAAAGCTGAAATCAAATTCCCGGTTTCCTGCGTGCGGATACGGCAGCGGATATTTCTTATCGTCCGCCTGCGACGCTGTTTTATCAAGATTTACACCGCCGGGATAAGAAAGACCCAATGTTCTCGCCGCCTTATCGAAACATTCGCCTGCGGCATCGTCGATAGTAGCGCCGACGGGATTGAAAACGGTATAATCCCTAACCTCTGTGATTATCGTGTTGCCTCCAGATACGGTAAGACATAAAAACGGCGGCTTAAGTTCGGGGTTTGTTATGTAATTTGCGGCTATATGCGAACGCAGATGATGAACCGGAATGAGAGGTATATCAAGTGACATAGCAAGAGCTTTTGCAAAATTAACTCCCACGAGAAGCGCACCGATAAGCCCCGGAGCAAATGTAACGGCGACGGCGTCAAGCTCGTCATAACTTATACCTGCGTCCCTTACCGCCTTGTCGCACACTGCGCTTACAGCCTCGGTGTGTCTCCTTGACGCAATTTCCGGAACGACTCCTCCGTAAATCTTGTGCTCCGCTATCTGCGTAGCTACTATATTCGATAAAACCTCTCTGCCCCTCGTTACGGCGGCAGCGGTTTCATCGCACGATGATTCAATAGCAAGTATCAGCATAAAATCAAATAAACCTTCTTGTCATTATTATAGCATCTTCCGTGGGATTTGAGTAGAATCTTTTTCTGAGTCCTTCTTCCTTAAGCCCGAGTTTTTTATAAAGGGCTATAGCTGCGGCATTTGATTTTCTAACCTCGAGCGAAACAAATTCAAGCGATTCTTTTCTTGCAAAAGAAAACACACGGTCCATAAGAAGAGTGCCGATTCCCTTGCCCCTCTCATTTTCGTAAACCGCTATATTTGTTATATATCCCTCTTTGCATACGGCATTTATTCCGATATATCCTATTATCTTACCGTCCTTAACGGCAACGAAAAACGCCGTTTTCGCTTCTAAGGACTCCTTTATGGCATTTTCGCTCCACGGCTCAAAAAAACAGTCCCTTTCAAGCTTTGAAATATCCCCGATATCGTTTCGGTCCGCTCTTCTTACGCAAATCCCGTTCGGCAAACCGTTAAAAACAATACGGTCAACGGCGTCCGCTATCTCATATGCGCAGTTAAGATATACTTTTTCGTTCTGACCGTAAGGGTCAGATATACCCGAACCTAAAACGCTGATTTTATTCGGATCTATACCTGCGCTTATAAGGGCGTTTTTATGAGAATCCGACATACAGATTATTCTGTCTGCCGACACCGCCTCGGCATCAAACTGCGTTGAAATGTGCCCGGATATATCAAATCCGAGCTTTTTTGCGGCAACAACCGAATTTTCGCTCACTCTTCCGCCTTCTGCGCACAGACCCCTGCTGATCGCAAAAACGCCGGGTATTTTCAGAGAATTAAGATACCCCTCGGCAAGAGGACTCCTACAGGTATTGCCTGTACAGACAAAAACTATTTTCATCAGCCTTTCGCCTCTAACCAATTTTTACCCGTATGAACATCGGCGCACAGCTTAACCTTAAGATTTACCGCATTTTCCATTTCGCTGCGGAGTATTTCACAAGCTCCGGCGGCGTCTTTTTCGGGTGACTCTACAATAAGTTCGTCGTGCACCTGAAGAATAAGCCTCGCCTCCGGCAGTTCTTCTTTCAGCCTGCGGCTTACATTTATCATCGCAAGTTTTATAATATCCGCCGCCGTTCCCTGAATGGGGGCGTTCCTTGCGACCCTTTCCCCGAACGCTCTCATCATACCGTTGGACGACGACAGCTCGGGAAGATACCTCCGTCTGCCGAAAAGCGTTGTTACAAATCCGTCCGCCTTGGCTTTTTTTATAACCTCATCCATATATCGGCTGACGCCCGGATAGGTTGAAAGATAGCCTTTTATATACCTGTCCGCCTCGGCTCTCGAAACGCCGATATCCTTTGAAAGGGAAAATGCGCCTATACCGTAGACTATTCCGAAATTAACCGCTTTGGCACGGCTTCGCATAACCGGGAGCACCATATCGGGCGGAATATCGAATACCTCGCTTGCGGTTATCGTGTGGATATCCTTACCGTCGTTAAACGCTTTTATCATAACCTCATCGTCCGCAATGCTTGCGAGGACTCTGAGTTCGATTTGAGAATAATCCGCATCGCAAAGGACAAAACCGTCTCTCGCAATAAAAAATTCACGGAGCTTTCTGCCCTCGGCTGTTCTTACGGGAATATTTTGAAGATTAGGTTCAAGAGAGCTTATTCTGCCCGTTCTCGCCTCGGTCTGGTTAAATGTTGAATGTATTCTTCCGTCGTCCGACACGGCGGCTGCAAGTCCGTCACAATAGGTCGATTTAAGCTTTGCAAGCTGACGGTATTTAAGCACGCTGTCAACTATAGGATATTCATATCTTAAGCTTTCAAGCACTTCAACGCTTGTGCTGTAACCGCTTTTGGTTTTTTTCTTTGCCGGGATTTTGAGTTTCTCAAAGAGAATTTCTCCGAGTTGTTTGGGAGAATTTATGTTGAATTCTTCTCCTGCCATACCGTATATCTCGTTTTTATATCCGTCTATTCTCTCGCTGAGCTGCCTGCCCTCTTCGCAAAGCCCTTGTGTATCCACCAAAAAGCCGACGCTCTCCATATCTGACAAAACCTCGGCAAGCGGCACCTCGATATCATAAAACAGTTTATCCTGTTTTGTTTTTACAAGATTTTCCTCAAGACGGTCGCAGACGGAAGAGAATAAAGCCGTTTCGGTTATAACTTCGCTTGCTTCTCCGATTATTTCGGGCGTATCGCAGGAGTATTCCGCACAAAGTCTCTTAAGCGAGTAGTCCTTTGAAGAGGGGTTCAGAATGTATCCTGCGAGCATAGCGTCAAATTTTACAAGGACAGCCTCGGGAAAATCTTTTTTCAGATTTTTAAGGTCATATACCCTTTTTTCAATACTGCCGTTTATGAGAATTTCTTCCGCCTCGGCTCTCGTTAACGAAAAGATTTTATCCTTACAAACGCAGGCAAACTCACCGTTTACCGAAAAGACATCTGCGCATGCGCTTAAACTCACTTCTTTAAAATCACAAACCGAAAGCGACTTTTTTACCGTTTTCTTTGTTTCGGTTTCTGCCTTTACAGAGGGGGTAAGCCCCATTTTATCCATAAGCTTATAAAATTCAAGTTCGGTCATAAGCCTTGAAAGAGCCTGTCTGTCGGGCTTTGAAACAATATAGCTTTCGGGATTTGTATCGATGGGAACATCCTTAACAATGGTTCCTATAAATCTGCTCAGGTATGCGTTTTCTTTTCCCGACTTAAGCTTTGCCCGAACACCTTCTTTTACGTCTATAGAGTCAATATTTTCGTAAATATTATCGATATTATCAAAACGCTTTATAAGGTCAAGGGCGGTTTTTTCTCCGACGCCGGCAACACCCGGTATATTATCCGAAGAATCTCCCATAAGGGCTTTAAGTTCTATCATTTGTTCGGGTGCAAGACCGTATTTCTCAAAAAGCGCCGCCTTGTCGTAATTTACGATTTCCGGCTTTCCCGCCCTCGTTGCGGCAAGCAGGACTCTTGTTGAATTCGATATAAGCTGAAGAGAATCCCTGTCTCCCGTTGCAATAACACACTCGTTGCCGCTGTTTTCGCAGGCGTATGAGAGGGTTCCCAAAATATCGTCCGCCTCAAAGCCTTCACACTCAACGCAGTGATATCCCGCAAGAGAAAGCCACTGCTTTAAAACCGGAAACTGTTCGACAAGTTCTTCGGGCATAGCGTGCCTGCCCGCTTTATAGGCTTCATACTTTATATGGCGAAAAGTCGGCTTCTTAAGGTCAAAAGCAACCGCAACGCCGTCCGGATGCTCGGATTCAAGAAGCTTGTTTAAAATATTTATAAAACCGTAAACGGCGTTTGTATATCTGCCTTCTTTGGTAGAAAGCAGTTTTATCCCGTAAAACGCTCTGTTTATGATACTGTTACCGTCAATAGCAAGCAGCTTCAAGCCGTCACTTCCCCGTAAATATAATTACTTATATAATAACATTTTTTCCTTCCTTTGTCACTATATAATTTTAAAAAGTTGCATTTTTTTCAAAAATCACAAAATTATATATAATTGTTGCTTTTTCGGTCTTAAAAAGGTATAATATAGAATGATATGTCATCGAATTTCGGAGGAAACAAATGTTAGAACTTGAAAATATTTCCTATAAAGCCTCGGGCGAAACGGGAGAAAAGGAAATTCTTAAAAATATATCAATAAAGATAGACGGCGGATTTGTTGCCGTAACAGGTCCGAACGGCGGCGGCAAATCGACCCTTGCGAAGATAATAAGCGGCATTCTAAAGCCTTCGTCGGGTCGGATTTTGCTTGACGGCGAGGATATAACCGCTCTTTCCGTAACCGAAAGGGCAAAAAAAGGTATCAGCTTTGCTTTTCAGCAGCCTGTAAGGTTTAAGGGAATAACGGTAAACGACCTTATAAGGCTTGCCGCCGGCAGAGATATAAGCGTTTCGGACGCTTGCGATTATCTTTCGCAGGTGGGGCTTTGCGCAAGAGACTATATATCAAGAGAAGTCAACGCTTCTCTTTCGGGCGGAGAGCTTAAAAGAATAGAGATAGCGACGGTTCTTGCAAGAGGAACTTCGATTTCGCTTTTTGACGAACCCGAAGCGGGAATAGATCTTTGGAGCTTTAACAACCTGATAAATGTTTTCGAAAAGATGCACGAAAAAAACGGCGGCGCAATAATAATAATATCGCATCAGGAGCGAATTCTTAACATTGCCGATAAGGTTGCGGTCATCTCCGCAGGAGAGCTTAAGGCATACGGTGCAAAGAACGATATTCTGCCCGAGCTGCTCGGAGCAACGGCGGAAGCCTGCAAGGTGCTTTCGGATAATATGAAAGGTTAATGCGAAAATGAACGATACCGATAAAAAACTTCTTAAAATAATAGCCGATATGGAGGGTACTCCCAAAGGTGCTTACAATATCCGTGCAAACGGTGCGCTTGCCGACCGCAGAGTCACGGAGAATATCGATATAAAAACAAAAGAGGACAAACCCGGAATAGATATAATAATCCGTGCTGGAACCGTGGGAGAAACGGTGCACATCCCGGTTATTATCGACGCTACGGGGCTGAGCGACCTTGTTTACAATGATTTTATCATCGGCGAGGGTTCGGATGTTACGATAGTTGCCGGCTGCGGAATTCATAACTGCGGAGATAAGCTCTCCGCTCACGACGGTATTCATACTTTCTTCGTCGGGAAAAACGCAAAGGTCAAATATATCGAACGGCATTACGGCGAGGGAGAAGGCACGGGTGAGCGTGTTATGAATCCGACCACTATAGTAAACCTTGCCGAAAACTCATATATGGAAATGGAGACGAGCCAGATAAAAGGTATAGACTCCACTAACCGTATAACAAAGGCTGTTGTGGGCGATAACGCAACCCTTGTTATACACGAAAAGATTATGACCCACGGTTCTCAGCAGGCTACCACTGATTTCACAGTCGACTTAAACGGTAAAAAATCAAGTGCAAATGTTGTGTCAAGGTCGGTTGCAAAGGATAATTCAAGCCAGATATTCAAATCCAATATAAACGGCAATAATCTGTGCAACGGTCACACCGAGTGTGACGCCATAATTATGGATTCGGGCAAAGTTAAGGCAATTCCCGAAATAAGCGCAAATGATATCGACGCTTCTTTGATACACGAAGCCGCAATAGGAAAAATAGCCGGTGAACAGCTTATCAAGCTTATGACGCTCGGCCTTACCGAACAGGAAGCCGAAGCCGAAATAGTCAACGGATTCTTAAAGTAGAGGGAGACGGTTATGATAAGGGAGGATATTATAAATTCCGTAATGAAAGAAAAGCTCGTTGTTATAGTAAGAGGCGTTTGCGGCGATGATCTTATGAGACTTTCCGAGGCAATGCATAACGGCGGAATCAGATTGCTTGAATATACCTACAGCGCAAACGGCGCAGTTAAGGACGAAGAAACGGCGCAGAATATAAAACGGCTTGCCGCTCATTTTGCGGGCGATATGCACATAGGTGCGGGAACGGTCATAACCGCCGAACAGGTAAATCTCACAAAAGCTGCCGGCGGAGAATTTATAATCTCACCCGATACATTTTCGGATGTTATAAGAAAAACCGTCGATTTGGGCCTTGTTTCTATGCCGGGGGCTTTGTCGCCGAGCGAAATTCAGGCGGCTCACCGTCTCGGAGCGGACTTTGTAAAGGTCTTCCCCGCAGTTAATTTAGGACCCGAATATATTAAAGCAATAAAGGCACCTTTGTCACATATAAAATTGCTTGCCGTAGGCGGAGTCAATCTTGACAATATGAATGAATACCTCAAGGCAGGCGTCTGCGGTTTCGGAATAGGTGCAAATATAGTTGATAAAAAGCTTATAGAAAACGGAGATTTTAAAGGTATAACCGAACTTGCAAAGCGGTATGTTGCAGCTGTAAACGGTGAACTTAAATTATGAAGATATATATAACTATCGACGGCGGAACCACCAATACGAGAGTGAGTATTGTAAAAGACCGTAAGGCGGCGGACACAGTAAAGCTGCCGTACGGAGCCAAAGCGGGAATTGAAAATTCAAAGCTTCTTAAAAACGGGATCAGGGATGCGGTTTCAAGGCTCTTGGAAAGTCATTGCGTAAAAAGCAGCGATGTCGAATGTATCCTCGCTTCGGGTATGATAACAAGTGAATTCGGGCTTTATAATCTTGCGCATATTGAAACGCCCGCCGGAATAGCAGAGCTTAATTCGGCTGCGAAAAGGGTATATCTTCCCGAGATCTGCGATATTCCTTTTGTTTTTCTCTGCGGAGTAAAAACAGGCTGCGATTCTCTTCATACGACCGATATGATGAGAGGCGAGGAGACAGAACTTTTCGGTCTCTGCGATGAGATCGAGCCTGACTGCGCCTATCTTCTCCCGGGTTCTCATTCAAAACTTATTTTCACGGACAGTCTCGGCAGGATATCCTCATTTACAACATTTCTCACAGGAGAGATGGCAGCCGCCCTTTCGGGTGATACGATACTTAAGGATTCCGTTTTCCTTGACTGCGGACATACAGAAAGTGAATACCTTTTCTCAGGATACGAATATTGCAGGAAATACGGAATAAACGAATCGCTTTTTAAAGCAAGGATACTGAAAAATATTTTTTCTCTCGGAAAGGAAGAGATATACAGTTTCTTTATGGGCGCCGTGCTTGAGGGCGAAATAAGCAGAGTTATCGAAAGCGGCGTTAAAAAAATCACGGTCGGCGGCAAAAAGCAGCTCAGAGAGCAGAGTGTTTTGCTGCTTAAAAAGTATTCGGGCGCTTTAATAACAGACGCAGGTGAAGACGCTGTTCAAAGTTCAGTTATAAACGGAATGATAAAAATATATGAGTACAGGCAGTAGAGGGTGACGGATATAGAAAACAGTCCTTTTATATCGGCGGCTATTGTAACATACAATGCTGAAAAAACGGTTATGCCTGCGATAGAAAGTATTTATAAATACACAAGGCGCTACCCCGTTAATATTTGCGTTTTTGATAACGCTTCATCGGACGAAACGGTTTCACTTGTCAAAAAAAGCGGTTTGGCGCAGGTTGTCGGACTTGAAAAGAACGAGGGCTTCGGAGCGGGACATAACGAAATACTTAAACACGGTATGGGAAAATATCACTTTGTGATAAATCCCGATATAACCGTAAGCAGCGATGTAATTTCCGATATTGCGGATTTTATGGAAGAAAATCCGGATATAGTTATGTGTATGCCGAAAATATTGAATTCGGACGGCACGGAGCAAAAGCTGCCCAAAGAAATACCCACATTTAAACGGATGTTTTTAGGCAGGCTTGCTCCGCTTTCAAAACGATTTAAAAAAATCAGGGATGATTATATATGGGCGGACAGGGATCTGACCGGGGTCACCGATATCGATTTTTGCTCCGGCTGTTTTTTCTGTATCCGCAGCGAAGCTTTTAAAAAACTCGGCGGATTTGACGAAAGATTTTTTATGTATCTTGAGGACGCCGATATAACTCTGCGAGCAAAAAAGCTCGGCAGAGTGGTCATAGCTCCGCAGTTCTCGGTGACTCATTTGTGGGAGCGTGAAAGCGCAAAAAGTCTTAAATATATGCTTATTCATACCGATTCGGCATTTAAGTTTATAAGAAAGAAGAGGGAACTTAAAAAATGAGGATAATGATAACGGGAAGCCACGGTCAGCTCGGAAACGAACTGATATCTATACTGTCTTCCGGCAAGAGCGAGATCGGAAATATACCAGAGGAGCTTAAAAGCTCAAAGGTCATACCGGCGGATATAGACGAACTTGATATAACAGATATGTCCGCCGTTAAAAAATTTGTTGCCGTAAACAAACCCGATGTTATAATAAACTGTGCGGCGATGACGAATGTTGACGGCTGCGAAAGTATGAAGGAAACCGCTTTCAGCGTCAATGCGGCGGGCGTTCGCAATCTTGCGGTTGCGGCAAGGGAAAACGGCGCAAAACTTATTCACGTTTCAACCGACTATGTTTTTTCGGGAAACGCAGATAAGCCTTACACCGAATGGGATATTGTAAATCCGCAAAGTGTTTACGGTGCCTCAAAAGCCCTCGGCGAGAAATATGCGCTCAGTTTTTGCGATAAGACCTTTATTGTCAGGACTTCGTGGCTTTACGGGTATAAGGGAAAGAATTTTGTAAAAACGGTCCGCAGGGTTATAAGAGAAAAGGGTGCTATAACAGTTGTTAACGATCAGCGTGGAAATCCCACCAACGCAAACGACCTTGCACATCACCTTTTAAAGCTTGCCTGCACTGAGGATTACGGAATTTACCACTGCACAGGAAACGGCGAGTGCTCGTGGTATGACTTTGCGGTTAAAATAGCCGAATTTTCGGGTTACGGCGATGTTGTAAAGCCCTGCACATCCGAAGAATATCCGAGTCCCACCAAGAGGCCTGCTTATTCATCGCTCTTAAATCTCGCTCTTAAATGCGGAGTGGGCGATGAGATGAGAGATTGGCAGGAGGCTCTTAAAGAATATATATCAAAAGTGGAGGATAATTAAAATGAAAACCTATTTAGTAACCGGCGGCGCCGGATTTATCGGCTCAAATTTTGTTATTTATATGCTCGGTAAGTATGACGATGTCAAAATAATAAATGTTGATAAGCTTACTTATGCCGGAAACCTTGAAAATTTAAAGGGCGTTGAAAATAATCCGAACTATACCTTCATTCAGGCGGATATTTGCGACAGAGAGGCAATTTCGAAGATTTTTGAGGAAAACGATATAGATTATGTCGTAAACTTTGCAGCCGAGAGCCATGTTGACCGCAGTATATCAAACCCCGAAATTTTTGTTAAAACAAACGTTGAGGGAACAGTCAATATGCTTCAGTGTGCAAAGGTTGCCTGGCAGACCGGCGACGATACCTATAAAGACGGTGTAAAATATCTTCAGGTCTCAACCGACGAGGTTTACGGTACTCTCGGCGCCGAAGGCTACTTTACGGAAACGACTCCGCTCGACCCCCATTCTCCGTACTCCGCTTCAAAAGCATCTGCCGACCTTTTTGTAAAAGCATTCGGCGACACTTATAAGTTCCCGATAAACATAACCCGTTGTTCCAATAACTACGGTCCCTATCAGTTTCCCGAAAAGCTTATCCCCCTCATAATGAACAACACTTTAAAGCATAAAGACCTCCCTGTTTACGGCGACGGTATGCAGATAAGGGACTGGCTCTATGTTGAGGATCACTGTAAAGCGATCGATATGGTAATAAGAAACGGCAGACTCGGCGAGGTCTATAATGTCGGCGGACATAACGAAAAGCCTAATATATTCATAGTAAAATCAATAATCGAATATATTAAGGAAAATGTTGACAGCGAAGTCGGAGAACATATGATAAAACACGTTACCGACCGCAAGGGACACGACCGCCGCTACGGTATCGATCCTCAAAAAATCAAGGACGAGCTCGGCTGGTACCCCGAAACCTGCTTTGAAGTGGGAATTAAGAAAACGCTTAAGTGGTATCTTGATAATATGAGCTGGGTTGAAAACATTGTAAGCGGCGATTATGTCAAGTATTATGACAAGATGTATTCCGGAAAGAAGGAGATTTAAGTTGGGTAAGTTCAATTTTATCAAAACTTCAATAGAAGGTCTTATAATTGTGGAACCTACGGCTTACGGTGACGAGCGTGGCTACTTTATGGAGACCTATCAGGAAGAGGATTTTATAAAGGGCGGAATTGATGTAAGGTTCGTTCAGGACAATCAGTCTATGTCAACCAAAGGCGTACTCAGAGGACTTCACTTTCAAAAGCAATACAGTCAGTCAAAACTTGTTCGTTGTATAAGCGGCGAGGTTTTCGATGTTGCGGTTGATTTAAGACCGAACAGCCCCACATTCGGTAAATGGGAAGGCGTTGTGCTCTCTCCCGAAAACAAACGGCAGTTTTTCATTCCTAAGAATTTTGCCCACGGATTTCTCGTTTTATCGGATACCGCCGAATTTGTCTATAAGGTTGACGATTTCTATCATCCCAACGATGAAGGCGGTCTTATGTGGAACGACCCCGATATAGGTGTCAACTGGCCGATACCCGAGGGTATGGAAATTAAACTCTCCGATAAAGACAAGGTTCATCCGGCTTTTAAAGATTTTAAAATTTAAAGTTTTAAAAAACATAAACCTCCTCTTAAGGGTAACAATAACCTTAAAAGGAGGTTTTAATTTATGAAAAGTTGCACAAGCGGACTCATAAAGGGCATAGGAATAGGAATGGCAGCCGGAGCGGCAGTGACAATAGCCGCAAAAATGGCGCTTAAGGACAAACACAATGTTTCAAAAGGTTCCGCAAAGCTTTTAAAGGCTGTCGGCGATTTTGCAGACGGAATACAAACAATGTTTAAATGATTTTTAATACGGGGAATAAGGCTTTTGTTTATATTTAAATCTTTATTCCCGTGCGTAAATTTTTTCTTTTAATAACGGAAATGAGGTTTACTTTATATCCCGTATTTATATTCCCCTTCAAATCCCCTCTGTTTAAAACAGAGGGGTGTTTTTTAAATCGTGCAACGCTCCGGCAATGCTATTAAGGAGCAAGACTTGCGACCGATTGCAGGCCACGCAAAGAAGCGTTAGCTCCTAAGGGCTTGCCGTGGGAGATTACACTTATGCGGCAAGGGCTGAAATACCCCCGTCTTAAAAGACGGGGGACATCTGCGTTATGTTATATTTTAAATTTTTGTTCTTGTAAAACAACCGTAAAATCGGTTTCTCAAAAAAGGCGTTTTTTTACAGCGGTGCACAGCAGGCAGGCGGCAACTACAGAAACAAAGTCCTTAATCAGAAAAGGTAACGAAACAAGCATAAAGGACGGCAAAAAACCGTTTCCGGTAAGCTTTGAATACCAAATAATTCCGAGCAAATGACAAAGAAGTATTCCGAAAAATCCCAATACAATCCTTATGAATATATTTTTTATGCGGTTTGAAAGAGAGCAAGAGGCAACGAGCAGGAAAAAACCGAAGATAAATCCGCCGGTCGGCGAGACGAGAACCGAAGCTCCGCCCGAAAAATTACTGAAAACCGGAACTCCCACAGTTCCGAGCAATACATATACGGCAACCGACGCCTCGGCATAGACTATCGGCAGAAAATACCCGCAAATGCACATTCCGAGGGTCTGCAGCGTTATCGGCACACCGCCGGGAAGCGGAAAGCTTATTTGCGCACAGATGCAGCAAAGTGCTGTCATTAAAGCGGCTGTTACCGCAAGGACCGTCCTGTTTTTTGCTTTTGAACCGTTTTTTACACTGTTTTTTTCCATTTAACCGATACCTCTCCCGAATCAAGTTTTAAGTCGGTGTCATTTTCTCTGACGCACAGCCTTGCATCATCGTCTATACCGATAACTACAGCGTTATGACTGACTCCGTCCTTAACAAATGTGACCTCTTTACCGATAAGCACGCAGCGGTTTCTGTACTCTTCGATAAAATTCTTGCTTTCTATATCTTTATAAATACTGAAAAATTCTGTTAAAAGTGTTCCGACAAACCGACTGTATAAAAGAGATGTAAACTCTTTATCGGTTATAAATCCCGCCGTATCCCTGATTTCTTCGGGCAATTCGCAAATACTTCCGCAAAGATTCGAGCCTATGCCGAGAACGGCATAATCAAGCGTCCCCGCTTCAGCTCCGAAAGACCCTTCGGTAAGTATTCCGCATACCTTTCTTGAATCTATGAATATGTCATTGACCCATTTTATTCCCGACCGTTTTCCGGAAAATTCGTCAACCGTCTTTGCGGCGGCAACTGCGGCGGCAACCGTTATAAGAGTAACCTTTTCAGGTGAAAGAGACGGTCTTAAAACAACACTCATATAAACGCCTCCCTCAGGAGAAAAAAAGCTTCTTCTGAGTCTGCCTCTGCCCGAACATTGGGAAAGTGCCAGAACAACTGTGCCTTCCCTCGCTCCGCTGTCCGCAAGTTTTTTGGCATACGCATTTGTTGAATCCGTGCTTTCAAGCAATACGATATCAAATTCTTTGCAAAACCTCTTAAGCTGCGCCGTAAACACCTTTTTGTTCTGCTTAGAGAGCCTATACCCTCTTCTCCGTGCGGTTTCAATATCATAACCGGCGGCGCAAAGCTCCTTTACCGCCTTCCATATCGCATTTCTGCTCACCAAAAGCCTGTTTGCAAGCTCTGCTCCGGAAACAAAATCTTCCGACAAGCAAAGTATATTTAAAATCTCGTCCTTCAAAGTTATGATCATAACATCACCAAACCTATTTTAAACCTGTTTCCGATTTTTGTCAACCTAAATTAACTTTTAAGTTGACAAAAAGTCTCTTAAAATGCAAAATTTTAAAAAAATAAAATTCGTAGTTGACTTTTTGCTTCATATTATATATAATTATAAGGCTTGGTAGTTTACAGTTTTAAGCCTGTGATTTAGGATATAAAACGTCGGAATGAGATGCGGCAGATTAAGGGAGAACGAAAGTCGCTGCGGTAGAAATTTTTCGCCGCTTGCCGGCGTTGAAAATTTCGGGCACCGCAAGTGTGGCTGCGTAGCAGCGCTCTTAAAAAGGCTGTGTTTACCCCGTGTAGCTTACAATTTAATATAATATATCGAGGTGTGGCTCAGTTTGGTAGAGCGCTGCGTTCGGGACGCAGAGGCCGCAGGTTCAAGTCCTGTCACCTCGACCATATCGAGTATTCTTAACCAACCTGAGAGTTGGATGAGGACACTCGATTTCTTTTTGCCTTTTTGTGCCTCTTTGTATGTATGAGCAGGAATTGTCCTGCTCTTTTTTGTTATGCCGGTAAAGCATTTGGAACATACTCTACGGCAACGCCCTTGCGGGTTTCTTCTCTGTAGTTGCGCCCGCTCCCAAGGCTTGACAGCTCCAGATACCCCACAAATTTGTAGTGAATCTTTATCTGTTGTTTGCGGTTTTTGCCGGTGCCTGTGACCTCGTACACATCAATGCGGTCAATAAGCTCCTGCAAGAGCGGTGCGGTCAGTTTATCCATCTGCATAAATTTCCGAACGGCGGCAATGAATTTCTCTTTCCTAAGCTGCATTTCATCCACCTCCGACAGGCGTTTACGGTATGCGGAGAGTTTCTCTTTCAATTCCAAGCGTTCCGCTTCGTACTTGCCCGAAAACCGCATAAACATCTCGTCGCTCAGCTTGCCCGATACATTGTCCTCATAGCACTTAATGCACAACTCCGCCGCCTGCTCGCTGCGGACAATACACTTTTGCAGCTCGCCCTTAATGTGTTTTTTCTCTTTGAGAATAGGCTCTTGCACAAATAATGCATACGGGAATCAGCCAAAGAGCAAGATCGTATATATGCTCCTTGTTGATGCCGGTTTTTCTGCATCGGTATATCGCCAAAGCAAA
>CAKSEH010000002.1 GCA_934446475.1 uncultured Eubacteriales bacterium | reverse complement strand
TGCGGGTGTAGTTCAATGGCTAGAATCCCAGCCTTCCAAGCTGGTCGTGTGGGTTCGATTCCCATCACCCGCTCCAAAAGCCACTTCTTTTGAAGTGGCTTTTTTAATTTTATGAAATCAGTTTTTCGGTGAATGAAATATATCGGCGGCACATTAAATAATTGCCTTGAAAATCTTTTAAATTCATAATATAAAAGACGAAAAGGTCATAAACCTTTTCGTCTCAAATTTTTATATGATGAATTTTTTATGTGCTCTAAAACGAGAGGGTCAAACCGGTCACGCCTAAGAAAATATAGTATTGTTACAAGCTTTTTAAGTAATTTGCAAGAACTTCGGCTATTACAGCATGCCCGTTATCGTTAAAATGAAGTCCGTCGGCAGTGTATTTTTTCTTCTGCTCCTCACAGTTTGGGTCTATGCCGAGGTTTTCGGATAAATCAAGGACATAAATGCCGTATTGTTCGCCCTTTTTAATTATTACATCTCTGTAATCCTTAAGAGGTTTTGCATCGGGAAGTTTCCAGGGGTGGGGAGACGGTTTTAACTCGTTTATATCACCGTAGTTTTCGTGAGCAGGAGTCATAAATACAATTACCGAATTCTTGTATCCCGATTTTAGAAATCTCATAAGGAAATCGACTCCGCCGCAGAATGTTTCGGGTGTAGAGTCTGTCATAACACCGAATGGGGCGTCACCGTGCATATAGTCGTTTACCCCGCCGAAAACAATAATAACATCCGCCGATTTGTCCATATCACAGGCTCTTGTGCAAAAACACATATCAGGTTTCGGAGGGTCGCCGGGGTTTATTTGAGGCGCAATCATTGTACCGCTTACCCCATAATTATTGACCTTTTTAAGACCGAGAATTGCCTTTAATCTGTTATCGTAGCGATTTTCTATATCGTTTACTCCGACACCTTCTGTGATACTGTCTCCCAAAAAATTTATTATCTTGCCTTTAAGTTCCATATCTATCATTCCTTTGCGGATTTTTCCTTATGATAGCACGGAATATGAAATAAATCAATAAACTTTAAAACAATATTGTTAAATGTTTCTTAAGTAATTTGCAAGGACTTCGGCTATTACAGCGTGTCCGTTATCGTTAAAATGAAGACCGTCGGCAGTGTATTTTTTCTTCTGCTCTTCACAGTTTGGGTCTATGCCGAGGTTTTCAGATAAATCAAGGACATAGATGCCGTATTGTTCGCCCTTTTTAATTATTACATCTCTATAATCCTTAAGAGGTTTTGCATCGGGAAACTTACAAGGGCGGGGAGAGGGCTTTAATTCATTCATATCACAGTAGTTTTCGTGAGCAGGAGTCATAAATACAATTACCGAATTCTTGTATTCCGATTTTAGAAATCTCATAAGGAAATCGACTCCGCCGCAGAATGTCTTGGGCGTAGAGTCTGTCATAACACCGAATGGGGCGTCACCGTGCATATAGTCGTTTACTCCGCCGTAAACAACAATAACATCTGCAGATTTATCCATATCGTAAGCCCTTGAGCAAAAACACATATCAAATCTCGGATTATCGCTCGGGTTTGACTGATGTGCGATTCTTGTACCGCCTATACCGTAGTTATTGACTTTTTCAAGACCGAGAATTTCTTTTAATCTGTTATCGTAGCGATTTTTTATATCATTTACTCCGACACCCTCTGTGATACTGTCTCCCAAAAAATTTATTATCTTGCCTTTAAGTTCCATATCTATCATTCCTTTGCGGATTTTTCCTTATAATATCACAGGATATAGAATAAATCAATATGCGAAAACATCTTTTATAAAACAATCACTTCGGTTAATGCTTTTGCTACAGTCTATCTGCCGCCTATGCTGTTAACAATTATGCACCGCAAATTTTCATAATAAGTCCGTGAGGCAAAATCTTTGCTATTAAGCGATAAAATTTGTAAAAGGCTAAGTTTGTGTATATTCCACGGCCTTTTGAAGAAGCAATAAGCGATTTGTATGCCATAACATCAGGTTTTACCCTCGGCAGGGTGTCAAATGTTTTGCTTGTACCCGGGGCGATGCCGGCGACCGGTAAAAATTCGGTATCCATAGGACCCGGGCAAACGGCGAGGACATTTATTTTCCTGCTTTTAAGTTCGGCTCTGAGTGCCTTTGAAAAGCTCATAACATACGCCTTTGTAGAAGAGTAAACCGCCATATTCGTGTTTGGCGCAAACGCAGCAATGGAACAGGTGTTTATTATTTCCGAACCGCTGTTCATAAAGGGAAGACAAACGGCGGTCATAACAGTGAGGGCTTCGCAATTAAGTCGAATCATTTTACCGTCATCGTTTATATCTGACTTTTCAAACGGTCCGAGCTTTCCGAATCCAGCATTGTTTATAAGCAGTTTGATCTCGGGATGTTCGAAACCAAGCAGGCTCTTAAATTCGGAGAAGAACGCTTCGTCCGTTATATCAAAAGTCAAAATTTTTACTTTTTTGCTCAGTTTCGCCGCCGTTTCTTCAAGCTTTTCACGGCGCCTTGCAACAAGCCATAATTCATCGATATCACTATACATTTTATCTGCTTTTAATGCGTATTCTCTTCCAAGCCCCGAAGAGGCGCCTGTTATAATTGCTATTTTCATAATATCAACTCCTTATATTATTTTTTATCTTAACACAAGTATATGTCTTTTTTCAAGATAAAAAACAATTATTAACTATGGGCTCGATCAGAAAGCAAGAATGCTGTTATATCTTGACAAAGCAATGAGGAATTATTAAAATATTGAAGTGGTCTTTATTCGATTTTGAGGTGTTTTTTATGAAGAAATTAAAACATTACTTAACTGCCCCCGGCAGAAGAGTTCGACTTTATTTAGACTCTGCAGGTAAATTGGGTTACACCGGTTTTTCGAAGTTCAGAGTTGCTTTGGATATTCTGTGGTGGAGAAGGGTTCATCATTATAAAGCCGATGATTATGTTTTTTACGAATTTGATAAATATTCCCCAACTTACAGAAAGTTATTTTTAAGGGATTATGATCAATATATAACCTATGGCAAGCTTAATTATCCTTCAACAGTTCACGGCAAGGCCGGGCAATACGAGATGCTTGGCAAGGAAGTTATAAACAGGGAATGGATACAAATTGATAAAACTGATTTAAAAGCGGCAGAAAGCTTTATTAAGGAAAATAAAAAAGTAATATTTAAGCCAAATGTCGGTTCCTGCGGGCGAGGAGTTTTTGCTTTTGATATAGCCGACGGTGAAAAAGCAATGAAGGAAATTATACTTTCCGTACACGGAAATGACTATATTTGTGAGCAATTTATAGAACAACACGAAAAGTTGTCAGCACTGCACCCACAATCGGTAAATTCTATTCGAGTTTTAGCTTTTAATGACCATGGCAATATTCAAATTATAGCCGCAACGCTTAAAATCGGCGGTGATGATAAGGTTGTTGACAATTTTAGAAATGAGGGTTTGGCGGCCAACATAGATATAGAAAACGGAATCGTAAATACCCCTCTTTTCGATTTAAATAATAGCAGCACTTATTTTACAAAAACAGGAATTAACATAATGGGATTTAAAATACCGAATTGGGACAAGGTTTGCGAAATTGCAAAAAAATCAAGTTTATTTAGGAATGGATGTGTCATATTAGGCTTAGACATTGCGGTAACGGAGGATGGAGCGGCGCTTATTGAATTCAATAATCGACCCGGCACAAGAATAGTTCAGTCTTTTGACAAAAAACCAAAAGGAAAGTTAATCAGAGATTATTGTAAAAAATACAAAAAGGAATTACGCAAGTTGCCTCTGAGAGTTAAAAAGGCACACAAAGATGTTTATTAGGCTTCTGCGTGTTTTGGGAGTGTATTAAAATTAAAGGCAGATAAAATTCTATATTTTGTCTACCCATTATAATATTTGTTATTTTCTTAGTTTAAATTTATAATTTTTTAAATGTAAACGCCGCATTTGTTACGAATACGGCGTTTTATTATGCGAATATAAATCAATTTGTATGAAAAGGGCGGAGAGTGTCTGCCGGAGATATAACAAAAGCAACCTGAATAAGTAAACAAACACTGAATTCGGCGGTAAAGAAAACCTGAAAGCGGCTGCTCTGTTCTTTCAATCAGGTAATTTATCAAAACTCCGAAATAATCCGCTGTTTTTATAAGTTCTGCATATCCTGCTTCACGGTTGCCGTTTTCATATCTTGAAACGGTGTTTTGTGACATATTAAGATCGATAGCAAGCCTTTGTTGCGTGATTCGGCGCCTTTTTCTCAGTTCTTTCAGTCTCATAGTTTTACCTCTTGACATCTTTATACCGATTTGGTATAATCAAAATATCCCGATTGGGATATTTTGGTGAAAGGGGTATAATTATGGAAAATAACGGAAAGGCATTGTCGGTAACAGCGCTCGTTCTCGGAATTGTTGCAACTGTTTTAGCTTGGTTCTATATGGTAAACATTGTTGCGATAGCTTGCGGAATTGTAGGTATAGTATGCGCTGTAAACGGCAAGAAAAAGGCGACTGCGGTGGGTGCTCCGACAGGGATAGGCACAGCGGGACTGGTGCTTTCGATTATAGGTACCTGTCTTGCTGCGGTAGGCTTCTTCTCTTGCACACTCTGTGTACTTTGCGCAGCGGGTTCAACCACAGCATTAGGCACAGCTCTTGCAATGTAATCAGTCAAAAAAATAAGCCGACCGTAAATGGTCGGCTTAAGTGTTTTTACGGAGGTATCTGTTTGTTTCCGCTCTTTGATTTTTTCGGACGCACGGTGGGGCTATATGCCTTGTGCGCAATCGTCGGAATAGTGGTTTCCTGCTTTTACTGTTACTTTTTGGGAAGAAAAAAAGGAATCAAAGGCGATGATATAATAATCACGGCACTTGTGGGTGCCGGGGGCAGCATTGTCGGCGGACATATCCTTTATGCCGCAGTTAATTATAAGTTTATTTTTGCATTCTTTTCCGCAGCAAATAAAAATGAAGCAGTAGACTTTATTTTATCTGCATTTTCAGGCTCTGTTTATTACGGCGGGCTTTTCGGATCGCTGGTTGCGGTAAAGTTGTTTTTAAAATATTATTCCGTAAATCAAAAAGATGATCTGTTTAACATTTATGTCATAGGCGTTCCGCTCTTTCATTCGTTCGGAAGAATAGGCTGCTTTCTCGGCGGCTGTTGCTACGGCATAGAATCCTCTTTTGGATTTACCGTTCACAATAATACTCTTGTGCCGGAGATAAACGGCGTTTCAAGATTTCCGGTTGCGCTTTTTGAAGCGTTTTTCAATTTTCTTATATGTATGCTGCTTACATACATTTTTAAAAAGAATTCGAAGTCTAAACTTATCTCAATATATTTCCTCTGTTATGCGCCTTTAAGATTTATGCTTGAATTTTTAAGGGGAGATAGGGCAAGGGGAGTGTGTTTTGGACTTTCAACTTCGCAGTGGATAAGTATAGCTATACTCGTTTACCTTGCAATATCCGTCCTATTGAAAACCGTAAACAAATATCGCAGTTCAACTGAAAAGGAAAAAGCTTCGGAGAAATGACAATGTGCATTCTCCGAAGCTTTTTATTTGTTTATTTGATATTTCCTATACTCGTTTCTTTTTGAATAACATCGTGTGCTCCGCCTTCTATTATACTTGTTGCGGAAACAAGGGTGAGTTTGGCTTTTTCTCTGAGTTCGGGCAGATTAAGCGCTCCGCAGTTGCACATTGTCGAGCGCACTTTGCTTAAAGAAAGGTCCACATTGTCCTTAAGTTTGCCGGCATAAGGAACATACGAGTCAACACCTTCTTCAAATGAAAGCTTTTTATCTCCTCCGAGATCGTAACGCTGCCAGTTTCTTGCCCTGTTTGAGCCTTCGCCCCAATATTCCTTGTAGTAGTTGCCGTTCAGCATAACCTTATTTGTTGGGCTTTCGTCAAACCTTGCAAAATATCTGCCAAGCATCATAAAATCTGCTCCCATTGCAAGGGCAAGCGTCATATGGTGATCGTGAACTATTCCTCCATCCGAGCAGACGGGGATATATATGCCGGTCTCTTTGAAATATTCGTCACGAGCGGCGCAAACCTCTATAAGCGCAGTTGCCTGACCTCTGCCTATTCCTTTTGTTTCTCTTGTAATGCAGATAGAGCCTCCGCCGATTCCTACTTTAATAAAATCGGCTCCCGCATTTGCGAGGAATAAAAATCCTTCCCTGTCAACAACGTTTCCCGCTCCGACTTTAATGCTGTCGCCGTATTTACTGCGTATAAACGATATAGTCCTTGACTGCCATTCGCTGAATCCTTCGGACGAATCGATACAGAGAACATCTGCGCCTGCCTCAATCAGGGCAGGGACCCTTTCTTCGTAGTCACGGGTATTTATACCGGCACCGACGATATATCTTTTTTGTGAGTCAAGCAGCTCGTTGGGATTTTCCTTATGAGCGTCGTAGTCTTTCCTGAAAACAAAATACTTAAGACAACCGTTTTTGTCTACAATAGGCAGAGAATTAAGCTTGTGGTCCCATATAATGTCGTTTGCCTGTTTAAGAGTTGTCCCTTCTTCGCCTGTTACAAGACTTGAAAGCGGTGTCATAAATTCGCTTACTTTTGTATCCTGAGACATACGGCTTACTCTGTAATCACGGCTTGTGACTATTCCGAGCAGTTTCCCTTTTTCGGTGCCGTCATCCGTTACGGCTATTGTGGAATGGCCCTTTTCCCGTTTCAGCTTTAAAACATCGGCAAGTGTTGCATCGGGAAGAATGTTTGAATCGCTTACAACAAATCCCGCCTTGTATGACTTTGCTTTTGCAACCATAGCGGCTTCATCCTCTATTGATTGCGAGCCGTATATGAACGAAACGCCGCCTTCTTTTGCAAGGGCAACCGCAAGACGGTCTCCCGATACGGACTGCATTATGGCTGATGTGAGGGGAATGTTCATTGAAATTGCCGGTTCTTCGCCCTTTTTGAATTTAACAAGCGGTGTTTTCAGGGATACATTTGACGGAATACACTCGGATGAGGAATACCCGGGCACCAACAGATACTCATTAAATGTATGCGAAGTTTCTTTAAAATAATAAGCCATAATGTTTCATCCTTTACAAAAATTATTTTTACAATTATATTTATTTATTGTCGTTATGTCAAGTAAAAAATCACAATAATTGCTTTTTTGTGATTTTTGTAAAAAAAGCTTGCAATCTGTAGGGTGTTGTGATATAATCTATCAGTCGTCGTATGCGACGGCAAAATATTACACACATTCCGTTTTAATGCAGGTTGGGTGCCGTTTTGATTTCAGTGCGGTTGCCGTGGCTATGAACGGGATGGAGGGATTAACCCGGGAGGAAAAAATTATGGCAGTAGTATCAATGAAACAGCTGCTCGAGGCCGGTGTTCATTTCGGACATCAGACAAGGCGCTGGAACCCGAAGATGGCTCAGTACATCTTCACCGAAAGAAACGGTATTTACATTATCGATCTTCAGAAGACCGTTAAAAAGCTTAACGAAGCTTATCTTTTTGCCCGTGACATTGCGGCAAGCGGTCAGGACATCCTTTTCGTAGGAACAAAGAAACAGGCTCAGGAGTCTGTTAAAGAAGAAGCAGAGCACTGCGGTATGCCTTATGTCAATGCAAGATGGCTCGGCGGTATGCTCACAAACTTCACAACTATCCGTACAAGAATCACTCGTTTAAATCAGCTTCGTGCTATGCGTGAAGACGGCACCTTCGACCTTCTCCCCAAAAAGGAAGTTGTTAAGCTTGAGCTTGAAATAGAAAAGCTTGAAAAGTTTATAGGCGGAATTCAAGATATGAAGAAAGCTCCCGGAGCTCTCTTTATAGTTGACCCCCGCAAAGAAAGAATAGCAGTTGCAGAAGCTAAGAAACTCGGTATTCCGATTATAGCTATCGTTGATACCAACTGCGATCCTGATGAAATCGATGCCGTTATCCCCGGCAACGATGATGCTATCCGTGCTGTTAAGCTCATAGCAGAAACCATAGCTGCTGCGGTTATCGAAGGCAGACAGGGCAGCGAAATGGGAACAGCCGCTCAGGACGACGAAACTCAGGAAACTGAGGAAGCTGTCGAATAATAATTTGCTTTATAGGGAGGATAATACAATGGCATTTACTGCTAAAGATGTTCAGCTCTTAAGAGAGAAAACAGGCTGCGGTATGATGGACTGCAAGAAGGCTCTTACCGATTCGAACGGCGATATGGAAGCAGCGGTAGACCTTTTAAGAGAAAAGGGTCTTGCTTCACAGGCTAAGAAGGCAAGCAGAGTTGCGGCAGAGGGTACTGTTTGCGCAATTTCCGAAAACGGCGTAGGCGTAGTTGTTGAGCTTAACGCAGAGACAGACTTTGTTGCCAACGGCGAAGAGTTTAAAGCTCTTGCTCTTAAGGTTGCTAAGATAATAGCTAAGGAAAAACCTGCCGACATGGATGCGCTTTTAAAGTGCACTGAGGACGGTTTGACCGTTGAAGAAATGGTTCAGGAGCTTTTCCTTAAGATTCGTGAAAATATTAAGATCCGTCGTTTTGCACGCTTTGAGGGAAAGGTAGTCACCTATGTTCACGCAGGCGGCAAGATAGGCGTTATGGTTGAGTTTGACGGCGATGTTGACGCTGACAATGCTGACTTTATAGCTATGGGTAAGAATGTTGCAATGCAGATTGCCGCAATGAACCCCGGCTACCTTGACGAGGCTTCGGTTCCTGCCGAGGTTATCGAAAAGGAAAAGGAAATCCTTATCGCTCAGATGAAAGAGGATTCCAAAATGGCAAATAAGCCGGATGCGGTTCTCGGTAAGATAGTTGAGGGTAAGATAGGCAAGTACTTCAAGGAGAATTGCCTTGTTGACCAGCAGTTTGTTATGGACGGTGAGCTTACAGTCGGCAAATATGTTGAAAAAACCGCTAAAGAGCTCGGCAAGAGCGTAAAGATTGCTCAGTTTGTTCGCTATGAAAAGGGCGAAGGAATTGAAAAGCGTAATGACGATTTTGCAGCCGAAGTTGCAAGTATGGTAAAATAATAGGTTTGTAATTGACCTATGAATAGGTTTCACCTAACCTCAAGGTGGGTTTGATGCCTGATTGACATTAAAACGGGTGTTCCTCTGTGAGTTATCTCTTATGAACATCTGAACATTACAGGAGGATATTTAAAATGGATGCTATAAAAGAATTAACAGCAGGTATGCTTAAAGAAGATAAGCCCCAGATAGTTATAGGCAGCACAGTAAAGGTGCACGTAAGAATTAAAGAGGGCGAAAAGGAAAGAATACAGGTTTTCGAGGGAACCGTAATCGCTAAGAATAACAGCGGTATTTCCGAGACCTTCACGGTTCGCCGTGTTTCTTACGGTGTAGGTGTTGAGCGTGTATTCCCCGTTCATTCTCCGATAGTTGCAAAGGTTGAAACTGTCAGGAACGGTAAGGTTCGCAGAGCGAAGCTTTATTATCTGCGTGACAGAGTCGGTAAGGCTGCCAAGGTTAAGGAACGCATCGGCTAAGCATTATGTTTATGTAAGGGGGACGGGTTTTATAAAACTTGTCTCCCTTTTTGACTTCTTATCAGAACAGGAGTGATTTTACGGATAAATTTGATAATACCTCTTTTGAACAAGAGGATGAGGGTATGGCAGACGGAAACGGTATTGAGTCAGATGAGTATACAATACCCGAAGAAGATATCGCTGCTGATGACGATAGTGACTATGACGACGATTATGAGTATGATACCGACGGCGGAGTTATCGATGGTACATCCCGTAAAACCGTAATAAATATTTTTGACTGGTTGGATGTTTTCTTTAAGGCAATAGTAATAGTTGTTTTACTTTTTACCGTTGTTTTTAAAATTGCGACGATTGACGGAGAGTCAATGGAAAACACGCTTTTTGAAAACGAAAAGGTGTTGATATCCAATCTTTTTTACGAACCCGAACAGGGTGATGTTGTCGTTGTTTCGAGAAATTACAAAAACGAATACAATGCGCTTGACAGAAAATATCAGCCCATTATAAAAAGAGTAATAGCCGTTGAAGGGCAGACTGTTGATATAGATTTTGTTACCGGCGTAGTCACGGTCGACGGTAAAAAGCTTGATGAATCTTATGTAAAGACACCGACTAATTTAAGCTACGATATAAAGTTTCCGATAACAGTCGAAAAGGATCACGTTTTCCTGCTGGGCGACAATCGAAACAGCTCGCTTGACAGCAGATCGAGCGAAATAGGTGAGAGCGGAACAGGGCAGGTCAATAAACGGTATATCCTCGGTAAGGCCATATTCCGTATTTTCCCGATAAACAAAGCAAGTAGGATCAAATAATGGATAATGTTCAAAATATTCAGTGGTTCCCGGGTCATATGGCGAAAACGAAACGCCGTATTGCAGAGCAGCTGAAAATTATAGACGCAGTTGCCGAAATAACGGACGCAAGAACACCTATTAGCAGCAGAAACCCCGATTTAAATGAGATAATCGGCGATAAGCCTCATATGATACTCCTCAATAAATGCGATATGGCGGATCCTGCTGCCACGGCAGATTGGATAGAATATTATAAAAATAATAATATTATTGCCATAGCTGTGGATTGTAAAAGCGGTAAAGGAACATCTGTATTCAAAGAAAAAGTTAAACAACTTCTCGGAAGTAAGCTTGAGGAATACAGAAATAAGGGAATGATAGGAAAACCGCTGCGAATTATGGCTGTCGGCATACCGAATGTCGGAAAGTCTTCATTCATAAATAAAATATCGGGAAACCGATCTGCAAAAGTAGAAAACAGGCCGGGTGTAACAAGAGGAAATCAATGGTTTACCATTGATAAAGAACTTGAATTGCTTGACACTCCGGGCGTTTTATGGCCGAAATTTGAGGATGACACCGTAGGGGAGCATCTTGCTTTTACCGGCGCCGTTACCGACAGAATTCTCGACACCGAGCTTTTGGGTATGCGTTTGCTCGAGCTTCTTATAAACGAATATCCGGATAGACTTTCCGAAAGATATAAAATAACGGATTTTCCTTCACAACCGTATGATGCCTTGTGCCTTTTGGCAAAAAAGAGGGGTATGGTAATAAAGGGCGGAGAAGCGGATACCGAGCGGGCTGCCACTATGCTCCTTGAAGAATTCAGGAATTTAAAGCTCGGAAGAATAACACTGGAGAGAATACAAAATGCCTGATTTTTCTATAGAAAACGAGTATAAAGAAAAAGGATATTCCCTGATATGCGGTGTTGATGAAGCGGGAAGAGGTCCGCTTGCAGGCCCTGTTTGCGCAGCGGCGGTGATTTTGCCGGAGGGCTGTGTTATAGATGGACTTAACGATTCTAAAAAGCTTTCTGAAAAAAAGCGTGAAGAACTTTTTGAAATTATAAAAGAGAAAGCTCTTTCTTACAGTATTGCTTTCGGTACGGTAGAAGAAATAGAAGAAGTAAATATACTTAATGCAACCTTTCTTGCTATGAACAGGGCGATAGAAAGCCTTGATAAAAAACCTCAATTTGCACTTATTGACGGCAATCGTGTACCCAAAGATATTAAGGTACCTTGTTTGACTGTGGTCAAGGGCGATTCAAAATCCTGCTTGATAGCTGCTGCTTCTATTCTGGCTAAAGTTACGAGAGACAGGCTTCTTATTGAATATGACAGGCTTTATCCGCAGTATAATTTTAAAAAGCACAAAGGATACGGTACGAAAGAACATTATGAGGCAATTAAAAAATACGGAATTTGTGATATACACCGTAAATCGTTTTTAAAAAATGTCATCTGTTAAAGCGTCAGCAGCGCAGACAGGGCGCTTAGGCGAAGAAGAGGTTGCAAAATTTTTAAGGGAAAACGGCTGTATTATCGTAAAACGCAACTGGAAAACAAGATACGGTGAACTTGATATAGTTGCGGACGACGGCGAAAATCTCATCTTTGTAGAAGTCAAAACAAGAATTAAAGGTGCAATGGTAAGCGGCATAGACGCTGTTGATGCCGGCAAAAAACTCAGAACCAGAAATGCCGCAGAGGTTTTTGCACTTAAATTACATACAAATTTAAATATAAGAATTGATGTCGCAGATGTTGTAATATACGAGGACAAAAACGGCAAATATAAAGCGGATATAAACTATTATAAAAATGCTTTTTAGGTGATTTAAATGCGTTTTTTTGACCTTCACTGCGATACCGTTACTTCGCTTCTAAGTAACGGCGGAACTCTTACAAAAAATGACCTTGCGGTGAGTTTTGAAAAGGCTCGCTGCTTTGAAAAATGGAGTCAGTGTTTTGCAATTTGGATAAACGACGGTATGAAGGACCCTTTCGGATTTTATCATAACGTACTTAAAAAGTATAAATCGGAAACGCAAAATGCTCCGCCTGATTTAACCTGTTTTCTTACGGTTGAGGGCGGTACACTGATCGAAAATGACTTAAGTCGGATCGAGGCATTAAAAAACGACGGCGTTTGTGCGCTCACACTTACCTGGAACGGCGAAAACAATATAGCTTCGGGAGCCTGTGCGCAGGGTGGCCTTAAATCTTTCGGGAAAGAGGTTATATCGGAGCTTAACCGCTTTTCTATGATATGTGACCTTTCTCATCTTAACAAAGAAAGTTTTTTCAGCTGCCTTGAAATCGCAGATATTCCTATGGCAAGCCATTCCTGTTGTGAAAAAATACATTCACACAGAAGAAACCTTGATGATGAACAGCTTAAATTGCTCGCACAAAAAGGCGGAATAATCGGAGTATGTCTTTACAGTGAGTTTTTAGGCGGAGACATATTTGAGAATTTTTATAAAAATATTTCGCATTTGCTTGATTTGGGACTTCATAGGTATGTGGCGATAGGTACGGATTTTGACGGCTGTGAAATGCCTGAGGAAATGTCCGATATAACCAAAATACCTGCGCTTTATGAGTATATGTTGGCAAAAGGTTTTTCTCGGTCGCTGCTTGACGACATTTTTTATCAAAATGCAGCAAATTTTTTTGCTCGTATCAAATAAATGAATAAGAACAAAACTGCTTTGCATCTTAAAACGAGTGATTTTGGGTCTGAATCGTCCGATAAAGCACAAAAATTTAAAATTTTTCAGATGTTAAACGGCGTTTTGTCTCTATTGGATGTAATAAAAGACGGGGGAATGTTAAATGAATTATATAAGCACAAGAGACTCTTCTCTTAAAGTAAACTCATCATATGCTATCGCACACGGAATATCAAAAGAAGGCGGACTTTTTGTTCCCGAAAGTGTTCCTAAACTAAGCGGCGATGATTTTAATAAATTGTCAAAACTTGATTATGTGGGCAGAGCAAAATATATACTTAAGTATTTTCTTACGGATTTTTCCGATGAAGAGCTTGACAGGTGCGTTAAAGGCGCATATAAGGGGAACTTTGACCGTGATTTGCCTGCTCCGCTCCATACCCTTGAGAGCGGGAAACATATTCTCGAACTTTGGCACGGACCCACTTGCGCATTTAAAGACCTTGCGCTTCAAATACTTCCTTTCCTCCTTACAACGGCTGCGAATAAAGAGGGCAGCGGCAAAAAAACCGTTATTTTAGTAGCCACTTCGGGGGATACCGGAAAGGCTGCGCTTGAAGGTTTTAAAGATGTTGAAAACACCGAAATAATAGTCTTTTATCCTGAAAACGGCGTAAGTAAGATGCAAAAGCTTCAGATGGATTCTCAAAAGGGAAATAATGTTCACGTTTGCTCGATTAAGGGCAATTTTGATGATGCGCAATCGGGAGTTAAAAAAATATTTACCGATAACGCATTTAAGGAAATCTTAAACGAAAACGGTATGCAGTTCTCATCGGCAAACTCAATAAACTGGGGAAGGCTTGTTCCGCAGATAGTTTATTATGTTTCTGCGTATTGCGATCTTAGGGAAAAGAACGAAAACCTTGAACAAGGCTTTAATGTTGCGGTACCCACCGGCAATTTCGGAAATATTCTTGCAGCCTATTATGCTAAGAAAATGGGAGTTCCGATAGCAAAACTTATATGTGCTTCGAATGAGAATAATGTTCTTACGGATTTTATCAACACCGGTATTTACGACCGCAACAGAAAGTTCCACACAACCGTTTCGCCGTCTATGGACATTCTTATTTCAAGCAATCTTGAGCGTATGCTCTTTGAGGCTTGCAAAAATAACAGCGACTATGTTTCTGCACTTCAGACCGAGCTTTCCGAAAAAGGCAGATTTACGGTTTCAAATGATGTTAAAGAAAGGCTTCAGTCTGTTTTCTTCGGCGGTTGCTGCGACGATGGTGAGACCCTTAAAACCATAGGCGAAACCTTTAAGCAATACGGTTATCTTTGCGATACTCATACGGCTGTTGCAGTTAATGTTTATAACAGATATCTGAGCGAGACGGGAGACGATACGCCGGTTGTAATAGCATCAACCGCATCTCCTTATAAATTTGCAGGTAATGTGCTTAAAGGAATAGGAAGTGCGCCTTCGGAAGATGAATTTGAAAATATCAAACTTCTTTCAAAGCTTACCGATACCGAAATTCCCGATCCTATCAAGACACTTTTCGGCGCTGAGGCAAGATTTAACGATGTATACGGTACAGACGGTATGTATGACGCAGTAAAAAAGTATTTAAACATTTAACATATAAAAAGTATTATCCGGCTTAAGGGTATTTTAAGCCGGATAATTTCAAGATTGATAAAAAGATCAGTCTCTCGACTTGAAGGTGTCACAACAGGTTTCGCTGCAAGAGCAAGCAGTGCTGTTTCCTACATTGATGCAACCTGCCGCACAGGTGTTTTCTCTTGTGTGGTGAACACAGTTTTTAACGCTGCAATTTATGCAGTTCTCTGTTTTGCAATCTGACATTTTTATCATCCTTTCCGGCATAAGCTTTATGCCGCAGTTATTATTTGCGATCTTAAAAAAGATTATGCAAAAGGAGTTGAAACGTTTTTTGTCAATTTATTCCATTTCAGACCTTCACCTGCCTTTCGGTGCGGACAAACCTATGAATATATTTAAAGGTTGGGACAATTATACCGACAGAATTAGGGCAAATTGGAACAGGATGATTTCAAATGACGATACCGTTATTATACCCGGAGATATTTCGTGGGCTTTAAAACTTGATGAATCGGCACCGGATTTTGAGTTTATAAATTCTTTAAAGGGAAATAAGATCATAGCGAAAGGAAACCACGATTTTTGGTGGAGCACCGTTACCAAGATAAATGAATTTTTAGAGAAAAACTCATTTAACACCATAAAAATCCTTTTTAATAATGCCTTTTTGATTGACGGTATCTCGGTTTGCGGAACAAGAGGATGGCTGTATGACGGTACGGGAGATAAAGATATTAAGGTCATAAAGCGTGAATGCGGCAGGCTTAAAATGTCGTTGGATGAAGGAAAACGCCTTGGCGGAAAACTTGTTGTTTTTCTCCATTATCCCTTTGCTTACGGAGATTTTGTAAGTGAAGAATTGTACTCATTGCTTGTATCCTACGGGGTTGAGGATGTGTTTTACGGACATATACACGGCAGCGGTTTTAATAAATCCCTCAGCTCCTACGGCGGAATAAGAACGCATATAGTATCCTGCGACTGTATTGATTTTTCTCCGATTTGCGTTTCATCGCTTGTTAAAAACAAATAATTTTAAGAAAAATATAAATTTTAGTAGAAATTGTATTTTGTTTGTGATATAATAGAATGCAATTTGTGCGGAGGTATGAAATATGAGTTTAAAAGACACTAAAAAACTTGAAACAAACAGGTATCAGCTGGAAATCACTATTGACGGCGAGAAGTTTCGTGAAGCGATTAAGGAAGCCTATAAAAGAAACGGTAAGAAGATAAATGTTCCCGGATTCCGTAAGGGCAAGGCGCCGCTTCATATGATAGAAACTTATTACGGCGTTGAGGTATTTTACGAGGATGCCTTAAATCTTATATACAGCGATTCGGTTGACGAAGCAATAAAGGAATCAGGTCTTAAAACAATTGAGGACAAGATGGATTTTGAGCTTGTTTCGATAAACAAAGAAGACGGTGTTGATTTTAAAGTTTCCGTCACCACATATCCCGAAATAGAACTCGGCGAATACAAAGGCCTTAAGGCAGAAAGAATGCCCGTAAAGGTTGATGCAGCAGAGGTTAATGCCGAACTTTCCGCTATGGCAGACAGAAATGCAAGAATGATCTCTGTTGAGGACAGAGCGGCTAAAAAAGGTGACAGTGTTATTATCGATTACGAAGGATTTGTCGACGGCAAGGCTTTCGAAGGAGGTAAGGCAGAGGGTCAGACCTTGGAACTCGGTTCAAATACATTTATTCCCGGATTTGAGGATCAGATTATCGGCAAGAACATAGGCGATAATTTTGAAATAACAGTTACTTTCCCCGAGGATTACGGCGCAAAAGAGCTTGCAGGTAAAGAAACCGTGTTTAAAATTGCGCTCCACGAAATAAAGGTTCGTGAGCTCCCCGAAATTAACGATGATTTTGCAAAAGATGTAAGCGAATTCGACACCTTAAAGGAACTTAAAGCCGATATCAAGAAAAAAGCTCTTGAACGCAAAAACAAGGCGGCAGACGAAGCTGTTGAAAACCGGCTTGTACAGCAGATAGTTGACGGTATAAAGGGAGAAATACCCGAGGCTATGTTTGAAAGCCGTCTTAATCAGAGCGTTGAAGAATTTGCATACAGGCTTCAGAGTCAGGGTATGAATCTTGATCTTTATCTTAAGTATACAAACAGCAACATAGATGAGTTCAAGAAGACCTTCCGTCCTCAGGCCGAGATGCAGGTTAAGTACCGTCTTGCGCTTGAAAAGATAGCTTCGCTTGAAAACATCAAGGCAGACGCCGAGGCTGTTGAAGCAGAGTATAAGAAACTTGCCGAGAATTACGGTGTTGATGCAGACAAAGTAAAGGCAGTTATACCGCAGGCAGAGATAGAAAAGGATATTGAGGTAGGCAAGGCTATAGACCTCGTTAAGGAGTCTGCCGTAATAACAGAGGCAACAGCGGAAAAATCAGAAGATAAGTCTGAAAAGCCTGCTGCAAAGAAAACCGCAGCTAAAAAGACTGCCGCTAAAAAGGCAACTGCAACAACCGAAGAAAAATAATCGGTAAATTTGTTTATAATTTTTATTGTTCGTTAATAATTTGATATAGGAGGTAATTGCTATGGATATGAATTTAGTACCTTATGTTATTGAACAGACCAGCCGTGGAGAGCGTTCTTATGATATCTTTTCAAGGCTGTTGAATGACCGTATAATAATGCTTAACGATCAGGTCGACAATGCGTCCGCAAGCATAATAGTGGCTCAGTTGCTGTTCCTTGAGGGTCAGGACCCCGATAAAGATATCAATTTCTATATCAACAGCCCCGGCGGCTCCGTTTCCGCGGGTATGGCAATTTATGATACTATGCAGTATATTAAATGCGATGTAAGCACAATTTGTATCGGTATGGCTGCAAGTATGGGTGCGTTCCTTTTAGCATCAGGCGCAAAGGGAAAGAGATATGCGCTTCCTAACAGTGAGATAATGATACATCAGCCGCTCGGTTCGGCAGAAGGTCAGGCGGCGGATATTTTAATTCACGCAAATCATATAAAACAGATTCGCAGCAATATAAATTACATCCTTGCCGAAGCAACAGGCCGTCCGCTTGAAGAAATAGAGCGTGATACAGACCGTGATAACTTTATGTCAGCTAAGGAAGCCGCTGATTACGGCCTTATTGATAAGGTAATAACAAAAAGATAAGAGGTAAGCAATGCCTAAGGATAAAGAGGAAAAGATTCGTTGTTCGTTCTGCGGTAAAACGCAGGACGAAGTTGCGGGTCTTGCAGAGGGACCGGGAGTATATATATGCGACAGTTGCGTTAAGTTTTGCAACTCGCTTTTATTTGGCGATGAACCTAAGCAAGGCAAAAAAGAAAAGTCAAATGATGTGAATTTGCCGACCCCTATGGAGATCAAAGTAAAGCTTGACGAATATGTAATAGGGCAGGAAGATGCAAAAAAGACTCTTTCTGTAGCCGTTTATAACCACTATAAGCGTATTTATAAAAGTGTTGACGGTGATGTTGAACTCGGCAAGAGCAATGTCCTTATGCTCGGTCCTACAGGTGTCGGGAAAACATTGCTTGCTCAAACCCTTGCAAGAATTCTCGATGTGCCTATAGCTATAACGGACGCTACCACCCTGACAGAAGCGGGATATGTGGGAGAGGATGTTGAAAACATTCTCTTAAGATTGATTCAGGCTGCAGATTATGATATCGAGCGTGCAGAGCACGGAATCATATATGTTGACGAAATCGATAAAATCGCAAGAAAATCCGAAAACGCTTCTATAACAAGAGATGTAAGCGGAGAGGGCGTTCAGCAGGCTCTGCTTAAAATTCTTGAGGGTACTGTTTCAAACGTTCCTCCTCAGGGCGGCAGAAAGCATCCGCAGCAGGAATTTATACAGATTGATACAACAAATATTCTTTTTATTTGCGCCGGCGCTTTTGACGGTATTGAGAAGGTTATCGAACGCCGTCTCGGCGGAAGCAGTTTAGGTTTCGGAGCACAAATCAAGTCGCCGAAAAGTTCGGAAGCTTTTGATTTTGCAAAAGCCGCAACCCATCAGGACCTTGTAAAATTCGGTATGATACCCGAACTTGTGGGAAGATTGCCTGTCATAACCTCCCTTACCGGTATGGATAAACCTACTCTCATAAGGATAATGACAGAACCGAAGAACTCGGTGATAAAGCAATATAAGGCTCTCTTTGCGATGGACGGTATAGAATTGAGTTTCGATAATGACGCACTTGAAAGAATAGCCGATAAAACCATCGAAAACAAGACCGGGGCGAGAGGGCTGCGCTCGATAATAGAAGGAGTTTTACAGAATTTAATGTTTGAGGCTCCGTCTGACCCTGAAATCAAAAAAATTACCGTCACGGCAGATACGGTTGACGGCGGCAAAGCAGTAATTGAAAAATAACTCATATTTCACAGGGTTGTAAAGAATTTTGAATTCTCTGCAACCCTGAATTTCATTGAAACTTGCAGCGCAGCTTTTTAAGTGCACTTGTTTCTATCCGAGAAACATAACTTCTTGAAATGCCGAGCCTCGAAGCAATTTCACGCTGTGTCAGTTCTTTTCTTCCGCTTAATCCATAACGCATAAAGATTATCTGTCTCTCTCTGTCGTCAAGAGCAGTAAATATTATTTTTTTTAATTTTTGAAGCTTGATTTTTTTCTCAATTTCTTCTTCAACATCAAAGTCATCGGCTATAACATCGATAAGCGTCAAGGCATTGCCGTCCTTATCGGTGTCAATAGGGTCGCTTATATAAACATCCTGTGCAGTTTTTTTTTGATTTCTGAAATACATCAGTATTTCATTTTCAATGCATCTGGCAGCATAAGTTGCAAGCCGTATGCCCTTGCCGGAATTAAATGTTGTCACAGCCTTTATAAGACCAATAGTTCCTATGGATATCAGATCATCCTGTGAACCCCCGGCACTGTAATACTTTTTTACTATGTGCGCAACAAGTCTTAGGTTGTGTTCTATAAGTTCATTTTTGGCTTCCATATCACCGTTATAGTATCTGTCAAGTAATTCCGCCTCTTTTTTTTCGCTCAGCGGAGGGGGAAAAGAACCTGCACCGGTAACATGAAGTACGAAATAAAAAATATTTGAAAAAATCTTAAAAAACATATCAAATAACATAAACGCTTCCCCCTAAAATCCTATATAGAATTTATATGATTTTTACAGCTTGGCACTTAACTTAATAAAAAAAGATTGCAATGTTGTATTTTTTATGATATCATTATTTAAACAGTTAAATATTTATGAAGGCGTAGCTCAGCTGGTTAGAGTACCTGCTTGACATGCAGGGGGTCGGTGGTTCAAGTCCACTCGTCTTCACCAAAAAACATCCTTACCGCATTTGCGGTAAGGATGTTTTTTTATTTATATAATCGGAATTGGTAATTTTATGTAAAATATATTGAAAAACAGTAAAAAGATAAAAAAATATATCAAAGTGTGCAAAAAATATAAAGCAATTAAGAAATAATGATGTTATAATACTACCGTAATATAGAAACTATAATCAACTTTTCGGTAAACTCTCAAGAGGTGATTTTTATTTATAACAGTATAAAAAGTATGAATAAAGTTATCGATTATATCGAAACTCATTTGACAGAAGAAATAAGTTATGAAAGTCTTGCAAAAATTATGGGTCTTTCCGTATATGAGTTCAGGCGTATTTTTACCTTTGTTGTGGGAATGCCGGTCGGTGAATATATAAGACGGCGGAAATTATCCGTTGCGGCTTGTGAGATAATGAGATGCGATAATGCGGATATAACATATTTGAGTTCAAAATACGGTTACTCAAGCCCGTCGGCGTTTACAACAGCCTTTAAGGCTGTGCACGGTGTTTCACCGTCTGCTCTTAAGAAAGGAAAAAGCACCGTTGATATACTCTCAAAGCCGTCCTTTGAACTTATGGCAACGGGAATGGAAACTATACCGATAAAAATAATATCTACGGAAAAAATTCATATTACGGGTTTTCAAGGCAGTTCCGATGTCAATGATACCGATTGCTGCGAGGCGGTTTGGTCGAAGTTTTACGAGCAGTCGGCAGATGAGAAAATAATACCATTCTCGTCGGATGGCAAGTTATACGCTCTTTATGATAATACGGATGATTCTTCAGTTAAGTGTACCATAGGTGCCAAAACAAAATCCGATTGCAAAATCGACGGACTTGAAACCGTTACTCTCCCGGCTTGCGACTGGGCTGTTTTCACCCTTACGGATACGGACGATACCTATGTTGCCGGAATTTATGCAAAGATAATATATGACTGGCTTCCGTCGGCAGATCTCACTCGAAGAACCGATATGCCGAATGTTGAGGTATATCCCGAAAATATGGATGATGACGGTTTCGAGTGGGAAATAAGAATTCCGCTTAAATAAAAGGCGGCAATACTTTAAATACTTACAAAGCGAAAAAGATCTTTCGGATTACGGAATAATAAAAATTTTTCCGATGCTCAGTGTAAGGGAAGACTATCACCTTAAGGGGAAATATGTCTTGACTTACGAAGATATTTTAAAGGGAATAGAGGATAATAAAAAGTATATTGCGATTGCAGACCATTCACTTGACAGTCACGGAGTATCAAACTGCGCTTCGGGTGAACTTGAAAAGCCTTACGGTATTCCGATTGAAACAACGATGACAAATGAATTTGAAAATTTGTTTGTTGTCTGCAGGGGAGCATCGTTTGATGCCGTTGCCGCTTCATCCGCAAGACTTACAAGAACCGTTATGTCAATGGGTGAGGGTGTTGCAGATTTTTTGATCAATCTTTTATAATTTTGAATTTCATACCTTGGAGTCCCTACTGCTCCGGGCTTGAAATAAATATCGAACTCAGCAAAAAGTGTTTGGTTTTGTGGATTTCCCTGCACTTTAATTAAAGCGAGGTTCGATTAGAATATCCGACCGCTTACAGGCGGTCGGATATTTGTCGTTGCATATGAAAAAAGAATTTTTAAAAAATAATACGCTTTCAGAAATTTTTTCAAAATACCACATAATTTTCCTTTAATAATATATTTTTTGCGTCACACAATATAGTTGCAAGCGCAAAAACAATTAAAGGAGTGAAAACGAATGGCTAAGAATGTAGTACCCGAAGCTAAGGACGCACTCAATCGCTTTAAGATGGAGGCTGCTAACGAGGTTGGCGTAAACCTTAAGCAGGGATATAACGGCGATCTTACCTCTAAACAGGCCGGTTCTATCGGCGGACAGATGGTAAAGAAAATGATCGAATCCTATGAAAACAGCATGAAGTAATTCGGGAATCAGATTTTCTTAAAGCAAAGCGTCTGTCGGCAACAGCCGATGGACGCTTTGTATTAAAAAGCTTGTTTTGGGAATTTTGCAAAATTTTTTGAGCATAATAGAAAAAAGGAGGAAAAGGAGTGATGAATGTGTTTGATAAAATATGCCTTGCACTTTCAATAATCGGATGCATTAACTGGGGTCTTGTAGGTCTGTTTAAATTTGACCTTGTCGCATGGATATTCGGCGGTCAGGCCGCAGTTATAAGCAGAATAATATATGTTATTATTGCTCTGGCGGCAATATGGTGTATATCTCTTCTCTTCAGGGATACCGAGAGCAATAGCGTTGATACCTCGGTTACCGCTCACTGACAAGCCGATAAAAAGGCGCCGCAAAAAACTTAAAGTTTTTTAAGCGGCGCCTTTTTTGTATGCATTCTTGTTTGAAAAATCGGTTGGACATATGTTACAATACTATGGGATGTGAATACTTATGAAAAAAATTCTTTTTATCGGCACCGGCGGAACTATAGCTTCGGAGCTCACAGGATGGTCGCTTTCTCCCGCCCTCAGTGCAAAACAGCTTTTGTCATATATTCCGCAGGTTTGTGATTTTTGCTCGGTTGATGAAATTCAGCTTTTTACCCTTGACAGCACAAATGTTACGCCCGGGCATTGGCAGCAAATAGCTTCGGAAATTCAAAAAAACTATGATAAATATGACGGTTTCGTTATTGCCCACGGCACCGATACGCTTGCCTATACGGCTTGTGCACTTTCGTATCTTATTCAAAACAGCACAAAGCCGATAGTTATAACGGGAGCGCAGAAACCGATAGGATTTGATACTACCGATTCAAAGCAAAACCTTATCGATAGCTTTATATGCGCTTCTTCGTCGCTTTCCGGCATACTTGTGGTATTCGGCGGAAGTGTTCTTATCGCAAACAGGGCAAAAAAGGTTCGTTCAAAAAGTTTTGAGGCTTTTTCGAGTCCGAATTATCCGCCTGTCGCATCGGTTCTTAACAATTCGCTCAAGGTATATTACAGACCGGTTGCCGAAAATACAATTTTTTACGAAAAGCTTGATCCAAACGTTTGCATAATAAAACTCACGCCGGGAATGAATGAAAAATTTTTTAAGTACGCTGTCGATAATCATAAAGCGGTTGTTATTGAAGCGTTCGGAGTCGGCGGATTGCCGGGATACGGCAGTTTTAAAGAAACAGTTTTTAAAGCCGCAGAAAGAGGAAAAATAATTGTTATGACCACCCAGGTGCAAAGGGAAGGAACGGATCTGTCGGTATATGAAGTGGGGTATAGTCTGGAAAAATACAGGATACTTGAATCGTTTGATATGACTTCTGAGGCTTGCGTTACAAAGCTGATGTGGATACTGACGCAAACTGAAGATTTGAATAAGGTTTCAAGATTGTTTTACACGCCGATTTTTTATGATATTATTCCTTCAAAGGAAATCGAAACAGGGTATATCGATAAATAGAATACCGATATATAAAAGTTATAGTTCACAAATCGGTCAAGCTGTGTTATAATATGTAAGAAAATGTAATATGGAAGGTGTATTATGAACAAAATTTCAATTATCGGAACAGGCAGCGTAGGCTCAACAATAGCTTATACGCTTACGGTTATGGGCATTGCTTCGGATATCGTTATGATCGATATAAATAACGAAAAAGCCCTCGGAGAAGCGCTTGATATCAGGCAGGGTACTCCGTTTTGCAGCGCATCCTCGGTTTATGCCGGCAACTATCGTGATGCTGAAGGATCCGACATTGTTATATTAACGTCGGGAATAGCAAGAAAGCCCGGTCAGACAAGACTTGAGCTTGCTCAAACAAATGTTAATATAACCAAATCAATAATACCTGAGATAACAAAATATGCTCCCGATGCAACATACATAATAGTAAGCAATCCTGTTGATATACTGACATATACGTTCTGTAAATATTCCGACATACCCGAAAACAGAATAATAGGCTCCGGAACTATTCTTGATACGGCTCGTCTGCGTTCAAGGCTTTCCGAATATTATAATATAAGCCAGAGTAATGTTCATGCATATGTTTTCGGCGAACACGGAGATTCTTCGTTCATTCCGTGGTCGGTAGCGAACATTTCAAATGTTCCCATAAATCAATGTCAAAACCTTATGAGCACTCCGGGAATTGAAAATCCTGTTCTTGACCTTAATGATATAGAACAGTATGTAAGGAAATCGGGAGCAAGAGTTATTGCCCGCAAGGGTGCTACCTTCTATGCGGTCTCGGTTTCTGTATGTCATATATGCAAATGTCTGCTCGGATGTATGGATACAACTATGACCGTTTCCACAATGATGCACGGTGAGTACGGAATTGATGACGTCTGCCTGAGCACGCTTAACCTTATAGGTAATAACTGCGTAAGAGGTAAAGTAAATGTTTCTCTTACGGATGAAGAAGTTTTAAAACTCCAAAAGAGTGCGGCAACTTTAAAAGAAGTTATCGATAATCTTGATATTTAAGGAAGTGCAGTAATAATGGAATACCGTATAGAGCATGACTCTATGGGAGAAGTGAAGGTTCCTGCAGACAGGCTTTGGGCTGCTCAAACTCAAAGGAGCCACGAAAATTTTAAAATCGGCGTTGATATAGAAACTATGCCGAGGGAAATAACCCACGCATTCGGTATACTTAAGAAAGCGGCTGCTTTGGCAAATGCAGAGCTGAGACCGGAAAAAATGACGGCGTCAAAGCTTTCTGCAATAAGTAAAGCCTGCGATGAAGTTATTTCCGGTTCGCTTAACGGTCATTTTCCGCTTGTTGTTTGGCAGACGGGCTCCGGCACACAGTCTAATATGAACGCAAATGAGGTAATAGCAAACCGTGCAAATCAGATAGCGGGTGAAAAGCTTTGCCACCCGAACGATGATATAAATATGAGCCAGTCTTCTAACGACACATTCCCTACGGCAATGCATATTTCCGCAGTAATAGCAATAGAAGATAAACTTATACCCGCACTGAGCCTTTTAATAGAAACATTTAAGAAACTTGAGACTGAAAATGAGGGAATAGTTAAGTCGGGAAGAACGCATCTTCAGGACGCAACGCCTATTAAATTCAGCCAGGAAATATCAGGCTGGAGATCAAGCCTTGAGCGTGATGTTGAGCTGCTTAAAACGGCTGTAAAACCGCTTTATGAGCTTGCTCTCGGCGGAACGGCGGTAGGTACAGGCCTTAACGCACCGAAAGGATTTTCCGAGCTTGTTGCCGCAAAAGTTTCGGAGCTTACGGGAAAACCTTTTGTTACCGCTCCGAATAAGTTCCACGCACTCACATCAAAGGATGAGATAGTTTTTGCGCACGGCGCAATAAAGGCAACCGCCTGCGATATGATGAAAATAGCAAACGATGTTCGCTGGCTTGCGTCAGGTCCGAGAGACGGACTCGGAGAAATACATATTCCGGAAAATGAGCCGGGTTCTTCGATAATGCCGGGCAAGGTTAATCCTACACAGTGCGAGGCTGTAACTATGGTTGCGGTTCAGGTTATGGGAAATGATGTTGCCGTTTCAATGGCGGCTTCACAGGGCAACTTTGAACTTAACGTATTTATGCCGGTTACAGCATACAATTTCCTTCAGTCCGCAAGACTTCTTGCAGAAGCGGTTGTTTCTTTCAATAATAATTGCGCTGTCGGAATTACCGCAAATAAGGATAAGATGCATCATAACCTTCATAATTCTCTTATGTTGGTTACGGCTCTCAATCCGTATATCGGATATGAAAATGCTGCAAAGACGGCTAAAAAGGCATTTAAAGACAATATTTCTTTAAAGGAAGCCTGTGTTGAACTCGGATTCCTTACGGCAGAAAAATTTGATGAAGTCTTCCATCCGGAAGAAATGGTATAATCGGAGGTAAGCAATGAAAGTCAGCTATTTTCCGGGCTGCACTCTTCGTACAAAAGCAAAACAGCTTGATTTCTATGCCCGCAGATGCGCCGAAATTTTAGGTGTAGAACTCTGTGAGATAGAAAATTGGCAGTGTTGCGGCGGCGTGTTTTCAAGCAATAGGGACGAGATAGCTTCAAAGCTTTCAAGTGTTCGTGCTCTTATTGCCGCAAAAGAAGAAAACCGTCCGCTTGTTACGGTGTGCTCAGCCTGCCATAATGTTATTAAGCAAACAAATCATCAGATATTAAATGACGAGGAGTTTAAAAACAGGGTTAACCTTTACCTTGCCCAGGATAAGGAAAAGAGAGAGCCTTACGGCGGCGAGACAAAAGTTATGCACTATTTTGAACTTCTCCGTGATGTCATCGGATTTGATAAAATAAAAGAAAAAGCAGTAAATCCGCTTACAGGCAGAAAAATTGCGGCTTATTACGGATGTCTCTTGCTGCGCCCTTCGAAGGTTATGGGGTTTGACGACCCGGAAAATCCGAAGGTTATGGAAGAATTCATAAGAGCGCTGGGCGCAGAACCTGTGATATATCCGTACAGAAACGAGTGCTGCGGAGGTTATCTTGCGCTTGAAGAACCCGAACTTGCAAAGAAAAAAAGCAATGCGGTCACAATCAGCGCAGAAAATCACGGTGCAGAACTTGCGGTAACTGCATGTCCGTTATGTAAGTATAATTTAGTTCACAACGGCAGTAATATACCGGTTGTGTATTTCACCGAACTGTTGGCAGAAGCGCTCGGTGTAAAGGAGGAACAGTATGCCTAACAAAGCTGAGCTTTTAAAAGAGCAGATAGTAAGAGCAAGCGGAGTAAATCCGCTTAAATGTATGCGTTGCGGCAAATGTTCGGGAACCTGCCCGTCTTATGACGAAATGGAATATCATCCCCATCAGTTTGTTTATATGGTGGAAAACGGCGATATTGAAACCCTTATGAAATCTGAGTCTGTATATAAATGTCTTTCCTGCTTTGCCTGTGTGGATCGCTGTCCCAGAGGCGTTGAACCTGCTAAAATTATAGAAGCGGTAAGGCTTGAAGTTATAAGACAAAAGGGAAATAACCATATGACGGCAAATGACATTCCCGAAAAGGTGAATGACGAAATTCCCCAGCAGGCAATAGTCAGCGCAATGAGAAAGTATTCTAAATAGAAAGGAGAAGATAATATGCAGAGAATAGGCGTATTTGTTTGCCACTGCGGCACAAACATTGCAGGCACGGTAGATGTCAGGGCGGTTGCAGAGGCTATTAAGTCAGAACCCGGCGTAGTCTTCTCCACAGACTACCAGTATATGTGTTCACAGGCAGGTCAGAATATGATAATCGAGGCTGTTAAGGAACACAAGCTTACAGGAATAGTGGTGTGCTCGTGTTCTCCACGTATGCACGAGGCAACCTTCCGTAAAACGGCGGCTGCGGCAGGTCTTAATCCTTATATGGTTGAAATAGCAAATATAAGAGAACAGTGCTCGTGGGTACATAAAGAAATGCCGATAGGAACCGAAAAGGCAATAATACTCGCAAAGGCTGCGGTGGCAAAGGTAAATCTTAACGCACCGTTGACGCCGGGAGAGTCGCCCGTAACTAAAAGAGCCCTTGTTATAGGCGGAGGAATTGCGGGGATACAGACCGCTCTTGATATAGCAGATGCGGGATTTCCGGTTGATATTGTTGAGACCAAGCCTACTATAGGCGGCAAAATGGCTCAGCTTGATAAAACCTTCCCCACGCTTGACTGCGCCGCCTGTATACTAACCCCTAAAATGGTGGATGTTGCTCAGAACGATAAAATAAGAATATTTTCCTATTCCGAAGTTACACAGGTAAAAGGTTTCGTGGGAAATTTTGATGTAACTATTAAGAAAAAAGCAAGATATGTAAAGGAAGATGTGTGCACAGGCTGCGGACTTTGTACGGAAAAATGTCCTCAAAGAAACGTTCCCAACGAGTTTAATCTCGGAATGGATACCCGTCACGCAGTTTATATTCCGTTCGCTCAGGCTGTTCCGAAAGTTGCAACTATTGACCCTAACTATTGCACAAAACTTAAAACCGGCAAGTGCGGCGTATGCTCGAAGGTATGTACTGCCGGCGCTATAGATTATGAGGCAAAAGATGAATTTGTTGAGGAAAAATACGGCGCAATTGTTGTTGCAACCGGATTTAATCCGATTTCCGTAGAAAAGTTTGATGAATTTGCATATTCACAGTCTAAGGATGTCATAACATCGCTTGAACTTGAACGTCTTATGAACGCCGCAGGACCTACGGGAGGCACTCTGCTTCGCCCGTCGGACGGCGAACATCCGCATACAATAGTATTCGTTCAGTGCGTAGGTTCAAGATGCGAGGCTTGCAGTGAAAAAGGTAAGGAATATTGCTCGAAGATATGCTGTATGTATACCGCTAAGCACGCTATGCTGATAAGAGACAAATATCCCGATACTGAGGTTTATGTTTTCTATATTGATGTCCGTACACCGGGCAAAAACTTTGATGAATTTTATCGCAGAGCGGTTGAAGAATACGGCGTTCATTACATAAAAGGTATGGTCGGTAAAGTTTCACCCGAAAACGGTAAACTCAAGGTTCAGGCATCGGATCTTATTTACGGCAAGCAGCTCCATATAGATGCTGACCTTGTCGTTCTTGCCGCCGCTATCGAACCGGATAAATCAGCACGTCCTCTTGCGACTATGCTTACGGCAAGTATGGACACGAATGATTTCTTTACCGAGGCTCATCCGAAACTCCGTCCGGTGGAGAGCCCCACAGCAGGCGTTTTCCTTTCGGGAACCTGTCAGGGTCCGAAGGATATACCGGAAACTGTTTCTCAGGCGGGGGCTGCCGCATCAAAGGTTATCGGGCTTTTGTGTAAGGATAAGCTTATGGGTAATCCTTGTGTTGCCCATTCGGATGAAATGATGTGTAACGGTTGCTCAACCTGTGAAAAGGTATGTCCTTACGGTGCAATTTCTTATGTTAATAAGGAATTCAGAATGCCCGACAGAACTACAAAGGTTCGCAGAGTGGCAGTTGTCAACGAAGCGGTTTGTCAGGGCTGCGGAGCTTGTACGGTTGCCTGTATGTCTGGCGCTATGGACCTTAAGGGCTTTATGAATAAACAGATTATGGCGGAGGTAGACGCAATATGCAAGTAAACGAATATAAGCCTCTTATAGTGGCATTTTGTTGCAATTGGTGCTCTTATGCCGGAGCCGACCTTGCAGGAAACAACCGCCTTAATTATCCGGCTGATGTAAAAATAATCCGTGTTCCGTGCTCTTGCAGGGTTAACCCTATGTTTATTTTAAGAGCGTTCCAAAGAGGAGCGGACGGTGTGATACTCTGCGGATGTCATCCCGGAGACTGTCATTATACATCAGGTAATTATTATACAAGACGACGTATGGCGCTGCTGTTCTCTATGCTTGATTATCTTGGTATAGAAAAAGAAAGAACCCGTGTTGAGTGGGTCAGTGCCGCAGAGGGAGCTAAGTTTGCGGCAACAATGAATGATTTTGCCAAAACCGTTGCGGCTCTCGGAGAAAACAAGAGATTGGAGGACTTAAGATGCAAGAAATAAAGCGTGAAGACCTTCTTTCAAAGGCAAAGGAATTGTTTGATAACGGCACTGTTGACAGAGCACTTGCCTGGAAAAAAGGCGAGTTTGATTACGATATAACCCCCGCTGTTTTCACATCAACCGAACAACTTGAAAAAGAGCTTGTTTGGGGCGATTTTTGCGGAGCGAATTTTTCAAAATATCTTATCAAAGAAACCGCTGAGTCCGATAAAAAGGTGCTTGTTTTCTTAAAACCGTGCGATACATACAGCTTTAATCAGCTTCTTACCGAGCACAGATTTGATAGGGAAAAGGTCTATGCCGTAGGTATAATGTGTAACGGTATGGTCGATGTTTCAAAGATGAAAGAAAAAGCAGACGGCATATCTTCAATCAGTGAAAACGGCGACAACATAGAAATAAATACTCTTTATGACGGGACAGTTACCGTACCCTTCTCGGAACTTTTGCAGGAACGCTGTCTTAATTGTAAATCAAAGCGCCATGTTGCTTATGACGAGCTTTTAGGCAAAGACGGAGAAGTCCTTGATTCAAATAGGTTTGACGAGGTCGAGGCTATTGAAAAAATGACGCCCGACGAGCGATTTGCTTTCTGGCAGAGCGAATTGTCACGCTGCATACGCTGTAATGCCTGCAGAGACGTATGTCCTGCCTGCACCTGCGAAAAATGTGTTTTTGACAATCCCGATTCGGGAGTCCAGAATAAAGCGGCGGCAAACTCGTTTGAAGAGAAAATGTTCCACATTATAAGAGCGTTCCACGTCGTCGGCAGATGCACGGATTGCGGCGAATGTTCGAGAGTTTGTCCTCAACATATACCGCTTCATTTGCTTAACCGTAAATTCATTAAAGATATCAACGGATTTTACGGTGATTATCAGGCAGGCGCCGAAGTCGGAAGCCGTGCCCCGATAGTAAATTATTCAACCGATGACTTAGAACCCGGCGAAGCTGTTGAAAGGGGAGAAAACAATGCGTAAGATAACTCTTGATAAACTTGATTCTCTCTTTAAAGCAATTTCACAAAACCAAAAACTTTATCTTCCGGTTGACGGTAAGGCAGGGGCTGTTTTTGAAGAGTGGCAGGAGGGGAAAAAACTTTCCGAAGCCCTTAATACGGTGAGAAGTCCTAAAGACTTTTTCTTCCCGCAAACCGAAAATCTTATGGATTTTAAGACGGAGGGTAAATTTGTCGAGGTTATAGATACAAGGGAAGAATGCGAAGATTTCGTTGTTTTCGGAATTAAAGCCTGTGATGTAAGGAGCTTTGATATACTTGACAGAGTTTTCCTTTCCGAACCGGTCGATACCTATTATAAAAACCGCCGTGAACACGCAGTTATAGTGTCGCTTGCCTGTGTAAAACCGGCTGAGACCTGTTTTTGCCGTACTTTCGGTATAGATGCGTCAGCACCAAACGGCGATGTTGTGTGTTATAAAACCGAAAACGAGCTTTACCTTGACGCAAAAACCGAAAAAGGCAAGGCTTTACTTAAGAAAGTTGAGGCTCTTACCGGGGACTCCGATGACAGCGCCGTAAACGAGCAAAAGCAGCTTATAAACGAGCGTCTTGATAAACTTCCGCTTGCAAATCTTTCGGCTGACTCTTTCGGTAAAGACAAAACTTCACAGTTTTTTAATGCTCCCGAATGGAGCGAACTTTCTCAGTCCTGTCTCGGATGCGGCACCTGCACTTTCGTATGCCCGACTTGTCAGTGTTACGATATAAAGGACTTTGACACCGGTCACGGAATTAAGCGTTTCAGGTGTTGGGACTCCTGTATGTATTCCGATTTTACAAAGATGTCGGCAGGCCAACCGAGACTTACTCAGCTTGAGCGCTTTCGTCAGCGTTTTATGCATAAACTTGTTTATTATCCGACTAATAATGACGGATTATTCTCCTGCGTAGGCTGCGGCAGATGCCTTTCAAAATGTCCTATACAGATGAATATTGTAAAGGTTATGAAAAAGTTGGGAGGTAAAAACTGATGATCGATATGAAAGAACCGCTTATTCCGGTTGTCGGTGTTGTAACCGATATCAGGATAGATACTCCCGATGTTAAAACTTTCAGAGTGGTGACACCTGACGGTAAAAAGGCATTTGAACATAAACCCGGGCAGTGTGCGATGCTCTCTATACCGGGAGTAGGAGAGGCGATGTTTTCTATAACTTCTTCTCCGACTAACACCGAATTTATGGAGTTTTCCATTAAAAAATGCGGTTGTGTTACAGAGTGGCTTCATTCAATGGAAGTGGGACAGCAAATAACCATAAGAGGACCGTACGGCAGACCTTTCCCCGTTGATACGGAATTTAAGGGTCAGGATTTATTGTTTATTGCCGGCGGTATAGGTCTTGCTCCGCTTAGATCGGTGATAAACTATTGCCGTCACTACCGTGACCGTTACGGCAAGATAGACATAGTTTACGGTTCACGCAGTATGCAGGATCTTGTTGACTATAAAGAAATTATTGACGAATGGTCTAATGACGAGGGCGTAAATGTCTATCTTACCATTGACCGTGAACAGCCCGAATGGGACGGTCACGTCGGATTTGTCCCGAACTATGTTAAAGAACTCGGATTTTCAACCGATAAAACGGCAGTTTTATGCGGACCTCCGATAATGATTAAATTTACACTTGCAGGACTTTTGGAACTCGGTTTTGATAAAACTCAGGTATATACGACTATGGAGCTTAAGATGAAGTGCGGTATAGGAAAGTGCGGCAGGTGCAATATAGGTTCTAAATATGTCTGCAAGGACGGTCCTGTATTCCGCTGCGATGAGCTTGAAGAGCTTCCGGATGAGTACTGATAGGAGGATATTTTGATGGAAAAAATGGTAAATGTTTACCTTTTCGGCAAGCAGTACAGCGTTCCCGATAATCTCACCATTATGAGAGCTATGGAATATGCAGGTTACCAGCTTGTCCGTGGCTGCGGCTGCCGCAACGGCTTTTGCGGTGCCTGTGCTACTATTTACCGCATAAAAGGTGACAGAGAACTTAAAACCTGCCTTGCCTGTCAGACAAAGGTAGAAAATGATATGTATGTTGCAACGCTGCCCTTCTTTCCGCTTGTTAAGCAGGTCTATGATATAGAGAAAGTAAAACCCACAGAGCAGATAATGATGCAGCTTTATCCTGAAATCTATGCCTGCGTCGGTTGCAACGCCTGCACAAAGAGCTGCACACAGGGACTTAACGTTATGCAGTACATAGCTTATGCTCAAAGAGGCGAGTATGATAAATGCGCAGAAGAATCGTTTGACTGTGTTATGTGCGGTGTTTGCTCGTCCCGTTGCCCTGCCGGAATTTCGCATCCGCAGGTTGCAATGCTTGCAAGAAGGCTTAACGGAAAGTATCTTGCGCCGAAATCCGAACACCTTGAAGAAAGGGTTAAGGAAATAAATAACGGCACGTTTACACAGCTTATAGAAGATCTTATGGATAAACCCATAGATGAACTCAAAGAACTTTATAATAACAGGGATATAGAAAAGTAAGGGGAGTGAGTAATATATGTATTCAAATGAATTTAAAGAGTCGCTTGCTGCGGTAGAGGCTGCAAGGGAAGCCAATATTGCTTATGAGCCTAAGCGTATGACAGCGCAGGAAAAGGATGATCTTCTCGCTGCTTACCATCCCGATTATAAAAAGAGCGAATTTAAAACTCTTGAATTCGGTCCGAATAAAGGCGAAAACGTGCCTCACGAGCTTTGCGATATGCTTGAAGCACACAGCAGAATAAAGGCTTCGGATATCGATTTAAATAACGTTAAATACGATGTCGATGTTCTTATAATCGGAGGAGGCGGCGCAGGAACCTCTGCCGCTATTGAGGCCGACAATGCAGGGGCAAACGTTATGATAGTAACAAAGCTCCGTATGGGCGATGCAAATACTATGATGGCAGAAGGCGGCATACAGGCTGCAGATAAGCCTAATGATTCTCCTGCAATACATTTTGTTGATGCATTCGGCGGCGGTCACTATGCCGCAAAACGGGAGCTTCTTGCAAAACTTGTCTGCGATGCTCCCGAAGCAATCCAGTGGCTTAACGATCTCGGTGTTGAATTTGACAAAGCGCCGGACGGAACAATGATAACGACCCACGGCGGCGGAACTTCCAGGAAACGTATGCACGCCGCTAAGGACTATTCCGGTGCGGAAATAATGAGAACGCTCCGTGACGAGGTTTTAAACAGGGGCATTAAGGTTGTTGACTTCACCTCTGCAATAGAGCTTATACTTGATAAGGAAGGTAAGGCAGCGGGAGCTGTTCTTATGAATATGGAAACCAAGGAGCTTATGGTAGCAAGAGCCAAAACCGTTATTATTGCAACGGGCGGCGCAGGCCGTATGCACTATCAGGGCTTCCCGACTTCCAATCATTACGGCGCTACTGCGGACGGTCTCGTTCTTGCTTACAGAGTAGGCGCAAAACTTCTTTATGCCGATACACTTCAGTATCATCCTACGGGTGCGGCATTCCCGTCACAGATTTTCGGTGCGCTTGTTACTGAGAAAGTCCGTTCATTGGGCGCAAAGCTTATTAACCGTGACGGTAAGGTCTTTATGCATCCGCTTGAGACCCGTGATGTTGCGGCGGCTTCCATTATCCGTGAATGCTCGGACCGTGATGAAGGTGTTGACACCGGCAGCGGAAAAGCAGTATGGCTTGATACTCCTATGATAGAGGCGATAGGCGGAGAGGGAACTATCGAGAAGAGGATCCCTGCTATGATGCGTATGTTTGCAAGCTACGGTATTGATATCCGCAAGGAGCCTATATTGGTTTATCCCACACTTCATTATCAGAACGGCGGAATTGATATAGATGTAAGCGGTATGAGCACAAGTGTTCAAAATCTTTATGTTGCAGGCGAGGCAGTCGGAGGAATTCACGGCAGAAATCGCCTTATGGGCAATTCTTTGCTTGATATTATTGTTTTCGGAAGAACCGCAGGCAAGAATGCCGCAAGCAAGGCTAAAGATACAAAACTCTCCGAACTTACGCTTGAGCATATTTCGAAATTCGATGCCGAAAGAGAAGCTGCGGGAGTAAAAACCGAGCTTGTTTCTCCTAAACTTCTTCCCGATTATCGCAGAAAAAAATAATAGACATACGAAAATAAATCCGAACCCGTTTTTGAGTGCGGATTATTTCCGTTTACTTGAGGAGTTAATTTTAAATGATAGTTGATTTACTTGAAGCACTCACCATATTTTGTTTCGGTCTTTCCTGGCCGATTTCAATAAGAAAATCGTGGATTTCCGGAACAGCAAAGGGCAAAAGCCTTTTCTTTGAAGTCTTTTTGCTTGTCGGCTATGCCTGCGGAATAGCAAAAAAGATTATCGAAGCAGTAGGATTTTTCGGTGTAACGCCGAAAAGCGGTTTTATATTTGTTCTCAGTTTTTTCTTCTATGTGCTGAATTTCATAGAAATTTCAATAGATGTGGCTCTGTATTTCAGAAATAAAAAACTTGACGAAGCCGCAGAACGCTGAGTGTTAAAAATACCCGCATACTTATTTATCATAGGTATGCGGGTTTGTTATAAATTATATAAACACAAAAAACATCGGGTGAAGTTTTAAGAACACCCGATGTTTTGATTTTCAGTGACTCTGCACACAAAATTTCCGCAAATATACAGAGCCTCTCCTCAGAACCCCTAAAAGGTATATATCAATTACAGATAACTGATATGCATATATTATATACATATATAGATAAAAAGTCAAGCATTTATTCAAAAAATAGCTCTAAAAAATTCAAATTTTGCTCATAAATTTCAATTTTCACATAAATAATTTATAAAACTTACAAAAAATGTAAATTCTCATTTTAGTCATCAAATATTAGCAGAGAGAAAAATGAAACAAAAGCACCGCTTAAAATTATTCCGCCTATAATATCGGTTGTCCAGTGGACGCCTGAAAGAAATCTTGCCGTTACCATAAAAACGGTGAATGTAAAAATCAGCAAAACCGAAACTTTATTGAGGGTTTTATTTTTTATTCGTTTTTGAATTTCTATAGACGCTGTCGGCATTAAGCACATAACAAGCAATGTTGTCGAAGAAGGTAGGATGCTTCAAGATGCCCGTTTATAAGAATGGGTCTGTAATTTACCGCAAGCGTTTCAAACAGTAAATACACGCCTATAACAGCAATGTAAAATCCGCCGAGTATAATTAGGTCTCTGTCAACCTTAAAAAGACTTTTTCTCCCGATTGCTTGGGAAAATCCGAGTATAGCAAATCCTGCGCAAAAGATATTGGAAAAATTCCGATATCGACTTCAGTGACTCAATGCTGGGATATCCTCTTGCCGATTCCCATTTTGAAACTGCCGTGCGGGAAACAAAGATTTTTTTGGCAAGTTCATCCTGTGTCAGATTGTTTCTCCGACGCAGCTCCTGCAATTTTTCGTTAAATTCCATAGCGTTTTTGTTTTATTAAAGCTTAAAATCTTCCGGTTTGAAATCGGTTTTTGCTTTTTTAAGATCAGGTTTGCGTTTAAGAGGGTCGTATTTATAACCCGAGCAGTAATCACGATTATCGGTAACGCCGTGCTTTTTGCAAAAAATTTCATCCGTAAAGTGAGATTTTTTACCGTATACGCACCACGAACACGATTTAACAAGTTTTTTATTAAATAGAAAATTAGCCAAGTATATCAACTCCATTAGAGATTCCCGTCATTGTATTCTATTTTAACAGATTTTTAATCGACTTTCTACAATTATTTTCGTTTTCAAGTGATAATATTAAAATTGCGCCGAGTATCATAATGCAAACTGCCGTTTCTATGCCGGAAACTGTAAGATCCGGTCTTTCTTTTATACTTGAAAAAACCGATATTTGCGGTTTTGCAGCAATAAGATAAAGTTTTAAAAATAACATACTAAGTAACCCGTGCAGAATTCTTGAGGCGGCAAATGTAAAGAAATTTATTTTGCTCTTTTCTGCAACCGACGATACCTGCATCCAAATGCTGATTCCCGCAAAGCCAAGTAAAAATTCTATTAAATAAATGTTTTTTTGTGCTTTGACTGCACTTGTTACTTCAAGTAAACAGGAAACTGATGAGAGAAAACGATTTCCGTTCATAAGTTGTGTTAAACAGGAAAATAAAATAACATATGAACAGATACCCATAACCGAGTCGGCGGCGTCCCGCACGCAGCCTGTAAACAAATCGCCTATATTCAGATAATTTGACGGGAGATTGTTTACCGAAACCGATTCTTTTCTTATTTTAGGCAGTAAAAGAAGCATAAACAAAACGGAGGGGAGAATATGACATATAAACAGAGCAATTCCGAGACGTTGGCTGCCAAGCATATTCAAGCCCACTGCAATTATTATAAATGCAGGTCCTCCGTTAACACAACAGCAATGCATCATATCGGCGCCTTTTTTCGTTACGAGCCCCTCCCTGTAAAGCTCTTCCGTAAGGGCGGTACCAACAGGATATCCGCCTATTAGCGAAAGCAGGAAAACGGCATAACAATTTGAAAAAATTTTTATTTTGCTTCTCATTATCATATATACGCATATACAGAATGTGAATAGAGAAGGTATAATAACCCTGCCGCACAGATAAAGACCTTTTATCGCACCCTCTGTAGAGGCTTTCGGATTAAACAAAAGAGCAAACATAAAAAAGAGCGCCGCCGAAAGTACAGCAGCTTTTTTAAGGTTCATATAAATTCCTCCCGTCAGTCCAAACCGAATTTTGTAACCTTGATGTATTTATATTCTCAAAATCAAAATCGAATGTTTAAATCTTTGTTTTCATAACTTTAAGTATGGGGGCGTGTAAGGCGTGGGGAAAAAGTTTAAATTCAAATCTTTAAAACAAAAAAAGATGAACCTCATTAAAAACAGTTCGGATGAGGCTCAGGATAATTTTATTACTGCTTTCAGAATAGAAATAGTCAGCAACAGCGAAATGCTGATTGACGGCTGTACAGGAATTCTTGATTACAGTGATGATTACATAAAACTAAAACTCAAACGCAAATGCGTTTTAATATTCGGGAGCGACCTGAGCGTTTTAAGCTTTGAGGATGAGCGTATTAAAATAGGCGGGGTATTGCTTTCGCTTGAATTTATAAAATAGGTGGGTAAAATGTTTTATTGGTATAAATATATAACAGGATATGTTTTAATCGAGCTCAGCGGCGATACCTGCACACAAATACTTAATTTTGCGGCAAAAAACGGAATACCGGTATATTCCTTTAAGTGGAAAAACGACTGTGTTATAGGCTATACTACCGTAAACGGCTTTAAAAGTCTTAAAAATGCCAAACATAACAGCAATATTCGTGTTAAAATCCTTAAAAAAGGCGGACTGATATTCCTTGCGGCAAAATATCGCCGCAGGTACGGTATAGCCGTAGGAGCGGCGCTGTTCTTTATTATACTTAAAATTATGAGCCTCTTTATTTGGAATATCGATGTTGAGGCGCCTAATGAAATAGATAAAAGTGAAGTCGTGGATATGTGCGAAAAAATCGGTGTGCGTCAAGGGATGCTTAAATCAAAGATAAATCCCACGGTAATGGCTCAAAAACTCCTTATGGAGGATAAAGGCCTTGCGTGGGCTTCCCTTAATATAGAAGGATGCAACCTTACGGTTAATGTGACCGGGGCAAAATCAAATCAAAAGGATGATTTGCCAAGCAATTTGATAGCCGACCGTGACGGTACCGTTGAAAAAATAGATGTAACATCAGGTAATGTGCTTGTAAAAGTGGGGCAAAATGTCACCAAAGGAGATATTCTTGTTGCGGGAATAATGGAAAGAGCGGATAAAACGGATTTTTTGCCGTCAAGAGGCATAATCACCGCTAAAAGTACCGTTACGATAACCGTGACGCACGAGGTGGAAAAAAAGATATATGTTCCGGTAAATAAAAATTTTACCGTAAAGACTCTTGATTTTTTCACTCTTAATATTCCGCTTTCGCTAAAAAACACTTCGGACTGCGTGAAAAAAGGCGAATACGATTCTCATTTAAAATTGGGTTCAAAGACTTTGCCCGTTAAAATACACAGTGAAAAGTATGTGAAAGTAACCCCTAAAAATGTTAAATACACCGAAGACCGGCTTAAGAGCATTCTCGAAAAAAAGCAAGCAGATAAAATTAAAGAGCTTTGTGCAGACAATGTTTCGGAAAACGTCAGCGAGTTTTCGATAAACGGCAATGTGGCTACGCTTAAAAAAACTTATACCATTATTAAAAATATAGCAAAAAAAGAGGAAATAATAATAAGTACAGGCGATTGACAATCACGGTATTTATAATGTATAATATTACCAAAGGATGTGTGACGGTATTGTTTGAACAGTTTGTTGATATAGAGCGAATGGAACAGGTCGTTGATGTGTTCGGTAACTTTGATGAGAATATAAAATTGCTTCAAAAGGCGTATTCCGTTTGCATTACATCTCATAACGGACAAATAAAAATTTCCGGAGAAACCGATAGCGTTCTTAAGGCGCAAAGGGCGATAAACTGTCTTATAGCAATGATAAACAAAGGCGAGAGTATAACGGCTCAAAGTGTATCCCTTGTTATCAACACCGTTAACGATGATGAGGACGATAAAATACAAAGTCTCACCGATGCCGACTGTGTCTGCATAACATCCAAAGGCAAGCCTGTAAAACCAAAGACTTTCGGGCAAAAAAAGTATATAGACGCCATAAAGAAAAACACGATAACAATAGGAGTAGGTCCTGCGGGAACCGGCAAAACATATCTTGCGGTTGCGGAGGCTGTCAGAGCGTTTCGGGCTAAGGAAGTAAACAGAATAGTTCTTACCCGTCCCGCAGTTGAGGCAGGAGAAAGGCTTGGATTTCTTCCCGGCGACCTTCAGCAAAAGGTCGACCCTTATCTGAGACCTCTTTATGATGCGCTTTTTGATATGATGGGAGCCGAAAATTTTCAAAGGTGCCACGAAAGAGGAGATATCGAGGTCGCTCCTCTTGCGTATATGAGAGGCAGAACGCTTGACGATAGCTTTATCATTCTTGACGAAGCTCAGAATACGACCTGCGAGCAAATGAAAATGTTTTTGACAAGACTCGGGTTTAATTCAAAGATAGTTGTTACAGGCGATATAACTCAGATCGATTTACCTGACGGCAAACGTTCGGGATTAAAGCAGGCGGTAGCCGTGCTTAAAAATATTGAAGGAATAAAAACAGTTTACCTTACGGGCAAAGATGTTGTAAGACACCGTCTTGTTCAAGAGGTAATAAAGGCTTACGAAAGGGCAGGGGAACGATAATGAATATTAAAGTTAACATCACAGATAAGCAAAAAAAGATAAAGTTGCCGTCAGGTACGAGACTCCTGATAAGAAAGGCCTGCACGGCTACTCTGATAGAAGAAAAATTTGAAGGTCTTGCAGAGGTTGAAGTTTCTTTTGTTGACGATTCGCAAATCAGAGAACTTAATTCAAAGTTCAGAAATATTGATTCTTCGACAGATGTTCTTTCATTTCCGCTCGGAGAAAACGGAATCTATGATACAAACCCGGAAACAGGCGCAAAGCAACTCGGCGATATAGTAATTTCGCTTGAACACGCAGTGGAGCAGGCTGATACATACGGTCACGGTCTCGAAAGAGAAATGGCGTATCTTACGGTGCATTCAATGCTGCATCTTTTAGGATATGATCATGTAAACGGCGGACTTGAACAGGCAATTATGCGTGAAAAAGAAGAGCTGATACTTGATGAATTGGGTCTTGCCATAAATAAAATTTAGGTGAATTTATGGAACAGAAGTCTGCATTTATAGCTATTCTCGGTAGACCCAATGTCGGAAAATCTTCCCTTATGAACAAGATAATAGGGCAGAAAGTGGCAATAGTTTCAAGCAAACCTCAAACAACAAGAACAAGAATTATGGGTGTGCACACAGTGGGAGAAACTCAGTATGTGTTTATTGATACACCCGGTCTTCACAAACCGCACGATTTGCTCGGAACGAATATGATAAAAGCGGTAAGCGGCAGTATGACGGATATTAACGCTGCCGTTTTGGTTGCCGATGCGGCGGCTGCATTTGAAATAAGCGCCGATAATCTGCCTCCTGCCGACAGAGAGCTGATAGAAAGCTTTAAAGCAAGAAAGATAAAAGCCGTGCTTGTGCTCAACAAAATCGATTTGCTTGAAGATAAGGGAAAGATTCTCGATTTGATAACGGCATACAGCAAAAATTTTGATTTCAGTGCTGTGATTCCCCTTTCGGCAAGAACGGGGGACGGTGTTGATCTGCTTTTAGATGAGCTTAAAAAATTTGCAGTGCCTTCTGTTCACTTTTTTGATGATGACGATGTTACCGACCAATCCGAGAAGGTAATGGTTGCGGAAATGATAAGGGAAAAGGTATTGCGTAATCTTTCAAAGGAGGTTCCGCACGGCATAGCTGTCGATATCGAGCGCTTTGTTGAGCGTGATACTTCGTCGGGCGAGCCCATAGTTGATGTTGAGGCTGTTATATACTGTGAAAAAGACAGCCACAAGGGCATAGTTATAGGTAAAAACGGAGCTATGCTTAAAAAAATCGGTACTCAGGCCAGAGAGGATATCGAAAGATTTTTCGGGATAAGAGCTTCGGTTAAGCTTTGGGTCAAGGTTAAAGAAGATTGGCGAAACAGGCAGGGGCTGATTCATACATTCGGTCTTGATTTTAAAGAAAACTGACTATTATTACCTGATATAACAGACCACCTTTTGCAGAAAATAATCTTGCAGAGGTGGTTTTATGAATACAAACGAAAAATGGCTTAAGTTTGTTTTAACAGGTAAAGCCGACGATTATTTAAACTTTGCCCGTTCACGGGAAAAAGACTCAATTTACGGGAGTGATAATTCTGACATTTACGCTAACCGCTCTTGTTATAAAGGAAAAAAAGATGGGAGAGCAGGACAGGCTTCTGACTCTTCTTACCGCTGAAATGGGAGTTATAACCGCATATGCGGCAGGTGCAGGAAGTATTAAAAGTAAGAAAGCAGCCGCAACAAGACTGCTTTCCTACTCCGATTTTACTATAGATAAAAAAGGCGAGCGAATGTCAATCACAGAAGCTTCTCCTATAGAATTGTTTTTCGGTGTCGGTAGCGATGTCGTAACACTGGCGCTTGCTCAGTATTTTTGCGAGATATGCTTATATATAACGCCGCCCGCAGGCGAATCCGCAGAAATTTTAAGGCTCATACTCAATTCCCTGTATTTTATTACACGGGGAAAGAAGAATATATATCAGATAAAAGCAATAACCGAATTAAGGCTTGCGTCTGTCGCAGGTTTTATGCCGGATCTTACGGCTTGCTCAAATTGCGGGGACGAGAGTGAAAACAAAACCGTATATTTAAGCGCAAGGGACGGATGTATTGTGTGTGAAAACTGCAGAACGGGGCAGGGACTTATAAAACTTGAACCCCCATTGCTTAACGCAATGCGCCACATAGTTTTTTCTTCCTTTGATAAAATATACTCTTTCTCACTAAGCTCAGATCTTTGCGTTCGCCTTTCGGAAATAACCGAGAAATATTTTGAAATTCAAACCGAGCACAGATTTAAAACCCTTGAGTTTTTTAATACTGTTAAATAAGGAATAATATTTATGAACGATCTTTATAAAAAAAGCTATAAAACCCTTGAATTACATAGTGTTTTAAAAATTCTTGCAGAGCAGGCATCTATGCCGGAAACAAAAGAGAGGGCACTAGATCTTGAGCCTGTGTTTGATATGCAGAGTATAAATCGCCTGCTTACCCAAACCGACGATGCTTTTAAGCTTATGGCTAAGTATACAGTACCTCCCTTTTCGGGAACGGGAAATATTATGCCGGAGCTTGCACACGCAAGGGTCGGAGCTACTCTTTCCTCAAAGGGACTTATCAGCATAGGGGCAGCTTTAAGAACTATAAGGTCGGTAAAAAAGTGGCGTGCCGACGCCGGAGGTACGGCAAACACCTCTATCGATTCATATTTTGATACGCTTACTCCGAATAAGTACCTTGAAGATAAAATTTCTTTTCAAATTAAATCAGAGGACGAAATTAACGATAATGCATCTCCGGCTCTTTCGGATATTCGCAGGAAAATTAAAAATAACACATCAAAAATCAGGGATATTCTTGAAAAAACTTTAAGAGGACCAACCTCAAAATATCTTCAGGATGCAATAATAACTCAGCGTGACGGTCGATTTGTAGTTCCCGTAAAATCCGAACATAAGGGAGAAATTAACGGAATTGTTCACGACACGTCTTCTACAGGCTCCACTGTATTTATTGAGCCTATGGCGGTTGTAGAGGCAAATAATGATATAAGAATACTCAAATCAAAAGAAAATGAAGAAATATTCAGAATTTTAAGCGAACTTTCGGCTGAAGTTTCGGATTTTTCCGATAATATCGAGCAGTCGTATAATTCACTTTCGGCACTTGACCTTATTTTTGCGAAGGCAAAGCTTGCATATAAAATGGGGGCAACGGTGCCGAAACTCAACAGTGAAGGGAAAATATTTCTTAAAAATGCGAGACATCCGCTGATTAACGCAAGGTCAGTGGTTCCGATAACTGTGTCGATAGGCAGTGATTACAGGCAGCTTATCATAACCGGACCTAACACCGGCGGAAAGACGGTTACGCTTAAAACCGTAGGTCTTTTAAACCTTATGACGGCTTGCGGTCTTATGATACCTGTTGACGATTCAAGCGAAATGGCGGTTTTTGACGGCGTTTATGCAGATATAGGCGACGAACAGAGTATACAGCAATCTCTCTCAACCTTTTCTTCTCATATAGTAAATATTATATCGATTTTAAAGGTGTGCACCGCAGACTCTCTTGTGCTTTTTGATGAACTATGCGCCGGAACGGACCCGGTTGAGGGTGCAGCACTTGCAAAGGCTATTCTTCTTAGCCTTTTAAACGGCAAAACCGATGTTATTGCAACAACTCACTATCCTGAGCTTAAGGCATATGCTCTTGATACAGACGGAGTGCAGAACGCAAGCTGTGAATTTGATGTTTCAACATTAAAACCTACCTACAGACTTATTATCGGTGTCCCCGGCAGGTCCAATGCTTTTGCAATTTCATCAAGACTCGGTCTCGATGAGAGCATAATAGAAAACGCAAAAACTCATCTTTCCGAAGAAAATACAAAATTTGAAAGTGTTGTCCAAAGCCTTGAAAAAGCAAGGCAGGAGGCGGAAGAAGAGCGCAGGGAAACAGCAAGGCTTCGTTATGAGGCACAGACTGCCAAAAAACATATCGAGCTTATGGAGCACGAGCTTAAAGTAAAACAGGATAAGATCATAGAACAAACGAGGGAAAAAGCAAACGCAATAGTTGACAGTGCAAGAAATAAAGCCGGAATTCTCCTTAACGAACTCGAGGAAACAAAAAAACGGTTTAATGCACAAAATGCGGCGCAAATGCTTGAAAAGGCAAGAAGCGGTTATAAGAAAACTGTTAAGCAACTTGAAGATGAAACCGACCCTGTTGTAAAAAACGATGTCGGAAAGAAGCTTGATTCTCCTCCAGATATAGGTGATACCGTTACTGTTGCTGCGCTCGGTAAACAAGCAGAAGTTCTTGAGGTTAATATTGCAAAAAAGAAAGCTTATGTTGTATCGGGCTCAATAAAAATGTGGGTTGATTTTAATGATTTAATGTCAGCCGCCCGTCCGAAAAACGGCGCAGGCGTAAAAAAGACCCGCAATGTTACAGGAATACCCTCAAAACAGAACAGAAGCGTTACAAGTGAAGTAGACCTCAGGGGAATGGCTGCGGACGAAGCTATTCTTGAACTTGATAAGTATATAGATAATGCGGTACTGTCGGGAATAGAAACAATAACCGTTATTCACGGCAAGGGGACCGGTGTTTTAAGAAAGACTGTTCAGTCACACCTTCGTTCGCATAAAAACATCGAAAGTTACCGTCTCGGTGTTTTCGGCGAGGGCGAAAGCGGTGTAACAATAGCAAAAATTAAAAATTAAAACTACGGATAAAAAAATAAGCCGTCACCCGATGAAGGGTGACGGCTTATTTAGAGTTATCGGTTCGACTTTCGTTAACCCGGTAGCGTTTAACTTTGACGGACTTAATTATTCTGCCGAAACTTCGCTTTGATTACCGTCAACCGTTTTTGTAGGAAGCATAGTAAGCGGAGTCATAGCGCTCTTGTAATTAAATATAACCACTCCGAAGCATATAAGGGAAGCGATTTCTCCGAGCACGGCTATAATATTAGAAAAACTGTATGCGTTTACTAATGTCAAGAGCGACAGACCTGCCATTACAAAGTTAAAAACAGCTACGAAAATGGAAACCTTGTTGTTTGCAATACCGGTAACCGCTACTTTTTTGGCAGTGTTGATCGTGGTAATAACCTTTGAGAGATAAACTATATACAAAGCAATGATTGCACACACAAATACCGTTGTCGGAATAACTATTATAAGGGAGTATCCATACTCATAAGTATATCTCGAAGCAACTGAAAGCTGGACTATTACACTTGCAATTAAAAAGAGGAATAAGGCTGCAAATAAGCAAACTAAAACCAAAAATATTATTTGCAGAACCTTCATAATAGTCAGCCCTACGGTTGACATCCTTCCGCCGCTCGTTTTTTCGGCAGCCGCCGCAAAAATCAGCCAAAGGCCTACTGCGGCAACAATCTTCGGTATCATCCCGATAATAATTGAAGCATAGCTTAAACTCTCAATATTGTCAAGATATTGAGAATAATCAAACGAGATATCAAACTGATATGAGAATTGATAAACAATGTCTGTAATTGATGACGCTGTCTGAAACGATGCAAAAATCGAAAAGATAAGCGAAACGGTAAAAGCAATAACAGCGAAAAGAAAAACCGGTGAAGCCCCTAAATTCTTTAAAATATTTATTGCGGGGTAGGGCGAGCGCAGCGGTTTTTGGGAAGCCCTGTTATACGCCTGTGCATCAGGTTGCGGTTGTGCAGGAACTGTATTTATTGCAGCTGCTTCTTGCTTTAAAGCTGCACCGCAGTTTTGACAAAAGGTTGAATTATCACTGTTTTGAGTGCCGCATTTTGGACAAAACATATTTATCCTCCTTATTTCAGGAAATTAAGACTTCTGATAATTGCCGGTTCAACAGCTTTTCCGGAGCATACCTGGAAAAAGCAAATTATCTTTATAACAAAAAACACTAACAACATAACAACCGCAGCTATAGGAACAATAAAAGTCCAAACAAGAACAGCGGCCGATAAGCCTATCAGAGCTTCGACAACGACGATTTTCAGCGCCTGACGAACGTGGAAAGCAACGTACGGAGACGAACTCTGTGTGAGAAGCGCAATGATTATTCCTACCCAGCTCGTAAGATAAACAAGCATACATATAACCTTGTTATCCGAAATATCCTTTTTATCAAACTCTGCAGTATGGTCATAGGGGTTGTAGATAGGAGCATACTGGGGCTGAGCTCCGTAATTCGGAGCTGCATTACCGTTCGGAGCAGTTTGCTGAGCATTATCTGTAAATCTTGCGCCGCAGTTTGTGCAGAAAAGTGCGCCGTCCTCCATCCGGGCATTGCAGTTAGGACAGTTTTTCATATGTAAATCTCCTTTCGTACTGCCCTTTTCGGAGCAGCACTTAAATTATTTATAAATATTACAGGAATTGTATGATTATTCCACTATTGAAATTCCCGTCATTTTTTCGGGCTTTTCAAGTCCGAGGAGCTTTATAATAGTGGGTGAGATATCGCAGAGTCTGCCGCCCTCTCTTAACTTACAATCCTTTCCTATAACAGAGAAGGGAACAGGGTTTGTTGTATGGGCAGTAAAAGGAGAACCGTCAGCATCTATCATACGGTCTGCATTGCCGTGATCGGCTGTAAGAAGCATTATGCCGTTCATCTTAAGCGTTGATTCTTTGACTCTGCCGACGCAGTTATCAACCGTTTCTACCGCTTTTACAGCCGCTTCAAAAATACCCGTGTGACCGACCATATCGCAGTTTGCAAAATTGAGGATAACAACATCGTATTTTCCGCTTTCGATTGCATCGGAAACTTTATCGCATACTTCATTTGCACTCATTTCCGGCTGCAAGTCATATGTTGCGACCTTTGGTGAATTAACAAGTATCCTGTCTTCACCGTCGAACTTTACCTCTCTGCCGCCGTTAAAGAAAAATGTTACGTGGGCGTATTTCTCCGTTTCTGCAATGCGCAGCTGCGTCATACCTTGTTTTGCAATGAATTCACCGAGAGTATCTTCAAGCGACTCAGGCTTAAACGCAACTTCAACATTGGGCATAGAGGCGTCATACTGAGTCATACAAACGTAAAACACCTTTTTCCTGCCGCCTATGCGTTCAAATCCGCTGAAATCGTCGTCAACAAACGTTCTTGTTATCTCTCTTGCCCTGTCGGGACGGAAGTTGAAGAAAATAACACTGTCGCCGTCGTTAATACGCTCTGTTCCCTTAACAACGGTCGGTAAAACAAACTCATCTGTAATGAATTTTCCTTCCTCGTCCTTTACTGTGTATGATTTACGAACAGCTTCTGCCGCATCGTCGGTTTGAATTCCTTCTCCGTAAACAAGAGCGGCATAAGCTTTACCTACACGTTCCCAACGATTATCACGGTCCATACCGTAAAATCTTCCCATAACTGTTGCGAGTTTACCGCACCCGATCTCATTAAGACGTGCGTTGAGTGCATCAATATAATCCGCTGCACTTGCTGGGGGAACATCACGACCGTCAAGCAAAGCGTGAATATAAACACGCTCAAGACCGTTATCTTTTGCAAGTTTTACAAGTCCGTAAAGATGTTCGATATGACTGTGAACTCCGCCGTCTGAAAGAAGACCCATCAAATGAAGAGCGGAGTTGTTCTTTTTGCAGTTATCAACTGCATCCGCAAAGGCTTTGTTTTCAAAGAAATCTCCCTCCTTTATAGACTTGGTTATTCTTGTAAGTTCCTGATAAACAATTCTGCCGGCACCTATATTTGTATGACCGACTTCACTGTTGCCCATTTGTCCGTCCGGTAAGCCGACATCCATACCCGATGCGCCTATCTGAGTTGTAGGACACTCACTGAAAATTTTATCAAGATTCGGTGTATTTGCGGCGGCAATGGCATTGCCTTTTGTTTCGGGATTAAAACCGAAACCGTCCATTATAGTAAGAACTATGGGTTTTTTCATAAATAATTGCTCCTGTCAGAAATTACTTGCTTGCGGCTTTTACTATAACAGAAAAATCTTCTGCTTTAAGAGAAGCTCCGCCGATAAGTCCGCCGTCAACATTAACCTTAGAGAGAAGCTCTTCGGCATTTTTGGCGTTCATTGAACCGCCGTACTGAATTGTAACGCTCTCGGCAGCCTCTTCTCCGTAAGCTTCTGCAATAGCAGCCCTTACATATCCGTTACCCTCATCAGCCTGCTCGGCTGTTGCGGTAACTCCGGTGCCTATTGCCCAAACAGGCTCATAAGCTATAATTACATTCTTAAGCTGATCTTTTGTAACGTTGGTAAGCGCCATTTTGGTCTGATATTTAAGCAGAGTTTCGGTGTAACCGAGTTCTCTTTGCTCAAGAGATTCACCTACGCATACAATCGCCTTGAGACCTGCGTTTAAAGCGGCAAGTGTGCGGAGATTAACGGTTTGGTCGGTCTCGGCAAAATACTGCCTTCTCTCACTGTGACCGACTACAACATACTTAACACCGCTTTCAACAAGCATTTTTGCCGAAATTTCGCCTGTGTAAGCGCCGCTTTCCTTAAAGTGAACGTTTTCGGCGCCGATTTCTATGTTTGAGCCCTTTGCAGCTTCAACCGCAGCCGCAATATCAATAAAAGGAACACACAAAACAACCTTGCAGTCAGCTTCCTTTACAAGCGGCTTCATTTCGTTTATGAGAACAGTTGTCTCAGAGGGGGTTTTATTCATTTTCCAGTTTCCGGCAATGATTGCCGTTCTTTTTGCTTTATTCATTTCAGAATATCTCCTTTATGTCAGCATAGGCTTGCCGCAGCAAGCCTATGCTATTTAATGAAATATTATTTATCGTTGAGTGCTGCTATTCCGGGAAGCTCTTTACCTTCGAGGAATTCAAGAGATGCGCCGCCGCCGGTCGAGATATGAGTCATCTTATCGCCGAAGCCGAGATTGTTAACAGCCGCTGCCGAATCACCGCCGCCGATAACGGTAACAGCGTCGGTTTCTGCGAGACTCTTGGCAACCGCTATCGTGCCCTTGGCAAGAGTCGGGTTTTCAAATACGCCCATAGGACCGTTCCAAACAACGGTTTTTGCATTCTTAACTTCATCTGCAAAAAGAGCAGCTGTCTTTGTTCCGATATCAAGACCCATCATATCGGCAGGAATCTTGTCTGCGTCAACAACGGTAACATCTATGGGAGCGTCAATCGGGTCGGGGAATGATTTGGCTATAGTGCAGTCAACGGGAAGTAAAAGCTTAACGCCCTTATCGGCTGCCTTTTTCATCATATCCTTGCAGTAATCGATTTTTGTCTCATCGATAAGCGATGTTCCTACTCCGTAACCCTTTGCGGCAAGGAATGTATAAGCCATACCGCCGCCGATTATAAGAGTATCGGCTTTTGTGAGAAGATTTTCAATTACGGGGAGCTTGCTGTCAACCTTAGCGCCGCCGAGAATGCAAACAAACGGACGTACGGGATTATTTACTGCCTCGCCTAAGTATTTAAGTTCTTTACCTATAAGATAGCCTGCAACGGCTTCCTTGACATAAGATACAACGCCGACGGTTGAACAGTGTGCTCTGTGAGCGGTTCCGAAAGCATCGTTTACGAATATATCAGCAAGAGAACCGAGCTCTTTTGAAAACTCTTCGCCGTTCTTTGTCTCTTCGATACGGTAACGGGTGTTCTGAAGAAGAACCACGTCGCCGTCCTTCATAGTCGCAACAGCCTTTTTTGCGTTTTCGCCTACAACATTATCGTCTGCCGCAAAAACGACCTCTTTACCGAGTTTTTCGGAAAGGCTCTTTGCAACGGGAGCGAGGGAGAGCTCGGGCTTGGGTTCGCCCTTCGGCTTACCGAGATGTGAGCAGAGGATAACCCTGCCGCCGTCGGCAATAAGCTTTTTAATGGTGGGCAGAGCAGCATTTATACGGTTTTCATCGGTTATAACGCCGTTTTTAAGCGGAACGTTAAAATCGCAACGTACAAGTACATTTTTGCCTTTAACATTGATGTCGTCCACGGTTTTCTTGTTTAATGCGTTCATTTTATACATCCTTTGCATATAAATTTACATTATTATTTTACCACAATTTTCTGATTTTTCAATATGTTTTTGCTCTTTTTGTGAATCTTTTATCAAATGTCCTCCCAGCGGTAATTATGCAGCTGCCCTGAGTTTTGAAGCGCAGGGTAATCCCATTGCCTCAACACCTCGTAAACCGCTATTGCAACGGAATTTGAAAGATTTAAACTGCGTATCTCACCCGCCATAGGAATTCTTACACAATTGTCCGGGTTTTTAATAAGCAGTTCTTCTGGCAGACCCTTTGTTTCCTTCCCGAAAACGAGATACGAACCGTCGGGATATGTTTGCTGTGAATGGGTTTTGCGGCCTTTTGTCGTAAAATAAAAAAACGGACCTTTATTCTTTTTAAAGAATTCTTCAAGGGTGTGATAATAAGTTATATCAAGAAAATGCCAGTAATCAAGGCCGGCTCTTTTAAGTTTTTTATTGTCTATTGTAAATCCCATAGGACCCACAAGATGAAGTCTTGCTCCCGTGGCTGCGCAGGTACGGGCAACATTGCCTGTATTTTGCGGAATTTCAGGCTCTACCATAACTATATTTATACTTGCCATATTATCACCGCAGGTATTATAATATTTTCTGTTGGGTCTTGTCAAGCGTATGTTTTGTATGTATAATAATAGTCGGTGATAAGATGAATGAATACGGCGGAATAATAAAAAGGGTAGAGCAGTATGAAAAGAAATGTGAGATAAGCTATGCAAAGTCAGGCGGAAAGCTTTTCAAAACCTTGGCGGTTGTATGCGCAATCTTTACTGTTTATATGTTTTTTGTAAACACAATTGCCTGTGTGTCTTTTCTTATGAAAGGCGATATTGTGGGGGAATATAATTATTTCGGCAAGAGCGAAATAATTTTTATGATGATATCGAATATTTTATTGCCTGTATGTTCGGCTTTGATTTTCTCAAAGAACAATGCCGTTAAGGCAGTCTCTATTGCGCTTTTAACTTTTCAGAATATTTATATGTTTGTAAGATTTTGCCTTATATCGAATGACGGACTGAGTCCTTTCGGGTTTAAAGCGTATTTTTATTGGCGCCATCTTTTGCCGTTTGCGGCGGTTTTGCTGTGCAGTGTCTGGATGCTTACCATAATTTTAAGACAAAAGATGAGATTTCGCCGCAGATACAAAAAAATACTTGACGATCTGTATGAGGCTTATAAAAACAACGGTATCAATTTAAATACGGAACCTTCCGACGAGCTTTGGGAAGAATTTATCAAAAATTACGATCCGACTAATATGAAAAACTGAAATTTATTGCGGAATAAACAGCTCCTTTTGCGTTTAAACTAACAAAAAAGGAGCTGTTTTAATTTTATGATGAACGAAAAAGAATATCAAAAGCTTGTTGATAAAGCGTCAAAGCCTTCGCCTAAAGCCAAGGATTTTATATGCGCTTTTTTGGTAGGAGGTCTTATCTGTACCATAGGTCAGGTAATAGCGGAGTGTTTTAAAGCTGCCGGGACGGACGAAAAAATAATAAAAGCGGCTATTCCGGTTATTTTAATTTTCTTAGCCGCACTCCTGACGGGATTAAAAATCTTCGAAAAAATAGCAAAACACGCAGGCGCCGGAACACTCGTTCCGATAACGGGCTTTGCAAACGCCGTTGTTTCACCGGCAATAGAGTTTAAAAATGAGGGACATATCTTAGGAATAGGAGCAAAAATTTTTACGATTGCGGGTCCTGTAATACTTTTCGGCACATCTGCAAGTGTTGTTTACGGTATTATTTATTATTTTTTCAAATGAGGTAAGGTGAATCATAAATGGCAACAAGAATAGGTAAACGGACGATTGAACTTACGAGAAAAGCAGCATTTGTAAGCTACGGCAGCGTTGTCGGGAAAAAAGAGCACGAAGGTCCGCTCGGAAAAGAATTCGACAGCTTTGACAACGATATACGCTTCGGCGAAAAGAGTTTTGAAAAAGCTGAGAGCAGACTTCAGAAGATAGCGGTTGAAAATGCATTAAGACGGGCTGCCTTGTCGGAAAACAATATGGATATAATCATAGCAGGCGATCTTTTGAATCAATGTATCGGCAGCTTTTTCGGGCTTAGAAATACCGAGATTCCGCTTGTGGGAATTTACGGAGCCTGTTCTACTATGACCCTCGGCATATCTATAGCTTCGCTTATGATCGATGCGGGTGCTGCGGAATATGCGGTGGCGGTGACATCATCGCATTTCTGTTCGGCTGAACGCCAGTACCGTTTTCCTCTTGAATACGGTTGTCAGCGTACGCCGACTGCGCAAAGAACGGTAACGGGTTCGGGTGCTAGCATACTCGGGGTTTACAAAAACAAGCCTTATGTTGACAAAATAACATTCGGTAAGATAGTTGACCTCGGAGTTAAGGATGCAAATAATATGGGTGCTGCTATGGCACCTGCTGCAGCAGATACTCTCTGCGCTTTTTTCAAGGATACGGGAACATCGCCTCAGGATTATGATGTTGTTTTTACGGGAGACCTAGGCATTACGGGAACCAAACTTCTTTATGAGCTCTGTGACAGAGAAGGCTACGACCTAAAATGTAAACACTCCGATTGCGGAGTTATGATTTTTGATAGCGAGAAGCAGGATGTGCACTGCGGAGGATCCGGATGCGGATGCAGTGCTTCGGTGTTGAATTCCTATGTTATGCATAGATTTGAAGACGGCGATTTCAATAATATTCTGTTTATGTCAACAGGAGCGCTTATGTCGCCGACTTCATCTCTTCAGGGTGAAAGCATACCTGCCGTTGCACATCTTATAAATATAAGAAAATAAAAGGCTTTTATAGTTTTTATCAAAATGTCTGATAGCTGTTTTCGGGCAGCTTTATTTGCGGAAATTTCGGATTTAAAACAATTGACAAACTTTGTTTTTTAAAGTATAATAATGTTGTCACCTGCGTTTTATTCTTTACAATTTAAACCCTGTCGTGATTTGACGGGGTTTTATTATTACGGAAAAGGAGGATTCTCAATGGAAGAAAAAATCGAAGAGAAGATATTGGAGCTTGTGGAAAAGCGACGATTTTCGCTCCTTAAGGAAATGCTTTCGGATATGAATCCTGCCGATCTTGCGTCTGTTTTCGAGGAGATCCCCGAAAAAGACCTCCCGGTCGTTTTCCGAATTTTGCCTAAAGAACTTGCTGCCGAAGTTTTTGTTGAGATGGACAGTGATATGCAGCAGCTGCTTATAGAGGCGTTCAGCGATAAAGAACTCAGAGAGGTTATGGATGAGCTCTTTATGGATGATACGGTTGATATAATCGATGAGATGCCTGCAACAGTTGCAAAGCGTATTTTAAGGCAGACAGACCCTGATACAAGAAGAATGATAAACCAACTGCTTGCATATCCCGATGACAGCGCAGGCAGTATTATGACCACCGAGTACATCGATTTAAAAAAGGATATGACGGTGGATGACGCATTCGAAAGAATAAGGAAAATCGGTTTTGATACGGAAACGATCTATGCTTGCTATGTTACCGACCGCAGCCGCAGATTGCTCGGAATAGTGTCCGTAAAAGATCTCCTGCTTAATCCGAAAGATCGGATAATAGGGGATATAATGGATGAAAATATCATATACGTTAACACGCTTGACGATAAGGAAGAAGTTGCGTCGCAATTTGAAAAATACGATCTTGTTGCCATACCTGTTGTCGATAGGGAAAACCGACTTGTAGGTATAGTCACTGTTGACGACGCTATCGATGTTATGCAGGAAGAAGCAACCGAGGATATCGAAAAGATGGCAGCTATGCTACCGAGTGAACACAGTTATTTTAAAACCGGTGTTTTTGCCACTTACAAGTCGAGAATAACCTGGCTTATGGTGCTTATGATATCTGCGATTTTCACAGGCGCCATTCTTAAAAATTTTGAAGATAAACTTGCTGTTTTTCCTGCACTTATTTCGTTTGTCCCTATGCTTATGGATACCGGAGGTAACAGCGGCGGACAGTCTTCTGTTACCGTTATCAGAAGTATATCCCTCGGAGATATTGAATTTTCCGATATTTTCAGGGTTTTGTGGAAAGAGTTCAGGGTTGCGCTGTGCTGCAGCGCAACATTGGCTGCCGTGCTTGCTCTTAAACTTTATATTGTCGATTACCTTGTTATGCATACTTTTGATGCCGGTAAGGCGATACCCGAAGCAATAGTGGTCTGCCTGACTCTTATGTGCACCGTAATAATAGCGAAGATAATAGGTTGTTCGCTCCCCGTTATTGCAAAAAAAATAGGTTTTGACCCTGCGGTTATGGCAAGTCCGCTTATAACAACAATTGTTGACGCCGTGTCCCTTATGGTTTATTTCGGTATGGCAAGTATTTTCCTCGGAAAATGAAGTCTTTGAAAATACTTTACAGAGATGAAAATGTGTGCGTATGTATTAAACCGTACGATGTGAATTCGGAAACTTCTTCCGGCGAAAATATGCCCGATTTGTTGAAAACCGAACTCGGCTGCGAGGCTTTTCCGGTTCATCGGCTTGACAAAACAACCGGAGGAATTATGGTCTATGCACTCAATTCACGGTCTGCGGCGCTGCTTTCGGCTCAGATTGCCGACGGAAGATTTAAAAAAGAATATCGAGCCGTAATTCACGGGGTGCTCCAAAAATCCGAAGGCGAACTTACCGACCTTTTGTTTTACGATAGAAATAAAAGCAAATCTTATGTTGTAAAAAGAGAACGAAAAGGAGTAAAAGCTGCGTCCCTTTATTACAGCGTTACCGATACGGCAGAATTAAACGGAAAAATATATTCTCTTGTTTCTGTCCGCCTTAAAACGGGCAGAACGCATCAGATAAGGGTGCAGTTTGCATCAAGAAATCATCCTGTTGCGGGAGACAGACGGTACGGTTCTGATATAAAGCTTCAAAATATGGCTCTTTGGTCGTTTAAGCTTGAGTTTTATCATCCCGTAACCAAAGAAAAAGTTGTATTTAAAGCAGACCCCGAAGGTTCATTGTTTAACGATTTTTAAAAGCGTTATATCCGACAAGTATAAATCGGTTTCTTCGGATAAATTCACAGTTTATCGGTCTGTTTATAAATATCCTTCGTAACATACATACCGACAGTCTTTTAAAAGACTGTCGGTATGTAATTTTTCGATAAATCTAAAATTCTGTTTTTGCGGCATTCACGCCGTATTTATTTTTATTCTGTCCTAAGTGATGTGACAGGTTCTTTTTTTGCAGCAATTTTAGCAGGAATAAGACCTGCGATGAACGTTAAGAACATACTTATAAGAACAAGAATTACTGCACCGATAGGAGGAAGTACGGCAAGTCCGCCTATACTTGTTATCGATTTTATAATAGCGTTTATCGGGATCAGCAAAAGGAGCGTTACGCCTATTCCGAGCAACCCCGCAGCAAGACCAACAACTATGGTTTCTGCGTTAAATACTCTCGAAACGTCACGCTTGGAAGCTCCCATAGCCCTTAAAATTCCGATTTCTTTAGTCCGCTCAAGAACGGAAATATAGGTTATTATTCCTATCATAATGGATGACACGATAAGCGAGATGCTTACAAACGCTATAAGTATATAACTTATTGCATTTATTATTGTTGTTATGGAGGACATCATAAGACCGATATAATCGGTGTACTTGATTTGTGAGTCCTCACCTTTTGTGTGATTGTATTTGTCTATTATATCGGTGATCTCGGATTTTGATTCAAAATCCTTGGGGTAAATATTTATGCCGCTCGGTTTGTCTGTATCGGATACACCGAGCAGTTTTAAGTTGCCGTCATATGTTGATTTGCTCAAAGCTGCTTCAATGTAGGGCTTGAATTTGGCAATGATTTTTTTATCGTCAAGCCCTTCGCTTCGCATCTGGGCAATATATGCGTTGAACTGTGCCTGTTCTTCGGCGGGTCTTTCCGATATATAGGCGTTTATATCGTCCATCGTATAGTCTTTATCTTCGGGGAAGGGCAGACCTGTTATTACATCTTTTTCCTTGTTTTCAATCTGAAGTTTTACAATTTTACTGTTGTTATTTTTTTCAATCAGATGGGTCATAAGTGTGCTGAGATAACCCACTGTACCGCTTGCCATACCGTTCATTTTATCGTTGGCTTTAAGTATACCGACTATAGTTATATCTTCTGCGGTCTTAAGCTTTTCACTGATATAAAGACTGTCTTCACTCATATCGGTCCAGGTACCGTCCGGATTTTCGCTGTAAGTGTCGCTGTTTAACAAGAGCTTGAATTTAAGGGAAAGTATATCGTCATATGAGTACTGCGTCTGTTTTTCCTTTTCGAGCTTAATATTTCCGTCGGCAGTCATTGCGGCTTTGAATTTTTCCGCAAGTTCGTCAGCGTCTTTGAGTCCGAGAGTGTAAAGTGTGTAATCGCTTATTTCGTTGTTTTTATCGACTATAACAACCGCTTCGTTATAGTTTTTCGGGTATCTGCCCGAAAGAACGGTATACTGCTTTTTGAGAAGCTCCTCGTTATCAAGCAATTCCTGCCATACATCGGTGTTGGACATACCCGAATACATACCGGACATCGGATTTGAACTTTGGTCCGTTTCAAAACCGAGCTTTTCAAAAACCTGCCCCGGATTTACCTTGTAACCGTCAGTTGTAAAAATGTTTAACTTGATCGAGTAGGTATACTTGATATCCGAAGTGTAGTCTTTTATCGCCTTTCCGTCACCCTCTATATATTTTTTAAATGCGGCAAGGTCGTTCTTTGTCGAACCGTTTACCATCATAGTTATCATATCTGACATTATGTCGTTCGAATAGATTTTGTCGGTATTATGCTCTTTGGATGATTTGTTTTCCCCCATAAGACTGTTTATCATTTCACTTACATCGGTGGTGTTTTCCTGAAGTGTCAGCGGATAACTTGAAAGGGTTTTTTCTTCAACATCGTTTATATAAAGCTGAACTCCGCTTGAAAGGGAGAGAATAAGGGCAATTCCGATTATTCCTATAGACCCTGCAAAGGATGTCAGTATCGTTCTTGCTTTTTTGGTAAGAAGATTGTTAAAGGAAAGAGAAAATGCGGTGAGGAATGACATTGACGGCTTTTTTTGCTTTTTACCGTACTTTTCGGTTTCGTTGTTTTGGTCTTTGCTCGTATAAGGATCGCTGTCATCCACAACAAGACCGTCAAACAACTTTATTATTCTTGTTGAGTACTTTTCCGCAAGCTGCGGATTATGGGTTACCATAATTACAAGTCGGTCATTTGCTATTTCCTTTAACAGATCCATTATTTGAAGGCTCGTCTCACTATCGAGCGCTCCCGTAGGTTCGTCTGCAAGAAGGATTTCGGGGTCGTTTACAATTGCCCTTGCAATAGCGACTCTCTGCATCTGACCGCCTGACATCTGGTTTGGCTTTTTGTTAAGGTGATCTCCGAGCCCTACCTTTATAAGTGCTTGCTTTGCCTTTTCTCTGCGCTGCGCACGGGAAACCCCGGAAAGCGTCAGCGCAAGCTCAACGTTTGATAAAACGCTTTGATGGGGAATGAGATTGTAGCTTTGAAAAACGAAGCCTATCGTATGATTGCGGTATGTGTCCCAATCGGCATCTTTGTATTCTTTTGTTGAACGGCCGCATATCTGCAGGTCTCCGGAAGAGTATCTGTCAAGACCGCCTATAATGTTCAAAAGTGTTGTTTTGCCGCATCCGGAAGGACCGAGGATAGAAACAAATTCGTTTTTCCGAAATTCTATATTTATCCCCTTAAGAGCCTTTGTTTCGGTATCGGCAACTTTATATGTTTTTTTGATATCAACAAGCTTCAGCATATATGTTCTCCTTATTAAAACTCTTATGGGAATTATATCCTTAAATTATAGATAAACTATGAATAATCGTAAAAAAATTTGCTTTATTTAAAAAAGAGTGTTATAATATCTTCAAACCTGCGGCATTTTGCTGCCGCTCAAAATGCATTCATATTTTAAAAAATACTGTTTTTGTCAGAGAACATTGAAACAATAAAACTGCCGAAAAGGTTTTTGACTTTTTGGTTTATATTACAATATCCACACGGTAATCATCAACAGGAGGACCTATTGTGAAAAAGGCTTTCAAATTTACCTGCATATTACTCAGTCTAATAATTGTCGTTGCTTCGGTCGGAATGGTGTTTGCAGTGGCAAAAACCGGAAACGGCCCTAAAGCACTTGATTTTCTCGGCTGCAACGATATTGTCGCCAATATTAAAAATATGGAAATGAATATGACGTCGGTCATATATGTTCAAAACGAAAAAGGCGAGTGGAACGAATATCAGCGAATTCACGGAGATGAAAACCGTATCTGGGTGGGGATAGATAAAATCCCTAAGGATTTGATAAATGCTTTCATTGCAATTGAAGATCAACGCTTTTATCAGCACGACGGTGTAGATTGGAAAAGAACCGGCGCCGCATTTATAAACTGGCTGCCTCACGTTAATATTCTGCAGGGCAATCAGGGCGGCTCGACCATTACTCAGCAGCTTATAAAGAACCTGACGTCTGACAGTAAGCAGGATGCTTCAAGAAAAATGCGTGAAATTATGCGAGCGTTGATGATAGAGAAGATGCTTAATAAAAAAACAATTCTTGAAGCGTACCTCAACACGATAAATCTCGGCGGAAGAAACTGCGGAGTTCAGGTTGCCGCAAACTATTATTTTAATAAGGATGTCAGTGAGCTTACCCTTGCGGAGTGCGCCTGCATAGCGGCAATAACAAAAAATCCTTCATTATATAAGCCCGATATAAATCCCGAGGCGAATGCAAAACGCCGCAGGCTTGTGCTTGATGAAATGCTCAAGCAGAAGAAAATATCCTATGAGGATTATTCAAAAGCTTACGATGAGGAGATCAAAATCGATAAAACTCAGCAGAGCAGATTTGAGATACCGGTAAACTCTTATTTTGTAGAGACATTGATAGATAACGTAACCGAAGACCTTGCCGAAAAATATAGCTGCTCAAAAGAGGTTGCAACAACAAAGCTTTATAACGGCGGATATAAGATCTACGCCACACTTGATACGAGAATTCAGGGAATAATCGACGGTGTGTATAAAAATGTCGGCACATATTTTGCACAGAAATCTCCGTCGGATAAATCAAAGCATCTTGAATCGGCAATAACAATTATGGATTATCAGGGCCATATTGTCGGAATTTCGGGCGGTACGGGCGAAAAAACGGTTAACAGGGGTCTTAACAGAGCCTACAATGTCCCGAGGCAGCCCGGTTCCACTATGAAACCTATAGGCGTATATGCTCCGGCAATAAACACGGGCGTTGCAACCTATAATTCGAGAATAGTGGATAAACCGCTCGATAAATACTATCCGGACGGTACAAAGGGACCCAAGGAGTGGTACGGATACTATGCCGGTACTATGACTATTTCAAAAGCCATAGAGCGCTCCGCAAATACAATACCGTGCCATATCTTAAAATCAATGGGCGTAGATGTTTCGTATAATTTCCTCACGCAGACACTTCATATGAAACACCTTACCGACACCGATAAGAACCTTGCATCCCTTGCGCTCGGCGGCTGTACTTACGGTATAACTCCTACGGAATCCGCCGCAGCATATGCAATATTCGGTAATAACGGAAAATATTATAAGCCGGTCACTTATTACAAAATAGAACGTTCAAACGGCGAAATAGTGCTTAACGCCGATATCGACGGCGAACAGGCGATAAAACCTGCCGCCGCAACCGTTATGAATAAGCTTTTACAAAATGTTGTTTACGGTTCACAGGGTACCGGTCGTGGTATCAGAAGTTACAGCTCTATGAGGGCTTATGCAAAAACGGGTACTTCAAGCGAATCAAACGACTTATGGATGGTTGCGGGCTCTCCGTATTATGTAGCCTCTGTTTGGTGCGGATTTGATAAACCTGCGAAGGTATCGAACGGCGCCGCAGCGGCAAATGTGTGGAAAGCTATAATGACGGAAGTTCATAAGGGCCTTGAAAAGAAAGAATTCGTCGATTCGCCGGATGTTATATCTGCAAAAGCCTGCAGATATACGGGATTGCCTGCCGGCAGCAAGTGCTACAGCACCGAAGCGGGACTTTTTGTTCCCGGAACAGTTCAGACCTGCAGCGGCAAGCACTCGGGAATGTCAACCGGCGGCGTAACATCAGGCGCAGGCTCAAGCAGCAGTGCGTCTTCGAGCCATCCCTCGCAGACACCGACCACCCCGTCTTCGCCCTCAACTCCGTCAACCCCTTCGACACCGAGCACACCGTCAACACCGTCAACTCCTTCAACGCCTGTAACTCCGCCGGTATCGAGCACCCCTTCGAGCTCTTCACCGACTCATCCCGATAACGGCGATTGACTTATAATCCGATCGGAAAATTTTTGCTTGACAAATTGAAAAACGGTGTTATAATATTCTAAGACAAAGAAGTAGAACATCTGCGTTCTCACCCTGCGTGTTTTATCGCTCGGTCGATAAGAGTTTTTTAAAGGCTTTTTTTCGGCGCAGATTTTATGTCTGCGCCTTTGTTATTATAAGCGGATATTTTCCGCCCGAAGCTTTTTACTGAATTACGGAGGTGCTTTGAAATAAGCAGCAAAGAGTTGGCAATCAACGAAGGTATCAAATTTAAGGAAGTCCGTGTTATCGGTCAGGACGGCGCTCAGCTCGGCATTATGCCCATTGCAAAGGCTCTTGAAGCAGCCTATGCAAGCGATCTTGACCTTGTAAACATTTCTCCGAACGCCGTGCCGCCCGTATGTAAGATTATGGACTACGGTAAGTATCGTTTTGAGCAGTCAAAGCGGGAGAAAGACGCAAAGAAAAATCAAAAGGTTATCGATGTTAAAGAGATTCGTTTGGGTCTGAGTATCGATACACACGATTTTGAAACAAAAGGAAATCACGCTATTAAATTTTTGAAGGGCGGTAACAAAGTTAAGGTTTCGATCCGTTTCAGGGGCCGTGAAATGGGGCATCCGGAAATAGGTCTTGAAACTATGACCCGCTTTGCGGAATATTGCAGTGAGGTTTCTTCGGTTGAAAAGGCTGCAAAGATGGAGGGCCGTAATATGTTGATGTTCCTGGCTCCGAAATCCGGTAAATAATGTTATTATATAGGAGGACTTATAATGCCTAAGATTAAAACACACAGCGGCGCTAAAAAGCGTTTCAAGCTCACAAAAACCGGCAAGGTTAAGCGTGCCCACGCTTTCAAGTCGCACATTCTTAACAAGAAGACAACAAAGCGTAAGAGAAATCTTCGCAAGGTAGTATGCGCCGATGTAACAAATGTTGCAAAGGTAAAGAAAATGATCCCCTATAAATAATCGGGATTGAATTTAGTGGAGGTTACTTAAATGGCTCGTGTAAAAGGTGCGTTGGCTACACGCAAGAGAAGAAAAAAGACATTAAAGCTTGCCAAGGGTTACTTCGGTGCCAAGTCCAAGCTTTTTAAAACCGCTAAAGAGGCGGTAATGAAATCCGGAAACTATGCTTATATCGGCCGCAGGCAGAAGAAGCGTGACTTCCGTCGCCTCTGGATAACCCGTATTTCTGCAGCCGCAAAGCTTAACGGTATGAACTATTCTACATTTATGAACGGTCTTAACAAAGCCGGAGTTCAGATAAACCGTAAGATGCTTGCAGATATTGCAGTTAATGACGCTGCCGGTTTTACCGCACTTGTTAAAACTGCGGAGAAGGCTCTCAGCAAATAATTAAATATCGCCCGAGATAGTTTCTCGGGCGAATTTTTGCTATTTATAAGTAGGTGATACAGTGATATCCGTAAACAGAATATCCGCAAAAAACAATCCGCTTATCAAGCTCGTATGCTCTCTTCAATCGTCTTCAAAGGCAAGAAAAGAAAACGGACTTTTTGTTACAGAAGGTCTCAGAATTTGTAACGATGCAGAGGAAAACGGCATAAAGTTTGATAAACTGATCGTATCCGAAAAGTTTGCCGATAAGTTCCCGTGGGATCTCAAAAGACTTTCTGAAAACAGCGGCTCGGTTTACATAGTTACAAACGAAGTTTTTGATAAAATTTCCGATACACAATCGCCGCAGGGAATACTTGCGGTATCAAAGATACCGAGCGTTAACACTGCCCCTGATAAAAACGGCAAATTCATAGCGCTTGAAAATTTGCAGGACCCCGCAAATCTCGGTGCAGTTGCAAGAACTGCGGAGGCACTCGGAATAAAAGGATTGATCATTGAGTCCGGCTGCGACCCGTATTCTCCGAAATGTATAAGGAATTCTATGGGAACTCTTTTGAGAATGCCTCTTTATTTTACGGAGAGTATCTCGGATTTTATAAAAGAAAACGGATTAAGAGGATTTGCCTGTGTTGTTGATCACGATGCCGAAAAAATCAATAACATTTCTTTTGAAAACGGGGATGTTATTATAATCGGCAATGAGGCAAACGGTATATCCGAGGAGCTTAAAAATGTTTGCGAAAGGATAACTATTCCTATGAGCGGCAGAGCAGAATCTTTGAATGCGGCGGCTGCTTGTGCGATCGCTGCCTGGGAAGCGGTAAAACCGTAAATATATCTTGAAAGCATTTTTTTCATTTAAGGCGTGAAACGATTTATGGATAATAAGGACAAATTTGTTATTTCTCGTAATCTGATTTCAATACAAAAGTATTTCGGTATAGGAACTCAAAAGGCATATGATGTTTATAAGGCAATTTTAAATGCAGATGCACTCAATAAAGACATAAGGCTTGTTGCGGATAAAATCGATGTGTCGGAACAGTTTAAATCCGTTCTGTCAAATCTAAGTTACGATTTTGCTCTTAAAACCCTTGGGGAGCTTAAAGAGTGCGGTATAAAGCTGATGCTTATTTCAGATCCTTATTTTCCCGAGAGACTCGGTAATATTCCTCAGCCGCCGCTTGTTATATATTATAAAGGCGTCTTTCCTCCGATCGACAGTCTTCCTGCCGTAACGATAGTGGGACCGAGAAAAGCCACTCAGTTCGGAATGAAGTCGGCATACGCTCTCGGTTACCGTCTTTCAAAAGCAGGCTTTGTTATCATAAGCGGCGGAGCTCTCGGATGTGACAGTTATGCACATACGGGAGCGATCAAAGCAGGTGGCAAAACAATCGCAGTGCTCGGATGCGGACTTGAATCCGATTATCTTATAAAGAATAAGGAACTTCGTATGAAAATAGCGTCTTCGGGTTGTGTTATCAGTGAATACCCGCCGTTTCAGGGCGCAACCAAATACACATTCCCCGTAAGAAACAGGCTTATGTCTGCGCTCGGTCTCGGTACGGTGGTCGTTGAAGCAGGTGTTAAGAGCGGAGCGCTGATAACCGCAGGGCACGCAATCGAACAGGGAAGAGATGTTTTTGTTATTCCCGGCAACCCTACATTGAGTCAGTACAAAGGCTCGAATTTGCTTTTAAGAGACGGTGCGATACCGCTGCTTGATGCTTCGGATATTTTTAACAACTATATTGTTGAATATGCCGATAAAATAGATATAGAAAAGGCTTTTGAAAAGGACGAAAATGAGACAAAATCCGATGGTTCGGTTAAAAAATCAAAAAAATGTCCCGAAACTCTTTCCAAAGAAGCAAAAATAGTATATAATTATACAGATAAGCAAAATTTCACCGCTGACGACCTTTTAAATTGCGGTCTTTCGGATGACGAAATTCTCTCTGCTCTTACAGAGCTTGAGATGGAACAGTGCATTAAAGCGCTTCCAGGCGGTGCTTACGATAAAATATAGATATAAGGAGAATGATAATGGCGAAGCTTGTTATAGTTGAGTCACCTTCGAAAATAAAGAGCATTAAAAAGGTTCTCGGTAAAGATTATGATATTATGGCATCCAAAGGACATATAAGAGATTTGCCTAAATCAAAAATGGGTGTTGATGTTGATAACGGATTTAAACTGCATTATCTTAATATGCCGGACAAGAAGGACGTTATCAAAGAGCTCAAAGAAGCTGCCGAGCACAGTGACGGTGTGCTGCTCGCTACCGACCCGGATAGAGAAGGAGAAGCAATTTCCTGGCATCTTGCCCAAATACTCGGACTGAGCCTTGATGATGTTGACCGTGTCACATTTAACGAAATTACAAAAACCGGTATAGAAGCGGGAATAAAAGCGCCTAGAAAAATAGATATCAATCTTGTCAACGCACAGCAGGCAAGGCGTGTCCTTGACAGAATAGTCGGTTATAAATTAAGTCCGTTTCTTTGGAAAAAGGTTAAGAGCGGTCTTTCGGCAGGCCGTGTGCAAAGCGTTGCGCTAAGGCTTATTGTTGACCGTGAGCGTGAAATAGAAGCCTTTAAAAGCGATGAGTTTTGGTCGGTTGACGCTAAACTTCAAAGCGGAAGAAAATCCTTTGACTCAAAACTTTTCGGTATGGCGGACGGAACTAAACTTGAAACAATAAACAACGGCGAAGAGGCGCAGAAAATCGTAAACAGCCTTGAAAACGCCGTATACACCGTAAGCAATGTCAAAAAGGGAGTCAGAAACCGTCAGCCCGCACCTCCGTTTATAACTTCTACCCTTCAGCAAGAGGCTTCAAGAAAGCTCGGATTTACGGGTAAGCGTACTATGAGCATAGCTCAGCAATTGTATGAAGGAATTGACGTTAAGGGCTACGGTATGACAGGTCTTATAACTTATATGCGTACTGATTCTCTTCGTATTTCCGAAGAGGCAAGAGCTGCCGCAGCCGAATATATAGGTTCTAATTTCGGCAGTAATTATAATCCCTCAAAACCAAGATACTTCAAGACAAAAAACGGTGCCCAGGATGCTCATGAGGCTATAAGACCGACTATTGTAAGCCTTTCGCCCGATAAGGCGAAGGATGCGCTTACCTCGGAACAGTATAAGCTTTATAAGCTTATTTGGGAGAGATTTATCGCATCGCTTATGGCAGCCTGCGTTCAGGATACGGTTGCCGTTGATATAACCGCAGGTGACTATCTTTTTAAATCAAGCGGATATACTGTAAGGTTTGACGGCTTTACAGCTCTTTATGTCGAAGGCAAAGATGATGATGAAGAGGAAACAGGCGCTCTTCCCGAGATGAAAACAGGGGACATATTAAAACTTAAAAGCCTTACACCTAATCAGCATTTTACTCAGCCGCCTGCCCGTTATACAGAACCTACTCTGATAAAGGCGCTTGATGAAAACGGTATAGGAAGACCTTCAACCTATGCTCCGATAATTTCAAACATTTTGCAAAGAAGTTATATAGAGAGGGAAAAGAAACAGTTAAAACCGACGCAGCTCGGTATGGTCGTATCGGACCTGATGACAGAGTACTTTAAGCCGATTGTAGATGTTAAATTTACAGCAGGTTTTGAAAAAAAGCTTGACAAAATAGGAACCGGAGAACTTGACTGGGTAAAGACAATAGGTGAATTCTACGGTGATTTTGACAGCCTTTATAAAAAAGCGGAGACTTCGCTTGACGGTAAGCACGTTAAAATACCGGTAGTTGAAAGCGATGTTGTATGTGAAAAGTGCGGCAGGAAAATGGTCGTTAAAAACGGCAGGTTCGGAAAATTCCTTGCGTGCCCGGGTTATCCGGAGTGTAAAAACACTAAGCCTATGCCGGAGGACGAAGTAACTCAGCCGTGTCCGAAATGCGGCGGAAAGCTTCTTAAGAAGGTATCCAAAAAAGGAAAGAAATTCTATGGCTGTTCGAATTACCCGAATTGCGATTTTGCCGCTCCCGGAATACCGACAGGCGAGATATGCAAGGAGTGCGGAGGATATATAATAAACGGAATAAGAGGCAGAAAATACTGTATGAATTCCGAGTGTCCTACGAGAAAAAAGACCAAAGGAAAGAAAGATGAATAAAGCAAAGGTAATAGGCGGCGGTCTTGCAGGATGCGAGGCTGCATACAGGCTTGCGGAAAACGGCATAAAGGTAGACCTTTACGAAATGAAACCGCTCAAACATTCGCCTGCACATAAATCGGATATGCTTGCGGAACTGGTTTGCTCTAATTCCCTTAAAGCATCGAGGATAGATTCTGCCGCAGGTCTTTTGAAAGAGGAAATGAGAATATTAGGCTCGGTCTGCCTTAAGGCTGCCGATACATGTTCGGTTCCGGCAGGCGGTGCGCTTGCGGTAGACAGAGAAAGTTTTTCGGCGTTTGTCACCGAAACCGTAAACAATCACCCAAACATAAATGTAAAGCACGAAATCGTAAATGAAATTGACGAAAATGGAGTAACCGTTATTGCAACGGGTCCTCTTACCGACAGTTTGCTCGCAAAAGACCTTGAGCGTTTTTTCGGTGAAGAATCTCTCAGCTTCTATGATGCGGCGGCTCCCATTGTTGAAAAAAGCAGTATTGATTTTTCAAAAGCCTTTGTAGCTTCTCGGTATAAAGAGGGGGAGGGCGGAGATTATATCAACTGTCCTTTAAACAAGGAAGAATACGAAAATTTCTACAATGAACTTATAAATGCCGAAACGGCACCGCTTCACAGTTTTGATAAACCGTTTAAGGTTTATGAGGGATGTATGCCGGTTGAGGTGCTGGCAAAGCGTGGAGAGGATTCTATAAGATTCGGTCCGTTAAAACCTGTCGGACTTAAAGACCCGAGAACGGGACATCGCCCGTGGGCTGTGGTGCAGCTCAGGCAGGATAATTCGTCGGATACTCTTTACAATATTGTGGGTTTTCAAACAAATCTTAAATTCCCCGAACAAAAGAGAGTCTTTTCAATGATACCGGGTCTTGAGAATGCCGAATTCGTGCGTTACGGCGTTATGCACCGCAACACTTTCATAAATTCACCCCGACTTATAGATAAAAACCTATCGGTAATAAAAAAGCCGAATGTGTTTGTTGCAGGGCAGTTATCGGGTGTGGAGGGCTATATGGAGTCTGCAGCCAGCGGAATAGCAGCCGGTATCAATGCCGCAGATTACATACTCGGCAGAAAACCGCTTATTTTGCCGGAATTTACTATGATAGGCGCTCTTTTGAATTATATAACCGATCCCACCGTTGTTGATTTTCAGCCTATGGGCGCAAATTTCGGCATAATGCCTGTGCTTTCCGAGCATATAAGGGACAAGCGGGAAAGATATGCGGCATTTTCAAAGCGTTCGCTTGATTGGTATAAAGATAATTTCTGCGCAGGATAAAAAGTATTTGATTATTCGGCATTAAACCTGATTTCAGGGCAATGTGATTACAAAAGGAGTAAAAATATGAGAATTGCAGTTGACGCTTTCGGCGGAGATAATGCGCCGGAAGAAATAGTTAAGGGGGCATCGCTTGCATCTCTTGAGTACGGTGTTTCGATAACTCTTACGGGTGACCGTGAGCGGATACAAAAAATAATTGATGAAAATTCTCTTGAGTTTTACGGCGAGCTTAAGACGGTTGACACCAAAGATGTAATTACAATGCACGATGATCCCACTTCTATCCTTAAAGCTCACAGTGAGTCCTCAATGGCGCTTGCCTTTAAAGAACTCAGCGAGGATAGGGCAGATGCGTTTGTTTCAGCAGGTTCAACGGGTGCCGTAGTCGTGGGAGGAACACTTATAGTAAAACGGATAAAGGTCATAAAACGGCCTGCTCTCGGCGGTTTGCTGCCGGCTCCGAACGGAAATAAGTATATGCTTATGGATATGGGAGCAAATTCCGAATGCAGACCGGAGATGCTTTATCAGTTTGCGATAATGGCAAATGCTTATATGCAGAATGTCGCAGGGATAAATAATCCTAAAATAGGGCTGCTTAACATCGGTACCGAAGATACAAAGGGCGATGAGCTAAGGCTTGAAGCTTATAAACTGTTATCAAATGCGCCTGTAAATTTTGTCGGCAATGTTGAATCAAGAGAAATGCCGAAAGGCGTTTGCGATGCCGTTATAACTGACGGATTTACAGGAAATATAGCTTTAAAGTTGATAGAAGGTACTTCGGTAACGCTCTTTAAACTGATAAAACAGGTTTTGTATAAAAGACCGCTCAACAAGCTTGCAGCGGCTGTTATAAAGAAGGACTTATATCAGCTTAAAGGTATGATGGACAGTTCCGAGGTCGGGGGCGCTTTGCTGCTCGGCGTTTCGAAACCGGTTGTAAAAGCACACGGAAGCTCGGATGCAAGAGCCGTTAAAAATGCAATTCGTCAGGCAAAACAAATAGTTGAAAACGAAGTAATTGCAAAGATAACAAAAGACTTAATATAACGGAAGTGATTTTATATGGAGTCGCTTGAAAACAGACTTAACTATAAATTTAAAGATATACGGCTTTTAAAAAACGCACTTACCCATTCTTCTTACGCAAATGAAGTGAGAAACGGATTTTCCTCTAATGAAAGACTTGAATTTCTCGGAGATTCCGTTCTTTCGATAATTGTTTCGGAACATATATTCAAGCGTTTTCCGAAAATGCCGGAAGGAGAACTTACAAAACTCAGAGCATCGCTTGTATGCGAAAAGGCACTTTGCGTCTTTTCGAGAGAACTTAAAATAGGTGATTATCTGATGCTCGGTAAAGGCGAAGAAAAAGGCGGCGGCAGAGAAAGAGATTCTATACTTGCGGATGCATTTGAGGCGGTTCTTGCGGCTATGTATCTTGACGGCGGTATGGAAGTTGCAAGAGCTCACGTTATGCGCTTTGTTTTAAGGGAACTTGAACACGGCGACGATGATATTTTTAAGGACTATAAGACACTTCTTCAGGAAATAATTCAACGTAATCCCGAAGAATCGGTAAATTATGTCCTCACAGCCGAGAGCGGACCCGATCATAATAAGAGCTTTACCGTTGAGGTAAGGCTTAATTCCAATACTATAGGTACGGGAACGGGTAAGAGCAAAAAACAGGCGGAGCAAATGGCGGCAAAACAGGCGCTCAGCCTTATGGGTGAGGATATATGACACCTTCGCACTCAAATATTTCGATTTTTGTTCCTCATATAGGTTGTCCGAATATGTGCAGCTTTTGTAATCAAAGGCATATAACGGGAACATTTAAAGCTCCGAGAGAAGAAGATGTCGACAAGGCGGTTGAAACTGCCTTAAACAGCAAAAATTACGACCCTAAAAACGGAGAAATCGCCTTTTTCGGCGGTAGTTTTACTGCAATAAACAGGCAGTATATGACCGCTCTGCTTAAAGCAGCCTCAAGACATATTGATGAGGGAAAGGCTTGCGGTATAAGAATTTCCACTCGGCCGGACGCTATAAATGATGAGATATTGTCACTTCTTAAAAAGTATAATGTTACCTCGATTGAGCTTGGAGCTCAGAGCCTTAACGAAACTGTTTTAAAGAAGAACAACAGAGGACACACGGCTCAGGATGTTGTGCGTTCTTCATTGCTTATAAAAGAATACGGATTTTCCTTAGGACTTCAGATGATGACGGGACTTTACGGCGATACAGATGAAAGATCTCTTAAAACAGCTGCCGATATAATCAAACTTAAACCGGATACGGTGAGAATATATCCTACGATTGTTTTAAAAGATACTTACCTTGCAGCGCTTTATGCAGACGGTTTTTATAAACCGCAATCACTTGAAGACGCAGTAAATCTTGCGGTAAAGTTACTTGAAATGTTTGAACGGACCGATATAAAAGTCATAAGGCTGGGGCTTCATTCAATAGAACCCGATTCTTATCTGGCAGGTCCGTGGCACCCCGCTTTTTCAGAGCTTTGCTATTCCGAAATGTTGTTTAAAAGAGTAAAAGATAAACTCTGTGAAGCGGGAAATTACATAATATATGTTAACCCGTCGGATGTTTCGAAAATGACGGGACAAAAAAGAATAAATATTAAAAAACTTGCTCAGCTCGGCTTTTCCTGCGTTGTTAAGCCGGATGAAACTCTTCCAAAAAATACGGTAAAAACAGAAAGGAGCTAAGCTGATGCTTCTGAGCTCAATTCAGGTACAGGGATTTAAGTCCTTTGCGGATAAGACGATACTTAAATTCGGAAAGGGTATTACTGCAGTTGTCGGTCCTAACGGCAGCGGGAAAAGCAATATTTCCGATGCTGTAAGATGGGTCCTCGGCGAACAGTCCTCTAAAAGCCTCAGAGGGCAGTCTATGGAGGATGTTATATTCGGCGGTACGGACACACGCCGTCCGCACGGTTTTTGCGAAGTAACTCTCAATATCGATAATTCCGACCGTACCTTGAATTTTGATAACGATTCCGTATCGGTAACACGAAGATATTACCGTTCTCACGAAAGTGAGTACCTTATAAACAATGTTTCGGTGCGACTTAAAGATGTTCACGAGCTGTTTATGGATACCGGACTCGGAAGAGACGGTTATTCTATGATAGGTCAGGGTAAAATAGATAATATTATAAGTTCAAAATCCGATGAACGCAGAGACATATTTGAAGAAGCCTCCGGAATATCGAAATACCGTTACCGCAAAACCGAGGCAGAACGTAAATTGCTTGCCGCAGAGGATAATCTTCTGCGCCTTAAAGATATTATGGACGAGCTTGAATCAAGGGTGGGGCCTCTCTCCGTTCAAAGCGAAAAGGCGCAGAAATTTTTGCTTCTTGCAGAGGATAAGAAAAAACTTGAGATCGGGCTCTGGCTGTATACACTCGACAATTCAAAAGAGGCGCTCAGAAATCAGGAAAGCAAAATTTCCGCTGCAAAACTCAGATATAAAGAAATAGAGGACTCGCTCGGCGATTTTGATAAACAGGTAGAACAAAATACTGCCGAATTTACAAAATACACCTCGCTTATTGAGCAGGAGCGGACTGCTATATCGGCAGACAATGAAAATATCGTAAAGCTTGAAAGCAATATAACCGTAATTAAAAATACAATAACTCATAATAAGGATCTTGAAAACCGTCTGAGAGAAGAAATGTCTCAGCTTACGCTGAGTGACAGTCAGGCCGACGAAAAAATTCAGGCAACTTCTGCGCTAGCCGAACAAAAGACCTTAGAAATCGAAAGTCTTAATGAAAAACTTGCTTCTCTTGAGCACGAGCTTTCGGGGCTTTTGACCGACAGTGAAGGCATTTCTTTGCAAATTGAAGAGGCTATAAAGTCTCTTAACGCTCTTGCGGCAAAGAGCGCCGATAAGCGTGTTTCTATGGTTACCGCCGATACGTCTGCGGAAGAAATAAGCTTAAGAAAAGATGTTATAGACACTTCGATACTTAAGGCAAAAGACGATATAATCGGATTTGAAAACGAAATCTCACAGACGAATGACCTTCTGAAGAAAATCGAAGAGACAACGGTTTCCTGCTCAAATTCACTCAAAGGATATGAGCTGCTTGTTTCTTCTAAAAACGAAAATCTGGAAAAACTTAAAAAGCAGTCGGAAGAAATACGGCTCGATATTGAAGCAAAACGCCGCAGACTGCAGATACTTACCGAACTTGAAAATAATATGGAGGGCTTTTCACACGCTGTTAAATCCGTAATATCGGAGGGCAATAAAGGTATTTTGAGCGGCATACACGGTACGGTCTCAAACCTTATAGGTGTCGATAAAAAATATTCGGTAGCAATTGAAACTGCACTCGGAAATAATATTCAGAATATTGTGGTAGATACCGAAGCGGACGCCAAGCGTGCAATAGCTTATCTTAAAAAGAACAATGCAGGCAGAGCAACATTTTTACCTATTGATTCCGTGAAAGGAAAGGATTTTAAGAACGGCGATTTTGACGGTGCTTACGGTTACATCGGTATCGCAAACGAGCTTGTCAGAGCGGATGATAAATATTCTCAAATAATAAAATCACTCCTCGGAGGAACGGTTGTTACTGAGGATATTGACAGTGCCGTTTCGCTTGCCAAGAAGAACGGTTACAGAATTAAAGTGGTAACTCTTGACGGACAGGTTGTAAACTTAGGCGGCTCGCTTACCGGCGGCTCGCTTGTTAAGCAAGCAGGTATACTGAGCCGTAAGACCGATATAACGAGAATAAGCGAGGATATCGACAAACTTCGTATAAAATTTGAACAGAGTGAGAAAGATGTTTTAAATGCGTCTGCGGCTCTTAACGCCACAAATGCGGATATTGTTGCCGTAAAATCGGAACTTACAACCGCAAATGAAGATAAAATCCGTGCGCTTGCCGAACTTAAAAGACTTGAAGAGCTGCTTTCGGCGTCAAACGATGAACTTTCCGCTTTAAATGAGGAAAAACAGGGCAGTGATGAAAAATTAAAGCTTTTAAAGGAAACTTCGGCAAATGCCGCTAAGGAAATAGCTCAAATCGAGAACGATAAGGCGGCATTGCAGCTTAAAATTGATGAAATGACGAGCGGTAGAACTTCAATTTCTTCAAAACGGGAAGCAATTTCATCAGATATAACAGAACTTAAACTTAAACTTATTGCTGCAGATAAGGACAAAACCGCTCTGCTCGCCGATATTGAAAACTGCAAAGCAGCGGTAAATGACCGAATGCTCAGGATTAAAGAAATCGAAAATGAAATTTCCTCGGTCTTAGATAAAAACAAAAACCTTTCGGCGGATATAAAATCAGCCGAAGAACAGATCGATACTTTAAGGGCGGAAATTTTGAAGAGAAACGACAACATATCGTCTCTTATGGATAAACGCAATGAAACCGAAAAAGCAGGCGTTGCTTTAAGGGGTGAAGAAAGAGATAAAACCCTTTTAAGAGAACAAACAGGCGGAGAGATAGCAAGGCTTACCGAACGCAAAAATGTGATGATGAACGAGTATGACGAGGTTGTAAGAAAGCTTTATGATGAGTATAATCTTACAAAAACCGAAGCCGAAGGGGTGGGTATTAAAATCGATAAACCCGCAGAGGCGAAGAAAAATCTTGCGGATATCAAAACTAAAATACGCTCGCTCGGAAATGTCAATGTTTCGGCAATAGAGGAGTATAAAGAGGTAAAGGAAAGATATGATTTCCTAAAATCGCAGATCGACGATGTCGAGACGTCACGCAAAGAACTTCATAAGCTTATAAACCAGCTTACAACACAAATGAAGGAACTTTTTGTTTTAGGTTTTGAAAAGATAAATACTTACTTTAAAAAGACCTTTGTTTCTCTTTTCGGAGGCGGAGAAGCATCTATTAAATTAAGCGATCCCGATAATATCCTTGAAAGCGGAATAGATATCGAGGCAAGATTGCCGGGTAAAAATGTTCCGAGCCTTGAGGGACTTTCGGGCGGTGAAAAAGCGCTTGTCGCACTGTCGATTTATTTTGCAATAATGCAGGTAAATCCGCCGCCGTTCTGCTTCCTTGACGAGGTTGATACTGCGCTTGATGACATAAATGTTGACAGATTTGCCGATTTTATGAAGCAGTCCGGATTTCCGACACAGTTTATATGCGTTACCCACAGAAGAGGTACGATGGAAGCTGCCGATATGCTTTACGGCGTAACTATGCAGGAGAAAGGCGTTACGAAACTGCTTGAACTTAATGTTTCGGAGCTTGAGAAAAAATTGATGACAGAAAATCAGACCGCTTGATCGAAAGGAAGATATTATGGGCTTTTTCAGCAAAATCAAAGCCGGTCTTATTAAGACCAAAAATTCAATTTCATCAGGAGTAACAAGTATCATCAATAGCTTTACAAAGATAGATGAAGAGCTTTTTGAAGAGCTTGAAGAGTTGCTTGTTATGTCCGATATAGGAGTTACGACTTCGCTTAATATATGTGAGAGACTTCGGAAAAAAGTTAAGGAAAACGGTGCTACCGATCCTAAGGTTATCAAAGAATATATGCACGATATAATTGTAGATATGCTCGGAGAAGATGAGGGATTAAAACTTGAAACCAAGCCATCGGTTATACTTGTTATCGGGGTAAACGGCGTTGGTAAGACAACCTCCATAGGAAAGCTTGCTCTTATGCTCAAATCGGAAGGGAAAAAAGTAGTGCTCGGCGCAGCCGATACATTCAGGGCGGCGGCTGCCGATCAGCTCGGCATCTGGGCGCAAAGGGCAGATGTTAATATGGTTCGCTCGGTCGACGGTACGGACCCTGCCTCTGTTGTTTTTGACACAATTGCTTCCGCTAAGGCAAAAGGAGCGGATGTTATTATTTGCGATACCGCCGGCAGACTTCATAACAAAAAAAATCTTATGGAAGAGCTTGCAAAGATAAACCGTGTAATAAACAGAGAACTGCCGGATGCGGATATTGAAACTCTACTTGTGCTTGATGCGGCAACAGGACAAAATGCGGTTAATCAGGCAAAAGAATTTAAAAATGTTACAAATATAACCGGAATAATTCTTACCAAGCTTGACGGTACGGCAAAGGGCGGAATAGTTGTTGCAATACACGATGAACTCGGAATACCGGTCAAGTTTGTCGGTGTAGGCGAGGGTATAGACGATCTTCAGCCTTTTAACGCCTCCGAGTTTGCGGACGGTATATTTGATATCGGAGAAAACAAATGAAAATCTTTATTGCAACCAAAAACTTAAAAAAGCTTGCGGAACTTGAGAGAATTCTCATTCCGATGGGCTTTGATGTCGTTTCTGAAAGAGACCTTGAAAACGAAATTCCGGAAGTTGAGGAAACAGGAACAACATTTGAGGAAAACGCTCTTTTAAAAGCAAGGTCGGGTCTTAAGGCAACAGGACTTATAACCGTTGCAGATGATTCGGGACTGTGCGTCGATGCGCTCGGAGGAGCACCGGGAGTTTACTCTGCAAGATACTCCGATCCCGATGCTACAGATCAAAAAAACATAGAAAAGCTCCTATTAAACCTAAAAGATGTTGAGAATGATAAAAGAACGGCAAAATTCGAATGCTGTATTGCCTGCGTTTTCCCGAGCGGAAATTATTTTACCGTAAACGGCGAATGCAACGGATATATTTCAAAGACCCCTCACGGCAACAACGGTTTCGGATATGACCCCGTTTTTATAAGCGAAAAAGGTTGCTTTGCCGAACTTACAAAGGATGAAAAAGACGCTGTAAGCCATAGGGGAAAGGCGCTTGAAAAATTTAAAACAAAAATAATTTCGGAAATTAAAAAGGAGAACAAATAATGTTAAACAGCAGACAGCGTGCACAACTCAGGGGACTTGCAAACAGTATGGAAACGGTGCTTCATATCGGAAAATCAGGAGTCGGCGAGCAGGTCATCAAACAGGCAAACGATGCTCTTGAATCAAGAGAACTGATTAAAGCAAAAGTACTGGAAACAGCTCCGGAAGATGTTCGTAAGGTTGCCGATACCATAGCGGCCGAAGTCAGTGCGGATGTTGTTCAGGTGATAGGAAACAAATTTGTTCTTTACAGACAAAGCGGCAATAAAGAAAACCGTAAAATCGTTTTGGTGAAATAAATGTCCCGTATAGCAATTTTCGGTGGCACTTTCAATCCTCTTCATATAGGTCATTATCAAATAATTTCCGAACTTTCAAACAATGACTTTATTGATAAAGTCATTGTTATTCCGACAATGATACCTCCGCATAAGGTTTGCAGCGAAATGGCAAGCGCACAGGACAGACTTATGATGTGCAGACTTGCCTGTGAAGATTTAAAAAAGGTTGTTGTGTCCGATATAGAAATAAAAAGGCAAGGCAAAAGCTATTCGATAGATACCGTAAGAGAACTTAAAAAACTTTATCCGTACGATAAGTTTTATCTTACGGTGGGCGGAGATATGCTTTCATCGCTTGATAAGTGGCATAAATGGCAGGAGCTTATAAAAGAAGTCTCTTTTATTGCGTTTGAAAGAAAGGGTACGGATTCCGCCGAAAAAAGCGCTCAAAGAATGAGGGAGTACGGCGCAGATATAAATATAATAAAAGCCGATATTGCCGATATTTCCTCAACTGAGCTTCGATTTAAAATAAACCGTGAGCTTTTGCCCGAAAAGGTTTATATGTATATTAAAGAGAGGAAGCTTTACTCAAGTGGACTTTAATAATTACGATTCATTTAAAAATGTGCTCCGGGAAAAACTTGATGATTACAGATATAATCATTGTATTTGTGTGGCCGATAAAGCGAGGGAACTTGCACTAAAATACGGCGCAGATGAAAATAAAGCCTATCTTGCAGGCCTTTTGCACGATATAACCAAAAATTTGCCCCCCGAGGAGCACTTGAAAATATTCGAACGATTTGGTATAATACTCACTGATGTTGAAAAAAACGCCCAGAAACTCTGGCACGGGATATCAGGCGCAGCGTATGTTAAGGGTTGCCTTTTTGTTGATGACCCCGAAATATATGATGCCATCAGATATCATACCACCGCCAAGGCGAATATGAGCCTGCTTACCGAAATTATATATATCGCCGATTTCATATCGGCGGACCGCACATATAAGGATGTCGATGTTATGCGCAGCCTTGCCGATATTTCACTTGACAAGGCGGTTAAATATTCGCTTTGCTATATGATAGGTGATCTTATCAAAAAAGGTGTTTCTTTGCATCCCGATTCTGTTGCGGCGTATAACGGATTATGTCTTAAAGGAGTTACGGTTTAATTTGAATAACGAAGAATTTATAAAAGTTGCAGCAAATGCGCTTAACGATAAAAAAGCACGGAATTTAAGTGTTTTAAAGGTTGATAATCTTACTGCGCTGACCGAATACTTTATTGTGGCAACCGCCACATCGTCGACTCATGTTCATTCTCTTGCGGATGAGGTTGAGGAAAAGCTCAGTGAAGCAGGATTTGCGCCTCATCATATTGAAGGCAGAACAACAGGTTGGATAGTGCTTGATTATTCATCTGTTATTATCCATATTTTCACGCCTGACCAACGGGAATTTTACGGGCTTGATAATATGTGGAACGATGCTGAAAAAATTGAACTCTCGGGTATATTGACCGAGTCGGAGGGTGACTGAATATGCAGTATGATTATGCAGGAATTGAAAAAAAATGGCAGGGAATATGGGATAAAGAACAAACTTTTGCCGCAAAGGAAGATTATTCACTTCCTAAGTTTTACGGACTTGTCGAATTCCCGTATCCGTCGGGACAGGGCCTTCACGTGGGACACCCCCGTTCATATACAGCGCTTGATATAGTTGCTAGAAAGAAACGTCTGCAGGGGTATAATGTCCTTTATCCTATGGGTTGGGATGCGTTCGGACTTCCCACTGAAAACTATGCAATTAAGAATCATATACATCCTGCGATAGTTACGGAACAAAATATAGAAAATTTCAAGCGCCAGCTTAAGTCGCTCGGATTTTCGTTTGACTGGAGCAGGGAAATAAATACCACAGACCCCTCATATTACAAATGGACTCAGTGGATATTCCTTCAGCTTTTCAAAAAAGGTCTTGCTTATAAGAAAAAAATGTCGGTTAACTGGTGCACATCCTGTAAGTGCGTTCTTGCAAATGAAGAAGTAGTAAACGGTGTTTGCGAAAGATGCGGAAGCGAGGTCGTTCACAAGGAAAAAAGCCAGTGGATGCTTAAAATTACCGACTATGCCGAAAAGTTGCTTGACGGCCTTGATAATCTTGATTTTATTGACCGTGTTAAAACACAGCAGCGCAATTGGATAGGCCGCTCTTACGGAACACAGGTTAAGTTTTCTACAACTGCAGGAGATACGCTCGAAGTTTTCACCACACGTGCAGATACGCTTTTCGGCGTAACCTATATGGTAATGTCTCCCGAACATCCGCTTATCGATAAGTGGGCGGATAAAATTTCAAACATCGACGAGGTATTGAAATACAAAGCGGAGGCTGCCAAAAAATCCGATTTTGAGCGAACAGAACTTACGAAGGATAAAACAGGCGTTAAGTTGAACGGAATAATGGCTGTAAATCCCGTAAACGGTGCAGAAATACCGATATTTTTATCCGACTATGTTCTTATATCTTACGGCACGGGAGCTATAATGGCTGTTCCTGCGCACGATACGAGAGACTATGACTTTGCCAAAAAATTCGGTTTGCCGATTATAGAAGTGGTTGCAGGCGGAGATGTTGAAAAAGAGGCATACACAAGCTGTTCCGAGGGCAAAATGGTCAATTCCGGATTTTTAACCGGAATGACTGTTGAAGAGGCAAAATCCGCAATTCAAAACTGGCTTTCGGAAAAAGGTCTCGGAGAAAAAAAGGTAAATTATAAGCTCAGAGACTGGGTTTTTTCCCGTCAGAGATATTGGGGCGAACCCATTCCTATTGTTCACTGCGATAAGTGCGGCTTTGTTCCGCTTGATGAAAGCGAACTCCCGCTTAAATTGCCGGAGGTTGATTCTTATGAGCCCACTGATAACGGCGAATCACCGCTTGCAAAAATAAGCGATTGGGTGAATACAAAGTGTCCTCACTGCGGGGGTCCGGCGAAGCGTGAAACAGATACAATGCCTCAGTGGGCGGGTTCTTCGTGGTACTTCCTGCGTTATTGTGATCCGCATAACGACAAACAGCTTGCCTCGCCCGAGGCGCTTAAGTATTGGTGTCCTGTTGACTGGTATAACGGCGGTATGGAACATACGACACTGCATTTGCTTTACAGTCGTTTTTGGCATCGTTTCCTGTATGATATAGGAGTTGTTCCTAACCCCGAGCCCTACGCTAAGAGAACCAGCCACGGAATGATTCTCGGTGAAAACGGCGAAAAAATGTCTAAGTCGAGAGGAAACGTAGTAAATCCCGATGAAATTGTAAGAGATTACGGCGCAGATACAATGCGTGTATACGAAATGTTCATCGGTGATTTTGAAAAGGCAGCGCCCTGGAGTCAGTCGTCAATAAAGGGCAGCAAGCGTTTCCTTGAAAAGGTGTTTGCACTCAGAGATATTCTTGTTGACGGTGACTCTTACCGTAAAGAACTTGAAAGCGATTTCCATAAAACCGTCAAAAAGGTTACGGAGGATATTGAAGACCTTAAGATGAATACTGCAATTGCAGCCTTAATGTCGCTTCTTAATTCCATAACCGCCACAGGCAGCATAAACAAAGCGGAAATGAAGACATATATTATGCTTTTAAATCCGTTTGCCCCCCATATAACCGAGGAACTTTGGCAGCTCTGCGGATTTACAGGTATGTTAAATCAGGCAAAATGGCCCGAGTTTGACCCTTTAAAATGTGTCGACTCCACCGTTCAGATTGCGGTACAGGTAAACGGAAAGATAAAGGCGAGGATTGATGTTGAAGCCGATATTTCTTCCGAGGACGCAATAAAGCTTGCGTTGAACGAACCTGCCGTGGTAAGCGAAATCAACGGAAAAAATATAATAAAGCAATTATATGTTCCGAAACGCCTTGTAAATATCGTAGTAAAATAAAAATAATTAAATGCAGTATATTCTCCGATCAAATTCGGTGAATATACTGCATTTTTGTGCTTTTTAAGCGTTACATAGACAATACAATCAAGGTACAATGCTTTTTGAAGAAACGGTGCAGTTATCGACATTGTTGCCCTCTGCTCACAATACGACATATTTCAAATGACGAGACAATATAAACGGACAAATTTTCCGCTATGGGAAGCGTTGTGCCCTGATTGTACTGTCTAATGTAGAAGCAAAACAATTTTGAGGATAAAATTACATTTTATCTGTTTGTTGTAACGCCGAGCAATGAGTTTAAATATCTTATTTTTTGTGGGTCTGTTTCTGGGTACGCTGAAAGTTTAAATTCCACCCCTAAAGCCTTATATTTGTCTTCGCATAATTTTCTAAACGGCAAAAGTTCAATTTCCGATATGCAGCTATAGGGGGATAAAAGTTTTTTAAGTTTTATAATATCTTCTTTTTTATCGTTAAGTCCTTCGATTATTACCTGTCTGATTCTTGTGTCGATTTTTCTTGAATTAAGTTCGCTTAAGAATTCAAGCGGCTTTTTAATACTGCATCCTACATAGTTTAGGTATTTCTCATCGCTTGAATATTTGATGTCAAGCAGACAGTGATCGGTCTTATCAAGCAGAGAAAGAACGTTTTTGTCAATCACACAACCGCTCGTATCAAGGCAGGTGCTTATATGGGATTTTCTGCAAAGCGAAAACAATTCGGCGACAAACTCTGCCTGCATAAGCGGTTCGCCGCCGGAAACTGTTATGCCGCCGCTATCGCCGAAGTATTCACGGTACCTTAAGACTCTTTCAAATAAGGAATTCGGAGTAAATGAGTCTCCGCCGTCAAAACTCCAAGTCTCAGGATTATGGCAGCATACGCATCGCAGCGGACATCCCTGCATAAAAATAACAAATCTGACTCCCGGACCGTCCAACGTGCCCATTGTTTGAATTGAGCTGATTTTTCCCGTTATATTGTTACCCATCATAACGCCTCGTGGAATGTTCTGCTGATAACCTCACGCTGCTGCTTTTTTGAAAGTTTATTAAAGTTTACTGCGTACCCCGATACACGTATCGTGAGGTTAGGATACATTTCCGGATTTTCGTATGCTTTTATAAGGGTCTCTCTGTTTAACACATTTACATTTATGTGATGAGCGCCTTTTTTAAAGTATCCGTCAAGAATCGAAACAAGGTTTTTGCAGCGTTCCTCTTCGTTTCTTCCGAGTGTGTCGGGAGTTACGGAGAAGGTGTTAGATATTCCGTCACGGCAATCGTTATAAGATAACTTTGAAACGGAGTTGAGGGAAGCCAGAGCACCTGAAAGTTCTCTGTTATGCATAGGATTGGCGCCCGGGGCAAAAGGAGTTCCTGCCTTGCGCCCGTCGGGAGTTGCGGCAGTATGCTCACCGTACATAACATTTGATGTTATAGTGAGTACCGAAAGTGTGTGTTCGGCACCTCTGTAGGCAGGCGTTGCTTTAAGTTTTGTTATTACGGTATGAGTGAGTTCCTTTGCAATACTGTCGACCCTGTCGTCGTCATTTCCGAATTTCGGAAAATCACCTTCTGTTTTAAAATCGGTTATATAACCTTCATTATCTCTTACGGGAGTAACACGGGCGTATTTTATTGCGCTTAACGAATCGGTAATCACAGAGAGTCCTGCTATTCCGAATGCCATAAATCTATGCACAAAAGTATCGTGAAGTGCCATCTGCGAACGCTCATATGCATATTTATCGTGCATATAATGTATCACATTCATAGTATTGACATAAAGGCGTGTAAGCCAGGTGAGGTAATCGTCAAGCAAATTTTTAACTTTACCGTAATCGAGCACTTCATCGCATATTACAGCCTTCTGCGGCCCTATATGAATTTTACTTGTTGTATCATAGCCGCCGTTCAGTGCTAAAAGCAATAGCTTGGGAAGATTGCACCGTGCACCGAAAAATTGCATTTGTTTGCCGAGCTGCATTGCCGATACGCAGCAGGCTATAGCATAATCGTCCCCGTATATAGGGCGCATTATATCGTCATTTTCATACTGTATCGAATCGGTATCGCAGGAAACCTTTGCGCAAAATCTTTTAAACGGTTCGGGCAGATTATTCGACCATAAAACAGTAAGATTCGGTTCGGGGGCAGGGCCTAAGGTATAAAGTGTATTAAGCATTCTGTAACTGCTTTTTGTTATAAGAGTTTTACTGTTCTCTGCCATACCGCCGATACTTTCGGTTATCCACATAGGATCTCCGCCGAAAAGCTCATTATATTCGGGTGTGCGCAGATGCCTTGCAATTCGGAGTTTCATAACAAAATCGTCTATAAGTTCTTGTGCCGACGATTCAACGAGAAGTCCCGACTCTAAGTCACGCTCAATATATATATCGAAAAAGGTGCTTACTCTTCCTATAGACATTGCGGCTCCGTTTTGTTCCTTAATTGCCGCAAGGTAAGCAAAATAGGTCCATTGAATTGCTTCTGCGGCGTTTTTGGCAGGTGAGCTTATGTCAAATCCGTAACCAAGTGCCATTTTTTTCATATCTGCCAATGCACTCAACTGGGCAGTCAGCTCTTCGCTCAGACGTGTATGTTCTTCATCAAAATCAAAACCGGTTAAGGAGAGTTTATCACTTTCTTTTGCTTTTATGAGCTCATCAACGCCGTAAAGCGCAACTCTTCTGTAATCACCTATTATTCGGCCTCTGCCGTATGCGTCGGGGAGACCCGTTATAATGTGGCTTTTTCTTGCAAGACGCATTTCTTTGGTATAGGCATTAAATACGCCGTCATTATGGGTTGTCCGGTATTTAAATTCTTCTTCAATACGCTCGGAAAGCTTATATCCGTATGCCTCGCAAGCCTGTCTTGCCATTCTCATACCGCCGAACGGGTTTACACCTCTTTTGAGCGGCCTGTTCGTCTGAATGCCTACAATAATTTCATTATCTTTATCTATATATCCAGGCGAATAACTCGTAGATGTAAGAACAGTGTCCGTATCTATATCAAGAACGCCGCCGAACTGCCGTTCAACATCGAAAAGCATATTAAGCTTTTTCATAAGTTTTGAGGTACGTTCTGTGGGCCCCGAAAGAAAGCAAGCATTTCCCGTATATTCCTTATAATTGGTGTTTATAAAATCACTTACATTTATTTCGTTTTGCCAAATACCGCCGTTAAATCCGTTCCACTCATTAAATTCCAAAATTTTATCCCCCATATGTTATTGTGTGACAGGATATATAATACTATATATTGTGTTAAAAGTCAATAGTGTATCCTATATTTTGATAAAAAAACAGAGACGCATATCAAGCGTCTCTGTTTTTGGTGACCCATCGGGAATTCGAATCCCGGACACCTTGATTAAAAGTCAAGTGCTCTGCCAGCTGAGCTAATGGATCATATACGCAGCTTTATTATTATATCAACAAGCAGTGCAAATGTCAAGTAAAAAGTGATATTTTGCAGAATTTTTTAATATCAAATTTTGACTCATAATGAAAAATTTCGAATATCAGCCTAATTTCATATACAAAACAGGTTAAGGGTTTCCCTGCTCGTCTAGGTCTGGCCGTTTATATGTTATAAAACCTATATGTTTATAAAATCCGACAGCCTGTAAATTTTGTTCATTTACGGTAACTTCATTTATTCCGTAATTATTTTTGCCGTATTCATTCAATTTTTTGCCGTACCCTTTACCTTGCTCACCAGGGGAGATAAACAGCATTTCCAAGCGGCTGCCGTTAGTTCCCATAAATGCAATTGGGTCTCCGTTCCTATTTTCGACAACAACAAGATGTTCAAACTCTGTTAAAGCTTGAGGAATATATTCTTTAATTTTATTTATATCGGTATCGGATAAAATTTGAAAATTGCATAATGTTTTCTGCTTTCTCATTTCTCTCTTTTAAAATGAGGAATTACATAGTGCGATAACGAGAAATAACCCGACTTCCGAAAAATGAAATACCGAGAAAAAACAGGGGCGCCAAGTTCTTTGATTATTGCCAGTGCAATAAGAATTTTCGGTACACGGAAATAATAAGAAATAGGGAGAAAAGAAATGATTTAAGCGGTTTTCCAGTGCATTTAAGGTTGCCAGTGCAGTTGGTTTGAAAGGCTTTTGGTAGCGGCATTGTGCCGCGGGTTCAGTGCAGTTATGTGTTGCCAGCGCAATAAAAAAAGACCCTGTGTTTGCAGATTTCTCTACAAACACAAGGTCATTTTATTTCTTTGTATTTCCCGTTTTTTCCTTTTCTTTCACGCTAAACGATTTTGCCTTTTTTGAGTGAAATCGGGATAAAAGGGAGTGTACGGGAACAAAATTCGATTAGTTCCTGCCGTCCTTGATAGCAGCCTGTGCTGCTGCGAGGCGAGCGATCGGAACACGGAAAGGTGAGCAAGATACATAATCAAGACCGATTCTGTGGCAGAACTCTACAGAAACAGGGTCGCCGCCGTGCTCGCCGCAAATACCGCAGTGGAGTGAAGGACGAACCTTTTTACCGAGTTCAACAGCCATTTCCATAAGTTTGCCGACGCCGTTCTGGTCAAGCTTAGCAAACGGATCGTTTTCGAATATCTTAGCATCATAATAAGCTGTGAGGAACTTGCCGGCGTCATCACGGCTGAAACCGTAAGTCATCTGGGTAAGGTCGTTAGTACCGAAGCAGAAGAACTCAGCTTCCTTTGCGATCTCATCAGCCGTAAGAGCAGCACGGGGGATTTCTATCATTGTGCCTACTTCGTACTTAAGGTCGCTGCCGGCAGCGGCAATCTCAGCATCGGCAGTAGCAACAACAACATCCTTTACATATTTAAGCTCTTTTACTTCGCCTACGAGCGGTATCATTATCTCGGGAACGATCTTCCAATCCGGATGAGCCTTTTTAACGTTTATTGCGGCACGGATGACAGCAGCTGTCTGCATCTTTGCTATTTCAGGATAGGTAACTGCAAGGCGGCAGCCTCTGTGACCCATCATCGGGTTGAATTCGTGGAGAGAAGAGATGATGTTCTTTATCTCAGTAACGGTTTTGCCCTGAGCCTTTGCGAGAGCCTCGATATCAGCTTCTTCTGTGGGAACAAACTCGTGAAGCGGGGGATCGAGGAAACGGATAGTAACCGGATTTCCTTCAAGAGCCTCATAAAGCTTTTCAAAGTCGCCCTGCTGATAGGGGAGGATCTTCTTAAGAGCTGCTTCTCTGCCTTCAACTGTATCGGAGCATATCATTTCACGGAAAGCGGCAATTCTTTCGGGTTCAAAGAACATATGCTCGGTACGGCAAAGACCGATGCCTTCAGCGCCGAGCTCACGGGCTTTCTTAGCATCAGCCGGGGTATCGGCATTGGTGCGGACCTTAAGAGTTCTGAACTCGTCAGCCCACTGCATTATTCTGCCGAACTCGCCTGCGATTTCAGCATCAACGGTAGGAATAATACCGTCATAGATATTACCTGTAGAACCGTCTATCGAAATATAGTCGCCCTCGGTGAAGGTCTTGCCTGCAAGGGTAAATTTCTTGTTAGCTTCATCCATAATGATGTCACCGCAGCCGGAAACGCAGCAGGTTCCCATTCCACGGGCAACAACGGCAGCGTGAGATGTCATACCGCCTCTTACGGTGAGTATGCCCTGAGAAGCCTTCATACCTGTTATATCTTCAGGTGAAGTTTCAAGACGAACTAAAACTACCTTTTCGCCTCTGTCGTGCCAAGCTTCGGCATCTTCAGCTGTGAATACTATCTTACCGCAAGCTGCTCCGGGGGAAGCACCGAGACCCTTACCAACAGGTGCAGCAGCCTTGAGAGCCTTAGCGTCAAACTGCGGATGGAGAAGAGTGTCAAGGTTACGGGGATCAATCATTGCAACAGCCTGCTTCTTATCGATCATACCCTCGTCAACAAGATCGCAAGCTATCTTAAGAGCAGCCTTTGCTGTTCTCTTACCGTTACGGGTCTGGAGCATATAGAGCTTTCCGCCCTGAACGGTAAATTCCATATCCTGCATATCTCTGTAATGGTCCTCAAGAGTTGCGCAAACTTCTTTAAACTGCGCAAATGCCTCGGGGAATTTTTCAGCCATTTCTGCTATCGGCATAGGAGTACGAACGCCTGCAACAACGTCTTCACCCTGTGCGTTAACAAGGAATTCGCCCATAAGTCCCTTTTCGCCTGTTGCAGGGTCACGGGTAAAGGCAACACCGGTACCGCAATCGTTACCCATATTACCGAAAGCCATCATCTGAACATTAACGGCAGTACCCCAAGAGTAGGGAATATCGTTATCACGACGGTAAACATTTGCACGGGGGTTGTCCCACGAACGGAAAACTGCTTCAACCGCACCCATAAGCTGCTCCTTAGGATCAGTCGGGAAGTCTTTGCCTATTTTAGACTTGTACTCTGCCTTGAACTGACCGGCAAGAGTCTTAAGATCATCAGCGGTGAGGTCGATATCCTGCTTAACGCCCTTTTCTTCTTTCATTTTATCAATGAGCTGCTCAAAGTACTTTTTGCCGACTTCCATAACAACATCGGAGTACATCTGGATAAATCTTCTGTAGCAGTCCCACGCCCAACGGGGATTTCCTGATTTTTTTGACATAACCTCTACAACTTCTTCATTAAGACCGAGGTTAAGGATTGTATCCATCATACCGGGCATAGAAGCACGGGCACCCGAACGAACGGAAACGAGAAGCGGATTTTCCGTATCACCGAATTTCATACCGGTGATACCTTCCATCTTGTCGATGTATTCCATTATCTGTGCCTGAATTTCATCGTTGATCTTTCTGCCGTCCTCATAATACTGAGTGCAGGCCTCGGTTGTTACTGTAAAGCCCTGCGGAACGGGAAGACCGATGTTGGTCATCTCTGCAAGGTTAGCTCCCTTACCGCCGAGGAGCTCTCTCATCTTTGCGTTGCCTTCGCTGAAAAGGTAAACGTACTTGTGACTCATTGACGAATCAACCTCCTAATTATTTATGGATATTATATCCATTTTTAACGAATAACGTCCAATTTATCTTAAAACTCTTTCGGAAAATTTCCGCAGTAAACTTCAAGATAATCAGGTATCCAACCTATTATAGCAAAGATTATATAAAAAATAAAGTGTTTTTTTAAAAAAAGAATTAAATAAAGTAAAAAAATGAAAAAAGCAATCAAAATCCTTGTCAAGACAAAGATTTTGATTGCGAAAACGACACAGATTGAAATTTATTTTATAAATTAAGAGCGATTTTTATCTGTGCTCCTATTTTAAGCGCCATACGGTAGAATCCGATGTCATTAGGGTGGCACCCGTCAACCGTGCAGGAATCAGAAAATTCACCTTCGTAGAGCGACTTACCGTCAACAAAACAGACATTTTTATCATTGTTTTTTACTGCACTTAAATAAGCTTCATATACTGCTTGACGGCGCTCGGTCCACACTTCCGGGAAAAGCCTTATGTCGGGAGCGGAAACAAAAATAAACGGTATGTAAGGATGAGCCGAGCGAATTTTACCGTAAAGATAGGGCAGGGTATTTGTGAGTTGTTGCGCATTTTGCGCATTATGGTCATAATCACATACAAACGCACCCATATCAAGACCCGCAAGGTAATCGGCCATTTCCGGTTCGCCTTTTGCATTTCCGGAAAATCCCATATTTATATGGTCAATATTAAGCATCCTTGTTATCAAGTGTTCGTAACAGTTTCCGGGTCGGGAGGCACAGGCTCCCTGAGTTATGGATGAACCGTAATATACTATCGGTTTTATATCAGCATAATCGGACGCCGCTTCTAAAGCCGAGTCTTTATCAAGCGCTATGTATAACTCTTCTACGCCGTCGTAATTAGGGAAATTCAGTGTGTATTCAATCATTTTACCGGTATAGACAGACATACCGTCATAATACTTTGAGGCAATCTGATAAAGCGACGAATAACCTTCCGTTACATCTGCAGGCGGTAAATATGCGTGTTTGAAAACTTCTTTACCCGTTTCATCTTTACCGTACAAATCAAATCCGCACTGACCGACACGTGTCATATGAGAAGTGGGCGGATAGTTTTTCATAACAGCTTTTATTCCTATGAAAGGGGAATTTGTTTTAAATCTTATTCTGCCTCCTGCGGTGCAGCGAACAAGTACCCTAATATCATCGGATATTTTCTCCGCTGTATGTTCGGGCATACGGGTGTATCTTTTGTTATCTCTGTCATAAAAAACGCCGTAAAGCCTAAACGGACCTGATTTTGCGTCCATCCAGACGGCAGAATCAGGCACTGAGCCGTCAGACACGGTAAGGTTAGAATCCAAGTCACTTATTTTCATAATATTTTAACCTCTTTTCTTAATTCTCTTATCACATTTCTTAGCGAGCTTTGTTCCTACGGACTGGAATATCTGGACAAGTGCTATAAGAATAATGACCGCAAACAGCATAACAAGATATTTATAACGGTAATATCCGTAATTTATGGCAATTTTACCCAGACCGCCGCCGCCTATAATTCCGCTCATTGCGGTATATCCCAAAATGGTTGTTATTGCAATGGTTGCATTTGAAATAAGCGATGGAACATTTTCCGGAATCATAACCTTGAAAATTATCTGAAACGGTGAAGCGCCCATACTCTGAGCCGCTTCGACAATATTGGGATTTGTTTCTCTCAAGCTGCTTTCAACAAGCCTTGCAATAAACGGGAACGCCGCTATTACAAGCGGCACTATAGATGCCGTCGTGCCGACTGTTGTGCCGATAATAAGTCTTGTAAGAGGGAATACCATTATCATAAGTATAAGAAACGGAATCGAGCGGAGCAAATTTATAATGACGTTTAAAATATGCATAACAAAGGAGGGCAGGGGAAGAACGCCGTTTTTTTCGCCTGCAACTAACAAAACACCGAGCGGAAGACCGATAACAATAGAAAAAAATGTGGCGAGAAGCGTTACATAAATAGTTTCAAACAGGGCGTAAGGCATATCGTTTAAAAGAATGTCAAGCGATTCCTTTAAAGCCTCTGAATTAAATAAATCAGCAAACATTTTCTAATACCTCCTCTGCAATAACATCTTCCATTTTTGTTAGGTAATTTACAGCACGCACAACCGTTTCGTTATTATCTTCAATACCTAAGAGCATATTCCCGTAAACCTTATCACCTATGCATCGGGTCGAGGCATAAAGAATATTTGCGGCAATATTTTCATCTATTGCCATTTGTGTTATCAAAGGAGCGCCGGCAGCTTTTGCGCCGTTAAAGACAACATTTATTATACGCTCATTTTCATTGCTGTAGAGGGCTGCGTTTTCGGATTCGGGGAAAACCATTCGCTTAGCGGCTGATGATGCGGGATGAGAAAACACATCTGCAACATTACCTGTTTCAACTACCTTGCCGCTGTCTATTATAGCAACATTATTGCAAATTTCCTCAACAACGCTCATCTGGTGAGTTATTATAATGACTGTTATGCCGAGTCTTTTGTTTATATCTCTTATAAGTTCAAGTATTGAGTGGGTAGTCTTTGGATCAAGTGCACTGGTCGCTTCATCGCACAGCAAAATTTTAGGAGATGTGGCTAACGCTCTGGCAATTGCGATTCGCTGCTGCTGTCCGCCGGATAACTGTGCAGGATATGCTTTTGCTTTATCCGGAAGACCGACGATATCGAGAAGTTCACGAGCTTTATTTTCCGCATCTTTTTTCTTCATACCTGCAAGTTCAAGGGGAAAACATATATTTGAAAGACAGGTTCTTTGCATAAGCAGATTGAAGCCTTGGAAAATCATTGTTATGTTGCGCCGAGCTTCCCTTAATTCTTTTGCGGAAAGGGCCCCCATATCAATGTCGTCTATTATAACCTGACCTTCGGTGGGACGCTCAAGCATATTTATGCAGCGTACAAGTGTGCTCTTACCGGCGCCGCTCATTCCTATTATGCCGTAAATATCACCGTCGGAAACAGTGAGATTTATATTGCTGAGCGCTTCGACTTTTCCGTCTGCGGTAACAAATGTTTTAGTAAGATTTTTGATTTCTATCATATTGTAAACTTCATCCTTAATGTAAGCCAAAACGGGCTGCTGCACACGGCAACAGCCCCGAAATTGATTCTTTATTATTTCTTGAGTGCGTCAAGACTTGTCTGCTTGCCGCCGTAAAGACCCATAGGCTCAACGTGAATTGCGGCAACGGAAACAACATTGGTTTTGTTTTCCTTGTTGAAGTCATCAAGATACGGCTTGTGCTGGAAGTAGTTAGCGTCAACCTCGCCACTGTCAACAACGTTATTCGGCTGAACATAATCGGTGTATTCTATAGTTTTGAGTGTTACGCCCTTTGCAGCGAGAATTTCCTTAGCGATCGCAAGGATTTCTGCGTGCGGAGAGGGGGAAGCGGCAACTGTGATCTCTTTACCTTTAAGCGCATCGTAATCAACCGAGCTGTCATAACCGTCTCCGGGATTTTCAACAACGCTGAGAACAGAACCGTTATACTTGCTTTCGATGTAGTCGGCAACTTTTTTACTTTGCAAAGCAGCGACTAAAGCCTTTGTTTTGTCGGTCTTTTCATTGCCTTTTTTAACAGCAACTATATTACTGTAATCCGAATATGAACCCTCAATGGCAAGAGAATCTTTAACGGGATTCATTTTTGCCGCTATGGCATAGTTTGAATTTATAACCGCATAATCGACATCTTTTAAAACGTTGGGAAGCTGAGCTGCCTCAACTTCTGAAAACTCGACATTGTCGGGCTTTTCTGCGATATCTTTAATAGTAGCAGTGATATCGGCGCCGTCTTTAAGCTTTATGATACCTTCTTTTTCAAGAAGAATGAGAGCACGTGCCTCGTTTGTTGTATCATTGGGAACGGCAATCGTAATTTTGTCTGAACTTCCGCAGCCCGACAGACCTATGGCAGTGATTATCGCAAGCAGCGAAGCAACTAAGGCTGAAACAATTTTCTTCATTTTTAAAACTCCCTTTCGGATTTGATGTGCCTATTGTATAACGAAAATCCCTATTTGTCAAATACAGTAAAAATATACTCAGTTATAGTCTTAACCTATAACTATGAAATGCAGTTTTCAAGATAGTTTTTCAGTTCATTCACATAGAGCTTTCCTGTTTTGCTGAGAATGCTGTTTTTGCGGATTATATAACCGACTTCCATTATATCTCTGCACCTGGGGTCGCTTAAATCAAAGGGTACCGCACAGTAATCGCTGCCGTTCAATTCTTCACATATTATTCCCGAACATACTGTATATCCGCACAGTCCGACCATAAGGTTGAGCATTGTGGCACGGTCACACACTTTTATTACCTGCTCCGATTCATTCGGACTTATAAGCTCTTCGGCAAAATAAAACGAAGCATTGTCACCCTGCTCGAATGTGAGGCAGGGATAATCCTTTAAGTCTTCAAAACTTACAGATTTCTTATCTGCAAGCGGATGACCGTTCCATATGTAAACATATGCCCTGCAATCAATAAGCTTATGGAATTCAAGTTCATTTGCATTAAAGAGCCTTGTAAGAACCGAACGGTTAAAGTTGCTTAAGTAAAGTATTCCGATTTCGCTTCTGAGTGACGAAACATCGTTTATGATGTCTTTGGTTATCGTTTCTCTCAGCGCAAATTCGTATTTTGACATATCAAACTTTTTCGCCGTTTCAACGAATGCCTTAACCGCAAAGGAATAATGTTGTGTTGAAACACAAAACTTTTTCTTGAGGTTTGTACCGTCTGTATATTTTTCTTTGAGAATTTCATACTGCCCGTAAACCTGTCGTGCATAGAGTAAAAATTCTCTGCCGTCGTTTGTAAGGGTAACGCCTTTACTCGTGCGGTTGAAAATAACGATATCAAGTTCTTTTTCAAGTTCTTTTACGGCTCCCGTAAGAGAAGGCTGAGATACATACAACTGTTCTGCCGCTTTGTTCAGAGAACCCGCTTCCGATATTTTTATAACATAATGAAGTTGAGAAAGTGTCATAACGAAACTGTCCTTTTCGCTTTAATTTATATGTGTTTTATAAACTTATAAACGGCAGCACCGACGGCTGTGCTTATAAGGACGGTTGCCGCAAGTTCAATAAAGAAATTAAGCGTTATTGCCGAGAGAAAAACCGCCATAAATGATTTTCCCGCAAGAACCGTATCTCTGTAAAGAATAATATAAAATGACATAAATAAAACCGTATTTACAATAGGGACAACCGCTGAGGAAACTGCCTTTGACACTATACCGGTTTTTCCGAATTTTTTAAAGGCTCCGAATGCGAGCGACGCAAAAACGCCTGCCGCAATCCTCGGAATAAAGCAGGTTGCTGTGTAGGCAATAGGCCTTGCCGAAAAAAGCACTGCAGCCGACGGGTCGATAAAAAATCCTATACCGAATGCCTGAAGAAAGCTTGTAAGACCGAAAACCGCACCTAAGACGGCGGCGCCTGCCGTGCCGGTGCAGATTGCTCCCAAAGCTACGGGAACGGTCATCAGAGTTATGGAAAACAAACCGGTCGTTATATATCCGAGCGGAGTAAAATCCATAAGCAGTATAACGGCAATAAACATTGCAGTAAGCGTGAGATTTGACAGATTAGACTTTTTTGACATAAATTATACCTCCGATACTGTCTTTTATAAAAGTACAGTTCATAAATATTACAAAACCGCTTTATGCGGTAATTGCCGGGTCAATGATTTTTTTCGTATATTTCTTTTAGTCCGTCAAGGAGCAAATTCTCGTTATATATAATATTTCTCTTGCAGCATAGTATTATACTTTTTGACAAACCGCCCGTGGCTACCACTGTAGCAGGTTCGCCGAGTTCGTCCTCAATGCGTTCAATCAGACCGTCAAGCATAGCGGCGGTTCCCAAAACAATTCCTGCACGCATTGAATCTACCGTATTAGTACCTATAACCGAATCGGGAGCGGATATGCTTATATCGGGAAGCTGAGCTGTGTTTTCACAGAGTGCTTTCAGGGTAAGATTTACACCTGCACCGATACTTCCGCCTAAAAAAGCACCGTTTGAATCTATAACGCTTAAAGTTGTCGCCGTACCCATATCAATGATGATGCAGGGGAGAGTGTATTCGTTTAAAGCTCCGACCGCACCCGCAACAAGGTCTGCGCCGAGTTGAGCCGGGTTATCGATCCTGATATTAAGTCCTGTCTTAACTCCCGGGCCTATTTGCAGAGGAATGACGTCGCACAGTTTTGTAACGGCTGCAGATACCGATGCGGCTACCTGCGGTGCTACCGAAGATATAATGCAATCTTCAACATTGTGTTCCGACTCATTATACAGCTGCATTATGCTTTTGAGCTGTACTGCATACTGATCGGCTGTCAGCCTTGCATCTGTTGCGAGTCTTGCGGTAAAGTTGAGAATATCGCCGTCAAATCCGCCTACAGTTATATTTGAATTGCCGATATCTATAGCGAGCAGCATCAAAAAACCTCCTTTAAATACATTTTTCCTTATATCTGTCATTATACTTAAATTTGCCTGTAAAATCAACATCAAACTTGAAATGAAAAAGAAATAATGTTATAATCAAAACACATACCGATATTTTTATTAGTATGAAAGGGGTTTTTAAGTTGAAAAAAAGAAGATTCTTACTGAAAACAATTTCCCTGTTAACGGCGTTTATCCTTATCACAGCGGGGTTGCCTGTTTTTTCTGCATCGGCAGATGATTCAGGTGTAGAGGTAAATTTTATTTTTACACCGATCAAGAATAAAACCGAGCTTCAGCTTACGGGATTTTATTATTATCAATCACAAGGTTCCGAATTCAATATAGATATTCCTGAAAGTTACAATTACAGTAACTTAGGTGAACTTCCGGTAACCGAAATTGCTTCTGATACTTTTTCGAATTACAATGAAATAAACACAATATCAATTCCGAAAACAATTAAGAAAATAGGCAGCAGAGCATTTATGGGAAGTCAGGTTAAATCATACTCTGTCGCAGGGGATAATCCGTATTATAAGTCGGTTAACGGAGTGCTCTTTTCAAAGGACGGCAAAACATTATTATCGTATCCCATATTGTCCGAAAACGATTCATATGCAGTTCCCGAGGGAACCGAAATTATAGCGCCTTATGCTTTTTACGCTAAAAACAGCCGTGATTATCTGTATGCTCTGACATTGCCGTCAACTCTGAAAAGTATCGGCGCATTTTCCTTTTACGGATTATACAATTTAAACTTTATTGAACTGCCCGAGGGTGTAATCTCTGTTGGGGACGGTGCATTTGCCGGCGGCGGTATCAATTCGGCGTTTGTTCCGGCTTCACTGACGGATATAGGCGACGATATCTTTAAAGATGCTTCGGTTATTGTTTATGCGCCGCAAGGTTCAAAGATATCGGAATACTACGACACCGTTGTTATGGATGCAATCGAAAACATTTCCTTAAGTTATGATACGGACAGTGCAAAGATTACGGAAGGTACGAGCTGCGACATAGATGAAAACGGCAGAAAGAATTATTATTATAACGGTGACTACAGAATAGTATTTAAATTCAAAAATTCATCTTATGCCGTTGCATACGGTCGAAATGAATTTGAAAGTAAATTCGGATATTATCCTTCGCTCAGTTCGGATCAGAGCAGCGATAACCAATGGGAGCCCGGAAACCACGAATTTTTCATTTATGTTTTCGGCAGAAGGCTTGCGATCCCGATAACAATAATCGAAAGCAGAGTTTCAAGCTATGAACTTGCACCGATAACTATTTTGGAAAATACTTATTTTGAGGGTTCGGGCTATAATTACAGAGACCTTGTCAGATTTGCGGTAACTTTTAAGGACGGTTCTGTTGAACTTGTTACTCCCGAGGCATTAGCCAATCTTATAGGCGTTGAATATTACGGGAATTTCGGTTTAGATGACGATCAGTATTCTGTTTCTACTCCTTGGAAAGCAGGCACCGAACACAGTTATACCCTTTCTATGAACGGTATCAAACCTATGGAAGGAACGGTAAAAATAACAGAGAATCCGTACATAAGCGCAGAAGTGCTTTCTGTTCCGAAATCCGAGCTCTTGCCCGGCGAAAAATTCAGAATCAACGGAACCGAAATCGTTCTCCATACATCATCGGATACAAGTGCAGACGAACCTCTTGTGCTCACAATGGGAGATTATTACAGATACGGCGAGCTCAAAAATGATATGGGCGCAGATAAGGGATTTTACTTCGGATACAGCGTTGACAGTGAAAATAAGCTTACGGTATCGTGGAACGGTTTAAGCGCAGAATATCAGCTTTCTGTAAAAGATGTAAGCATTACCGATGTCTTAATGCTTAAAAAACCGTTGGACGGTTACGGAACTTCGTCAAGCTTTAAGGTTGTTTATTCAGATAATTCCGAGCGTATTTTCAGTTTAAATAACGGACTTACTGTTACATCTTATATTTCCTCTCTTGACGGTACCAACGGTGTAGAGGGTACTTTTGAAACGCCGTACGGTATGTATACACTCACAGTTGAATATAAAAAGACAACTTCTTATTATACAGAATTTTCAATTGAATTCTGCGGCAGAAAATTTTACATTACCGGCAGTGATTTGGATTTAATTAACACGAATGAAAATATAGAAGAGTTTTGCAGGATAATGGAACTTTTATATATAGACGGTTACAACGGTGTTGTTGATGAAAGCAACATCAAGTTCATTGCCGGATGGCTTCATTCCCGTGAGTTGGTAGACGCCGAATTTTCGCAAAACGAAGATAACTGTGATATATTGATTTTTGATGCCGAAAATCTTAAGACCGCCATAAAAAAATATCTTGTCACAAACAACTTTGATATTGAAACTTTTTCGGGTTATGACTCCGGAAAATTCATCAGCGACGAAACTTTACAGCGAGGTAAAATGTTCGACCCGATATACTGTTTACCTTCTCTGAACGACGCAAACAGCGGAAACTTTGAGTATGTTTATAATGTTGAAGGCGCCGAAAAGGTATGCAATGTTACATTTGTTGAAGGAAAAATTTCCGCTGTGTCGAATTTCTTTGATGTCGGCGATACAAACGGAGACGGTTTTATAGACATCCGTGATCTTGTAAGAATTAAAAAGACTCTTGCCGGAACCGGAAATATCAGCTGCAGTATATTCGCTGCGGATATCAATAAAGACAGGCAATTTGATGCAAATGACCTTGTTGCTTATATAAAAATGATGTTTGAGATATTATAAACTAAAAAAAGATTGACTTTACAGTCTGTTTCTGCTATAATACAGGTTGCTGACCGAATTTAAGGTTTAGCTCCTTGCTTCGCTTAATTTCGAAGCCAACAGTCCATAAGGAGGTGCAACAATATGACAAACAAGTATGAATCAACCCTGATTTTTTCTGTAAAGAACGGTGATGAAGCAATTGCCGCACTTAAAGAAAAATTCAACGATCTCATCGCCAAGAACGGCACTGTCGAAAATGTTGACGATTGGGGCAAGCGTCGTCTTGCTTATCTCGTTAATGATGAGACTGAAGGTTATTATGTTTTCTATACCTTCACAGCCGATGCAGCGTTTCCTGCCGAGCTTGAGCGTGTAGCCGGCATAACAGACGGTGTTCTCCGTGTTATGACCGTTAAGAAGTAATGGAGGAAAATAAAGATGTTTAACATTGTAGTTTTAACCGGTCGTCTCACTGCAGACCCCGAACTTAAAACAACTCCCAACGGTATATCCGTAACTTCTTTCTCGATTGCCGTAGGCAGGCGCTATAAAGCAGGTGAAGAGGCTCAGACCGATTTCATCAACATTGTAGCCTGGCGTCAGACGGCGGAGTTTATAACCAAATATTTCAAAAAGGGCAGTATGATCGGTATAGAGGGCTCTATTCAGACCCGTAAATATACCGATAAAAACGGTAATAACCGCACAGCTTTTGAGGTTGTTGCCAACAATGTCCAGTTTGTTGAATCAAAAAGAGACGGAGCATCATCAGGTGCTGTTGTCAGTGAAAACGCTTCATTCAGCAATGCATCTGCAGGAGATTTTGCAGAAGTTGATTCGGATTTGGATGATGATCTTCCGTTTTGATTTAACCTTAAAGGAGGAAATTTAAAGTGGAAAAGACCGATAGAGCGGTTCGCAGAAAGGCTCGCAGAAAGATATGCCATTTCTGTGCAGATAGAGTAGAAGAAATTGATTATAAGGATGTAGCTCGTCTTCGTAAATTTGTTTCGGAGCGTGCAAAAATACTTCCTCGCCGTGCAACCGGCACCTGTGCAAAGCACCAGCGTGAACTTACAACCGCAATTAAGCGTGCTCGCCAGATAGCTCTTCTTCCTTACTCAAACGATTGATAAAAACTTTAAGCCCTTGGCAAACTGCCGAGGGCTTTTTATGTATATGTGTAATTTATTCAAAGTGAAAATTACAACAAACAGGACACTAATGAGACCTTACCTGATATTTGAGCTCGAAATTCTCATCGTTTGAGCAGAGAAGGATAATTCCTTCGATCAATCCTACTATTGCCGGAATTCCGGTCCAGCAGAATAAAAGATAAAGAATGCCGGAGCCTACCTTGCCGAGATAAAATTTATGTATTCCGAGTCCCCCGAGTAATATAGCGAGCACACCTGCTGCAATTTTGCTCTTTATAGGCCAGAACTGTCTCGGGTCGGAATATGATACCTGCTGAGCAGTTCCGTTTTGAACTATTATTACCGGCTGCTGCGCCTGTGCGTTTTGCGTATTCTGTGAAGAAGCAGGAGCTGCCGCCTGAACAGAAGCGCCGCAATACTGGCACTTTGTGGCACCGTTTTGGATTGGCGCTCCGCACTGAGGACATAAGTTATCCATTGAAATACCACCTTTAATTCATTTAAATTCAGTATAGCATAGAATTTGTTGCATTTCAAGGCTTTTTTGGTGCATTTAACTACTTTTTGTTGACAGGGAATATTACTTTGTGATATCATAAAATAAACTATAGGGGGTATGATAATGGCTATAGCCGATGTAATTAAATTTGATTCTTCCGCAGATATATTTGCGTGGAAATTCCCGAATTCCGAACTTGCTACCTGGTCTCAGCTTATCGTAAACGAAGCACAGGAAGCGATTCTTCTTAAAAACGGTCAAATCACTGATGTTTTCGGTCCCGGAAGATATGTTTTATCTACAGATAATATTCCGGTGCTGCAAAAATTCATAAATCTTCCGTTCGGTAAAAAATCACCGTTTTCGGCTGAAGTATGGTTTATAAATAAAGCATTTACCCTTGATATAAAATGGGGAACTGCGTCGCCGATACAGATTCAGGATCCGAAATATCACGTTTTCATTCCCGTCAGGGCTTTCGGTCAGTTCGGCATTCAGATTGCAGATCCCAAAAGATTCCTCATAAAACTCGTGGGAACTATGAAATTCTTTAATCGCAATACACTGACAGACTATTTTAAAGGACTTTACATAACCCGTGTTAAAGACAGTATTTCTTCAAGTCTCGTAAATTCAAAAATTTCGGTTCTTGAGATCAATGCGCATTTGAATGAAATATCGGACTCTTTAAGCAATCAGCTTAAAGGAGTACTCGGCGACTACGGAATCGATCTTGTCTCATTTTATGTTAACGATATAAACGTTCCCGAAAACGACCCTGCGGTAAAACAACTTAAGGCTGCTCTTGCCAAGAGAGCCGAGATGGATATTATAGGCTATGATTATCAGCAGGAAAGAACTTTTGATACACTTGAAACTGCTGCCGATAATAACGGAACAGCGGGTGCTGTTATGGGCTCGGGAATAGGTCTCGGTATGGGGTTCGGAATAGGCGGCGCAATCGGCGATAAAGCAAAGGCAATGCAGTCTTCTATGGAAGAAAATGCAAAAACCAAAAAGTGTCTGAATTGCGGGAAATCAGTACCTGAGAGCGTAAAATTTTGTCCGGAGTGCGGAGCCGACACCGCTGCCGGCGACGGTATGATAATTTGCTCATCCTGCGGAAATAAATATAAATTGGGTACAAAGTTCTGCCCCGAGTGCGGGGACAGATATAATCCTTGCCCGAACTGTAAAGCAGATGTTGCGGACGGCGCAACAGAATGCCCCAAATGCGGTGCTAAAATGCCGATTGCGTGTCCGAAATGCGGAAAAGCGATAGATCCTTTATCGAAGTTTTGTCCCGAATGCGGCGCAAGCCTAACTCAAAAATGTCCGGGCTGCGGTTCCGATTTGTCACCAAATGCTAAATTTTGCCCCGAGTGCGGAATGAAAACGGAATAATATGGGAGGTCTGTAATATGAAGAACAGAAACATAACAGTTGTATGCGGTCTTATAGCCGCAATTGTTACGGCTGCCGTATATATTCTTTTTTGTGACAGTATTTTTAAGGTTCCGATTTGTTGGATTGCGCTTATATTCACAATATTGTCGGAGGCAGTAACAACGGCGGCTTTTGCGGCTGCCGCAGGGAATCCTCACCGTGTGTCCGGTGCGATAGTCTCGCTTATTCAGACTGTTTTAACGCTCCTTATTTCCGTTGTATTCATAAATTCGCTCGTGCTTAAGTTTATGCTTAAAACCTTTATAGCAATTTATGTGGTAACTTTTGCTATTGCTGTTATAGCAGTTATAGTCGCATACAACACTTCTGATAATAAAGAGGAAGAAAGGGCAAAACTGAACGTTTCTAAGCGTTCGTTGCTTCGCTCCAGAGCAGTTGTTCAGTCTATAATGAACTCGGAATCGGGCAAAAAATATTATGAACAGCTTAAAAAACTTGACGAAGATATACGGTTTATGGACGACGGCGTTCAAAGTCCGATGGATGAAAAATTACTTCTCCAGCTTCAGGAACTGTCGGACGGTTGCAAATCTGACGATTTTGATTTTGAAACAGCTTTAAGTGCTGTAAAGGACACTATAAATCAAAGAAATTTTATAGTTAAAAACAATAAATCATATAACTGATATATGATAAATCAAAAGAATGTTTAATTCTAAAAAACACCGGTGTTTGAAACTTAAAAATCAAACACCGGTGTTTTTATTCGTTACTTATTATTTATTCTTGTTTGATGATATTGAATTTAATATCACTGTTATCAAAATGATTATTCCGATAACAACAAAAATTCCGAGCATACCTTTTGCCATATAGGGTAGATTTTTTAAAAATGCCTGAGGATCAAAATTTATATTCATTTAAAATTCCTCCTATCAGTGATTAAAGAAGTTAAGGATCAGACCGCCTGCTATGACCGACGCTATCTGTCCCGAGACATTAACACCCATTGAGTGCATAAGCAAAAAGTTCTGATTGTCTTCGGCAAGGCCCATTTTATGAACTATTCTTCCCGACATTGGGAATGCGGATATACCTGCGGCACCTATCATAGGATTGACCTTGTTTTTAAGGAAAATGTTTAAAAACTTTGCAAATAAAACACCGCCTGCGGTATCAAAGATGAAAGCAACAAGTCCGAGCAGGAGAATAATCAGCGTTTGGGGTCTTAAAAACTGATTGTATTGCATCTGGGAAGCTATCGTTATACCGAGGAGAAGTGTTATAAGATTTGCAAGAACCTTTTGCGCTGTTTCTGAAAGTGAATTCAAAACTCCGCATTCTCTGATAAGATTACCGAACATTAAAAATCCGACAAGCGCAACCGAATCCGGCGCCACGATACCCGATATAACCGTTATTATGATAGGGAAGAGGATCCTTGTGAGTTTTGAGACTTCTTTGGGATGATAAGGCATACGTATAAGTCTTTCTTTTTTTGTTGTAAGAAGCTTTATAACGGGCGGTTGAATGATGGGAACAAGCGCCATATAGGAATATGCGGCAACCATTATTGCTCCGAGATATTCCGAGTGCAGTGCCTGAGCCACTACTATTGAAGTAGGTCCGTCCGCCGCACCTATTACGGCTATGGAAGCGGCATCCTTTATATCAAAGAACATCGATGCGGTACAAAGAGTAAAGAAAATACCGAACTGTGCTGCGGCGCCGAATATCATAAGTTTTGGGTTTGAAAGAATGGGACCGAAGTCAATCATCGCTCCGATACCGATAAAAAGTATCAGTGGGAAAAGTTCGTTAGCTATTCCCGCATTGTAAAGTATGCTCAAAGCACCCTGGTGAGTCCCCTGATCAACAGCACCCGACAGTGGCAGGTTTACGAGTATAGCGCCGAATCCGATCGGCAGAAGCAGGGTGGGTTCCATATCCTTTTTTATGGCAAGAAAAATAAGCAATCCGCCTATAGCCCACATAATGAGCATACGTGGATCAAAATTCTCAGCCACATTTGAATACAGGAATTTAATGAATTCCATATTATTCTCTCCATTCTTTTACAAAAAATAAAAGACTCCTATTGCGTTAAAAAACACAACATGAGTCTCGCTATTTAATACAACGGCGGGCATAAGCCGTATTGACGCCGATTGTAACGATTGCTCGCAAGCTACTCCCTCTGTATGGGCAATATGAAATTTTATATTTATTTCCTTGTTATTATATGTTATAAACTCTGAAAAGTCAAGTATTTATACATTTAATTGCTTAGACAATACAATCAGGGTACAATGCTTTTTTGAAGAAATGGCGCCGTTATCGGCATTGTTGCTCTCCACTCACAATACGTCAGTATTCTTCGGTCGAGCGCCTCGCCGCTGAACGGTGCCATTTTCTTACAAAATCTTCGACCCATAGCGAGAAAATTTTTCCGCTTATGAAGTCGAGGAATGCAGGAATACCGGCGTATTTCAAATAACGAGACAATATAAACGGACAAATTTTCCGCTATGGGAAGCGTTGTACCCTGATTGCATTGTCTAGACAATTGTAATACTACATTTCTCTTAATAACAACAAAATAACCTATTGCCAAATCGGTTGTTTTGTGATAAAATTAAATATAATTATTGCGAGTGAGTTTAAGATTGGGGATTTTGATTTGAAATCTGTAAGAAAAATTGTTCTCAGTGCGCTTTTCGATTTTTTCCTTGCCGCTTTTTCGGTTGCGCTCTTTGCGGTTATAAGCGGTGGAGTTGATTCCGCCTTTTTTGAAGACAAAAACGCTATGTTATGCGGATTCATTATATATCCTGCCATAATAACGGTTGTGAATTATCTTTTCCGGAATTATAATGTTTTATGGGGATATGCAGGTATTCTCGATTATGTCAAACTTGCACTGTCGACCTGCATTTCTTCATTTGCATATTATGTTATAATCCGTTCGTTTCATACGAGTTTTAAAGCACCGTTCAGCTTTCAGGATACACTTGATATATTTTTGATAACGCTTATCCTTGTTTTTTCGGTAAGACTTGTTGTTAAACTTACAACATTTTATTCAAAAGACAGCGATTGCTTTGAAGGAAATATTATGGTAATCGGAGCCGGTGCTGCGGCGAGAATGATAATAAGTGATATTAAAGCAAATAAAATGTCGGGCAGATGCAATATTAAATGCGTTATTGACGACGATCCCGCAAAACTTTCTCAGTATATTTGCGGTGTTAAAATCGTAGGTAATACGCTTGACATCGTTTCACTCGCAAAAAAATATAAAATTGATTCCATTGTTTTTGCAATTCCGAGTTGCACTTCGGAAAGAAAATCACAAATTCTCAAACTGTGTCAAAAGGCCGATTGCAGAGTAAGCGTGATTCCTTCGGTTTATCAGCTTGTATCTGATGAAAACATAAATTTAAGTTCACTCAGAAAAATTCAGATAGAAGACCTCCTCGGAAGAGACCCGATAAACATAAACGTTGAAGAGGTAATGAACTATGTTGAAAATAAGGTCGTTCTTGTAACAGGGGGCGGCGGTTCGATAGGCAGCGAACTTTGCCGTCAAATAGCCTCGCATAAACCGAAACAACTCATAGTTTTTGATATATATGAAAACAATGCTTATGATATACAAAACGAACTTTTAAGAAACTATCCCGATCTTGATCTTGAGGTCAGGATAGGCTCTGTGCGTGATACAGACAGGCTTGACAGTATTTTTAATCAATTCAGGCCGCAAATCGTGTATCACGCAGCAGCGCATAAGCACGTTCCTCTTATGGAGGACAGTCCGAATGAATCGATTAAAAACAATGTGTTCGGAACGCTTAATACGGTTAAATGTGCAGATAAATATGCAGTAAATAAATTTGTTCTCATTTCAACCGATAAGGCTGTAAATCCGACAAATATTATGGGTGCATCAAAACGAATCTGTGAAATTATAGTTCAAACATATAATAATCATTCGGATACGGAATTTGTGGCTGTCCGTTTCGGAAATGTATTAGGCTCTAACGGAAGCGTAATTCCGCTTTTCAAAAAGCAGATAGAGCAGGGAGGACCGGTAACAGTTACGGACCCCAACATAATCAGATATTTTATGACGATTCCGGAAGCGGTTTCTCTTGTTTTGCAAGCGGGCGCTTCCGCAAAAGGCGGAGAGATTTTTGTTCTTGATATGGGAGAACCGGTAAGAATACTTGATCTTGCCGAAAATCTCATAAAACTTGCGGGGTATAAACCTTATGAAGATATAAAAATAGAGTTTACCGGTCTTAGACCCGGCGAAAAGCTTTATGAAGAAAAACTTCTTTCCGAAGAAGGACTTACAAGAACCAAAAACAAACTCATACATATAGGGCATCCTATAGAAATTGATGAAGAAATTCTTTTCAGAACTCTTGAAGAAATGCATAAAGATATGTCCGATGATAACTATGATATGAGAAAACTCGTTAAACAAATTGTTCCCACATACTCATATACCGAAAAGAAAAATACAAGTTTAAAATATTCTTTGCAAAAAAATGCAAATTAGTGTATTTTTTTCTTGATTATTTTAAAGCTGTGTGTTATAATAGACGAGGAATGGCGAAACATTTTTATGTGTTTTGACGAGCCGATTTTGTCGGCTTTGAATAATAAAGCTTAGAGAAGTTTTGTCGTTCGTTGCATTCATTGTCGCCGCTCAAGGGCGGCGTTATGTTTGCGCTGATAGCTCAGCTGGATAGAGCATCTGCCTTCTAAGCAGAGGGTCGGGGGTTCGAGTCCCTTTCAGCGCGCCAAAAACGGCAAGTATCGTAAAATGCTTGCCGTTTTTACTTTTATTTAAAGCAATTAAAACTACGGCATTCTGATATGTCCCTATTTTAAGGCTGTGATACCCATTTTTCTTTTGAATACCTTCATTAAGTGTATTTCGTCAGAAAATCCGCATAAATAGATTTAAACGCCCGAGGAAAGTTGTTTGTGATATTAAGTGAAATTCAAAATTTATAAACAATATAAATCTCTCGATTTAATAGGGCTAAATATGAAACTTTAAACTGTGTTTGGCGGTTTAAATAAAAATTCATAAGTTTTGCTGATATTAATTTGAATTTTTGCTTTTAAAAGACGAAACGTGACTGCAAAATTATAATTTTTGCAGTCACGTTCTTTGTTGCACAGCAAAGGGTATTCACTTTATTTCCTGATCTAAATTTTTGAACTCTTCCGTATTGAAAAATTCTGTTATAGTTATTCCCAGCCCGTCGCACAACATTTTTATAGTGACGATGCCGGGATTTTTGCTTTTGCCGTAAAGAATGTTTTTAATCGACGATGGGGCAACAGCCGATTCCGTAGCCAACTTGTTGATTGTAATTTGTTTTTCCGTACAAAGTTGTAATATTCGATTTTTTACTGTTTGATAAACATTCATAAAATTATCATCTCCCGATAGATTACATTTTATGATATAATTCTTGACTTTATCGGCTATATATGATACTATTAGGCTATAAATAGACTGCAAATATTTATGTTTTGCCATAGTAAGGTATCTTGCACAATAGTTTGGGGAAATATTATGAATTGTAAAAATTGCAATGCCGAGATTTTTGAAGGGGACAGTTACTGCAAGTACTGCGGCTGCGCCTGCATTGTTAATAAGAGAAAGGTAAGTGTAAAGCAGCTGTATGCAGTAACAAGTCTTATACTTATTGTTGCAACTGTATGCAGTCTCTCAATTGGGGACTTACCTTTTCGGGTTTACTCTTATTTTTATATCCTATCTTTTATTTTTGTGTTGCTGTTTTTCAGGCAGCGGGTTTTGCCGATTTTTTTGCGAATGTTCAAACACTCCTCAGGGTTTTATTTATCTTAGGCTTTGTTTGTTCTTATGCGAAAGACAGTAATAATATGATTTCCGGGGCGTGCGCTTTATTAGCGCTTTCGGATATTATTAAGTGCGCAAAAGCGGAAGAATTTACATTAAATTCATTAATATTTATAGCAACGTATGCCGTATTTGCTCTCCTTGCACTGACCTACGGGAAAGGAAGTATAATAAAATCGAATAAATTCGGTAAGACTGAGAATAATACAGGCTCGAGCTCTCGGATAAAAACGGTTTTAATCGCAATAATTGCCATAGTTGCAGTCATATTCCTTATTGCTTTACTCACATGCATTAAAAGATGTGACCACTGCGGAAAGCTGATATTATCGGATTACTACAGAATAGGCGACAGCATATGGTGCAAAGAATGTGTCTGGGGGAAATAAGAAATTTATGATTATTTGCGGAAAGTGCGGAGCGGAAAATGAGGATGATAAATTATTTTGTACAACCTGCGGCAATAGTTTAAAGAAAGAGCATTTCGGAGAATTTTTAAAATATGTGATCATAATTGTTTTTATACTTGCAGTTGCTATGTTTTTAATTGTAATCCTCCCTATGCTTAGAAACAGAGATTATATTGAATATCAAAAACTTGAAAATGTGTTTTCAAAAATTTGGTTGCATTGCTTTTGATTTTAAAAATTGTAACAAATTAAAACACATTAAATCAACCGACGGTTTTTCATTAAAACCGTCGGTTGATTTTTAAATATGATATCAATAGTTTTCACATTTGAGTTCAAAATATGCTCTCGGGTGCTTACACACGGGACATTCATCGGGCGCCTTAATTCCGGTTACAATATGACCGCAGTTTTTACATACCCAAACACTGACGCCGCTTTTTTCGAATACTTTTTGCGTTTCAACATTCGATATAAGCTTTCTGTATCTTTCTTCGTGTGACTTTTCAATAGCTGCAACTTCTCTGAAAAGTTGTGCAGTATCCGTAAAGCCCTCGGCATCCGCCTGCTTTGCCATATCGTTATACATATCGGTCCATTCGTAATTTTCACCGTCTGCGGCATATGTTAAGTTTTGAAGCGTATCGCCGATGCCTCCCAACTCTTTGATCCATATTTTTGCGTGCGCAAGTTCGTTTGAGGCAGTTTCAAGAAAAATATCCGCTATTTGCTGATATCCCGCTTTTCGGGCAATTTCTGCATAAAATGTATATTTGCTTCTTGCAGTCGATTCTGCCGAAAATGCTTTTAAAAGATTTTTTTCTGTGTTGGTTCCTTCGTATCTGTTTGCCATTTTTATGTTTCCTTTCAACTTTTGTTTTGCCGTGTACAGCTTAATGACCCTGTTGATACATCGGCGTAACGTTTTTTCTTTTAGTATTATTACCGATAATTTGTAAAATTTTCATAAATAACCGTTTTCATAATTGACAGGGACAAATTATGGTAGTATAATCCAAATGTATACAAATCAGGTATGTTTTCTTAGCAATAGGAAACTTTATTTCTGAATTAAAATGATTTCATTGTAAAAACTATGTGTTATAGGCAAACGGAGGTTATAATGAAAAAATATAACGTTTACGGTATGAGCTGCGCAGCTTGCAGCGCAAGCGTCGAAAGGGCTGTCAAATCGGTAAGCGGCGTTAAAAGCTGTACTGTCAGCCTCCTTACAAATTCTATGACTGTTGATGGAGAAGCTTCTGATGAAGATGTTATCCTTGCAGTGCAAAAAGCAGGATATGACGCTGATATTGAGGGCAAAACCGCATTCAATACCAAAAGGCCGAAGAAAAACAATATCGCCGTCAGGCTTACGGTATCGGTGATCACACTTCTGATATTGATGTATTTTTCTATGGGTCACGCAATGTGGGGATTCCCCGTTCCCGAGATTTTAGAAAAAAATCACCTTGCAATGGGACTTATCCAACTTATTCTTTGCACAGTGATTATGGTCGCAAATCAGAAGTTTTTTGTAAACGGTTTTAAAGGTGTTATACACGGCTCGCCGAATATGGATACACTTGTTTCTTTGGGCTCTGCGGCTGCGTATATTTACAGTATAGCCGTCCTTTTCAAAATGACCGACTTGCAGGCTGTTACAAACCAAAGCCTTTCTATGCATTATGTGCACGGCTTGTATTTTGAGTCTGCGGGTATGATTTTAACGCTCGTAACAGTCGGAAAACTCCTTGAAGAGAGATCAAAAGGGAAAACAACCGATGCCGTTAACGCTCTTATGGACCTTGCGCCGAAATTTGTCAATGTAATAAGGGACGGTAAAGAAGTCAGAATACCTGCGGAAAATGCACTTGTGGGAGATATATTTATAGTGCGCCCCGGCGAAGCAATACCGGCTGACGGCGTTGTTACGGAGGGAATGTCCGCAGTAGATGAATCGATGCTTACGGGAGAAAGCATACCTGTTGATAAAGCCGAAGGGGACGATGTCTCTTCGGGAACTCTTAACAAAAGCGGAGTTATCAGGTGCAGAGTCACCAAAATAGGCGAAGATACGGTTATTTCAAAAATTATTAAAACTGTCAGCGATGCCGCTGCAAGCAAACCGCCTATTGCAAGAATTGCCGATAGGGTTTCCGCAGTATTTGTTCCTGTTGTTACTGCAATAGCGTTAATAACGGTGATTGCCTGGATAATTGCCGGCAGAGATTTCGGCTTTGCGCTTGCAAGAGGTATATCGGTTCTCGTAATAAGCTGCCCGTGCGCATTAGGTCTTGCCACACCGGTTGCGGTAATGGTGGGAAGCGGCGTAGGGGCAAGAAACGGTATTCTTTTTAAAAATGCCACCGCTATCGAAAATACAGGCAAAGCAAAAACAGTTGTTTTTGATAAAACGGGAACACTAACTACAGGTAAGCCGTCCGTAACCGATGTGATCGCATTGAACGGATATACCGGTGACGAGTTGCTTTCGATTGCATATTCGCTTGAAAACAACAGTAATCATCCGCTTGCTTTAGCCGTCTGCGAATATGCAAACTCAAAGAATGTCGCAAAAGCTCAGATTTCCGATTTTAAAGAAATTGCAGGCAGCGGTGTCTGCGGTGTTTACAAAGAAAACAATATTTACGGCGTAAATCTTAAGTCTGCGGGCAAGTTGGCTGACATTAGCACTGAAATCGATAAAACGGTAAATTCACTTTCAAAAGACGGCAAAACACCCCTCATTTTTATAAGTGATAAAGAAGTTATCGGTGTTATTGCGGTTTCGGATTCGCTAAAACGAGATGCTGCATATACCGTTGCAAGGCTTAATAAAATGGGCGTAAATACGGTTATGCTTACCGGTGATAATGAAGTTACAGCAAATGCAGTAGCCAAAAAGCTTAATATTAAAAAAGTTATAGCCGGAGTTTTGCCCGAAGAAAAGGCAATGTCAGTTAATGAACTTAAAAATGCCGGAAATGTGGTTATGGTCGGCGACGGTATCAACGACGCACCTGCACTCACTGCCGCAGATATAGGAATAGCCGTGGGTACAGGAACAGATATTGCCATAGATGCTGCCGATGTAGTTGTTATGAAGAGCAGGCTTTCTGATGTTGCAAATACGCTTATGCTCAGCAGAGCAACAATCCGAAACATTAAAACGAATTTGTTTTGGGCGTTTATTTATAATACTATCGGAATACCTTTTGCGAGCGGACTGTTTATACCGCTGTTCGGCATTGAACTTGATCCTATGTTTGCCGCTGCGGCTATGAGCCTTTCAAGCGTATGTGTTGTTTTAAATGCGCTTTCTCTTAATTTCTTTAAAGCAAAAGGAAATGAAACTTCGGCTGAAAATTCAAAAAACAAAACGGAGGAATCAAATATGAAAAAGACAATTGTTATAAAGGGAATGATGTGTGCTCACTGTGAGGCGCATATAAGAACTGCGCTTGAGGCGGTAAACGGCGTTACCGTTGACTCGGTTAGCAGTAAAACAAACAGTGCACAGGTAACAGTCAGTGAAAATGTTACCGACGATATGCTTAAAAATGCCGTAACCGGCGCAGGATACGAGTTCGTATCTATGAAATAATTTTTTCTGAAAACAACTGCCGTATCGGTTTTTGCCGATACGGCATACTTTTTTGACAATATGGTTTAAATTACTTGAAAAAAAGCGAAAAATCCGATATAATATCTTAAAATAGTTTTATTAAGGGCGGTGATGCAATGGGAAGGATCATATCGCATATTGCGGACTTCTTTCGAGAAACTGATAAGTTAATGCTTACCCTCTGTATTCTCGCTTCCGGGTACGGTTGCCTTGCCGTGCTGTCGTCCACGGCATATCTTTCCACATACAGACCCGTTATAGTTCAGGTGCTGTCTCTTCTTATCGGTATAGGAGCAGCTGTTATTATATCTGCATTTGATTTTGAAACATTTCTCAGGCGCTGGTATCTTCTTGCCGTGCTTGGCGTTGTTCCTGTAATATTGACATTTTTTATAGGATTTGCCCCGGAAGGTACGGATGATAAAGCGTGGCTTGACCTCGGAATAACGACATTTCAGCCTGCCGAGCTTTTGAAAATATGTTTTATTATAACGCTTACGGCGCATATCGATAAAATTAAAGATAAGATAAACAAGCCGAAATATTTGATTCCGCTCTGTATTCATTGTGCTTTTCCCGTTTTGCTTATTCATTTTCAGGGAGACGACGGAACTGCACTTGTTTTTGCGGTAATGGTTGTTTGTATGCTTTACGCAGCGGGTGTTTCGTGGAAATATTTTGTTTCTGCATTTGCGGCTGCTGTTATTGCGGCGCCGCTTGTGTATTTTTTGGTAATGAACGATGACCAGCGCTCGAGAATAGTCAGTCTTTTTAATATCGAAGGTGATATACAGGGGGCCAACTACCAGCAATACAGAGGAAGAATGGCACTTGCAAACGGCGGCTGGTTCGGACAGGGACTCTTTAACGGAACTCTTACAAAAAACGGCGGTGTCCCTGAAGGACAAAATGATTTTATCTTTGTCAGCATAGGTGAAGAACTTGGATTTATAGGTTGCCTTTTGGTCCTTTTGTTGCTTGGAGCAGTATGTCTCAGATGCCTTAAAACAGCAAAGGTTTGCCGCAAAGAAAGCGGTAAAATAATATGCGTCGGATTTTTCGGTATGTTGTTTGCTCAAATTGTTATAAATGTCGGTATGTGCGTCGCATTGCTTCCGGTTATCGGCGTTACACTTCCGTTTTTCAGTGCAGGCGGCACTTCGCTCGTATGTATGTATCTGGGAGTCGGTTTGGTGCTGAGCGTTTATATGCACAGAAATACAAGAACTATGTACTTGCACGATTAGGCAGGGTAAGAAGAGGAGAGTTGTTTAATGATTAAGATTTCACCGTCGGTTCTTACGGCAGATTTTATGAGTCTCGGCGATTCAATCAAAAAGCTTGAAAAAGCAGGCGTTGACATGCTTCATCTTGATGTTATGGACGGTATTTTTGTTCCTAATATATCGTTTGGTATGCCGGTCGTAAAATCAATACGAGAGTTTACAAAGCTGCCGCTTGACGTTCATCTTATGATTGACAGACCCCATAGATATATTGAAGAATTTGCAAAATATGCTGATTTTTTGGGATTCCATTTTGAAGCCGGTTCGGACAATGCCGAAACTTTAAAACTGATAAGAAAGCTCGGCTGCAAATCTTGTATAACAATAAAACCGGCAACTCCTGCAAACAAAGTATTTGATCTTTTGGATCTTTGCGATATGGTTTTGGTTATGTCGGTCGAACCGGGATTCGGGGGTCAGAAATTTATGCCTGAGGCGCTCGAAAAGCTTGCCGCATTAAAAGAAGAATGCTGCCGCAGAAATTTAAACATCGATCTTGAGGTTGACGGCGGTATTAACGCTGAAACCGCACCGCTTGCAATCAAAAGCGGCGCTACGGTCCTCGTGGCGGGCAACTATATTTTTTCGGCACAAGATATGGAACAAAGGGTTAAAAAAATAAAAGCTTTGTAATATCACCCGATATGAGTTTTCCGTGTTCCTCTATGTAAGAAAGTGCGATTTTATCAAGTGTTATTTGTTGACAGTATTCACTGAAGATAAATCTGTAGTGCTTTTTATATTCTTTTAGTACCAAAATCAAAAAGTAGTTTGTTTCATAGCTGTATAATGCGGTTTGGCAGATTTTAAGATTTGTATTTTTTAGGAATTTCAAACAGCTTAACAGGCTGTTTGAATCTTTGAAACAGAGCAAAAGATGTTTTTCTCCGATTTTTTTATTCAGCGCTTTTGGTTTTGCCGTCGGCATTTTTTTAAATGTAATAGTGCAACCGCCTTCATTTAGTTTTACTTCGGTTGAAAACTCACCGTTGCTCATTAAGAATCTTTTTTCAATTTCTTCGTTTCCTATTAAAAAACCGAGAATTTTTCTTACTTGCGGATTATCGCAGTTGATTTTATCCGATCCGCCGAATAAAAGCACGGCTTCGGATTCCGTAAGACAAATTTTCAGTTCATTGTTGCTTATTGCACTGATTCTCATTATAGTACCTCGTACATTAGTATATATTTTCTCAAAGCGCCTATACTACTAAAAAATCGAAAGAGGCGCTTTATGGAAAATAAAAAAACGGAAAATACAAGTTTAAAACTTTTTTTCAAAGCTATGCTTGTAACTTTTTGCTCTATAGCCTTATTGCTTATAGGGTATTTTACTGCCGGATTTTTTTTCGGTAACTTATAAAAGGAGAAATATTATGGATTACAGCCATTTAAAAAGCGGTACCGATATCAGAGGTTATGCTACAGATCTCGGCGGACACAAAACCGAACTTACAGACGAAGCAATAAAAAGTATTGCCTGTGCTTTTGTTTTGTGGTGCGAACAAAAAACAGGTGTGAAAGCTCAGGATTTAAAAATTTCGGTGGGTCACGATTCAAGGATAACCGCACAAAGAATAAAATCAAATGTTATTTCATCGCTTGTTTCATCGGGTGTTACCGTTTATGATTGCGGACTGTCGTCAACACCCGCAATGTTTATGACAACCGTTGATATTTCGTGCGATGCGGCAATCCAGATAACTGCAAGCCATCATCCGTTTGACCGTAACGGGCTTAAATTCTTTCTTCCGCAGGGCGGTCTTGAAGGCTCCGATATTTCGGAAATACTTGCCCTTGCATCCTCGGACAAAAAAGTGAATTCAAAAACAAAAGGCGTTGTTATATCCACGGATTTTATGAGCATATACGCTAAAGGACTTTGTGATAAAATTATTAACGGTGTAAAAAAAGGAGATAAACCCCTTGTGGGCCTTCATATTATCGTCGACGCAGGAAACGGTGCCGGCGGATTTTATGCCGAAAAAGTATTAAAGCCGCTTGGTGCGAATATAAGCGGAAGTCAATTTTTAGAGCCGGACGGTATGTTTCCCAACCATATTCCGAACCCTGAAAATAAACAAGCAATGGAAAGCATTTGCTCTGCGGTGAAGAACAGCGGAGCAGACCTCGGAATAATCTTTGACACTGATGTCGACCGTGCGGGTGCGGTTGACTCAAACGGCAACGAAATAAACCGCAACAGATTGGTTGCGCTTGCTTCGTACATAGCGCTTTCCGGAATAAAGGACGGTACTGTGGTTACGGACTCGGTTACGTCCGACGGTCTTAAGGAATATATTGAAACTACTCTAAACGGTAAACATTACCGATATAAGAGAGGATATAAAAATGTTATAGATAAAGCAATAGAACTTTGCAAGAACGGAGAAAACTGTCCGCTTGCAATAGAAACCTCAGGGCATGCAGCCTTAAGAGAAAACTATTTTCTTGATGACGGCGCATATCTTGTTACAAAAATTATAATTGAGCTTGCAAAAGGTATGGATATAGAAAAAGTTTTAAGTCCGCTTAAAATGCCGGTAGAGGAGAGGGAAGTAAGATTTACTATTAAGGCCGATGATTTCAGAACATACGGTAATAATGTTATATCCGAACTTAAAAAATTTGTGACCGGAAAATCCAATTATAAAATAGCTGACGATAACAGAGAAGGAATAAGAGTATCAACCGAAAACGGATGGTTTTTACTGAGACTGAGTGTTCACGATCCTGTTATGCCGATGAATTTTGAAAGTAATGTTGAAGGCGGTATTGACAAGGATGTTGAAAGGTTAAGACCATTCTTTGATAAATTTGATATGCTTGTTGCACCGTCCGATTTTTAAAATTTTAAACTATAGGCTCCTCTTAAACTTATATTAAGAGGAGCCTATATTATATCTTATGTTTTTTTATTCGTTTATTTTGTTTCGTTGCAGCATCCGCCGCAGTTAGACTCTATATTGCAGGGCCTCGGAGGGAAGAAATCGTCGGTTGGGAATTTAATGCGTTTGAAAACATCGCAAGGCTGGTCTGTTGTATCGTCGCACTGTTTTTCAGGCAGACAAAAATCGTAAACAGGTATTAACATCTGAACATTTCTTATGAGCTGTACGATTGTAAAAAGACCGAGTGATACATAAACGGTTGTAGTACCGACGGCAGCGTCTGTTATGAGCGGTCCGCCAACATAATCTATTATTGACTGCGGAATATACCGAACATTTTCATAGCAGTCGGTGATGCTGCCGAGTCGGGCTGTTAAAACTACGGGATTAACGCTTTGCACTACACATTTAGGCATATTGGATGTTGCCAAAGCTGTTGTGTCGCAATTGTTGCTTTGATCGGGCGTAACATTTGTGAATACCTTTACATTACCGTCACTGCCGAAGAGGATAACCTTTTTGTTAAACGAAGAAACACCGAGTATTTGAGTGGGACATCCGTTGTGTGTTAAGAATACGTCAAGTTCGAGTAAAAAGAAAAATGTAAGATCGCAGGAATAAAATCCTTTATTAAAGCTTACAGGTTGAACATCTATTAAAACATTAAGTACTTCTGCCGATCTCAGCCGCACACTTATAGCCTGATCAATATAAGCCTGGGCTTCGGCAGTGAAAAAGCATCTAAGATCCTCGAGACAATCACGATCGCAACAAGAATCGTAGACTCTGCCGGCATCGATGCAAACCGCTTCTTTAAAGCTGCCGTCATCTGTCGGACAGTTATTCTTAATTTCTGCCATATATTTTCCTCCTGTTTTGTTATTTGAAGTTCATAGCATAACTTCATTACATCATATGTATCTTTCTTTTAATTGTGAGTATTAAGTCTAAATAAAAATATCGGGTCGGGGTATTCCCCGACCCGAACTGCGTTCGTTTGCTTATTTTTCGCATTCAAATGCTGTTTTTATGGAATTATCAGCAACCGCAGCCGCAGTCATTGCTATTGTTGTTGCCGCAGCAGCATACAAGGATGAGTATGAGGATGAGTATCCAGCTGCAGTTTCCGCCAAAGCCGTTATTACACATTAAAAAGACCTCCTTTTCGTCTTTCATCACATACTATGTCGATATCGTATATTCGGTTACAGTTTAAGAACTAAAAAAATTTTAAAAAAGACTTGACTTTTCCTGACTTTCGTGTATAATGAAAGTCAGGAAAAGTCAAACAAGTGGTGATTATCAAATGAGAATGAGTGATTTAATAACAAAACAGATACTTGATATCCTAAATAATTCAGAAGAAAATACAGCTGAAATTCAGCGAAATGAGTTTGCAAACATTATCGGCTGCGCTCCGAGTCAGATCAATTATGTTCTTTCCTCGAGATTTACTCCCGAGCGTGGTTATATAATCGAAAGCAGAAGAGGCGGCGGCGGATATATTAAAATCAAAAGAGTGGTTATGAATCATTCTTCCGCAATAATGCACATAATCAATTCTATAGGCGAAAGTATCGATATGATGAGCGCAAGGGCAGTTATTGAAAATTGCCTGGTATCGGGATTATTCGATAAACAAACAGCAATTTTGATATATGCCGCAATTTCAAATAACGTTATGAGATGTATACCCGTAGATATGCGGGACAGTGTTCGTGCCGCAGTTCTTAAAGAAATGCTTTTGGTTTTAATTTGACGTATTTTATACGAAAGGAATGATTTTATGATTTGCGAAAAATGCGGAAAACATACCGCTACTACACATATTAAAACCGTTATAAACGGAAATGTTACAGAAAAACACTTATGCTCGGAATGTGCCGCCGGAGAAAATCTTTCCGGAGGTATTCATTCGGGATTTAATAACAATAGCTTTGCAGCTCTTTTAGCTTCGGTTTTCGGTGATACAGTAATTCAAAACAGGGAAACAGACATAAGGTGTCCTTCCTGTAATTCGACTTTTTCCGACATTGCCGAAAACGGCAAAGCAGGTTGTTCGGAGTGCTATAAAACATTCTATAAAGAATTTATGCCTTACATCAAAAGAATACACGGAAGTACAATGCATTGCGGCAAAATCCCGAACAAAGCACCGCTTGCGGTTAAGCAGAGTGAGGATACGGTTCAGTCGCTCCGAATGAAACTTAACGAGCTTGTAAGTGAAGAAAGATATGAAGAAGCGGCAATGATAAGAGACAAGATAAAAAGGCTTGAGGAGGAAAACAACAAATGAGCTGGTACACTAAGAGCGGCGAACATAATGATATAGTTGTAAGCACAAGAGTACGGCTTGCAAGAAATATCAACGGAATTCCTTTTCCGGAAAAAATGGCCCCCGAACAGTTTGAGAACTTAAACAAGATCGTTTCGGATGCTCTTATCGGAAGTAATACTCCGTTTTCAAAATCGCTCAAGTGTATAAAAATGAGCGATATACCCCATAATGAAAGATATGCGATGGCAGAAAGACATATAATCAGTGCACAGTTTGTTTCAAATTGCGAAAATAAGGCAATAATCTTATCTGAAGATGAAAGTATTTCTATAATGCTCGGCGAGGAAGACCACATAAGAATACAGGTGATTCTTCCGGGTCTTGACCCGAAGTCGGCGTATGATACTGCCGAACAGATTGACTCTTTGTTATGCGGAACGCTTGATATTGCGTTTGACCAAAATCTCGGTTTTTTAACTGCCTGTCCCACTAATCTCGGGACCGGTCTCAGAGCTTCTGCTATGTTGCATTTGCCCCTTTTGGAAGCAAACGGTGAAATACCTCAGATATCGGATTCAGTCAGCAAAATCGGGTTTACAATAAGGGGAATGTACGGCGAAGGTTCGTCGGCGGCTGCGTCAATGTATCAGATATCAAATCAGATTACACTCGGAATAAGTGAAAAAAATGCAATTGACAATTTAAAACTTATAACAACACAATTGATAAATAAAGAAAAAAGGTTAAGAGAAAATTTAAGCAAAATAAAGGTTGAAGATGTGTGTATGCGAGCATACGGTATTCTTTCAAATGCCCGTATTATTGACACAAAAGAAATGATGAGACTTTTAAGCGAACTTAAACTCGGTGAGTCTATGGGCATAGTGGATCTTAAATCTGCCAACCCTATCAAAATGCTGATAGAGGGTCAACCTTATATGTTGATGAGCAGATACGGTGAAATGACTCCGGACGAGCGGGATATATACAGAGCAAATATGCTTAGAGATTCTCTTAAGTAAGGAGGATTTTTTATGAGATATAATTTCAGCGGTTTTACAGAAAAGGCAAACGAAGCGTTAAATCAGGCAATAATTCGTGCAAGCAAATTCGGACACACCTATGTGGGTACGGAACACCTGTTGTTAGGCCTTTTGTGCGTCGGCAGCGGCGTTGCTTATACCGTACTTAATGAGAGGGGTATAACGCAGGAGAAAATTGAAGAACTGATGCGTTCCGAAATAGGCGAGGGTATTCCTACCAAGCTTACGCCGGACTATTTTACACCGAGATCTAAGCGTGTAATTGAGTCAGCAATTGCCGGATGCAATAATATCAACAAAAAGTATGTGGGCACTGAGCATCTTCTTCTTGGAATTCTGAGCGAGGGCGATAATTACGCAACAAGATTTATAGCTATGCTCGGCGTCGATTCGGCTGAACTTGCAACCGCCGCTCTCAAGGCATCGGGAATAGCGGTTGATGAATCGGGTAATTATAGCGGCGAACAGTCGTCTTATGATGATGAAAAAACAAAAGGAAACGGTTCTGCGCTTTCAAAATACGGCATTGATCTTACCGAAAAGGCAAAAAAGAAACAAATTGACCCCGTTATCGGCAGGAGCAGCGAAATAGAGCGTGTAATACAAATCCTTTGCCGCAGAACAAAGAACAATCCTTGCCTTATAGGAGAACCCGGTGTAGGTAAGACTGCTATAATTGAAGGCCTTGCTCAAAAAATCGTAGACGGCGATGTGCCTGATATACTTTTAAATAAGCGGCTTGTAACCCTTGACCTTACAAGTATGGTAGCCGGAGCAAAATACAGAGGCGATTTTGAAGAAAGAATTAAATCTGTAATTGATGAGGTTACAAAATCTAAAAACATTATTCTTTTCATCGATGAAGTTCATACTATAATCGGTGCAGGCTCGGCAGAAGGTTCAACAGACGCCGCCAATATATTAAAGCCTTCGCTTGCAAGAGGCGATTTTCAGATGATCGGCGCAACAACGATATCCGAATATCGCAAAAATATTGAAAAAGATGCAGCTTTAGAGCGTAGATTTCAACCTGTGAATGTTGCTGAACCCACTCTTGAGGATACTGTTTTAATACTTAAGGGTCTTCGTGATAAATATGAGGCTCATCATAAGGTGAAAATAACCGACGGAGCTATTGAAGCCGCAGTAAAATTATCGTCAAGGTATATCAACGACAGATTTCTGCCTGATAAAGCTATAGATTTAATTGATGAGGCGGCTTCGAGAGTCAGACTTAAATCCAGTGCACCTCCGGAAGATTTGAAAGAATTAAAAGAAAAAATTGATTCTGTTTCTGCCGAAAAGGAAGAGGCGATAAATGCCCAGGAATTTGAAAGAGCCGCCAAGCTCCGTGACGAAGAACAACATCTGACAAAGGAGCTCAATTCAAAGAAAAATAAGTGGCACGAAACAAGTTCTCACTATAACGGTGAGGTTACTGAGGATAATATTTCAGATATCGTTTCTCTATGGACGGGAATTCCCGTAACTCAGCTTACAGAAGAGGAAAGCGAAAGACTTTTAAAGCTTGAAAATGTACTTCATAATAGAGTTGTCGGACAAAACGAAGCGGTCTCTGCCGTTGCAAAAGCAATAAGAAGGGGCAGGGTAGGACTTAAAGACCCGAAACGGCCTATAGGTTCATTCATATTCTTAGGCCCGACAGGCGTCGGCAAGACTGAACTTTGCAAAGCTCTTGCGGAGGCAATGTTCGGCAGTGAAAATATGATGATAAGGCTTGATATGTCGGAATATATGGAAAAGCACACTGTATCACGTCTTGTAGGCTCGCCTCCCGGATATGTAGGCTTTGAGGAGGGCGGTCAGCTTACGGAAAAAGTTCGCCGTCATCCTTATTCGGTAATTTTATTTGATGAAATAGAGAAAGCGCATCCGGATGTATTTAATATTCTTCTCCAGATTTTGGAAGACGGTATTCTTACAGACTCGCAAGGAAGAAGAGTAGACTTTAAAAACACCGTTATAATAATGACATCCAATATCGGGGCCCGTCTTATTACCGAAAAGAAGGTTTCTTTCGGCTTCGGTGAGTATGATGCGGGCAACAAGGATGAAGATAACATTAAATCAAAGGTGCTTTCGGAACTTAAAGAAGCATTCAGACCTGAATTTTTAAACCGTGTTGACGATATTATCGTGTTTAACAAGTTAACTGCGGATGAAATCAAAAAAATAGCTTACGGTATGCTCGAAAATCTTTCAAAGAGGCTTGAACCTCTTAACATTAAAATTGAGTTTACCGATCCTGCTGTAAGTAAACTTGCTGAAGCCGGATTTGACCCCACTTACGGAGCAAGACCGCTACGCCGTGAAATTCAAACCTCTATAGAGGACGCATTAAGCGAGAAAATTCTTGACGGCAGTATTAAAAACGGTGACAGTGTAAAGTGCTGCGTTAAAGACGGGAAATTTGAGTTTGAACATTTAAACTAAAGTAAAAAACAGCCTCGGGTACAAATACTGTATCCTAGGCTGTTTTTTGTTTGTTACTCAAAAATTTTTGAAATTACCGACTTTGAAGCTTTTTGATATTTTACTGCGTTTTTATCTTTTTCAACCATTGTACCGCTGACTTTTCTGAGTGAAATTGTAAGGTTACCGGGAAGATTTATATAATTCTTAACCGTGCAGCTTTTATAGAAATCGTCAGTCATAGGAATTGCCGAACCTTCAAAAAAATCAGCACCGAAAACATCAGTAAAGTGCTTATACGAGCGTTCGTCGGTTATATAAAGAAGAGCGTTTGCCTCTGAGGCAACGGTTGCCTGCAGCCTGGTTTCGTAAGTGTTGTTAAATTGCGGTCCGCCCACTTTATTATCGTAAGAGCAATTTATTACATTGACCTTGATCTTGCCGTCGTCGTTTACATCGGAGCAGTATTTCTCAAAATATGTTTCCATATTTTTGACATTCTCTTCCAAAACAGGCGTGTAGGTGTAAAAAACAATCTGCAGATCATATTTGGGTTTCATAGAACACTGAGCTATAAGAACCGCAATAATAATAACACCGATAACAGAGCAAATCAGAACATTCTTATTATGATACCAGAAATTTTTAACCTTTTCGCCGAATGTTTTCGGGACGATAGCGATCTCGCTCGGCTTAGGGCCCGGGTTTAATTCTCCCGACTCCATTTTTTTCAGTTCAAGAAATTCATTTCTGGCTTTTCGCTGCTCTTTAAGCGTTTCATTGTCAAAATGTTGAGACATAATCTAATCCTTTTGTCAGTAGAGCTTAACATCTATCCAAAGATTTTCATAGTATTTTCTTGTCTTTGAATTCATATCGTGATAATATTGCACTTTCGGCATATCGCTCTCGGCGGGATAGAGAATTTCATTGCCGTAATAGCAATAATCGGGGTTGTTGATAACAGCCGTATTAGGTGAAGCATAACCTATATATTCGGCGTTTGCAAGTGCAATTTCAGGCTCTAAGAGGAAGTTAATATACATCATAGCGGCTTCATAATGTTTAACGGAAGACGGAACACATACAGCATCAACAAATATATTTGTTCCTTCTTCGGGATAGAAAAATCCGAGGTCGGAGTTTACATCATACATCGTAAGATAATCTCCGGCATAATAAGGACCTATTGCAGCCTCTCCGGTTTCCATTTTACCGTAAATTTCATCCATAACATAGGATTGAAGATTATTCTTTTGTTTCTTCAACAACTCACAGGCATCTTGCCAATCCGCTTTATTTGTTGTGTTCAGATCCTGACCGAGTATCATTTGCGCAGTCATAAATGCATCTCTAGGGTTGCTGAAGTTAAGGGACATATTCTTATATTTTTTATCCCAAAGGGTCTTCCAGGAATGTTCGGGCTCGCCTATCAGCTTTTTATTATAAATGACGCCGACCATTCCGACATTGAAAGTAACGGTATACTCATTATTTTTATCGTAAAACAATCCTTTATAATCGTCACTTATATATTTAAAGTTCGATAGGGAAGAGGTGTCGATTTTTTTAAGCATATTCTCATTCCTGAGCCGTTCAATCATATAGTCGGACGGTATGATAATATCATACGAAACCCCACCGCTTTTAAGCTGAGAATACATTGTTTCATTACTTTCAAACGTTGAGTAATTGACCTTTATTCCGGTGAGTTTTTCAAATTCCTTATTGACATCGATTGAATCATCGCTGCCGTCGGAAATATACTCACCCCAATTATAAACATTCAGGACAGTGCCGGCAAGTTTATCTGAATATGTTCCTTCAAGGCTAAGATCCGCATATTCATATGCGCCGCTGCACCCCGAAAAACAGGCGGAGATAAGTATTATAACGGTAATCAATGAAATGATTCTTTTCAATTCATACCCCTCCTTTTATCGCTTTTATTCTGTATAACATTGTAAAGTATAAGCAGAACAAAAACGGATACAAAAATGAAAGTTGAAAGGGCGTAAACATCAGGTGAAACGGTCTTCTTTGTCATATTGTAAATGACTATAGGTAATGTCTGATAATGACCGCAGGTAAAATAGCTTATAACAAAGTCGTCAAGAGAGAGTGTAAATGCCATTATCATACCTGTAAATATACCGGTTGAAATTGAGGGCAGAGTTACTTTAAAAAATGATTTTACCGGTGTGCACCCGAGATCAAGCGCAGCCTCATTTAAATTCCTGTCAAGTTGATTAAGTTTAGGTATTACCGACAGTATAACATAAGGCAGGTTGAATGTTATATGGGCAGCAAGAACCGTGAAAAATCCAAGCGACTCATCAAGTCCCAGAAGTCTGCCGAAAAATATAAATAAAAGCATAAGCGATACGCCCGTTACAATATCCGCATTCATCATCGGGATGTTGGTTACGGACATAACAACGCTTTTTGATATCTTTCTGCGCAGAGCAGTTATGCCGACTGCTGCCGCAGTACCTATAACTGTGGAGACGGCAGAAGAAAGTACGGCAATTATAAGGGTGTGTTTCAGTGCAGATATCAGACTGTCATCAAAAAACAACCCTGAATACCAATCAAGTGAAAATCCTTCAAAAACCCATACGCTTGAGCCGGAGTTGAAAGAAAAGAGTATCATAACAGCAACAGGCGCATAAAGGAAAATTATTATTAAAGCGACATATAATCTTGAGAGCGCCTTCATATAACAACACTCCCTTCATCGCTGTCCGAAAAGCGATTCATAACAGCAAGGCAAAGAAGTATCATAACCATAAGTACAAGCGAAAGCGCAGAGGCAACATTGTAATAGTCTGGACCGTTATTGAAAAGAAACTCAATAGCGTCTCCGATCATCAGGTTTTTGTTGCCGCCGAGCTTTTGAGAAATATAAAATGTACTCACGCTCGGTACAAAAACCATTGTTATTCCTGAAATCACTCCGGGGAGAGAAAGCGGAAAAATAACCCTTTTAAGTCTTGAAAAGCCGTTAGCTCCAAGGTCGGAAGCAGCTTCGATATAGGATTTGTCGATTTTTGACATAACCGAATATATCGGTAAAATCATATAAGGAATGAAATCGTAAACCATACCGAGAATTACAGCTCCGGGCGTATTTATAAGGTGAACACCGTTTAAGCCTATTTTCCGCAAAAATGTGTTTATAAGTCCTGTGTTTGCAAGTATTGTTATCCAGGAATATGTTCTGATAAGGAAATTCATCCACATCGGCAGCATAACTATAATAAGAATCATTCTCTGACTGCTCATTTTCATCTTAGTCATAAAATATGCCATAGGATATGATATTATCAGCGTTATTGCCGTGGCAACTACAGCATAGAGAATTGAAATCAAAAAAGGTTTCCTGTATTTTGATATTTCCGCAATGTTTTGAAGTGTAAATGCTCCTGATTCGTTAGTAAAAGCAAAGTATGCTACTATAAACAGCGGTACAATAATAAAAATTGCTGACCAGACAAGATAAGGAGCGGCGATAAGCCTGTTTGCAAAGCTTTTCTTATTCACGGCTATTCCTCCTCGATTATATCGGAGAGGTGATCCATTTCTTCACTGTAAGAACTGTAATCGCCGTAGAGACCCGAATACTCTGATTTTTTCATAATATGTATGGCGTCAGGTTCAATATAAAGTCCCACACTGTCTCCGACGAAATGTTCGTCCGTAGTCTGGATCATCCACTTAAATCCGCCTATATCAACAATTATCTCATAATGAACTCCGAGAAAATCGACCGAAGTGACAGTTCCCGTAAGCATTCCGTTTTGAGCCTCAACTATATCGACATCTTCAGGTCTTACAACAACATCGATTTTCTCGTTAGAGGAAAATCCCTTATCAAGACACTCGAATGTATGACCGGAAAAGTCAACCAGGTAATCTTTAAGCATAACACCATCAAGAATATTTGATTCGCCGATAAAATCGGCAACAAACGCATTCTGCGGCTCGTTATATATATCCTGCGGAGTTCCGATCTGCTGTATTTTGCCCTTGTCCATAACTACAACCCTGTCAGACATTGTAAGCGCTTCTTCCTGATCGTGAGTTACAAAAACAAAGGTTATTCCGAGTTTCTTCTGCATTCTGCGCAGTTCTTTTTGCATATCCTTCCTGAGTTTTAAATCAAGAGCGGCAAGAGGTTCGTCGAGCAATAAAACCTTAGGTCTGTTAGCTATAGCTCTTGCTATGGCTATGCGCTGCTGCTGACCTCCCGAGAGAGTAGCGATTCTGCGCTTTTCAAATCCCTGAAGATTTACAAGCGATAAAAGTTCGGTAACCTGTTCTTTTATCTCTTTCTCGGGCAGCTTTTTTATGCGCATTCCGAATGCAATGTTTTCATAAACATTTAAGTGCGGAAAAAGCGCATAACGCTGAAAAATGGTGTTCACCTGACGCTTATACGCCGGAACACCACTTAAGTCCCTACCGTCAAAAATGACGCTTCCGGAATCGGGATCTAAAAACCCTGCGACGATTCTTAAGGTGGTGGTTTTTCCGCAACCCGATGGGCCGAGAAGCGTTATGAATTCGCCGTCTCTTATAGAAAGGTCGAGACCGTCCAACACCTGTTCACCGTCAAATGAAACACGCACATCTTTGAGCTCTACGATATTTTTGTTTTCCATTTAGCATCCCCCTTTGTCCACACGAAAGTGCCGACAGCAGTAAATTTTTACGTTTACCCTGCGCGATACCCGCAACCGTTTATCATATGCCCTGACAAAGGGTTTTTCATAGCTCTGCAAAAGCGAGCTACGGCATACGTTTTACCGATTGCTATTTCTACACAGATGCGTTTATATTTAAACGGCTATATATCATATGATAAAAATCTAACCGTTCAAATATCAAATATAATCCTAAATTCGCTAAATGTCAAGTTATTTTTGCAAAAAATGACGAAAAATCCGCAAGAAAAATATGATAGAAACATATATCCTTTGATTTTCTCTTGTTTTCTCTTAAATACTCGTTTTTACTCACTTTTTATAACAAAAGGCCTCTTCTGAAAAAGAAGAAGCCTTTTGTCTTAATTTAGATTTAGTTTTTATCGGAATTTTCGTTGTAATTGTTGTTATTGTTATTATTGCTGTTATTTTGCTGCTGCTTATTTTCGTTCTTGTTCTGTGAATTACGGTTATTCTTATTTTTGTTGTTTTCCATTTGAATTCACCCCGCTTTCAAGGTGTATTATTTGTAAAAAAGCGGGAAGTATTCAAATTTTATAAATTAAAGAGAGTTTTTGCATTTCGGTTTGTGATTTTAAGGATTTCTTCAAGCGGTATTTGCTTTATATCTGCCACCTTTTGCGCTGTATATGTTATCAGCCCCGAATGGCATATTGAGCCTCTTACCGGTTCGGGAGCAAGGTACGGAGCGTCTGTTTCAAGCAATATCCTGTCAAAAGGTAAGTCCCTTATAAGATTGGGAAGTTTTTTTGAGTTTTTAAAGGTCACAACTCCGCCGATACCTATATACATGCCGAGTTTTAAAATTTCTTTCGCCATTTCGGCACTGCCGGAAAAGCAATGAACAACTCCTTTTGGACGGTGTTTTTTAAGCAAAGCAAGAGTATCCATATGCGCATCTCTGTCGTGAACTATTATCGGAAGCGATAACTCGTTAGCAAGTATCAATTGTTTTTCAAAAACATCAAGCTGCAACGCTCTATTGTCCGATTCCCAGTAATAGTCAAGTCCTGTTTCACCTATGGCAACGCATTTATTATCTTTTGAAAGCTCATTTATGAATGATAAATCGGTGCCGTTTTGGAGATTTTCGGGATGAATTCCCACTGCGGAATAAACAAAATCATATTTATGAGAAAGTGCCACAGCAGCCTCGGAGGAATGCTTATCACAACCGCAGGTTATGATTCCGGCAACGCCGTTTTTAAGCATATCTTCCATGAGCGTCTCGGTCAGTCCTGAAAATTTACCGTCGTCATAATGAGCGTGAGTATCAAAAATCATAGGGGAGTGGAGCTTTGAATTTTCCGGATATAAATACATAATTTTACCTTATTTTACTGCCTGCGGGTATATCATCGGCAAATATCACTTTGACATCTCCGTTTTCACAGTCGGCAGCAAGTATCATACCGTTGGATTCAACACCGCATAAAACCGCAGGTTTCAGGTTAGAAACAACGATAACAGTATGACCTATAAGGTCTTCGGGTGAGTACCATTTTGCAATGCCTGAAGCAACAATGCGCTCTGCTGCGCTGCCGTCATTCAAAGTCAGTTTCAACAACTTCTTTGCCTTGGGTATCGGCTCGCAAGCAAGTATTTTTGCGGTTTTAAGTTCAACCTTTGCAAAATCGTCAATTGATATTTGTGCGGCAGTGACAACATTTTCGCAGGGTTTCGATTTTTCCTCTTTTTCGGCTGCTATTTCTTCAAGAACCTTTGCAGCGTCTATTCTGGCAAAAATCGGAGCAGCTTCAAGAACATCATACCGTTTTACCGAGCCGAATGCGAGCTCTTTGCAGTTTGAACCTATTTGTTTTAATATCTTATCCGAGCTTTCGGGAATAATAGGATAAAGCATAACGGATATCATTCTTATTGATTCAAGAAGGTTATATAAAACGGAAGAAAGTCTTTCTTTTTTAGTTTCATCTTTGGCAAGAGACCACGGCGTTGTTTCGTCTATATACTTGTTGCATCTTCTTGCAAAGTTGATGACAGCTTCACAGGCATCTGCATTATGATAGGTGTCCATTGCCTTTTTATAAGATGAAACGCAGCTGTTTGAAGCTTTGATCAGAGCAGAGTCCTCGGGGTACAACTCGGATTGAGCACAAACCGAACCGCCGAAATATTTGTTTGTCATCGCAACCGTTCTGTTTACAAGATTGCCGAGCGTATTTGCAAGATCTGTATTAAATTTATTTATAAAGCTTTCATAGGTTATCATACCATCCTGAGCAAACGGAATTTCACTCAGAAGATAATACCTGACTGCATCTGCTGAAAATCTTGCGGCAAGCTCATCTGCATAGATCACATTTCCCTTTGATTTTGACATTTTATCTTCGCCGACCAATACCCACGGATGCCCTAAAACCTGCTTCGGGAGCGGTTCACCGAGTGCCATAAGGATGATGGGCCAGTATATCGTATGAAATCTTACTATATCTTTGCCTATAACGTGCAGATCGGCGGGCCATAGGCGCTTATACTGTTCGGAACTGCCTTCGGGATCGTATCCTATTCCGGTAATGTAATTTGATAACGCATCAAGCCAAACATAAATTATATGTCTGTCGTCAAATGTGACGGGAATACCCCATTTAAAAGTTGATCTTGAAACACAAAGGTCCGAAAGTCCCGGTTTAATAAAGTTGTTAAGCATTTCGTTTCTGCGGGACTGGGGCTGAATAAGGTCGGGATTTTCTTCGTAATACTTAATAAGTCTGTCCTGATATTTTGAAAGCCTGAGGAAGTAAGCTTCCTCTTTGGCATCGGTAACCTCACGGCCGCAATCGGGACATTTACCGTCTACAAGCTGCGATGAAGTAAAAAAAGATTCGCAGGGAACGCAGTATTTTCCTTCATATGTTCCTTTATAGATATCTCCCTGTTCATAAAGCTTTTTAAAAATCTTCTGAACCGCTCGAACGTGATCCTCATCTGTTGTCCGTATAAATTTGTCATACGATGTGTTGAGACTGTTCCAAACGCTTTTAATTTCCGCTGATACTTTATCCACATATTCTTTAGGTGTAATTCCGGCGGCAGTGGCTTTTTCCTCAATTTTCTGCCCGTGTTCATCGGAACCGGTCATAAAATACACATCGAAGCCTTCCTGCCTTTTATATCTTGCTATCATATCGGCAAGTACGATATCATATGCATTTCCGATATGCGGTTTTGCAGATGTATAAGCAATAGCGGTTGTTATATAGAACTTTTTCTTTTTACACATTTTACGGCCTCCGTTTTAAGGTTTAGTAATAAGATAAATAACGGTTGAAATTACTGCGGATATGGCTTCGAATATCAAAACCGCAAATCCGCCGGGAACAGTGTCTGCTTTAACAAAAGTTAAATATGCGAATAAAATTGTTCCCAGTATCCAGCTTAAAATATAAATCAGGCTTATTGCAAAGTTTGACTTTTTAATCTTTGATGCGCAGTTCATTATCGATATAAAGGTGAGCGGACCACTTCTGAATGCGGCGGGAGCCGAACAACTGACTGCCGGAACGGTTGCGTTTTTAAACATATGAACCCCTGCGTTGCTCATAATTTTTACAGAATCGTCATACAGACCGAAATAATCGCAAAGCATAGCTTCGTTAATATTCGGGTCGTGGTTGTTAACAAGGAGAGTAACGCCGAGCTCCGTTATTGTTCTTAATTCTTTAGCAACTGTCGGGTCAACATTGTACTGTATAACGATAAGTGCACAGGCTTTACCTTCGCAAGCTATATAAACGGGGAAATATCCTTTTCTTAGAATTTTTTTGTCAATCTCGACATCGGGCACTTTTATACCGTGAGATTCAAGCAGTGTTCTGTTACCGACAAAGAGCATAACATCGCCTATCCAACCTGATAGACCGAGTCTGTCTTCGTACTTAACATCGTCGGAATCGGGAATAGTATAGGCATTGTTTGTTTTCGCTATTTTTTTAAAAATAGGGGTAAGCGGACTTCCTACGGCTTCTGTGAGCGCCGCAGCACGAATAAGGGTATCGTCTATATTATTATCGGATAAAACCTGTATATTTTGCAATGTGACGGTTCCGTCGGGGAAAATATCTGTTGTGGATATAACGGAGGCGTTTGCGGTTTCAAGATGTTCCGCAGCAGTACGCCCTGCAATCATAGCGCCCTTTTTATTAAGTTTTTTAGAGGCACTGTATACAGGCAATTCGTCAATAAAAAAGAGCGGGGCAGCGGCGGCTATACACATTGTTACGGCGGCGGTGTAAAAACCGCAAACCGCATCCGAGTGATACATTCCGGATGAAATTCCGAGTATAATCGAAGTCAAAACAGATACAGCAAGAACTATCGGCATTTTGCCTCCGAGCATATTTCCGAATTTTGAGTATTTCATAAAGCCGGAAATAAATTCCGCTTTTCTCGGCGCTGCGACAAGAACATCGCCTTCTATGGAATTTTTTGCCATAGCAAACGTGGTTGCACTGTCCGTGATTAAAGTTACGGCTTTTTTTGGGCGTTTAACGGTTATCTGTTTAAGATTGCCGAGAGTGGATGAATAGCGCCAAAATGAATTAAGCGCCCTGATAAACAGCATTATTTCACCGATAAAAATTATGTAATATGTATCGGTTGAAAATTTTGTTGTACCTCGTATAATCTGCATAATACAAAGAGCAAGCATAAAAACGGCCGCAGACAACGCTACTGAATCCGCCTTGCAATTCTTAGAGAAAAGGGAAGACAGACCTTTTACCATACTGATGTTAAGAAAAATTGTTATTGCAAAAATTACTGTACAAAAAATAAGCGTTCCTTTTGCTTTTTGTGTGTCAATTAAACGGTCACCGAGAGGAGCAAAAGCAAAAAGCGACAGTATTAAAAGCAGCAATCCGTTTACTACAAGCGATAAAAAGCTATTCCGCTTTTTAAGCGAGAGCTTTTTTATAAGCATTCTTCCGCTTTCTTCGGAAATATATTCGTCTTTTACTTTAAATTCTTCAAATTCCGTTTCCTCAAGATCCGTTTGTGTAGGCGTTAAATCGGGTTCGGGGGTCATACTTTTAAGGTCGGCGCTTATATCAATGGTTTTTGTAAGACTGCTGACGCTCATCTTACTTTCACCCTCGACGGCATCCCTTACGGGTGTAAACTTTATAGTAGCGGTATCCGATATGTCGGTATGCTCGGATTCGTTTCTCTTTTGGACGTTATCGATATCAGATATATCCGGAATATCTGTACTTTCGTTTGCAATTCCGAGAATACTGCTTAAATCTTCGTTTTCATAAGTCGGCCCTGAAATTTGAGATGAAATTTTCTCGGGAATTGCTTCCGGATTTGTATCCGACTTTTCTATGGTATACGGTTGTTTGGTATCTTCACTTTTGCCGACGGTCATATCGTCAACAGAAACGTCATACTTTTCCGAGAGCTTTTCGATTGCCTTTTCACTGTCGGTCTTAAGTATTTCAGCAACGCTTTCAAGTTTATACAGTTTTTTATCGGATGCTGCAAAATCTTTGCCTTTATCATCCGTTGTATAAATCTTGCACCTTTCAAGTAAGGTTTCTTTTTTTTGATTTTCTTCATCGGAAGGCTCGGAAGTTTTTCTCTCCTCCGCCGAGTCCATATCCGCAAAACGAACATCCGCAGGTCTGTTCATTCGCATTTTTAACGCTTCGAGGGGAGTGAGCTGTGACGACATTACGGATGAACCTTCGCCGTTTTCGAGAGCCTCTCCTTTGAGTTCTTCCGCAGTTATAATATTTGCTGAAATATTTTTCGGCTGCGGAGTTTTTTCTTTTGTATTGTACTCGGCAATAACATCGTTTTCCAGCAAATCAAAAAAATCGTTTTTATTTTTATGGTTTCTATTAAATATACCCATTTTCAGTCCCCGTTTGATATTTTTCGGCTTTTACTGTTTCCTTTTTCTTACAACCTCATACATCAGAATTCCTGCCGCTACCGAAGCGTTAAGCGAATTTATTTTTCCGTGCATAGGCAGGCTGATTATTTCATCGCATTTTTTTGCGACAAGAGGTCCTATTCCTTTTCCTTCGTTGCCGATAACTAATGCACACGGAACATTGAAATCGGCAGCAGTGTAATCACAACCGTCCATATCGGCGCCGAAAACCCATATGCCTTCGTTTTTTAATCTGTCAATCGTGTTTGCTATATTCGTCACCCTTGCAACTTTCATATATTCAAGTGCGCCGCTTGCTGATTTGGCGACGGTTGCATTAAGTGAAGCACTGCGCCTTTTCGGAATTATTATACCGTGAACTCCGCATGCCTCTGCCGTTCTGATAACGGCACCGAGGTTGTGAGGATCTTCAAGTTCATCGCAAATAACTATAAACGGATTCTCATTCCTCTGCTTTGCAAGTTCCAGAATATCATCAACTGTTGAGTACTCCTGAGTTGCGAACATCACTGCGACTCCCTGATGATTTGCACCTGGGCAGTAATAATCAAGCTTTTGGGCACTTACTTCTTTAATAAGAATACCTTTAGAGGCGCATTTTGCGATTATTGCGGAGACAGAACCGCCCGAAACGCCGTGAGCAACTAAAAGACGGTCGATTTCACGGCCGGAGCGCACCGCTTCAAGAACGGGATTTCTTCCGCAGATTATGTTGTTTTGTTTTTCCTCGAAAAAATTTTCGTTATTCATAAAATACAAACATCCTTTGGATATTGTGAATGTGATTGCACACAATAATACAGAATGATTATAACATACACACAAACAAATTTAAAGAGAAAATTATATTTTTTTAAAAAAGGATGATGTGATTATGAAAATAACAAAGCTCGAAGGTTTTGAACTCCTTGATTCAAGGGGCAATCCCACTGTTGCCGCTAAAGTAACAACTGAAGACGGCAGCAGCGGCTTTTCCATTTCGCCGTCCGGTGCATCAACGGGAATGTATGAGGCTTGCGAACTCAGGGACGGCGATGTAACAAGATACGGCGGTAAAGGGACTACTGTTGCGGCATCAAATATCGAAAACGAGATTTCAAAAGCTGTTTTAGGACTTGACTGTTTTGATCAAATATCTATTGACAGGGCTATGATAACCGCAGACGGCAGTGAAAATAAAAGCAATCTCGGTGCAAATGCTATTCTTGCGGTATCGCTTGCCTGCGCTAAAGCAGCGGCAAATTCCCTTCAAATACCGCTTTACAGATATATAGGCGGTGTTAATGCTTACACGCTCCCAAGACCTATGATGAATATATTAAACGGCGGTGTTCACGCCTCAAACGCTCTTGACATTCAGGAATTTATGATAATACCGATGAATTGCAAGACCTTCAGCGAGGGTCTTATGCAGTGCGTAAGCATTTACAAAAGTCTCGGCAGCGTTCTTAAAGAAAAAGGTCTTTCCTGCGGCGTAGGTGACGAGGGGGGATATGCGCCGGAAATAAAATCAGATCAAGAGGCAATTGAGTTTCTTATAAAGGCCATTGAGTCCGCAGGATATGACACAGACAGCGTTAAAATAGCAATAGATGCCGCTTCAAGCGAATGGTATGATAACGGAAGATATCTTCTCCCCAAAAGCGGCATAACAAAAACAAGCGATGAACTGATAGAATACTATTGTTCTCTTGTAAGCAGTTACCCGATAATTTCCATCGAGGACGGTCTTGCCGACAATGATTCGGACGGTTGGTGTGAACTTACTAAAAGACTCGGCAGCGTTATTCAGCTTGTGGGTGATGATCTCTTCGTTACAAATACAGACAGACTTCTTGCAGGTATCAGCGCCGGACACGCCAATTCCGTTCTTGTTAAGCCTAATCAAATAGGCACGCTGAGTGAGACGCTCTCGGTTATAAGAGTTGCAAAGAACAACGGCTATACAACGGTCATCTCTCATCGCTCGGGAGAAACCGAGGACACAACAATAGCGGATATTGCCGTTGCCGTAAATGCGGGGCAAATCAAAACGGGAGCGCCCTGCAGGACCGACCGTGTTGCAAAGTATAACAGGCTTCTGATGATCGAAAAGGAGCTTGAGGGAAGCAAATAACCTGTGTTTTAAAAAATAAGTGTTGACTTTTTTGCGTTTTGAATATAAAATAACATTTGCGGCGGCTGTGTCTCGTTTGAGGTGCAGCCGTATTATACTGTAAAGGGATTGATTTAAGAATGTCTGATAACCGTAATTTTGATGTGGTTATTGTAGGCGGAGGTATAGGCGGCCTTATGGCAGCTTACAGGCTCAGAAAAAATGTGCCTGAGCTTAAAATAGCCATAACAGAAAGAGGCAATTCACTTGAAAACCGTCATTGTCCGGCTGGCGGAGAAAAAATCTGTGTTCACTGTAAGATTTGCAGTATAACAAACGGATATGCCGGTGCCGGCGCTTTTTCAGACGGAAAATTTAATCTCGGTACTGCATATGGCGGCACTCTCGGCGAAGAACTGGGCGACGCAAAAGCTAATCGCTATATAGGTGAGGTTGATAATATCCTGAATGAATATTGCACCTCCGGAATACCCGCTGTTTATAAATCGAACGAAGAACTTAAATTAAAATGTTTGCAGAATAATTTAAGACTTCTTGATATGAACGTAAAACACCTTGGAACTGATAATAATTACCTTACAATGCAAAACCTCATAAAGGCGATTTTTGATTCGGGAACCGAGCTGTTTAAGTTCTGGGATTGTCTCTCCGTTCACAAAAAGGACGGCGAGTATGAGCTTAAATATGCAAACGGTGAGGTTCTCACCGCAAAAAAGGTTATAATAGCAACCGGAAGAGCAGGCGCAAATTTCGTTGCTGATTTTTGCCGTGAAAACGGAGTTAAAATGCGTTCAAATCACGTCGATATCGGCGTAAGAGTCGAAATGAAGGATATTATCTGGCGGGAATTTTCATCAAAGATATATGAGCCTAAGATACTTTATAAAACAAAGACCTTTGAAGATCGCTGCAGAATGTTCTGCTTTAATCAGGGAGGACTTGTATCTGCGGAAAACAATCACGGCATAATAACCGCAAACGGTCATTCTTTTGCACAGAAAGAAAAAAAGACGGATAACTGCAACTTTGCCATTTTGTCGAGCATCAGGTTTACTGAACCGTTTAATCAGCCCACAGAGTACGCCGAGAGTATATCGAGACTTGCAAATATGATAGGTAAAGGAAATGTACTGGTGCAGCGTTTCGGCGACCTTATAAGGGGACGCAGAACGAACGACCACAGACTTTCGCAAAATACCGTTATTCCTACTCTCAAAGCTACAGCAGGAGATATTTCTCTTGTGCTGCCTCACAGAATACTTACAAATATAATAGAAACCATATATGCTCTTGATAAGGTTGCTCCGGGAACTGCAAATGATGATACTTTGCTTTACGGATGCGAAAGCAAATATTACTCTATAAGACCCGAATTTATGAACGATGAGTTTGAGCTTATCGATGGCGTATATATAATCGGCGACGGCAGCGGCATTTGTCGTGGGCTTTCGCAGTCAGGTGCTATGGGCATATATGTTGCGGACTGCATATCAAAAAACAACTAAGTATTGTATAGCTTTATTAAAGCCGACCCTTTGCGGCCGGCTTTTTGTTGTATTTTGCCATTAAAATTACAAGAGCAGATCAAAATTTAATGTTAATTATTCACAAATAATTAATATTTGCTCGAATTTTGTTGACAAAGGGCAGGCGGGTGTGTTACGATATATGCGTCAAATGAATATGCTCGCCAATATAGGTTTGGATAAACGGCCCAAATGTTTCTACCGCAGCGCCACAGCAGCGACTATTGGTTAATAACGGTTATCACCGCATATTTTACGGTGTGGGTTCGTTTTTATTATTGGCAGGCTTAAAGTTTTAAGTCTGCTTTTTTATTTTTACAGGGAGGCGTTTTCGGTATGAAACTGCTTGAAGATAAGATAGTTAACGAAGGCATTGTTTTAAACGGTGATATACTGAAAGTCGGCTCTTTTTTAAATCAGCAGCTTGATGTTGATTTCCTTATGGAAATGGGCAGGGAGATTGCAAGGATTTATTCCGGCTCAAATGTTACTAAAATTCTTACAATTGAGTCTTCTGGTATTGCTGTAGCAGTTGCGGCAGGCGCAGTTATGCATATTCCCGTTGTTTTTGCAAAGAAGCATAAATCAGCAAATCTTTCGGGGGAATTACTTAAAACCGTTGTTCACTCTTTCACTCATAACGAGGATTATACCGTCGTTGTTCCGAGCGAGTATTTGGGAGAGAATGACGGTGTTATTATTGTTGATGACTTTTTGGCAAACGGTAAAGCTTTGGAAGGCCTTATTGATATTGTAAAACAGTCCGGAGCGCAGTTTGTCGGTGCGACCTGCGCTATAGAAAAGGGATTTCAGCACGGCGGTGACAAGCTTCGTGAAGAAGGGTACAGAATAGAATCGCTTGCCGTAATAGATTCTATGAGCACAGAAAAAATTGTTTTCCGCAATATTTAATCGGTATGTAATTTATATTTACATAAAAAGAAAATTTTTCAGGAGGAAATCACTAATGAAAAAAATCATTTCAGCAATTCTTGCAGTTGTAATGCTCGTTTCGATGTGTTCGCTTGCAGGATGCAACGGCAAGGACGACCAGAAGAAGGCAAGCGGTGTTTCCGCAGACATTCTTCCCCGCAACGAGATCAAATCGGATGTTAAGATTCCGGACGACTTCAAAATCGGTATGATTTGTCTTCACGATGAAAACTCAACCTATGATAACAACTTTATTCAGGCTTTAAAGAGTGTTCAAAAGGGTCTCGGACTTAAGGACAGCCAGGTTCTTATCGTTCCCAACATAGGTGAGGATTCTTCCTGCTATGACGCAGCTGTTGACCTTGCTAAAAAAGGCTGTAACATAATATTTGCAGACAGCTTCGGTCACGAGTCATTTATCAAAAAGGCTGCTCAGGAATATCCTGATGTTCAGTTCTGCCACGCTACCGGCACATCTGCAAAACTTGCCGGCATAAAGAATTTCCACAACGCATTTGCTTCGATATACGAAGGTCGTTACCTCGCAGGTATTGCTGCCGGTATGAAGCTTAACGAGATGATAAAAGACGGCAAGATCAAAGCCAACGAAGCAATAATCGGTTATGTAGGCGCTTTCACTTATGCTGAAGTTATTTCCGGTATGACCTCTTTCTTCCTCGGTGCACGTTCTGTTTGCGAATCCGCAACAATGAAGGTTCGTTATACAGGTTCTTGGTACGATCAGGCAAAAGAGCAGGAAGCTGCTACGGCTCTTATACAGAATGACAAATGCGTTCTTATAAGCCAGCACGCTGACTCTCTTGGTGCTCCTACCGCTTGTGAACTTGCGGGCGTTCCGAACGTTTCTTACAACGGCAGCACCTATTCTGCAGGAGAGACTACATTCATAGTATCTTCGGCAATCAACTGGGCTCCTTACTTCCAGTACATAATCGAGACCGTTGTTAACGGTAAGGAAATTGATCCTGACTGGTGCGGTGATATAGCTACAAATTCAGTTGTTCTTACAGGTCTCAATCAGGGCGTTGTTGCCGCTGATACCGATAAGAAGATCCAGGAAGCTATCGATGCTTTCAAAGCAGGAACTCTCCACGTTTTCGACACTTCTAAGTGGACTCTTGACGGTAAACATCTTGATGAGTATAAGGCAGATGTAGACGGTGACTTCAAGGGTGAAACCAATGTTATACACGACGGTTACTTTGATGAGTCAAATGCAGAAAAATTCCGTTCTGCTCCTTACTTTGATATAATCATCGACGGTATAACCAACCTTAACAAGGAAGCCTAATAAGCTAATTATAGGCTTTAACCTATATCAAGGGGGCTTTTGATCAAGCCCCCTTGTGTGATTTTCTCTATATTGGAGGTTTCCACTTGAATGTACTCGAACTGAAAAATGTTACTAAGCGCTTCGGTAAAGTGATTGCAAATAAAAACGTTAATCTTTCCGTAAAAGCCGGTGAGATACTTGCAGTTCTCGGAGAAAACGGCAGCGGCAAGACAACCTTAATGAATATGATTGCCGGTATATATTATCCCGATGAAGGAGAAATATATGTCAACGGTGAACTTGCGCATATAAACTCACCAAAGGATGCTTTTAGGTATGGCATAGGTATGATACATCAACATTTTAAGCTTGTTGATGTGTTTAACGCCACTGAAAATATAGTTCTCGGACTTGACGACGGCAGGCGCTTTAACCTAAATGAGGCAGCGAAAAAAGTTGCTCAGATATCTTCTAAATACGGTTTTGAGATTGACCCTAAGAAAAAGGTCTATACTATGTCCGTATCCGAAAAGCAAACTGTTGAAATAGTCAAGGTTTTATATAGGGGAGCAGATATACTTATTCTCGATGAACCTACGGCGGTTTTAACACCCCAGGAAACAAAAAAACTGTTTGCCGTTCTTCGTAAGATGAAAAACGACGGCAAATCGATAATTATAATAACACATAAAATGCACGAAGTTCTTTCCGTTTCGGATAGGGTTGCCATTCTTCGCAGAGGAGAATATGTTGATACGGTAAATACAGCGGAAACAAACGAGGCTGAACTTACCGAAATGATGGTAGGTAAAAAAATAAGCCTCAACATCGAACGGACCGAACCCGTAGACCCGAAGGACAGGCTTGAGGTTGAACATATAGACTGTATAAACCGTGACGGTATAAAACTGCTTGACGATATTTCATTTACAGCAAAATCGGGAGAAATTCTCGGCATTGCAGGCATTGCGGGAAGCGGTCAAAGAGAACTGCTTGAAGCTATCGCAGGTCTTCAGCATCTGCAGTCGGGCAAGATAACCTATAATGATCCGAAAACCGGGAAGGTTGAAAATCTCAGAGACAAGACTCCGATGGAAATTCGTGAGCTCGGTGTGAGACTTTCGTTTGTTCCTGAGGACAGGCTCGGTATGGGACTTGTCGGCAATATGGACATTATAGATAATATGATGCTCAGAAGTTACCGCAAAGGTAAATCGGTATTTCTTGAAAGAAAGGGGCCTAAGGATCTTGCCGCAAAGATAATCGAACAGCTTGAAGTTGTTACCCCGAGTGCAAACACACCGGTAAGGAGGCTTTCGGGCGGAAACGTGCAGAAAGTCCTTGTCGGCAGAGAGATCGCCGCTGCGCCCACTGTACTTATGGCGGCATACCCGGTGAGAGGTCTCGACATTAACTCTTCATATACTATATATAATCTTTTAAACGAGCAAAAACAGAAGGGCGTCGCTGTGATCTTCGTCGGAGAGGATCTCGATGTGCTTTTAGAGCTTTGTGACCGAATAATGGTAATCGGTTCAGGCAAAGTTACGGGTATCGTTGAGGGCAGAACGGCAACCAAGGAACAGATAGGTCTTTTGATGACCAAAGGTCAGGGAGGCGAGCAAAATGCGTAAAACAAACAACAGTCGTGAATCCCTATTCCACGTTACAAAGCGTGATTATTTTCCGGTTAAAAATGCCGTTCTTGTCCGTGTTATTGCAATAATTTTATCACTGATAGTATGTGGTGTTGTAACCCTCCTGCTCACAGGCGATAATCCTATATCTATTTATATAACAATATTCGAAGGTGCATTCGGTAAGGGCAGAACTTTAGTTACCGTCCATTCGATAGCAATTTTGCTCTGCATTTCGCTTGCCGTTACACCGGCATTCAGAATGCGATTTTGGAATACCGGCGCCGAGGGACAGGTTTTAATGGGCTGCCTTGCAACCGCTATGTGTATGTTCTATTTAGGCGGCAAGGTTTCGGACGGTGTTCTTATAGTTATAATGATATTTGCGGCTATTCTTGCGGGAATGCTGTGGGGTGTTGTGCCGGCTGTATTTAAAGCAAACTGGGGAACAAATGAAACACTCTTTACCCTTATGATGAACTATGTTGCAATGCAGTTGATAGAATATTTTCTTAAAATTGCGGATAAAAGCGGCTCTAATGTTGTAGGTCCGGAACTTTTAAGCCACGGTTGGCTTCCGAATCTTTTCGGTATACCTTACCTTCTTAACATAGTTGTTGTGCTTGTTATTACTGTCGCAATGCATATTTATCTTAAATACAGTAAACACGGTTATGAAATATCAGTCGTAGGAGAAAGCGAAAACACCGCACGGTATGTAGGTATCAATGTTAAGAAAGTTGTTGTTCGCACAATGGCGCTTTCCGGTGCTTTATGCGGACTTGTAGGACTGTTGCTCGTAGGCGGATCTTCACATTCAATAGATGCAAATCTTGCGGACGGCAGAGGCTTTACGGCTATTATGGTATCCTGGCTTGCAAAATTCAATCCGGGAAGTATGATTTTCACTTCGCTTCTTATAGTGTTTATGGAGAGGGGAGCCGATGAAGTTGCTTCACGTTTCCAATTGAACACCGATTTTTCGGATATACTTACCGGAATAATACTCTTCTTTATAATAGGATGCGAGTTTTTCATCAACTATCAGGTTCATATAAACCACCGCAAAAAATCGGCTGTAAAGGAGGCCTGAGCAATGGAATCGGTTATTCAGTTTATTCAAAGAGCAATCCTTTTGGGAACTCCGCTTCTTTTCGGTGCTACAGGCGAAATTATAACCGAAAAGTCGGGTAACCTTAACCTCGGTATACCTGGAATTATGTATGTAGGTGCAATTTCAAGCGTAATAGGCGGATTTTTTTATCAGACCAATGCCGGAGAAATCAACACTTTCCTTGCAATACTTATTCCGCTTGTTTCCTGCCTGTTAGGCTCGCTTATCGTTTCGCTTATATATTGTTTTTTAACGGTTACTTTAAGAGCCAATCAGAATGTTACGGGTCTTGCTATAACTACATTCGGTGTAGGACTCGGAAACTTTTTCGGCGGCTCGCTTATAAAAATAGTAAAAAGCGATGTTCCTTACCTTGCTCTCGTAAAAATTGCAAAGGCATTTAAAACAACATTGCCTTTTGCAAACGATATGGGAAGTTTAGGTCAACTTTTCTTTTCATACGGATTTTTGGTATATCTTGCGGTAATTGTTGCAATAATATCGGGAATTTTCCTTAAGAGAACAAGAAAAGGCCTTTATTTAAGAGCGGTAGGTGAGAATCCCGCCACAGCAGACGCAGCAGGTATAAATGTTACAAAGTATAAATATTTTTCAACCTGTATCGGCGGTATGATCGCAGGATTGGGCGGCTTATTCTTCATAATGGATTATTCAAACGGTATTTGGTCAAACAACGGCTTCGGAGACAGAGGATGGCTCGCAATAGCAATAGTTATATTTGCCACTTGGAAGCCTATTGTGGCAATTGCAGGAAGCTATTTGTTCGGCGCACTTTATATTCTCTTTAACTATATCAATGTGCCGATGAAATTTATACCGCTCATTCAGATGCTCCCGTATGTTGTCACCATTTTGGTCTTGATAGCGGTCAGCATAAGAAAAAAGAAAGAAAATCAACCTCCGGCATCACTCGGACTCCCTTACTTCAGGGAAGAAAGATAATTTTTAACAGGATCGGCAGTTTGCTGTTTGCAGGCACTGTCGGTCCTTTTTTCTTGAATAAATTATAACTTTGTGTTAAAATTAACGCTGTGGAATGAATTTTTAACTGTTTTGCCCTTTTTCCGTAGAATGTAATGCGGAAGAAGGTGTGATTTTGAAAATAAGAAAAAAGGTTATTAAAAGGATTATTGTTACTTGGACAGCGCTTTTGCTGACGCTTTCAATAATTTGTATTTCAATTTTTATCAAGGCACGTTCGCTTGTCTTTGTTTATGCCCGTTCTCAGGCCGAAACCATTATGCTATCCTCGGCGAACCAGGCTGTGGTCAATGTTTTAAACCGTGAAAAAATTACATACGACGGCATTTCAAAAATCAGCAGAGACGAAAACAATAATATAACAGGTATAGAAATAGATATTAAACAGTTAAATCTTTTTAAGAGCGAGATTTCAAATGAAATTATGAGGCTTATTGCCGAAAAAAGCAGGTATACTATCAGTATACCGCTCGGTTCCTTTATATCAAGTGAATATACCGTGGGACTCGGACCTGATATAGATTTTAAGATGCAAATGACGGAAACGGCAACCGTTGACTTTAAAAACGAATTTGCCGATGCGGGGCTTAATCAGGTCTTGCATCGAATTCTTGTTAAAATCGATATTTCAGCCAATATACTTATGCTCGGTAAAACAAAAGGTTTTTCGGTGTCAACAACGGCTGTTGCAGCACAAACCGTTATAGTCGGCAAAGTCCCCGATTCCTTTACAAATGTTGAGGAACATCCGGGTGACGATATTGCTGACACAATATTTAACTATGCAGACCTTGAATGAACGGAGAATATTAAAATGGAATTTTCCAAAGCAAAAAAGAAAGCAAAAGAGCTTACCAAAATTATAAAATATCATAACAATCTCTACTATAATCAGGATGATCCAGAAATAGAGGACTTTGAGTATGATGCGCTTATGCGTGAACTTAAAAGCATAGAAAGCGAATATCCCGAACTCATAACACCCGATTCGCCGACTCAAAAGGTAGGCGGAGAAGCTCTCAGACTTTTTTCTACGGTCGAGCACGCCGTTAAAATGGAAAGCCTTCAGGATGTATTTAGCTTTAACGAGCTTGAAGCCTTTGCGGAAAAAATCGATATGAAAAAGACCTGCTTTTCGGTTGAGCCTAAAATTGACGGTCTCTCGGTTTCACTTGAATACGAAAACGGCAAATTGGTAAGAGCATCAACAAGGGGCGACGGCACAACAGGCGAAGATATAACGGCTAATGCACTGAAAATCCGCACTGTGCCGAAATCTATAGATTTTGACGGATTTTTGGAAGTCAGAGGCGAAGTCTATATGTCGAGAGAAAGCTTTTATAAGCTTATAGACCGACAGGAACTGATGGGGGAGACTCCTGCCAAAAACCCGAGAAACGCCGCCGCAGGTTCGCTTCGGCAAAAGAATCCGCAGGTAACGGCAAAGAGAGAACTTGATATATTTGTTTTCAATGTTCAAAGAATCGAAGGAAAAACTTTCACATCTCATATCGAGTCGCTCGATTTCTTAAAAAATCTCGGTTTCAGCGTCTTGCCAACCTATAAAATGTGTGAAAACATTACTCTTGCAATAGAAGAGGTCAAAAGAATAGGTCGGATGAGAGGCAATCTCCCGTTTGATATCGACGGCGCCGTAATTAAAGTTGATAATCTTAACTACAGAACCGAACTCGGCAGTACCGCAAAATATCCCAAATGGGCGGTAGCATATAAGTATCCGCCCGAAGAAAAAGATACGGTTTTAAGAGATATAGAAGTTAACGTAGGAAGGACGGGAGCACTCACTCCGACTGCGGTTTTTGACCCTGTCGAACTTGCAGGAACAACTGTAAGTCGTGCCGTTCTTCATAATGAGGATTTTATTGTTTCAAAAGGCATTTCCATAGGGGATACTATAACTGTCCGTAAGGCAGGCGAAATTATCCCTGAAGTTCTCGGTGTAAAACTTCACCGTGAGGGAAGCCCTGTTTATAAAATGCCGTCATTTTGCCCGTCCTGCGGTTCTCCAGTTAAAAAAGAAGACGGAGAGGCTGTGCTCAGATGCACTAATGCAGATTGTCCCGCTCAGCTTTTAAGGCATCTTATCCATTTTACATCACGGGACGCAATGGATATTGAAGGCTTAGGACCCGCTGTTTTAGAGCAACTGCTTGATAGCGGTATGGTCGGTGATATTGTTGATTTGTATGCGTTAAATGCCGAAAAAATAAGCAAACTTGACAGAATAGGTGAGAAGTCGGCGGCAAATATTATTAACGCAATTGAAAACTCAAAGAAAAACGACCTTTCAAAACTGATTTTTGCATTCGGTATAAGGCATATCGGCAGTAAGGCTGCAAAACAGATTTGCGAACACTTTAAAGATATGGATTCGATTTTTAACGCTTCTGAAAATGATTTTGCCGAGATTGACGGTATAGGCGATATCCTTGCAAAGTCAGCCTATGAATTTTTCAGTCTCACAGAAACTAAAAAAATGGTTGAAAGACTACGGAATTTCGGGCTTAATATGAAATCTCTTAAAACTGTTACGGATTCAAGATTTGAAGGAAAAACCTTCGTTTTAACGGGGACATTACCGACTTACACGAGGTCTGCAGCGGCATCTGTCATAGAAAGCTTCGGCGGTAAAGTATCCTCATCGGTTTCAAAAAAGACCGATTATGTCCTTGCAGGCGACGAGGCAGGAAGCAAGCTTGATAAAGCAAATTCGCTCGGCGTTACGGTTATCGACGAAGAAGAATTTAAAAAAATGATTTTATAAAACTGTGCTTTAAAAACCGATAGGTCAACTTTACAGTTGTGACTTATCGGTTTTTAATATTTATTAACATTTTAAAGTCAACAAAAGTGTTGCCGCAAATTAAATAATGTGTTATAATAATCTCAAACTGCCGGCGGCGGAGCGCCGCTTAAATGCATTCGCATTTAAAAACATACTGTTTTTGTTTGAGAACATTGAAACAACAAAACCGTCGCATTTGGATGCGGCGAGCGGCAAATCCGCTTCAAAGCTCTTCGTTCTTTGGTTTTGTGTTATAATAATCTAAAACATCCATTTTGATGCGGTAGGTGGCAAAGGTGTTTGCTCTTTACCGATTGCTTTAATAGGGAGGCGGCATTAAAAGTGCGTATTATCGGAATCGATCCCGGGTATGCAATAGTAGGATACGGCGTTGTTGACTGTGACGGATATAATTTTAAAACCGTCGGATACGGTGCAATAACAACGAGCTCCGGCGCACCGTTTCCGTCAAGGCTTGACGATATTTACACCGATATGAACACACTCATTAAACGCTATACGCCCGATGCAATGTCAATTGAAAGACTTTATTTTAATACTAATACAACAACTGCAATTGATGTGGCGCAGGCAAGAGGAGTTATACTGCTTTCTGCAAAACAAAACGGAGTAAAAATATTTGAATATACTCCGCTTCAGGTAAAACAGTCAATAACGGGATACGGCAAGGCGGAAAAACGCCAGGTTATGGAAATGATTAAAAGTTTTTTAAATCTCAAATCTGTGCCTAAGCCGGACGATACTGCCGATGCCCTTGCGCTTGCCGTATGCCACGGTCACTGTCAGGGAAATCTTTACAGCAAACTTTCGGAGGGTATAATATAAATGATCGCCTCATTAAACGGAAAACTTATTTATAAAGATATTTCATACGCTGTTATAGAGTGCGGCGGGGTCGGATTTAAATGCTTCATAACAAAGAATGCATTTTATTCGCTCGGAGAAATCGGAAGCAATGTATTTTTATATACATATCTTTCGGTAAGAGAAGATGCGCTCGATCTTTTCGGATTTGCCACTTCTGCGGAATTATCCGCTTTTAAACTTATAACTTCGGTAAGCGGAGTAGGTTCAAAGATAGGGCTTGCCGTTCTTTCGGAATTTTCTCCCGAACAGGTGCTTTTGTATATTGCAAGCGGCGATTCTAAATCTCTTACTGCCGCTTCCGGTGTCGGACTTAAGCTTGCTCAGCGAATTGTTCTTGAATTAAAAGATAAAGTAGGTTCTATTACGGAAGAGGAAAATATAGGAAATATAAAGGCGGTCGGGAATGCAACTGCCGCTCCCGCAACTAAGGAAGCGATAGAAGCGCTTGTTTCACTCGGCTATTCACAGAGCGAAGCTTCGCTTGCAGTAGGGAAATTGGATCCTGAACTTACTGTTGACAGCCTGATTAAACAGGCGCTCAGATCACTGTCAAGGGGGATATAAAACTTGATTGAACAGGAAATGGATTTTGAAAACCGAATCGTGACCCCCGAATATACATCAAACGATGTTGATAATGAAATATCGCTTAGACCTAAAACCCTTGATGAATATGTGGGCCAAGATAAGGTTAAAGATAATCTTAAAATATACATAAAAGCCGCAAAACTCAGAAACGAACCTCTTGATCACGTTCTGCTGTACGGTCCGCCGGGACTCGGAAAAACAACACTCTCCGCAATAATCGCAAGGGAGATGGGGGTAAATCTGAGGATAACATCCGGTCCTGCCATAGAAAAGCAGGGTGACCTTGTTGCAATACTTACCTCGCTTAATTCAGGCGATGTTTTGTTCATAGATGAGATACACCGTCTTTCAAGGAATATAGAAGAAATACTTTATCCTGCTATGGAAGACTTTTCACTTGATATTATTTTGGGTAAAGGTCCGTCTGCAAGATCGATAAGGTTGGATGTTCCTCACTTTACTTTGATCGGTGCCACGACCCGTTCAGGTCAGCTTACAGCGCCTCTCAGAGACCGTTTCGGTGTTCTTATGAGGCTTGAACTCTATACTCCCGAAGAACTCAGCGAAATAGTCAAGCGCTCTGCCGGAATACTCGGCGTTGATATTGATAATGACGGTGCGCTTGAAATTGCTTCCCGTTCAAGAGGAACTCCGAGAATAGCTAACCGCCTTTTGCGAAGAGTCAGGGATATTGCTCAGGTTGAATATTCAGGCTTTATCAATGAAAAGGTGGCTCAGGCTGCGCTTTCAAGATTTGAAATAGATGAGCTTGGACTTGATGATTTTGACAGGCGTATGCTTGAAACAATTATTAAAAATTACGGTGGTGGACCTGTCGGTCTTGAGACACTTTCCGCTGCGATCGGCGAAGAGGCCGTTACAATCGAAGATGTTTACGAACCGTATTTAATGCAGATAGGATTCTTGTCAAGAACTCCCAGGGGAAGATGTGCTACCAAAGCGGCATATCAACATCTCGGAATTTCATTTAACGATACGGCTCAGCAGAGCCTGCTTTAAATCCACTTAAAAACTTAACGGAGGAAAAATTATGGGTAGATTATTCGGAACCGACGGTGCAAGAGGCATCGCAAACTCAGAACTTACTTGCGAACTTGCTATGAAAATAGGAAGGGCTGCCGCTTTCGTCCTCACAGAAAAGACAACCGAAAAGCCTAAGGTTATTATAGGAAAGGATACAAGAGTTTCTTCAAATATGCTTGAAATGGCACTTGCTGCCGGTCTTTGCTCGGTAGGCGCAGATGTTGTGCTTGTAGGTTTTCTTCCGACTCCTGCAATTGCGTTTCTTGTTAAGGACCGTGAAGCCGATGCGGGAATTATGATATCCGCTTCGCATAATCCGTGCGAATACAACGGAATTAAAATTTTTGACTCAAACGGTTATAAACTTCCGGATGCGCTCGAAGAAGAAATAGAGTCTCTTGTACTTGACGATGATTCAAGAATAACATTTCCTACCGGCGGCGATGTAGGCAGCGTTTTCGTAAGAAACGATTACCTTGATCTATATATCGACCATATAGTAAAATCGGTTAATACCGACCTGTCCGGTCTTAAGATAGCAATTGACTGCGCTAACGGTTGTGCATCATATACCGCTGAAAAACTTTTTACAAGGCTTGGAGCAGAATGTTTCTTTATGCACAACAAACCTAACGGGGTAAATATAAACGCCAATTGCGGTTCAACGCATATGGACGATCTTATTGATTATGTCAACGGACACGATGTTGATTTAGGTCTTGCTTTTGACGGAGACTCCGATCGCTGCCTTGCTGTTGACGAAAACGGTAAACTGATAGACGGCGATAAAATGATTGCGGTTTTCGCCCTTGATATGAAAAACGAAGGCACTCTCGTGGATGAAACGGCAGTTGTAACCGTTATGACAAATCTCGGATTTAAGTTGTTTGCTAAGGAATACGGTATAGCAGTAGCCGAAACGACAGTGGGAGACAGATATGTTCTTGAAGAAATGCTCAAAAATAATTATCAAATAGGCGGAGAACAATCAGGTCACATAATATTTAAGAGATATGCAACTACGGGAGACGGTCAGTTGTCAGGTGCTATGCTTGCCGCTATTATGAAGAAAACAGGTAAGAGCGCATCAGAACTTACTTCCGTTATGACAGTTATGCCGCAAACACTTGTAAATGTTACCGCTTCACCCGAACTTAAAGCAAAACTCAAAACCGATGAAGATATAATTACTTCCATCGATAATGCTGCAAAGCAGCTTGGTGAAAAAGGAAGAATTCTTGTCAGAGCATCGGGAACGGAGCCCCTTATCAGGGTTATGATCGAGGGCGAGAATATTTCGGAAATCAAAAAGCTTGCAAAATCCGTTGCGGCGGTTATTGAGGGAAAGGCTTAAATGAGAGAAGTTACGGGATTTGACGACTATGAGCTTATTGATGCCGAGGGTGGCGAAAGGCTTGAACGTTGGGGGGATATAATTTTAATAAGACCCGATCCGCAGATCATCTGGACTGCTCGGCGTGAAGATCCTTTATGGCAAAAAGCAAACGCCGTTTATCACCGTTTAAACTCAGGAGGCGGATATTGGGAAAAACTGCGTGATGTTCCGGATGTATGGAATATATCGTATTCCGGGATTACTTTTCGTCTTAAACCTATGGGATTTAAACACACGGGATTATTTCCCGAGCAGGCTGTAAACTGGAAACTTGCATCCGAACTGATATCGGCAGAAAAAAAAGAGGTTTCGGTTTTAAATCTCTTTGCATATACGGGCGGTGCTACTCTTGCCTGCCTTAAAGCGGGGGCAAAGGTTACTCACGTTGATGCATCTAAAGGAATGGTTCAATGGGCAAAGGAGAATGCGGCTGCGTCTTCGCTTTCCGACAGACCTGTTAGATGGCTTGTTGATGACTGTATGAAATTCGTCAAAAGGGAGATCCGCCGTGGCAATAAATATGACGCTGTAATAATGGATCCACCGTCTTACGGCAGAGGTCCCGGAGGAGAGATCTGGAAACTTGAACAACAACTTGACGAGTTGCTGACGGATGTATCACAGATTTTAAGCGACGATCCGTTGTTTTTCTTCTTAAATTCATATACAGGCGGTCTTTCTCCTACGATTTTAAATTTTATGGTAAGAGAAAAACTCGGTCTGAGCGGCAGCGAAACTGTTTTTACGGATGAGATCGGTCTTAAGGTAACAGACAGAAATATTACCCTTCCGTGCGGTGCTACTACGATTTGGAAAAAATTATGAATTCGATTATTAAACTTAATAATGTCTCGTTTTTTTATGATACTCAGGAAGATAAAAAGCAGATATTAAACAATTTTTGCCTTGAAATCGAAAAGGGAAGTTTCACCGTTATTCTCGGTCATAACGGTTCGGGAAAATCTACTCTTGCAAAGCTTTTCAACGGGCTTTTAAAGCCTGACTCGGGAACAGTCGAGGTTGACGGTATGTCTACCGCAGACGAATCAAATGAAATTGAAATCAAACGCAGAATCGGTCTTGTTTTTCAAAATCCCGATAATCAGTTGGTTGCGTCAATAGTCGAAGAAGATGTGGCTTTCGGTCCGGAGAATTTAGGGCTTTCCCCATCTGAAATACGTGCCCGTGTAGACGATGCATTAAAGGCAGTGGAAATGTTACAATTTGCACGCTCAACACCTCACCGTCTCTCAGGCGGGCAAAAACAGCGTATTGCAATAGCAGGTATTATAGCTATGCGGCCGGAATGTATAGTCCTTGACGAACCGACGGCAATGCTTGATCCTAAAGGCAGAAAAGAAATTATATCAACAATTGAAAAACTTAACCGTGAAAACGGTATAACGGTTGTTCTGATAACTCACTTTATGGAAGAGGCTCAAAACGCCGACAGAGTTATTGTTATGGATAACGGAGAAATCATTGCGGATTCCTCACCAAGAAAGGTTTTTTCAAATGTTAAAATGCTTAAAAATGCGGGTCTTGATGTCCCACAGAGCACCGAGCTTCTTTACGAGTTGAAAAATGCGGGGATAAATGTTAATACAGATGTTATCTCTATAAAAGAAGCAGCAGACGAGATATATCGTGCGCTTCATTTGGAGGAAATTTGATTGTCAGCAATACTTGAGGTAAAGCACCTCACTCATACATACGGCGATAATACGGTTTTCATAAACGACGCCGTGAGCGATCTCAGCTTTTCGGTAAACAAAGGCGAGATAATCGGGATTATAGGGCATACGGGCTCGGGAAAATCAACCCTTGTTCAGCATATAAACGGACTTCTGAAACCGACTTCAGGGCAAATACTGATCGATGGCGTTGATATATGGCAAGACCCTAAAAAAATAAGAGATTTCCGTTTTAAGGCAGGTCTTGTTTTTCAATATCCCGAGTATCAGCTGTTTGAAGAAACCGTTTTTAACGATATTGCTTTCGGCCCCAAAAATATGGGGCTTGAACCCGATGAAATAAATAAGCGTGTGACAGATATATGTTCGCTTCTTAATATACCGGAAGGTTATCTTGACAAATCGCCGTTTGACCTTTCGGGCGGCGAAAAAAGGCGGGTCGCAATTGCCGGAGTTATGGCAATGCAGCCTGAAATAATAATTTTTGACGAACCTGTAGCGGGACTTGACCCTAAAGGCAGAAACGATGTCATAAATATGATATCGGATTACCGCAAGGCTTTCGGCGCAACCGTACTCATAATTTCGCATAATATGGAAGATATGGCTGTTTTGGCGGACAAGCTGCTTGTTATGAATAAAGGTAAGCTTGAAATGTTTGATACCGTAAAAAATGTTTTTTCTAATTATGCCCGTCTTGCCGAAATAGGACTTGATGTTCCTATGGTGACTAAGATTATGCATTGCCTTAAAGAAAAGGGCGTTCCGGTTGATGAAAACATTTTTACCGTGTCTGATGCTTTAAATAACCTTAAACGCCTGACGACGAAGGGCGGTGCTTTATGATCAGAGATATTACTTTCGGGCAATATGTTGAAACCGATTCTCCTATTCATAAAATTGACCCTAGAACAAAAATCGTTTTATTGATAGCGACGATTGTCTATATTTTTTCGGCAAATAACTTTATTTCACTTTTTGCGGTGGCAGCCTTTATTATAATTACAGCATTACTTTCAAAAGTCCCGTTTAAACTATATTTCAAAAATTTGAAGGCTGTTTTGTTTATTGTGGCTTTCACTGCAATACTGAATATTCTATATACTCACAGCGGCAAAATCTTATTCTCATTTTGGAAAATCGAAGTTACGACAGGCGGTTTGTATACAGCAGCGTATTTATCTCTCAGAATAGTGCTTTTGATAACAGTAAGTTCCGTTTTAACCTATACAACTACTCCGAATGACCTTACAGACGCCATAGAGAGGCTGTGCCTGCCGCTTAAACTTATAGGACTTTCAAATGCCGTTCATACTATGGCGCTTATGATGACTATTGCTTTAAGATTTATTCCGACACTTGTTGAAGAGACGGAAAAAATTATGAATGCACAGAAGGCGAGGGGGGCAGACCTTGAAACAGGCTCTCTCGGCAAACGAATCAAAGCTCTTGTTCCGATATTGATTCCACTTTTTATTTCTGCTGTTCGCCGTTCATATGAGCTTGCAGACGCTATGGAATGCAGATGTTATAACGGAGGTAAAGGAAGACAACGAATGAAAACACTTAAAATGGGCATCAACGATCTTTTTGCTTTCCTTGCATCCGGAGTCCTGTGCGCTGCTGTCATTATTTTGAATATTTTTATGGAAGTCGGCCGCATATGAAAAGAGTTTTACTTAAAATTTCATTTGACGGCACCGGGTATCACGGCTGGCAGATTCAAAAAAATGCCGTTACTGTTTCAAAAGTGTTTTCCGATTCGCTTGAAAAACTGCTAAAGGTAAAGACACCGGTTACAGGTTGCAGCCGCACTGATGCAGGTGTTCACGCAAAAGAGTATTACTGCCACCTTGACTGCGAAGACAGTATTCCTAAAAACGCTTTTATTCTTGGGTTGAATTCAATTTTGCCCGACGATATATCGGTTACGGATGCATTTTTTGTGGAAAATGATTTTCACGCACGCTTTAATGCCAAAGGTAAGACTTACATCTATAATTTCTATACAGGCGTTACCGATCCTTTCTTCTCAAGATATGCGTTTCGCCTTGAAAGATCTCCGGATATTTTACTTATGAATGATTTTTGCCGAAGAATAATCGGAACTCACGATTTCGTTTCTTTTTCGTCTTCTAAAAGAACGGTTGAAAACACGATCAGAACAATATATTCCTGCAGCACGGAAGCGTATGAAAACAGAATAAAACTGACTGTTACCGGCAACGGATTTTTATATAATATGGTTCGCATTATTGCAGGTACTGCACTTGAAGTGGGACTTAATATGCTTAATCCCGATTGTGCAGATAAGGCATTTGCAACAAATAACCGCAATGAATTAGGAAAAACCCTTCCGGCAAACGGATTGTTTCTTGAAAAAGTTTATTACTGATAGGTGGCGTAAATTTTGCCCGAATACAAAAAAAAGAAAGTTAAAAATAAATTAAGCCGCAAAACGGCTAATTTCGCTTTTGATAAGAAAAAAAGAAAGAGCGAGCAGGATAAACTGTCCGAAGATATTAAAATGTCTCCGCTTGACAGAAAAAGCGAACCGAAATATGTTAAAAGCAGTAATATCAAGGTCGTAAAGGGCAAAAAGCTTGAACGCCGCCGCAGACTTAAAATTTATGCCTCGGTTATAGTGTTTTTCTTCGTTGTGTATTTGATTTTATCATTTGTTATGCCTGTAAGCGTGGGTGAAAATTTAAGCAATTTATTTGCAACATTCGGCAAAGGAGAATATCCGGTTGAAATTTACGGTGCTCAAACTCTTGACACGGCAAGTCAAAAATTATATTATTATGTTCTGACGGATACCGATCTCTGTGCTTTTTCGTCAGCGGGAAAAGAAATTTTCACATCATCTCACGGATATTCAAAACCGATTTTAAAAACTTCTCAAACAAGAGCTATGATATTTGATCAAGGCGCTAACAGCCTTCAGATATTTAACTTAAGAGGACAAGTTATAAAATATTCTCCCAAAAAACCGATAATTACGGCTGATATTGCAAGGAACGGATCATACGCCGTAGCTTTGTATTCGGACTCATATGCCTCTAACGTTAAAGTCTTCTCAAAAAAAGAAAAGACTGTTTTTGAATGGAATTCCGCCAAAGATATTGTAAACGCAATCTCTCTTTCTCCAAACGGCAAATACCTTGTTGCAGCTGCTTTTAATGCAAACGACGGTAATTTAGGTTCAAAGGTAAGCGTTTTTAATACCGAAAAAAATTCCGCAGACCCTGTTTTCAGTTACGATATTGCAGACGGAATGGTTTATTCATTAATTTCCTCGCAAAAGGGTTTTACAGTAGTAACGAGCGATGGAATAACATTTGTTAAATGGGATGGATTTTATAAAAATGATATTAAGTCCGACAGACAAACTTCAATGTTTAGAAGCAGTTCGGAAGGCAGCGTATGTGTTTTTAATCTGAACAGTAATAAAAGCGACAATAATATAACGGTTATTTCAAAAAAAGGTGAGAAGATATCTCAGTTCAATTTCAACGGGATCATAAGTGATATACGCTTTTTAAACGGTCATATATATTGTATAAGTGAAGCAAAAGCATATTTATATAACAAAGAAGGCAAACTTTTAAGTACTGCCGACTGCGGATATGACGCAGTAAAGCTTGCTGTAACGGGATCACAGTCTATTGCTGCTGTTTCGGACAGTTCAATTAAAAAAATCGAATTTAAGAGGTAAAAGATATGGGCATACTTATAGATGTTATCATACTTGCAATAATTATTTTCTGTGTCTTTCTCTCTGCAAAGAAAGGCTTTGTAAGAACGGCTATAGAAGTTGCGGGATTTATACTTGCTATTTTAATTTCACTTGCTGTTTCTAAGCCTTTGTCTTCTTTTGTCTATGATAAAACTGTTGAACCGGGTGTTATCAATGCAGTCAGCGATGCTTCTGTTGACAGCACGAAAAACGCCGCTGATGCCCTTTGGGAAAAATTACCTGAATTTATAAAGATAAATGCACAAGCAGAGGGTATCACAGCAGATACTGTCAGCCAAAGGCTTATAGAAAATTCCGACAGCGGTATTAAAGCTGCGGCAAAAACAGTTTCGTCAAATATTATAAAACCCGTTTTTGTCAGCGTGGTAAGTTTTGCTGTTTCCGCTGCCTTGTTTGTTGCTTTAATGATAGTTGTCAGATTTCTTGCAAGACTATTAAATAAATTCTTCTCGTTTTCAATCATCGGAAAAATGAATTCTGCATTGGGCGGTGCGATAGGCCTTATAAAGGGCGTTCTTGTCGCAACTGCCGTATGTATGGTGATTTCGTCTGTTGTTTCGTTTACAGCAAACGGTTTTCTGATATTCACAGAAGATAATATCGGTAAAACTTATGTTTTCAAATTTTTAGTAGGACTATTTTGATTCTTCAAGGAGAAATAATTTAAAATGAAGTTATGTTCCAAATGCAAAAAAAGACCCGCCGTTGTATTTATGTCAAATCCTATGCAGCCGGATAAACAGCCCGAGGGACTTTGCCTAGTTTGCGCTAAAAGTCTCGGAATTAAGCCTGTTGACGATATGCTGAAAAGTATGAATATAGATGAAGAGGACATAGAAAACCTCAGTAATCAGTTTATGGAGATGATGTCGCCCGACGGTGAGATCGATTTTGACGACGCAGACTTAAATAACGAAACTTTTGATATGGGAACAGCACCGGCAGTGCCGTTTATCAAAAGTATGATGAGTTCATTAAGCCCTGAAAGCAATACCGAAACCGGGGGTTCCGACTCGGATAAACAACAGTCTAAAAAATCAAAGAAAAAAAAGAACCGTTTCTTAGAACAATATGCGACAAATCTTACCGAGCAGGCTAAAGAGGGTAAGCTTGACAGAATAATAGGCAGAGAAAAAGAACTCTACAGAACCATTCAAATTTTGTCACGCAGATCTAAGAACAACCCTTGCCTTATAGGAGAACCCGGAGTCGGAAAAACCGCTATTGCCGAAGGTCTTGCACTTAAAATTGCCTCGGGTGACGCTCCTGCAAGACTGTGTGAAAAGCAGATTTATCTGCTCGACCTTACAAGCCTTGTTGCCGGAACGCAGTTCAGAGGTCAGTTTGAGAGCAGAGTTAAAGGACTTGTTTCCGAAGTTAAGGACGCCGGCAATATAATTTTGTTTATTGATGAAATTCACAATCTTGTCGGCGCAGGAGATTCTGCGGAAGGTTCGATGAATGCGGCAAACATTTTAAAACCCGCTCTGTCCCGTGGTGAAATTCAGGTTATCGGTGCTACAACATTCAAAGAGTACCGAAAGTATATTGAAAAAGACGCTGCGCTTGAACGCAGATTTCAGCCTGTCACAATTGAAGAACCTTCAATATCGGAAGCAACTGGCGTCCTCTTGGGTGTAAAACAGTACTATGAAGGATTTCACGGTGTTAAAATACCAGATGAAATTGTCAGGAGTGCTGTAAAACTTTCGGAAAGATATATAACCGATAGATTTCTCCCCGATAAAGCAATCGATCTTTTGGATGAGGCCTGCGCTTGCACTAGCCTTGAAAATAAAGCAATCGACGAGCTTTATATCGCCAACAAAAAGGTTGCAGACGCCTCTGCACAGCTTGAATCGGAAGAAGCGAATGTTGAAAATCCGAATTATGAAAAGCAAGCTATGCTGAAGGCTGAGATCGAAAAGTATAAAGCGGTTGCAAACGGTCTTTACGATGCCGCCGCCGACAACACGGTAACTCAAAAACAACTTGCAAAAGTTATTGAAATCTGGACGGGAATTCCGGCATCAAAAATTGAAGAGAGCGACTATAAAAAACTCGCCGGGCTCGAAAAACGCCTTTCTGAAAAAATAATAGGTCAGAATGAAGCAATTAAGCTTATCTCAGCCGCCGTAAAGCGTTCCCGTATCCGAATGGGCCCCGAAAGAAGACCCGCTTCATTTATATTTGTCGGTCCGACCGGTGTCGGTAAAACTAAGCTTGTCAAAGTGCTTTCGGAGGAACTTTTCAACACACCCGAAACGCTTATAAGGCTTGATATGTCCGAATTCATGGAAAAACATTCCGTTTCAAGAATAATCGGCGCTCCTCCCGGATATGTAGGTTACGATGAAGCAGGCCAGCTTACCGAAAAGGTCCGCAGAAAGCCCTACAGTGTTATCCTGTTTGATGAAATTGAAAAAGCGCATCCCGACGTTTTAAATATTCTTCTGCAAATACTTGACGACGGCAGAATTACCGATGCTCAGGGAAGAACCGTGAATTTTGAAAACACCATAATAGTTATGACTTCCAACGCCGGAAGTGAAAGACGGGAAAATTTGCTTGGATTCGGCAAGGCTGTTGCAGATGCGTCAAGAGAAAAGGCTCTTAAGGCATTGTCTGAATTTTTAAGACCAGAATTTTTAGCAAGAATTGATGAAATAGTTGTTTTCTCACCTCTGAGCAGAGAGTCTCTTTCAAAAATATCGGCTTTGTTGCTTGATGAGCTTGCAGACTCACTGAAAGAAAAGCAAATAGCCCTTGTTTATGATAATAATGTTTGTGATTATATTGCGGACAAATGTGACGGCAGCAAAACCGGCGCAAGGGAAATAAGAAACATTGTAAGAAGGGAAATAGAAGACAAAATCGTAGATGAGATTCTAAAGGACGAATCCCTTTCAGGTATATCAATTTCTGTTAAGGATAACGGCATAAAACTCCGTACTCTTTGATTAGAACATTCGGCATCACACGCACAATTTCAATTTAAAAACGGGTGATGCCGAAAAAACTCAAAATAATACTTGATTTTTTTTTTTCGATAGGTTATAATATCAAAGTTCCCTTTGGAGATGTCGCCTAGTCCGGTCGAGGGCGCACGATTGGAAATCGTGTAACTGCTACAAACAGTTCGAGAGTTCGAATCTCTCCATCTCCGCCACAAAAGTACGGTAGCAATGATACAAATTGCTACCGTACTTTTTAATTATTCCATATGAAAATCCCTTGATATAAAGCCAAAAGCGAGGTTAGTGGGTTCAAATGTGTGAACCTGCCGACCTCGCTTTTTTTCGTTTATGGAGTTTCTGGCAAACGCTGCCGCCGGAAAAAGTGAACCCACTCTGCCGAACCTTTTAATTTTTCATAGAACAATTAAAAAGTTTGATGGAAAATTAAATGATTAAAGCTATTCCACAAACAACTCCGGCATATTGAACTGTATTTCGTTTGAGTCAATCTCAACGCTTGCATTGCCGCAAGTCATTACGCTTCTCTTCACATAGATTTTAAGTAATCGGTTTTTTCTTAGCGTAACAAATCTCCTCATTCACAGCGTATTTGACTGTTCAGGCACCCCGCAAGATCTGTTTTTCGGTACCAAAACACATTACAATCCAGATGAGTGTCTGCAGGGGATATACCGCCATTGTTCGGAGCAAACGGAACTGCATTCCTTATTTTTATAACCAACAGATTTACAGTTGGGGAAATTATGGCCAAACGGTTATAATCCATATAAACCCCGATGATTTTATGGCGCAGCCTTCGGGGAAATCGGGCGAAAAAATCGCTTGCGGAATAATTCAAAAATAATTATTTTAAGTTTATAGTAATTTTATACAACATTTTATGCAATATCTTAATCACAAGGGGATTTATTTTGTTCAAAACAGCGAAGTTTTCTTAAATTTTAAAAAAACACTTTACAACTTTAGTTTGATGAAGTATAATGACAACATCAAAAAAACCGAAAGGGAGAAATTAAAATGAAAAAGATAATAGCATTGTTTATTGCGGCTGCTATGCTCGTTTGCTTTGCAGGCTGCGGAAACGGCAGCAAAAAAGCTTCAAAGAAACTCACAATCATCAACGAGGAACTCGGTGCAGAGCAATACGGTATTGCCTTCAGAAAAGGTGATGATGAAACTCTTAAGTATGTTGAAGCAGCGGTTCAGGAATTGGTCAAGAGCGGCAAGTATAAAGAAATTGCAGACAAGTATCCCGATATCGTTGATAACCTTCTTTTCTTAAACGGTGATTCAAAGGCAACCTTTGATGAAAGCGTTGATGTTAAAAAAGCCCCTAAAAGAACTTTTACAATGGGTATTGATCCCGAGTACAATCCTTTCAGCTATATGGGAGATGACGGTAAGTATACCGGATTTGATGTTGAAATTTGTAAAGCTGCCTGCGATATTCTCGGATGGGAATTTAAGGTGTTTGCTGTTAACTGGGATCAAAAATTAGTTCAGCTCGATGCCAAAGAGTGTGACTGTGTTTGGTCGGGTATGACCATTCTTGATTCAATGACCGAGGCAGGTTATCTTATTTCCGAACCGTATTATTACAATACACAGGTTTTTGTTGTTGCTGAAGACAGCGGTATAAAGTCCTCAAAAGATCTTAAGGATAAGGTTGTTGCCGTTCAGCTCGGTACATCGGGTGAGTCGCTGCTTAACGACGATTTAAAAGATTTAAAAGCAACTTTCAAGGAATTAGTTACCTGCGACAGTTTCTTAAAGTGCTTCACGGAACTTGAAGGAAACGCAGTTGACGCCGTATTCGTTGATTACCCGGTTGCAAAAGCGTATGTATCCGGCAAATAGTATATTTTAATATTGCTTAAGCCTCCTATTAAAAGGAGGCTTAAGCTGCGATTATTACTTGGAATGAGGTTTGGTTTTGTCTTTACTTACAATGATAAAAGTAATGAGCGAGGGGTTAGGTAAAACCTGCGCCATATTCTTTTTAACTTTAATTTTCTCCCTGCCGCTCGGCGTTATTATAGCTCTGCTCAGGATGAGTAAAAATAAGATCGTTTCAAAGATCACACAGTTTTTTGTTTCTGTTCTGAGAGGCACCCCGTTAATGCTGCAGCTGCTTGCAGTTACATACGGTCCTTATTATCTCTTCGGTATGGATGTGGCAAGGGACAAGCTCATACCGGTCGTTATTGCCTTTTCAATAAACTATGCCGCATATTTTTCGGAAATCTATAGAGGCGGAATTGAATCAATCCCGATCGGTCAGTATGAGGCTGCGACGATACTCGGATATTCAAAAACTCAAACCTTTATAAGAATTATTCTTCCTCAGGTTATCAGAAGAATATTGCCGAGTATAACTAACGAAATCGTTACTCTTGTTAAGGATACTTCAATTGCTTTTACCGTGTCATATCAGGAAATGTTTACGATCGGAAAACAAATTGCAAACTCGCAGACGAGCTTTATGCCATTCTTAGTCGCAGGTGTGTTCTACTATATATTCAACGCCATAGTCGGTTTTGTAATGGGCAGAGTTGAAAAATCAATGAGCTATTATAAGATTTAGGAGGATTTTTTATGAATGTACTTAAAATTGAAAATGTTAAAAAATCCTTTGGAGATAATGTTGTTCTTAAAGACATTTCTTTAGAAGTGAATAAAGGAAGTGTTGTTTCGATAATAGGTCCGTCCGGCGGCGGAAAATCGACACTTCTCCGATGTGCAACATTGCTTGAAACCGTTGATGACGGCATTATTTCTTATATGGGTAATAATGTGACATATTATGATGATAAGTCAAAATTATGTTATGTTAAAGATCTCAATCAATTCAGAAGAGTCTTCGGTTTGGTTTTCCAAAACTTCAACCTTTTTCCGCATTACAGTGTTATGAGAAATATCATTGATGCTCCGATAAATGTTTTAAAAAGGGACAAAGATGAAGTTGTATCCGAAGCCTTGATATTACTGAAAAAGATGGGACTTGACGGCAAGGAAAATATGTATCCCTGTGAATTGTCAGGCGGTATGCAGCAAAGAGTTTCAATAGTCAGGGCATTAGCTATGAATCCGGAAATTTTGTTTTTTGACGAACCGACAAGTGCACTGGACCCGGAACTTACAGGTGAGGTCTTAAAAGTTATAAAACAATTGGCAGACGAAAAAATGACAATGGTTATCGTTACTCACGAAATGTCTTTTGCCCGTGCTGTTTCCGATCAGGTCATTTTTATAGACGGCGGAGTTATCGTTGAACAGGGAACCCCGGAGGAATTGTTTGAAAACACAAAAAGTATTCGAACAAAGCAGTTTTTACAGAATTATAACAAATGATTATTGAATACTATATTTTAAATCCAACAGGGAACATTACGGCTCTCGTAATTGACAACGGTATCGACATAAAAAATTATAATACTGTTTGCAGAGAAATAATGAACCGCCATTCAAATGTTGAACAAGTGGGATTTGTGAATTTTAGGCTTAATAATCCGTATCTGAGAATGACAGGCGGGGAATTCTGCGGCAATGCCACTATGTCAACCGCAGTTTTATATCATAGGCTTAAAGATAATGAATCTGCAACAGTCAACATTACTGTTTACGGTTCTAAAAGGGATTTCAGTGTAAATATTATAAAAGAAGATGCCCGTTATTTGACATCGATCTGCATTGACAGACCTACCGATATCAGTAATTACACTTTTGAAATAAACGGCAGAAGCTACTGTTTTCCTGTTGTTTTTATGGAAGGAATTTCACATATTATTGCCGACAAATCTCTTAATAAAAACGATGCGCAGGCAATAATAAAAAAGTATTGCGATGTTTTAAAAATTCCTGCTATGGGTATTATGCTGTACGATAAAAAAACAGGCGATTTAGAACCTATTGTTTATGTTAAATCCTGCGATACTCTTTTTTTTGAAAATTCCTGTATCAGCGGCAGTTGCGCTCTCTCCTCATATTTAGCCGAAAATAATACGGGTAAAACTGAAATTTCACTCATACAACCCGGGGGTACTGTCAGGACTCTTTCCGATAGTAACTCTGATAAAATCGAACTTTTCGGATCTGTTATTATAGAAAATCATCTGTTTATGGAGATTCAATTATGAATATGAATACTAAGAAAATTGATGAAAATGATATCAATGAGTTATATAATATACTTTTGAAAATGAAAACAGTCGATGACTGCCGTGATTTGCTTGCAGACCTTTGCACAAATAAAGAAATAGAGCAAATGGCGGGTAGAATAAAGGCCGCTAGATTATTGATCGAAAACAAAACTTATAATCAGGTAATAGAAGAAACCGATATTTCTTCGGCAACGCTCAGCCGTGTTTCCCGATGTGTTCAATACGGTAAAGGATACAGTAAATTTTTAAAATAAAAAATGCCGGTTACGATCCGTGACCGGCATTTTTGTCAGTATATATAATCATAGCAAATTTTTATACATTTCCAGCAGAAACATATATTGAAAAATATCTTTTCACTGATATAATCAACTTGAGATAAAATAACAGACAGGTGGTAAATTTTTAATGACATTGAAAGAAAAAATACTTCAAACATTTATAGTGACCGTCAGAGAAATCAATAAGCACGGGGGACCTGAAAAATTTTTTCTGGAATATCCTGTGGGCGGTATGTATTTTTGGGAAGACGAATCACTCGAAGGGAAGACTGAAATAGGTACTTCAACAACAGATGCAAGACTTGAAGAGTGTCGAAAGTATTCAAAGACCCCTCTTCTTGTATGCGGTGATTACACTTATGTTAAAGGGCAAAAATTGCAAATCAATTCGAGGCCTTTAGGTTCGTCCCTGAATTTAGAAGACGCATATAATCTGGGCAAAGTTTTTGGTATGCAGATGAATTCACACGGCGTGGATTGGATATTGGGGCCTTGCATAGATATGCTTTATGACCGTTCAATGCCTCTCTTTGCAATAAGTGACGATCCGAAAAGAACAGTTGAGATATTTACGGAAGTTATTAAAGGAATACAGGATCAAGGTGTTTTGGCAACAATAAAACATTTCCCCGGTCTTGGAACAAACAGCATAAATATGCATTTCGGGCACGGTAGAAATGTTCTTAATTTTGATGAATGGGACAAAACCTATGGTTATACATACAGGGAACTGTTTAAAGCAGGAACACAATGTGTTATGACAACTCACGCAACCCTGCGCTCTTATGCAAACGATGATGAAAACGGATTTGTGCCCATTGCAACCTATTCTTCAAAACTTACTACCGAACTGTTAAAAAATAGGATGAATTTTAAAGGTGCCGTTGTTACCGATGCTCTGATTATGGGAGGTATGGCAACGGGCAATTTGATAGATGAAACCGTACAAGCTTTTAAAGCAGGCGCAGATTTACTCTTATGGCCGCCTGTTGAGGCTGCAGACAAAATTGAAGAACTGATACTTCAGGGCGAAATACCTATGAGCCGTCTTGAAGATGCTCTTGCAAGAATAGGAAAAATGCGTTCATTCAGGGAAAAGGCAATTAAAGAAAATAAAATGTTAAAGCCTGATCGTGATTATGCTGACAGTGAATCACTTGAGATTATGAAACACGGCATATGCCTCTACAAAAATAATGCTAATATGATTCCGTTTAATAAAAACAAAATCAAAAAAATTCTGATCGTAGACGGTGCCGACACGGGTGAATGGGGAAAAGAATCAGCTAAAATGCTGCGGGATGCCCTGAAAAAAGAAGGATTTGATGCAGATGTACGCAGAGATATTTATGATGTTCCGTCAAGAGTTTGTTGGCAGGATGATATTGATGAGCTTGAAAGAGAGTATGATATAACAATATTTAATTTGAATATGACATATGCAACCTCTTGGGATGTATCATATATGATGATTTGGGCGTCTCAACTGTTCAATAAGAAGAATAAGGTCATTATCAATTACGGCGCCCCGTTTTTTGCCGAGGACTATTTTGAGAAAGAAAACACCATAATAGAAATGAATTGCACGCCGTCGACCGAAATTGTTAAAGTATTGGTAGATAAGCTTATGGGAAGGGACGAATTTACGGGCAATCCTGTTTTAACATCGCTTACAAAAAAGATATAAGTATTATAAAATCATTTAAACCGGCGGCAGCTATTGAGCAATTCAATAGCTGCCGCCGGTTTAATACTTTAAATCAGTTTTAAATTACACATCCGCCGTTAATTCCCATTACTTGGCCGGTAATATAATCAGATTCCTCACAGGCAAAAAAATATGCTGCTGCCGCTATTTCTTTTGCCGTTCCTATTCTTCCCAGCGGTATTTCATCGATAAAAGCTTTTAAATCTCTTTTGCTTATATTAGTATTCATCGAAGTATCAATAAGACCCGGTGTTATAGCGTTAACATTTATTCCGCTTGGGGCAAGTTCTTTGGAAAGAGCCTTTGTAAGTCCCAATACACCTGCTTTTGAGGCGGAATAAGCAACTTCGCAAGAAGCCCCGACTTCGCCCCACATTGAAGAAATGTTAATTATTTTACCGGATTTTTTGTGAATCATATAAGGAACAACGGCACGACAGCAAATATATGTTCCTTTTAAATTTACATCAATTATACGCTCCGCCTCAGAGTCTGAAATATCGGTAATCAGTCCGACTGAAGAAACACCGGCATTATTTATCAAAACATCAATACTACCGAATGTATCATAAGCGGTTTTCATTAAATTTTCAACATCTGCATAAACTGAAACATCAGCCCTTACGGAAATAGCATTAAAACCACGGCGGGTGAGGGAAGAGACCAATTCTTCGGCCTGTACACGGGAAGTATTATAATTTATTACTACATTAAATTTTCTCTCTGCAAAATATTCTGCGCAAGCAGCGCCGATTCCCTTTGCAGCGCCTGTAATTACAACTGTACTCATATAAAATTCTCCGATAATTTATTTTAAAACGAGTGAGGTAATTTACACCACAAGTTATAACTAATTATACCACACTTTAAAAAAATTTAAAGTAAAAAATTACTGTAATTTGAGTTTACATAATATCAAAGCAGGCAGATATTGTATAGTTGACATAATCAGTTTACATAATGTGCCTACAGTACTAAAAAATCAGTTGACATAATATTTTTTTGTGTTATAATATTTTCAGAAGGAATTTTATGGATTTCCTTAACTTCAAATATGTTATATCGGTTTACATAACACAGGTATGTTCAAAATATTGTGCTCTGAAATATTTTTAGTTCTAAATATTGTAATTGCTTTTTTCATATCTTGTCCTCCTTGCTGCATATATATTTATGCAAGGGAGGTTTATTATGAGAAAAACCAAAATAGTTAATTTAAGAAGTTTTAATATTCTAAGTTATTTCGGAAAAAACAGAATAGTGCTTTTGCTCTCTTTTATGTTTATTGCAGGGGTTACTCTCGGAACGGTTATGTATGCAAAAAATTCCGGAGCTCAAATGTTTGCCGGTAAAATATACGATATTTATTTTTCCGGCAAATTAAACAGTTCGTTTATCATTTCCGCACTTAAATGGTTTGCAGTTTTATTTGCAGTTTCTGCTTTGTTTTTTATATCGGGAACGTCTATGATGGGGATCGTTACCGTGCCGTTATCTTTATTTGCGGTCGGATTTATTTTAGGGGATTTTTCAGCATTTATGTACTCTTTGTATTCAATTAAGGGTGTTGCATTTAATGCCGTTATATTCATTCCGCCTATGCTGATTTTCCTTATAACCCTAATCACTGTATGCAAGTGTACTTTAAATTTTTCTTATACTATAGTTAAACTTACATATAACAAATCGGTTGCAAAAAATCTTTCAACTGATTTTAAAATATACTGCGGAAAATACCTAATATTGTTAGCTGCGTCTTTAATTTCCGCTTTAACGGATGCAGCGTTAAATAACTTTTTTCTTAAATTTTTCGAGTTTTAAAATAAAATTTAATTGCAGCGAAAGGAGGAGTAGTCTGTGTATGACAGGTTTAACGGATTTATCGATTACCTATCTAACATAAAAAAGGCCTCCGTAAACACACTTGAAGCCTACAAACGGGATATAGGCAGATTTACAGATTACTGCTCTGAATTCGGGGTTACGGACTGTTCACTTGTCGACGAGTCGCTCATTAGGAAATATGTTGACAATATGTACGCAATGGGTAAGTCCGAGTCAACTGTATTAAGAAGCCTGGCGTCTGTTAGGGGCTATTTCAAATACTTGATTTCGGTAGGTATATGCGGAACAAATCCGGCGGACGGAATCAAAATATCAAAATCATCTCACAACCTTCCGGGAATACTTGACTCAAATGAAATTGTTTTGCTGTTATCGCAACCCTCGGGTAATGATTTTAAAAGCGTTCGTGACAGAGCAATGCTTGAAACACTTTATGCAACAGGAATAAGAGTTTCCGAACTTATATCACTTACCGTCGGCGATGTTAACACTCAGCTCGGAATATTGCACACTGCAGGCGTAGACGAGAAAGAGAGAATAATACCGCTTTATCCTGCTGCAATCAAACATCTAAATGAGTATATACATAATGTCAGACCGATTCTTGTTCAGGGAACCGATAGCAAAATACTGTTTACAAATATGAACGGTAAACCTATGTCACGGCAGGGATTTTGGAAAATCATTAAACACTATGCCGAGATGGCGGGAATAAATAAAGATATAACACCTCATACTTTAAGACATTCACTCGCTGCGCATTTACTCGAAAACGGTGCTCAGCTTAAAGATGTAAAAGAAATGCTCGGACATTCCGATATTTCTTCAACGCAGATATATGCACAGATCATAAAAAACAAATACATTACATCCTATGCAAAATTCCATCCATTGGCAAAATAATAAAACGCATACTGTACTTTGAAGAGCAGTATGCGTTTTATTAAAATATACTTTGAGCCCCCAAACCGAGACCTGCAGCTTGTGATTGATAAAACAAATCAATGCTCGACAGGAGTTTTCCGCAGAATTGGACAAAACGGACATTTTGTAAGGGCTGAAAGCCCGACTAATTCGGGGGAATGGGGATGATAAATCTCGTGAGGGTTTGCCGCCATTTGCCAAATTATACAAAATAAATGTTTTGTATAATTCAGGGTATAAAAAAAGAACCAACCCAAAGGTCAGTCCTTTTTCTGCGGATAATCATAGACTATTAAAGATATTAAGTCCGATACGTACTCGAAAAACGCTTCGTTTCTTATTTCTGCTCTTAACTGTTCGTATACATCAAGACTATCCATAGGTCGAAACCGCCGAGCTTCTCTAAGCTCTTGTTTTTCGTCCTCTAATCGATTGCTTTTGTTATACAAATACAAAATGATTTTGTCTTTCGTTGTCATAAAAACCCCCGTTTCGCCCCCGCAAAACGGGGGTCTCTTTCTTAACCCCTAAATACAAAATGATATACCCAAGTAGTAATTTTAATAGAGGTCAGTATAGCCCATTTTCCGAAAAGATAGTACAGTACACCTGAAAGAATAGTACGCCCTGTCGGAGTTAAAAATATATTAACCACACCTCGACCCCATTTAATATAAGACGAACCGTAGCGTATAATCGTATCGATATTCGCTGAAAATTCAGTTACATTGATACCACTTGAAATCGGAAGAGCAAAAACAAGTGCTACAAGAGCTACTGCCCCAGCCGCAAGAAGCGCCCATTTAATCGCATTACTCATCAGAATTCCCCCCCTTAAGAGTTAAAACATACTGTACTATACCATATAGCTCTTTAAAACAGAAAACTATAAGTGCAGAGGTCAAAATAGCTCTAACTATCTGCTGAATAGACATAGGCACATACTGCGAAAATGTACTTGATATATCAATAGTCATTTCATTAGTTAGAGGTATTTTATCGCAAACATTCGGAATAGCCGGAATATACATAGCAGGAAGTTTAACGGCTTGTGAAGCTAATGAAGTGGTAGTAAAAGCGTTTGCAAGCTTTTTTACACTTGCAAAAAAACCGCTTGATTTATCTTCAATACTTCCCGAAGTATCGCTGATAGCGTCATTTCCTGCCTTTTCGGTTTCCTGTTTTTCCTTTTCGACTGCGTCCTTATCCGCTTGTATCTGCTTATCGGTATTCTTATCTTGATTGTTTTTGATATCTTCTGTGTTCTTGTTTTGATTATTTTTAATATCCTCGGAAGCGCCATTGATAGCGCCTGTATAGTCTTTATTTTCAACGGTTAAATTTAAATAGTTAACCGCAACCATATTTGACGAAGCCATACCTCGAGGTATTATTACAAAACTATCAAAAGCCTGCCCTGCGGTAAATGATACAGTACCCACCCAATGAAAATAAGACTCACCAAGCAGATTGACCCACCGACCATTAGCAGCTATATAGTTTTCCGCAAGTCCCGAAAGTAAAAGCTGTGTTGAAGTATTCAATCCTGCAGGAAAATATATATCGTATGTCAGCGTTAATTTATCTCCTGCGGAAATGTGTCCGCCGACCGCAAAATGCATTTCATAGTCACCTATCGAAGAATTAAGCGGAGAATACCATACGGCATTAGGTGCAGGAGAAAAATCTGCTATATTAACGCTGTCAACAGTATACTCAGTCACGCCCGCCTGAATTTTAACGCAGTTATCCCTACATTGAAAAACTGTACCGGTAGCACCTACAGAAAACGAAAAGAAAGGTACAGTTAAAACGATTAAACCCAAAAGAACAACCGCTATCTTCTTGATTTTAGACATTTAAACAACACCCCTTTAAAAAGAACTGCAAAAGAAAGCAAACAGACTATGAAAGCCATACCATATGTCACTATACCCTGATATGAGGGTATAGAACTTAAAGACCGTCCGATACCGTCATTTGAATACACATAGTATTCATTTGTAGCGGTATATCCAAAGTCCGTACTTTCAGACCGAGCTACAACATAGTTTGAAGAATAAGAACTATCCGACCGAGATATTACTATTTTCTCAACTTTTCCTGTAACCATATTTTTAATAAGCGCCGTATATTCGTTCTTTCCTGTCTGCATTAAGATATACTTATCAAGTGGCGATACACTGTTTGCTACTATATTTTGAGCTTCTGTAGAGGGTGCGGAATAGTATGTATCACCTGAATATTGAGTTATCACTTAAACCACCCCTGAAAAGCTGACAGAACCTTATCCCAAATTATACCTGTTACAAGTATCATAAAAACATAGGGCATAAAACTACCAAAGCCCTCAATTATTTGTATCACGCTTAACCACCTCCAAAGTATTGTACATTCTCATAACGGAAACATTAGGTATATAGAAATGCCGTTTCGGCTTATCTCCCTCATCATCAATGATATATCTACCGTTATCGTCATAGTTCGCACCGTCAAGAACTCGATACGAATATAGCAGGTTTAAAAGCGGACGGTGACATTCATAGTTCCAAGTAGTCTGTTCACGCACGCCTTTCGCTACACGGTTAAACCGCTGAGAAGTTCCGAGAATAAGCCGTCTGTTTTTTCGGTTCTGTGCCCATACCTGCATAGTTGAAAGCGGCATTTTCGCACTCTCAAGAGCGTTAAAAAGAATATGTATTTCGTCTATGACGAAAATAATACCTTTCGAACCGTTATTGTATTTTTCAAAATCTTCTATACCCTTAAACGGTATACAGGGCACACCGAATATAGAAATGTTGCTTACTATCAAACAGTCAGGATATGCGGATATAATATCCTTGACCATATGCATCATCAACAGAGTTTTTCCGCTACCTTGCTGACCACTGAATACCCACATACCCGCAAACGGGAACCCGTCACTTTTTCGAAGTTGATTTTCCCTTAATACACCATTAATATTTTTTAAACCGATATCCGGTTGAAGAAATTCTTCCATTATATCACTCCTTAAAAAAATAAGTGGGTGAGGTTTCCCCCACCCGCCGTAATTACATTTTTCCTTTTTTCATAGCACCGGAAACTTTGCGAACAATAAACCTGTAAGCGAACCAAGCTATCGCAAGTCCCGCAGTTAAACCGAGCGCCGCAACAAGTATAGTACCAAGGTTTCCAGTAGTGAAATCCTTAAGCGCACCTGTTATCGTTGAAATAAAGGTACTTGTATCGCTCGCCGCAGTTTCGGCAAGAATAGCAGTAGGCATTATATTTTCTCCTTTCTTTAATCATTTATCTGCAATCTCAATAACGCTTCTTCCGCCTTATCAAGAAATACAAGCTTTTGATAGTCATTCGTAAGTGGTACAGAAATCGCATAGTATTCCCTTCCTGTCTTAGCTGATTTTTTCTTAACTACCTCACACTGAATAGTCATAGCTGATACCCTCCTGTCTGTTTTTGTATATCATTAAAAAGCATTTTAATATGCCCATAATGCATTATGAAATCTCGACCGTACCTCTTTCTAACTTCATCAAGCGGTATACCGTTTAACAAGTCATCAATAGCGAGGGACAAATTATCCTGCTCGGCTTTTGAGCTATCTGTAAAAAATTCAAGGTTATACCCTTTTATATCCTCTTTGCTATACAGGTATTTCCCCTCGGCTATAGCCTGTTCGGTCTCGTGAGTTAAATATTCAAAGCTACCGCTTATTTCGTGCATAGGTTGTGCAAGCGTGTTAATCTGCTTTCCGTTTTCGTCCTCAAAGCCTTTAAACCAATTTCTAACACCATCTACATAATAAGCATTATAAGTAGACAATAACAAATGCCTATGTACTGTCTTAGGCTCTCCGAATTCGTCAATGTCCTTATCGTGCGTGATATATGCGTAAGCTTTTAAATGCCTTTCGTGTCTACCTAAGACTTGCAATATCTGTTCGTCTTGCAAATAGGTCATTAAACAAAAATTGCGATAACGCTTATTATTGGCAGACATTCAAATCACCTTGTAAAAGTCTAAAATGGAATTTACAATTATATTATATTCCATTTTAGACTATTTGTCAATAGTATTTTTTAGAATATGTATAATATTTTTTAAAGGAGTGAAAAGTATGGACTATGTTGAAAGATTAACCGAACTGAGACAAGACAATGATTTTGAACAAAAAGATATTGCAAAGATACTAAATTGTCAACAATCCGCAATTTCAAAATACGAACAAAGAAAAGCAAAATATAAAATAGAAGATTTAAAAAAACTTTGTATATTTTATAATGTTTCGGCTGATTACATTTTAGGATTACCTAAATTGCCGTATCCAAAAAGATAGAGAGGTAAAAAATGGATTTATCAAATTTTATAATTAAAATCACTGGACAAATTTATAAGCCAGTTCTAATTAGCTTATGTATTGTTTTATCGATAGGGATAATTATAACAATTATAAAAAAACACAATAAATGATTATAAAGTCACAAGTCACACCGTTCACTATGACACGGAATAGTGAACGGACTATATCAGTATATCCGGATGAATAGTATAGCCTTAAAGGGACAGGGGGAGAGCACCAAGGTGCCACCTCTCCCCTCTTTCCCTCTATTTAAACCATTGATAAGTGCACAACACTGCGTGCCGCACACTAATCAACGGCTTAAATATTCACCCTTTGCCCCTCTCCGGCACTGAGAGAGAAAAAAGGATTAACTGCCATTTACTGAATGTTTTGTATAATTGAGGGAATAAAAGAACCAACCCAAAGGTCAGTCCTTTTTCTGCGGATAATCATAGACTATTAAAGATATTAAGTCCGATATGTACTCGAAAAACGCTTCGTTTCTTATTTCTGCTCTTAACTGTTCGTATACATATATATATTATTATGTGCTGAACCCTAATCATAAACCTTTATCAAAATTCAAACTTTATCTTACTTAAAGTAGTTTATACATTCTTTAAAGTAGTTATACATTCTAATAGAGATGTGATTTATTATTACTTAAATTAAAATGTATAACTTACACTTACGTTTTTATATTATAGCTGTTCCGTTATTTGGCAAAAACATATTATCTTCTGATTTAAACTGCTCTTTTTCGACCTATAATCTAATATTTTGATTATTTTGCATAAAAAAACCTTGTGTCATCTATTAAAGTTTATACTTCCGGGCACTTGACATTTCCCCTATATAGTGGTAAACTTTTCTCATAGCAATTAGAGTAACATTTGATATGTGTTACATATTTAACAATCTTTAAGGAGGCGCAGTTAAATGAATGCTTATTCGTTTTCAACCAATAAGTCTTATTCGACAGATGCCGCTTGTATGGCACCTGAATGTTCTTGCGCTTTCTCTGATATCGTCATTACTTCGGGCACTGTCGTCAACGCAGTGTCCGTTTTTGTTATGCGACTTATTAACATTGTTTCGTCCATTATTGTCGTCAATGTTATTGAACTACTTAAAAAGCCAAAAAGCAAAGCCTTATCAATGGATATTTTAATTTAAAGAAATAACGAAATCCAGATGATTGTCGGTCTTGCTTGATAGTTTAAGCAAGACCGTTTTTAGGTTAACAAGGTTTTTACGGTAGGCAATTTTTGAGCGGCGCTTAGTAAAATTGTAAAAGCATATAATCGGAGACAATTCTCATTGTTGCTCTGCCGATAAAAATATATTTAATTTTTTCAGAAAGAGGTAATCAAAATGAAAAAGACAACAAAATTTTTGAGTTTCGTCATGGCTGTCGTCATGATGGGCGCTGCCTTTGCGGGATGCGGCGCCAAAAAAGGTTACACCGCAGATAATACCGAATATGTAATCGGTCTTTCCGGTCCTCTTACCGGCGGTGCTGCGATTTACGGCAACGGTGTTAAGAACGGCGCTCAGTTGGCGGTTGACGAGATAAACGCCGCAGGCGGTCTTAATGGTGTTAAGTTTAAACTCGAAACAACCGACGATATGCACGATGCAACCAAAGTTGCTACCAACTATGCAAAATTGCTTGAAAAAGGCATGCAGGTATCATTGGGTTGCGTAACATCTGCTCCCTGTGCCGAGTGGACCAATCTTTCACACGAGGATAACGTATTCTTCCTGACTCCTTCTGCTTCAAACGATAATATTCCGAAGTATGATAACGGTTATCAGATGTGCTTTGCAGACGGCAACCAAGGTAAAGCTGCAGCGTCATATGTTAACGACAATTTTAAGGGCCAGACAATCGGCGTATTCTACAAATCCGACGATAACTACTCTTCAGGTATATACAATCAGTTTAAGAGCAATTTGAGTTCTGATGTTAAGGTTGTTGAGACACTCTTTACAGATGCAGGCGCAACAAGCTTTGACTCTCAGATAAACAAACTTAAAGATTGCAAGTTCATATTTATGCCTATATACTATACCCCTGCATCAATCTTTATGAAGCAGGCCAAGGGTAAGATAGCCGATGACGCAGTTTACTACGGATGCGATGGCTTTGACGGTATAGATTCCATAGAAAACTTTGACTTAAATGATATCCCTCAGGAAGTTTCAATGCTTTCGCACTTTGATTCATCAGCTACAACAGGTGCTGCCGGAGACTTCATAAAGAAGTACAGCGAAAAGTACGGTACCGATACACTCAGCCAGTTTGCGGCATCAGCTTATGACTGTGTATATGCTATATTTGACGCTATGAAACAGGCTAAAGTCGATGATGTTACAATATCGGCTTCCGATCTGTGTGATAAGTTAAAAGAAGTTTTCAACAACGGATTTAAGTACAGCAACGGTGTTACCGGCAACGGCAAAGACATAACCTGGGATAAAAACGGCTATGTAAACAAGGCTGCTATAAAGTTTGTTTTAAAGAAAGCTAACGGTTAATTATCTCGGTGAAAATTTAAGCTTTCAGTATCTGCGGGTCGTTTGGCCCGCAGATACTGAGTACATTAACTAAGGCTTAATTTTTTACCGTATTTAGTTTAAAGAATTAAGCGTCGGTTAATGTATCGGCGACATATCTGATATTATATGGTAAGGTGTTAGAATGGAATTTATTACGACCCTGATTGACGGCCTGAGCATAGGCGGTATATATGCAATGATTGCTTTGGGCTATACTATGGTTTACGGCATTGCAAAAATGCTGAACTTTGCTCACGGTGATATAATAATGGTCGGCGGATATACGATTTATGTATTTATGATGTTGACCGGTCATCCTATAATTGCAATTATAGCAGCTATTATTTTCTGTACATTATTGGGTATTACTGTTGAAAAACTTGCATATAAGCCTCTCAGAGGAGCCTCTCCCCTTGCGGTTTTAATAACAGCCATCGGCGTAAGTTATCTATTACAGAGCCTTGCGCAGATCATATTCGGCTCTGCACCAAAAATGGTTAACATATACGATTTCGGAACAGTAGTCTGGCGTGGTGCTAAGATACAGGTTTCGACATTGCTCACTCTTGCTTGCACAATTATAGTTATGATTATGCTGAGCCTCTTCATCAGATACACAAAAATGGGTCGTGCAATGATAGCTACATCGGAGGACCGTGCAGCAACACAACTTATGGGAATAAATGTTAATTTTGTTATAACCGTAACATTTGCGATAGGTTCTGCTCTTGCTGCTCTTGCCGGACTTTTCCAGTTACTTAAAGCACCGAGTATTTCAAACACATTCGGTTCAATGCCCGGAATTAAGGCATTTACGGCGGCGGTTATCGGCGGTATAGGATCAATACCCGGCGCTATGCTCGGTGGTATTTTGCTCGGAATAATAGAGTGTGTTTCTTATAAAATACCTTCTGTTGCAGCATATACGGATGCTATTGAATTCCTGATACTTATAGTAATACTTTTGGTTAAGCCCACCGGAATATTAGGAAAAATCAGAAAGGAGAAGGTATAATGGCTAAATCTGCTCTTACAAAAATCAAATGGAAACACTACATAAACTATGTCGTTGTTGCTGCATTTACACTTTTCCTTTTTCTCACATCTATGACAGTAGGTCTTGAAAAATCCACAATATATCTTGTGGAAAAAATAGCCATAGCTATAGTACTTGCCGTTTCTCTTAACCTCGTTGTCGGATTTCTCGGAGAGCTTTCTTTAGGGCACGCAGGATTTATGTGTATAGGTGCATATCTCGGCGGCAAGTGCTCCGTTATACTTGAAGATAAACTTGGAAGCACCGGTCCCCTTTCGTTGATAATATCACTTTTTGTCGGCGGAATATGTGCTGCCTTTTTCGGATTTATTGTAGGTCTGCCTGCTCTCAGACTTAAAGGGGACTACCTTGCTATAGTTACCCTTGGATTCGGTGAAATAGTAAAATCGGTTTTTCAGAATACGAGTCAGGAATCTTTCGGCGGTGCTCTCGGACTTTCGACACCCAGATACGACAAAGATTCATTATATCTCTTTGCGTTTATAATTGTTCTTGTAACTCTCGCTGTTGTTCAGAATTTAATGCGTTCCAAACACGGTAGGGCTATTACTTCGATCCGTGACAATGAAATAGCTGCCAGAGCAACCGGAATAAATGTAACTAAATATAAACTTCTGGCATTTATTATATCTTCGTTTTTTGCCGGTATGGCGGGTGTTCTTTACAGCTTTTCAAACTACAACGTTCAGAGTTCAAAATTCGGATATAACTACTCGATAGAAATACTTGTTATGGTAGTTTTGGGCGGTATAGGTTCTATCAACGGTTCTATTATTGCGGCATCACTTATAACATTTATAAACACTGAATTTGCTGCAATTCTTACGGGTAACCTTGCCGTACTTCAGAATCTCTTGTATGCAATAATTCTTATACTTATAGTAATTTACGGTAACTCTCCCGCACTTAAGGGATTCCGTGAAAAGCACGACTTCAAAACACTTTTTTCTAAGCTGCATCAGAAAAAGCACGATCCGTCGGTTATAAATGACGACTCTGCAAAATGGGGCAGAATACCTACAAAAATACCTATGGACGAGATTTTATCGGTAGACGCAACACCCGACACAAGCACATTAAAACCCGATAAGTCGGAAAAGGAGGACTAAGAAATGGCAGATTATGTACTTGAAACTGTTGACCTTGGTATATCCTTCGGAGGCTTAAAGGCTGTTCAAAATGTAAATTTAAAAATAACCAAAAATCAGATATACGGTCTTGTCGGTCCTAACGGTGCAGGCAAAACGACGGTGTTTAATATTCTCACCGGAGTTTATCAGCCGACTACCGGCACATTCCTTTTAAACGGAGAAGATCTAAAAGGCAAATCACAGGAAAAAATAAATCATAAAGGTATTGCCAGAACATTTCAGAACATCCGTCTCTTTAACAATATGAGCGTTATCAGAAATGTTATGGTAGGGCTTTCAAATCAGCCTGAATTCAAATGCGGTTTCTTTTCCTCCATTTTGAGACTTCCCCGCCATTTTAAGGTTGAAAAAGCAATGAGAAACCGTGCAAAGGAAATTTTAAGGATATTTGACCTTGAGGAAGAACGCAACAATCTCGCCTGCAATCTTCCTTACGGAAAGCAAAGAAAGCTTGAAATAGCACGTGCTCTTGCCACTAATCCGCAGCTTTTGTTGCTTGATGAGCCTGCTGCAGGTATGAATCCAAACGAAACCAAAGACCTTATGGATACTATATTCCTTATCAGGGATAAATTTGATATGACTATATTACTTATAGAACATGATATGAAATTTGTCTCCGGACTTTGTGATGAAATAACAGTTTTAAACTTCGGAACCGTACTTTCGCAGGGAAAAACATCTGAAGCCCTTAACGATCCCGAGGTTATCAAAGCTTATATCGGAGGTTAATGAAATGGCACTGCTTGAAGTAAAAGATTTAAAGGTATACTACGGTGTCATTCAGGCACTTAAAGGTATCAGCTTTGAAGTTAATGAAGGTGAAATTGTAACTCTTATCGGCGCAAACGGCGCAGGCAAAACTACAACAATGCAAAGTATTATGAGCCTTATTTCGCCGAAGTTAGGTACAGTAATTTATGACGGCAAGGATATAACTCATATGCCGTGTCACAAAATTGTTCATCTCGGTATGACACAGGTGCCTGAAGGACGGCACGTTTTTCAGGAGCTTACTGTTTATGACAATCTTTTAATGGGTGCTTATTCCCGCAAGGATGCAAACATTAAAATGGATATAGATGAGATCTACAGCCGTTTCCCACGACTCGGTGAACGAAAGAATCAAATTGCAGGTACTCTTTCTGGCGGCGAACAGCAGATGCTTGCTATGGGAAGAGCTATGATGAGTCATCCGAGACTTCTCCTTCTTGACGAACCGTCTATGGGACTCTCTCCCCTGCTTGTTGATGAAGTTTTTGAAATAATTAAAGACTATAACAAAAACGGGACTACGATTCTCTTGGTTGAACAAAATGCCGGTAAATCGCTTGCAATATCTGACAGGGCATATGTGCTTGAAAACGGTAAGATTGCGCTTTCGGGAACCGGGGCAGAACTAATGTCAAGCGATAATGTTAAAAAAGCATATCTCGGCGGCTAAAACAAAGTTTTCAAAAGGCACTCGGTTAAAAATTCCGAGTGCCTTTTGTATTGTGATGAAATTAACTTAAACACGAAAAAATCAAGTTAACTATTATACATACTATTATTCCAAGAACCGTAGGTATAAAAAATGCTGCCAACATTGTTTTAAAGCTTCCGGTTTCTTTTTTAACGGTCAATAGTGTTGTTGAACAGGGCCAATGCATTAAAGAAAACAAGATTACGCAAACAGCGGTTTTAACGGTCCAACCGTTCGAAGTGAAAATATTCTGCATTTCGCATATTCCGATAGCTTCATTCATTGTAGTTGTGCTGGTGTATATCATAGTTACCAAAGGAAGCACTATTTCATTTGCAGGAAATCCCAAAATAAACGCAAGCAAAACAGCGCCGTCAAATCCCAGTATTTTGCCGGCAGGGTCAAGGAACTCAGCCAATATACTTAAATAGTTGCCGCTGTCCGTACCAAAATTTGAAAGAAGCCATATTATAAGTCCCGCAGGCGCCGCAACTGCTATTGCCCTTGCGAGCGTAAAAATTATTCTATCCATAATACTGCGAACTATTACCTGCCAAAATTGCGGTTTCCTATATGAAGGCAGTTCAAGTATATATGAAGATTTCTCGCCACGATACACTGTTTTTGATAGTACAAATGTTAATATAAAAGTTGCAAAAATCCCTATAAGTATAACCATAGTAAGAATAAGTGCGGATGCGACCGATCTTAGTCCCGTAAGACCTACAGTTAAAAACATAGATATAAGTGCTATTATACCCGGGAACCTTCCGTTGCACGGAACAAGTGAATTTGTAAGGATAGCTAGCTTTTTTTCACGCTCGGAATCAATAATTCTGCACCCTGTAACTGCCGCCGCATTACACCCGAATCCCATACACATAGTAAGCGCCTGTTTGCCGCAGGCATTGCATTTAGCAAACGGTTTATCAAGATTATAAGCAATTCTCGGCAAAAGTCCGCTGTCTTCAATGAGAGTAAATAAAGGAAAAAAAATTGCCATAGGAGGAAGCATAACCGAAATAACACAAAATGTCGTATGGATTATGCCGTCAATAAACATTGAAATTACAGTTGCATTGACGCCGATATTAACAAGAGCTTCTTTTATAATTGCTTCAGTCTTTAAAAAGACTGTTGACAAAAGCTGAGACGGATAATTTGAAACCGTTATCGTAAGCCAAAAAATCACCGCAAGCAACAAAATCATTAAAGGATAACCGAAAATTTTAGAAGTTACTATTGAATCGATTTTTCTGTCAAGAGCCGTTCGAGCCGTTTTATTAACCGTAACAGCATCGGAACATATTTCCCCTGACCTGCGGACAGTTTCGTATGCTACCTGCTGCTCCGCATCGGCGATTGAAATGCCATTGCTTTTAAGTTGAAACCTGCCGAGTTCAGCAGCGCTCAAAATTTTATTTTTCCCGGTATCATTTTCCGCAATACGGCTTATTATTTTATTTTGCCGTTTATCATCTGCAGTCAGAATATTTATTCCCGCCCAACGTGAAAATCGTGGATTACCGCTTATCTCCGACACACTGTAAGTAATAATTGCTGCTGCATTTTCAATATCTTTAGGATATGTTATCTTATATTCACTTGCTGTATCTTTTCCTTCGGCAATAAGATCGAGCGCAGCTACTATTTTTTTTAGTTCTCGCTTTTTATGCGCTGTAACAGTTATAACAGGTATTTTTAAGCGATCTTCAATCTTTTTTGCATCAATAACGATTCCTTTTTTTGCTGCTTCGTCCATAAGATTTATACAAAGAATTACCCTGTCCGTCACCTCAAGTATTTGTAAAACGAGATTTATATTTTGTTCGAGACGAGTAGCATCGCAAACTACTATTACCGCATCCGGGTTTGAAAAGCATATATAATCATCTGCAACACTCTCTTCCTGCGAATGCGGAATCAATGAATAAGTTCCCGGTATATCGACAAGTTTGTAACGGTGTTTTTCACTTTTAAATTCACCAACTGCATTCGATACGGTCTTTCCCGACCAGTTTCCCGTGTGTTGCTTTAATCCTGTCAAACCGTTAAACACTGTGCTTTTACCTACATTCGGATTTCCTGCTAAAGCAACCGTTATAACTTCGCTTTTATTTTCGGTCAGTTTTAATCGATTCATTTATATCTATCCCTTTTGCAAAAATTTTCTTACCGTCTTTTTTCCTTATTGCAAGTACGGTGTTTTTTATTATAAAAGCACCGGGATCCCCCATAGGGCTCTCCCCTATCTTTTCAATCAAAGAACCTTCTATAAGCCCTAAGTCCCAAAGCCTGCGCCTTATTGCATCTTCAAGTTCTATGTTTGTTATATATGCTTTTTCTCCGGTTTTAAGTTTATCAATAGTAATCGTGTCTTTCATAAATATCACCATTCCCTTTTATATACTATTTTTAAGATCATTCTTGTGTTACATAAATCATAACCGCTTGTATCGCTATAGAGCGTTTAAGATCGGTTAATGTAAGCGGCATATTTGATAAAAAGCTTTTTTGTCCTTATTTTTTTAAACTTTAAGCAAAAAACTCTTGACAAATTTCGTTCTTATGATATAATAGTCATTGCGTTACGGTGGATGTAGCTTAGTTGGTTAAAGCGCCAGTTTGTGGCACTGGAGACCGTGGGTTCGAATCCCATC
>CAKSEH010000001.1 GCA_934446475.1 uncultured Eubacteriales bacterium | reverse complement strand
CCCCTCAGTCAGCCATACGGCTGACAGCTTTTTCTCCGAAAACGGGAACCCTTTTGTCTGCTTCGCAGACATTTCCCTGAGCACGGGGAATAACCTCTATTTGCTAAAGCAAAAGAAGGGAGCCTGTGGTGGGGGCAATTTTGCCGATTTGTTCGCAGACATTTCCCTGAGTACGGGGAATAACCTCTATGAAAAGAAGGGAGCCTAAGAAGCAATATAGTTTTATTATATCGATAAAACTACATTTAACATATAGGTTCCTCTCTGATTCAGATTGCGTCGGAAAGAAACCTAAAGCGGAAACAATTTTACCGGCTGCTCCGCCGGTATCTTCAATACCGAGAAAGTATCCTCTGTTTAATTATTCATATAAATAACTTGAATTATAATGGTTATTGCAGTTGATTTATTTTTAATGTGATGATATACTTAAACATAAACAGTATCTAATGTTATAACACGATGGAGGAATACCCGTGCTAAAAAAAATATTATGCTTTGCTACTGCACTTTCTATTGCCGCAGTATCGTTTGCGTCCTGCAAAAGTAAGACCGATGATAAACCGAAAAAGGCGGGAGAAACCAAGACGGTAACTGTAGAACAGGACACGGAGCTTGAAACTTTAAATCCTACAGGGGATGCGTCGCAGACCAAGCTTGCCTTAAAGGATTTCGGCGGCGCCGAAATTTTATACTATTCACCCTCGGAACCTACGAAGGAAACAAAGGATAAAATTTCAACCTTCCAAAAAACACATAACTGTAAAGTTAAAATTTCCGTCGGTACGGGGAAGATAGGTGAAGATCTTAACGCTGCAAAGGCTGCGGGTACGGCCTATGATATAATTGAAACCGATAACAGCAGTTTTATCGAAGTTTTTAAAACCGGACTTTTAAATTCGCAAAATGAGTTTATATCTCCTGCCGACATTTACACTTCGGAGGCTTCCGCAAACAGGGGTCTTAATTCTGCGGTCTTATCGAGGTTTACCGTCGGAGAAAATATATATGCCGTAGGCTCTTCAGACTCCTGCGATTTTTACCTGTTGTATTATAACAAAAAACTTTTTAAGGATATCGGATTTGACGACTTGTATTCTCTTTTCGTCACGGGACGGTTTAGTACCTGGTCGCTTAATGCAATGGGAAGCGTGAACGATTATATTTCGGGTACAAGCCTTTTGCAGCTTCCTTCTCTTTCGGATTGGTTTAATATTAAAGCCCAACCTGTCATAGGATATGAAGAAGGGAATTTCGTAAGCAAATTTTATAATAATGAAACTCTTGCGGTTGCAGAGTCCTATCAGAGCCTTATCTACGGCGAAAATCCGATTTCAATTCCGAAATCCGGCAGTTATTCATTTGAAAACGGAAAGGCATATATGTTCATAGGCACAACTTCACGGTACAGAGAGCTGATAACTAAGGCGGCTGAAAAAAATGTCTTCGACAAAAATAAAGAAAATCTCGGTTGTGTTCCTTTGCCTTCGGACATAAATACCGGCCCGGTTCAATCTGCAGCCTCTGTAAAAGCTTATTCATCAATGAACGGCGCAGCAAATCCCGATGCGGCTGCCTGTTATGCACTTTTTGAAAGCAGAGTAGCTGAGCAAAGCGGAGAAGATGCCGTTCCTGTCACTGTGACAGAATATATTGTAAATACGTTTAATACAAACGGGTATGTTCCGGAGCTTGGTTTTTCGGCAGCGGACGGCAAAAGCAGCGTCCGCACCATTATTGATTCAGTAGGAATGAAACTAAGAGACGGTAACGATCATATTACTGCTATGTCAACATATATGTGGCAGGTTGACAGTATTGTAAAGTCGGCTTTAACTGACACTTCCCAATCAAAAAAATGAGCATTTGATATTTTTTTAGGTCTTTGTGAAATTTTTATAATAAAATGCTTGCTTTTGTGCTTAATTTATTATATTATTACTTTGTAGACTTTTGCAATCTGCGTCGGGGGTGTGTAACATCGGCGCAAAAATCCACTTTGTATTAAGGAGACAAAAATTATGAAGAAGGCTATTAAAAAAACTCTGATGCTGTTTATTGCAGCAGTACTCATTGCGGGGGGCTCTTTTGCCTGTCTGGCGGATGAGGTAGACTACGGAAGCTTTGACAACGGATATTATACAACCGATAACAGTATTTCAGGTTGGAACTATTTTAAATATCCTTACAGGCAGAGCTTCGATAACGGAGATTTTGAACAGGGATATAAGTATTGGTCATCATCGTCTGTGAATAAACAGACCTCAAAGCCGTACCACGCCGAGGAGCTTTTTAAGCTTGAGGAAGAGAACGGAAATCACTATGTTGTTTCAAATACAAACGGGGACTATCAGAATATATCCTCGGCTCCGTTCAAACTCGAAAATATAACTCCGGGTCAGGAGCTTGTCCCGATTTATGATTGGAGAGGTTCCTCTGCTTTTCAGATAGTTTTGCAGCAGTGGACGATGAATGCCGACCTTAAAGGCGGAACAGAAAACAGAATAGCTTTCGGCACTAATCAAATAATAAAAGAGGCCGCAAGCGACGATGAGTGGACAACACAGTTTACATATTCCTTCAACCCCCGTAAGGACGGAACTTCGGGAGTAATCAAGCCCGAAGAGGGTAAGGACCCCGGACTGTATTTTACCCTCAGAGTAGAAGCTGTTTCTGCAAGCACCGATATTCAGATAGATAACATTAAGCTCGGAATATATAAGAGAAATGAAAAGAAAATATATGCGCTTGACGGGAAAACTGTTCTTTATGACTTTCAGGCGATAGAAGAAGAAAGCGTTCAGGAAGAGGTAGAAGAGGACGAACCTTATTTCGATATAAATGAAGAAGAAAATAAAGACACGAAGGGCGGTAATAATGTGAATAAAAACACAAAAGATAACGGCCTCGGTTGGCTTCTTTATGTAATAATAGGCGCAGGCGTTGCAGTTGTTGCGGCAGCAGCGGTTGTTATAACTCTTGTTGTTAAGAAAAAGAAGACAAACAATGCGGAACCGAAATCGGATGACAAAGAATTAACAATTGAATCAAAAGACAGCGAAAGCGAGAATAAAGAATAATCCGGGTTTTGCCTTTGAAAGGGTTTTAAAACTCAAAAAATCCACATATTAAAAAGGAGAAAAAATATGTTTAAAAAACTTGCTGCAGCATTCCTTTCGGCTTGCCTTATTTTTTCATTTGCGGCCTGTAACGGGGCAAACGGCGGCGAAAAAAAAGTTATTGTGACTATGAAGGACGGTGCGCCTTCTGCGCCGGGAGATGTATTCAAACTCCCCGATATCAAATCAAGCGGTGCGGGTGCGCCGGTTGTGGCTACCGTTTCTAAGCAAGCGGGACCGGATACGACAATAACCGTCGCAGGAGAAGGCTTTACGGGTGCGAAGGCTTATATCTATGCTCAAACCGATAAGTCAAACGGCAAAGAATACGAAGCCAAAACAACCGTTACCGATGATACAAATATGGCTGTCACTATAGACAGTTCCGTTAAGTACGGTATGTACGGTGTTTATGTAAAATCCGCAAACGGAACGAGCGATATAAAGCTTATAAACAAGCCTGCTGTGTGGTGGATTGGCCTCACAACAGTTACGGCAGATGAAGAGTTATCGATTTACGGCGAAAACCTTACAAACGGCAATGCAGACGGTGCCGATAAGACGCATATTTACTTAGTTTCTGAGAAAAAATACTGCGAAGCGGAAGTTACATATGCCGATCCATACAAGGTAACGATTAAGATACCGTCTTGTCTTACCGAAAATGAAAAATATACAATAAGAGTGCATAACGGTCACGGCGGAGACCTCGGTTTTGCCGATTCCGACGAGCAGATAACATATGTTAAAAGTGCGCCTGTTCAGTTTGGCGGGGAAAAAATAGATGTTACCGATTTCGGCGCAATACCGAACAAGAAAAATAATGACGATACAGCCTTTATTCAGGCAGCGATCGACTCTGCAAATGACGGCGATATAATCTATTTCCCGAGGGGTACTTACCTTTGCAAATCTGCGCTTAATGTTGATAAAGCTCTTAAATTTGAGGGTGCAGGAACCGACAAATCAATAGTTGTAGCCAGTGTTAAGCTTGACGGTTATGTTTTCGAAGTCACCGCTTCTCCTATCGAGTTTACGGGTCTTGCATTTGAAGCGATCAGGGATTCAAAAATCAAGTCAGGATTTATAAACGTAAGAGGAGCTAATAATAACGGTGCAAAGTCGGTTTACATTCACGGATGTAAATTCACCTCTTCCGCTTCCCTTAAGTCATGCAGTATGGTATTCCCGATACAGATACTCGATTCAAAGTGTGCTGTAATAGAAAATAATGAACTTGAAACAACAGGCCTTATTTGCACAAGAAATTCAAGCAAGGTATTCTTAAGAAATAATAACTACAAGGGTATGCTCTACAGCACGAACTACTATAACCAGAACTCAATATTTATGGTGGATTCCGATGAGTTTGATGTTTCAAACAATAAAATGTACGGTAAGGATATTGATGACGATCCTTCCGGCAGAATAGATGATGGCGACCTTACAATAGGCAGAGCCTTTGCAATTCAGGGTCACTGCTATGACTTTTATGCAGGAAACAATGATATTCAGCGTGCGGGACTTCCTAATGATAACGCAGGCGAGCAGATAATGCTTGAAAACACTTCCCGCTTATACAACGGCCCGATAAAGTCATCAACCGAAACTGATGTTACGATGCCTGATGATTTCACAAAACAGGCCTCAAAGGGTTGCATAATCACTATTATCGACGGTAAGGGCAAGGGACAGTACAGAACGGTTTCAACCTTTAAAAAGAAAGTTATTACCGTAAACGAGCCGTGGGATATAGTTCCCGATTCAACAAGCAGAGTTTTCCTTACTAAATGCTTTGATAATATAGCAATTCATAATAATAAGATGGACTGTTACTCAAACTATGCCGAAGACCCCGGTGCAACAACGGGAGTTCAGGCTTACGGTAATATTACAAATATGTTTATAACCGGTAACGAATTCAAAAATATGTCTTACGGTCTGTGCATTTCCCCCCGATACAATGCGGGAAAGGACAGCGATCAGAACTTTGTAAACTGGTCTATCGTTCAGAATAATAAGATTGAACGCTGCTGTATAGGCATAAGATATAATATGGTTGTGACTAATCCGCTGACCGGTAAAATACCCGGAAATCTCAGTATCGGTGTGCTGATAAGAAACAACAGCGTTTCAAATATCAGAGATTACACAAATGACAGTTGGACCGGTAAGGGCGGTGTCGGTTTTGCGATAGGCGAAATTTCCCGTGAGGACGGTTCGAAGGACGGTTCATTCCCCACTTGGGAGGGTGCCTGGATATATGCTCCTGTTATAGAGAAAAACACCTTTAAAGAATGCGAGACAACAGATATAGCTCTTTATAAGCACGAAGCTGATGTTGTTCTCAGAGGAAATAAGGGTGCCGACGGTGACGCTAAGTACAAAGTCGGACATCTCGGTAAAGAACCTGTTATAATAAAATAACATTAACGAATATAAAATAATATAATTATCGGCGCCGGAACGGTGTTTTGATGCTGCAAACGGAAAACTTTTACAGCAGCCGCTGTTCCGGCGCTTTATACGAGGATTTAAGTATCATGAAACTGCATTTGAAAATTTTATCTTTTATAACTGCTTTTGCCGTTACTGTGTCGGGGGCTGTAGGTTTCAGTTCGCTTGCTGCCGAAAAAAAAGATAAGACGGAAACTGCGGCAGATGCTTACTCCTCGGAGAGTTACGGAACACCCGAAGCGGGAATAACCTTCGCCGATGGCTATACCGTAAACGATGTAGCGTCTTTACCCGGATTTATGAACGGCGATTTTTCTTTGGGCCTTAAATTTTGGGGCGGACTTAATAATAAGGCGCCCGGCGATTTTGTTTCGGTATCCGCCTCGGGAGAAAACAAGTACCTTGAGTTTAAGGAAACGGCTGCCGCCGGCGACGGACTGACAACGCTGAGATTTTCCGCCGCAAAGTTGCTTGCCGGCAAGCCTATTGTTTTGGTTTATGATTGCAGTATGCCGACGCAGGTTAACGCTTCACTTGTGCAGTGGGACATAAACAGAACCAAAACACTTTCATCGGGCGTGTGGAAGGTTTTATACGAAGCTAAAAATGAGACCGAATGGAATACCGTCGTCACAAAACCGATTTATCCCGTAATGGTGCCGGACGGCGGATATTATGAGCTTTATTTCTTTATAAAACTTAGTCTCACAGCACCTGCAGCGGGCATTAAAATCGACAATTTAAGACTTGCATATACAAATGAAAATGAAGTAATATACGATCCTGACGGCAACGAAATTAAGGGTGAAGCAAGAAATGAAAGCGATGCGGAGGAGCCGACGGAGGTTTATGACCCCTCAGACAGGCAAAACACAGACCCGCAGGCTCAGCTTGATATAAATCAGGATGAACAGGGCGGAGATAATGAGGAACTTATACACACTATCATTATTGTCGGCACAATAGCGCTTGCCGCCGTGCTTGCAATAGCGCCGTCTATTATAGTAAAGGCGGTAAGGAGCAAAAAGGATAAAAACAAGTCCTTTTCCGAAATGCTTGAAGAAATGGATAAAAAGGAAGATAAAGATATAAACGAAGAGGAGTGACTTTATGAAATCCACAGTAAAATTTCTAATTTCGCTTGTTTGCGCAATTTTAACCTTTTCATCACTTTCCGTTTTGGCTGACGGTCAGACGGACGAAAATTATTACGGCACCCCCGAAGAGGGTATGTATGTAAGGCAGTATCAGATAAACAAAACCACGCCGCTTGACGGCATTCATAACTGGGATTTTGCAGAGGGCTTTAAATACTGGGCCGGACTTGACGGCAAAAAGGTTGCGGATTCGGCAAAGCTTTTAACCGAAGGCTCTGTAAGATATATAAAGCTTACAGGTGATACACAGTGGAATGGGATAATAACTCCGCTTACGGTCGTTGAGGAACTAAAGCCGGGTCAACAGGCCTGCATAGTTTATGATTGGAAAGGTAATGCCGCCGATTTTCAGGTGTATCTTTCTCAATGGGTTCAAAATGAAAGCGGAGCACTCTCTGAAGTAAGACTCGGTCTTATGTACGGTAAAACACTCCACGAAGCAAAAGATGCAAATGATTGGAATACGAGCGTTACGAGGACAAAAGAACTTGTTAAGGCTTCCGATTCCGGAAACGAAAACATTTACATTTCCGCCGCTATGCAGCTTGCCACGGAAAAACCCGCCGAGGCAGACGCAAGAATAGCAAACATAAGGCTTTGCATAATGAACGTTATAAGCGGCAGAATATACGATCTTGACGGAAAACTTATAAAGAGCGATACATACGAATATAAAGAAGACAAGAAAGATTACGAACAGGCGCTTGAGGGCTTTGAGGATTATTATAAGCGGCAAGAGGCAGAAAAATTAAAACAGCAGGCGGCTGCAAAGAAAGCGCAAAGTTCAGGCAAAACCACAGTATCTTCGGAAAGTCAGGTCGATTCGGAGAGCAGCAATAATAACAGTAAAACAATAATTCTTGCGGTTTGCATATCGGTTACTGTTCTTGCAATAGCGGCGATAACGGTATCGGTTATCATTTTTAAAAAGCCGGGTAAGGGCAACTCCGGAAAATAATATATATTTAAATCCACATATTTAAACTTAAAGGAGCAGTATTATGTTACCGGAATACTTCAGTAGGAGCCATACTTCAAAGGCGAGAGCCGAAAGTGTTATAGTTAGGGGCAATTATAGGTTTTCTGTTCTTTCTGACAGGCTTATAAGAATTGAATACGACCCTAAAGCATTGTTTGAAGACAGAGCGACACAAAGCGTTATTAACCGGCTTTTTGATTACTCGGATTTTAGAATAGAGGAAAACGGCGGTAAAACAGTAATAAAAACATCCTGTCTTACACTGAGTGCAGTTACATCGCTTCCGCCGGATAAAAGCGACCTTGAAGTCAAAACGCTTTTCGACGGTAAAGAAACGGTATGGCATTTCGGCGATGAGCCGGATACCCTTAAAGGAACCTACCGAACGCTTGACGGCATATTTGTCGAGCGTGGAGTTACGCTCGGCGAGGGCGTTTGCTCAAGAGTCGGGTATGCTGTTTTGGACGACAGCAAAAGTCTTACCGTTCTTGAGGACGGCTGGGTAAATGAGAGAAGAGATGAGATAACGGATATCTATTTCTTCGGATACGGTCACGATTATTTTGCCGCCACAAAGGCGCTTTATAAACTTACTGGCACACCGCCGCTGCTTCCTGCTTATGTTTTCGGTAACTGGTGGAGCCGCTTTGAAAACTACAGTGAAAAAAGCTATAAAAAGCTTATAAGCGATTTTGAGGAAAATGATATTCCGCTCTCGGTTTCGGTTATAGATATGGACTGGCATTGGTCGAGAGGGGAGGGCGGCAAGCCTGCTAAGGACGAGTGGACGGGATATTCCTGGAACACACGGCTTTTTCCCGATTACAAGAGATTTTTAAAATGGCTGCATTCGCATAATCTTCACCCCTCACTTAATGTTCACCCGGCACAGGGTGTTCAAGACCACGAGGATATGTATGCCGAAATGGCAAAGGCTATGGGAATAGACCCTAAAACCAAAGAAACCGTTAAATTTGAACCTGAAAATAAAGATTTCTGGAAACCTTATTTTGATCTTTTGCATCACCCTTACGAGGAAAACGGCGTTGATTTTTGGTGGATGGATTGGCAGCAGGGTACAGAGAGCGGTATGAAGGGTCTTGACCCGCTTTGGATTTTAAATCATATGCACACGCTTGACTGTGAACGGAGCAGTAAACGCCCGATGTATTTCTCGAGATATTCCGGACCGGGAAGTCAGCGATTTTATGTCGGATTTTCGGGCGACGCATATATAAACTGGGATTCTTTTTCTTTTGAACCGTATTTTACCGCAACTGCCGCAAATATAGGCTTCCCTTATTGGAGCCACGATATAGGCGGTTTTCAGCACGGAACCCGTGATAAGGAGCTTTATGTAAGGTGGATACAGTTCGGCGTTTTTTCACCTGTTTGCCGCTTGCACAGTACAAATTATGATTTTGTAAGTAAGGAACCGTGGAGATTTCCTGCAGATGCACAAAAGGCAGCCGAGCAGATGCTGAGACTCAGGCATAAACTGTTTCCGTATATTTATACGCTTAACTACCGTGCACATACTAAGGGCGAGGCTCTTTGCACGCCGCTTTATTATTATTATCCGGAAGCCGAGCAGGCATACAGTTATAAAAATCAGTATTTCTTCGGCAGCGAGCTTCTTGTTTGTCCGGTAACGGAACATTCCGATTCGGTCACCGCACTTGCGAAGACCGATGTCTGGCTGCCTGACGGAAAATGGATAGACTTCTTCACCGGAAATGTTTATGAAGGAGGAAGAGAACTTTCGGTTTACCGTGACATTTATTCATTCCCGTTGTTTGCAAAAGCAGGTGCTATTATTCCTATGAACTCACATATAAAAGGCGATAATGTGTTGGGACCTAAGGAGAATATTGAGCTTTATGTCTTTGCGGGAGCGTCGAACTCGTTCAGACTTTATGAGGATGACGGAGAAAGCAACGCTTATAAAAACGGCGATTTTGCCGTCAGCGAATATACAATTTGCTATACGGATCAAAAGAGCGTGTTTACAATTAAAAGACCTGAGGGTAATCTTTCGGTTATTCCCGAGAAGCGCAATTATAAAATATATTTAAGAGGCTTCTCCGAAGATGTGCTTGCGGAGGCTATCTCAGGCGGCAAAAAAATAAAATCCACAATAAGCTATGATGAAAAAACAAACACTGCGGTTTTGGAAATTTCCGAAATACCCACAGCGGACGAAACGGTTATAACACTTGTTTCAAGGGGCAGTCTGCTGTCGGCAAACGAAAATTACAAGCAGCGTCTGTTTGACATTATGGTGAATTCCGAGATTTCAAACAGCTGGTCAAAATATCAGGCTTATTCAAGGCTCACCGATGAAAAAATAGAACTTTCAAACCGTGTCGATGCCGCAAAGAAGGCCTGCCCCGAAGAATCCGGAAATATGTTTGACGCTGTATCTGAAATAATAGATTTGATTTAAGGAGAATTTTATGTGGATTTGTAAGGATGGCAGGCTTGCTTTTAATGACGGTGAAGTGCTTGAAAACGCAAATGGAATAAAATCCGTTTTGAATGCAAAATACGGAGCCTTTTTAACGGTAACGACTGCTGAAAACGGCAAAGAGGTCAATTATGATATCGGTAATCCCTGCAATGTCAAAAGATTTATGTCTTGCTTTAGAAACAATATGATGTTTATGGGCGCCGCCTGCGGCACCGATATTTCACAGCTTAAAAAAGAAACCCTTTGTCTGCTTATTTACAGGGAATCGGGAGATTATGTTCTGATGCTTCCGATTTATGATAAGCTTTCGAGAGGCGCATTGCAGTATGAAAACGGTCAGCTGTCCTTAAACGGCGTTACGGGAAGCGATGAGATAAGCGTTTCTTCGGGTGAACTTTTGTATATCGCCTGCTCAAACGACCCTTACGCTTTAATGGAAAATGCCGCAAAAGACCTTAAAGAAAAACTTAAGTCCTTTAATTTCAGAAAGGATAAAAAAATGCCCGAGATGTTAAAACTTCTCGGTTGGTGCACCTGGAACGCATTTTATTTTGATGTTGACGGCGAAAAAGTGATATCGGGTCTTGATGAATTTAAGAAAAACGGTGTTCAGCTTGGATATGTTTTAATGGACGACGGCTGGCTTTCAACGACCGACACTATGCCTATAGGCTCCCGTGTTATGACCGAGTTTTCGGAAAATCGGGAGAAATTTAAAAACGGTTTAAAGGGACTTACAAAAACCGCAAAGAAAGAATACGGTCTTAAACAGTTTCTTGTCTGGCACGCTTCTATGGGCTATTGGGCAGGAAACAATGTCGGAGATTACGGCGAAGAAAAAGATGTTTATATGACTGCTCCGAGCCGATTTAACGATATGGCGGACGGTATGAATAAGCAGTTTGCACATCATCCGATAAAGCCCGAAAAGGCGGGAGAGTTTTACGACGCATTCCATTCTTATCTTAAATCCGTCGGTATAGACGGTGTTAAAATCGATGTTCAGTATCTTTTCGAGGGACTTTGTGAAAACGCCGGCGGAAGGATAAAATCTATGGATACATACCGTGAGGGACTTGAGAATTCTGTTTATAAGAATTTTGATAATAACTGCTTGAACTGCATGTCCTGTTCAAACGATATGTTATATAGGATGAAGAACACAAATCTTGTGCGTTCGGGAGATGATTATAACTCGTCAATCGTTAATTACGGTTTTCTTGCCTCAAACGCACTGAACAGTTACTGGATGTATCCCATAGCATATCCTGACTGGGATATGTTCTGGAGCAGTAAAGAAGATTCGTTTGTTGAGGCTGTAGGAAGGGTTGCGAGCGGATCTATAGTATATGTTTCCGATGAACTTAATAACCACGATTATGAGCTTATAAAGTCTCTTTGCCTTGATGACGGCACATTGCTCCGTGCAAATGATGTCGGCAGACCCACGGCGGATTGTCTTATGTATCATCCGATAAACGACAGAAAAATTCTTAAAGTCTTCAATCACAATAACAAAACTCATATTTTAGGCGTTATGAATCTTTGCGGAAGTGAGCTTGAGGGAACGGTTTCGCCGTCCGACGTTTACGGAATAAACGGCAACGATTTCATAATGTTTGGCTTTAAGGATAAAACCGTTCACAGACTTTCTTTAAACGATAAAATAAATGTTAAGTATCCTGTTTACGGCGGAGATCTTTTAACGGTATCGCCGGTTGTAGACGGAGCCGCAATTATCGGACTTGAAGGAAAACTTAACGGCAGTGCTGCCGTAAGCGAATTTAACTTTGAAAACGGTAATATAGATGTTACCGTAAACGGGAGCGGAACTCTTAAGCTGTTCAGCGAAAAGCCGGTTAAATCGGTTAAGGTAAACGGTTGTGAGACGGAATTCGTATTTGAAAATTCTGTAATATGTGTTAAAATACAATAAGGGGTCATTAATATGATAAAAAAAACAGTCTCTCTTATATGTGCGATTTTGCTTGCCGTGGGCATCTGTGGTTGCGGTTCATCAAAGGAGAGCGGTAAATCCGAAAGCAGTAAGAAAACATCTTCCGAAGATACGTCGTCCGTAATTCAGCCTTCAACGTCATCCGCATCCTCGGCAAAGCCTGCAGCAGACAGAACCCTTTGGAAGAGAAAAATGGTTGCGCTTACGTTTGACGACGGACCTCAGCAGACAAACCCCCAGCTTCTTGATATATTAAAGCAAAAGGATGCAAAAGCAACCTTTTTCTTCATCGGTGAAAATATGGAGAAGTATCCGGAGATCGTAAAAAGGGCAATAGATGAGGGACACGCCGTAGGTTATCATTCTTACGCTCATAATGTTCAGAGAAATTCTCCGCAGCAGTTTGTAAGCGATAATTTTGATAAGGTCCAGCCTATCATTGACGGCATCTCGCCCGGTTACACAATAACCCTGTATAGGGGACCCGGCGGCGGAACGAGCGATATTATCGCTTCCGAGGCTCAAAAGAGAGACTGGCGCATAGTCAACTGGTCGAATTACGGATTTAACGACCACGCCGACCAGACCGCAACCCCCGAAGAGCGAATAGCCGGTGTCTTTGAAGGCAATGTGGTTTCAAACGGTTCGGTGCTTCTTATTCACCCGAGGGATAATCAGGACATTTTAAACGGGATAGGTTTGCTTATTGATAAGCTTAAAGCAGACGGATTTGAATGCGTTACCGTAACCGAGCTTTTAAAGAGAAGAAATGGCGGTAACGCCGGAGAACTTTATGCTCAGGGTTCACCCATTTACTGATCAAACGGAGATTATATGACAAGGATTTATGTTATTCGCCACTGCGAGGCGCAGGGAAATGTGAAAAGAATTTTTCAGGGAAGGACAGACTGTGATATAAGTGAAACAGGCTCAAAGCAGCTTGAATTTCTTAAAAAGAGATTTGAGAATATAAAGCTTGACGCTGTTTACTCAAGTCCTCTTATAAGGGCGTATAAAACCGCACAGTCGGTATCGTTCGGAAAGGGACTTTCCGTAATAAAGGAGCAGGGACTTGCCGAGGTTGACGGCGGAGTTATTGACGGCAGACCGTTTGCCGAAGTTTTTGCAGAGCATTCCTCTCTCGCCGAAATATGGGACGAGCATCCTGAAGATTTTGCACCCGAAAAGGGAGAACCTATGCGGGAAGCTTACGACAGAATATGGAAAACGGTTTTAAACCTTGCAAATCTGAATAAAGGTAAAACTATTGCGGCGGCAAGCCACGGCGGAGTTATAAGATGTCTGGTTTGCAGGTTGCTTTACGGAGATATAACAAGGCTTAAAGATACCGGTTGGGCAGATAACACAGCGGTGACACTTATCGAGTTTGATGATGATATGAACGCAAAACTTGTTTATAAATACGATTCATCCCATCTTCCGACCGAGCTTATTCCAAAACGCAGTAGACTGTCATCGGCTTTTAAGGCGGAAAGCAAATGATAATAATGTCGGTTGATTTAGGACTTGCAAGAACGGGAATAGCCCTTTGCGACGCAGGCGAGAGCCTTGCTTTTCCGAAAACGGTAATAAAAGAATATAACTATGCAAGGCTTATAGATAAGATAATTCTGCTTGCAAGGGAATATGGGGCAGAGCTTATTGTTATGGGTCACCCTAAGAATATGGACGGCAGTGAGGGCGAAAGGGCAAATGCCTGCAGGCAGGCTGCCGAAGAGATAGAAAGCAAATCAAATATAAAAACTGTTTTATGGGATGAACGCTGTACAACGGTTGTTGCACATAATATTCTTACTATGAATGACAGACACGGTAAAAAGAGAAAAGAGACCGTCGATGCTGTAGCTGCAACAGTTATTCTTGAAGGATACCTTGCGTCAAGGAAAAATAAAAAAATATAATATACAATTAAATCAGAGTACAAAAATTGAATTGCCTGATCAAAATTCCCTGCGTAAAAATCTTACGCAGGGAATTTTTTAAACTTAGTGTGTTAGGCTCGGTAAATTTAAAAGCGGTCAGACCCGTAAAGGGCCCGACCGCTTAATAAACCTTTAATTCTATTAAAATCACATTTAATCCTTAAGGGCTCTTTCAAGCCAGGTAAATCCGAGATCCAATGCGTCAAAAAGGTTGTTTTTAACGCTTTCTTTTGAAATGCGTTCCTTTAATGGAGCGTCTGTATCATTTCTGATAAGCCAGACGGCAACTTTATCTGCTATTTCAAGCTTTCCTTCCTTTGCAGAAGAAAGAATTTCAAACCTTACTACATATCTTTCGGACATATCTCCGTAATATATTTCCTTACCTTTTCTTACAAGCGGCTTGCCCTTGTAGGTTAAAAAATTGGTTTCTGCCATTTAAAAATCTGCCTCCGATTTGATTATTTTCCTTCGTTTTCCGGCATTTCACCGTATAAATTCAACCTGAAAAGCATAGTTTCGTCGTCAGGGTTTGTGCAGCGAACAGTAGCCTCGGAAACCTCCGTGTTTGCAAGAATGGTCGAAAGACCTATCATCTGGCAAAGCTTTGATTTAAGGTTTAAAACATCTCCTTCATCGGTTTCAAGATAAACGTCGCCCTTGCAGGAATCAATGGCTTTTATAAACTTCTCAAAGTCAATATTATGAAGCTGAATCTTACCGTTATCCATATAATTACCTCCGTTGTTATCATAATGGCTATTGAAAGTCGAAATAGTGTAAAACCACACTGTTTCGACACCAAATCTTTGATTTGGTCACAAATTTTCTTTGAAAATTTGTCAATATCCATTGCAATGAATATAGGCAAAATTAAAATTGTGGAAATTTAATTTTGCTTAAGGCCGATAAAATCGGCTTGTCGAAACAATTTTTGGTGTTTCGACATTCTATAATCATTATCATCGACCTACTATAAGAGTATAAACTATAAGCCGGAATATGTCAAGTATTCCGTCAAGTAATTCGTCTTTCCGATTACGACTTGATTTTACATTTTTTTAAGCGGAATATACACTTTCGGCTTTTTTTGATTGACTTTTTGCGCAGATTTGATTATTATTATATAAGATATTAACCGGAGGGATTTTTGTAAAATGGATAATTCTCAGAAAACTATGGAAATGGTAGTAAATCTTGCTAAGGGCAGAGGCTTTGTATACCCGGGAAGCGAAATATACGGCGGCCTTGCAAATGCTTGGGATTACGGCCCTTTAGGTGTTGAACTGAAAAATAACGTAAAGCGTGCCTGGTGGAAGAAATTTGTTCAGGAAAACAGGTATAATGTCGGGCTTGACAGCGCTATACTTATGAATTCCGAAACCTGGGTGGCTTCGGGTCATTTGGGCGGATTTTCCGATCCTCTTATGGACTGCCGCCAGTGCAAAACACGCCACAGAGCGGATAAGCTTATTGAAGATTATGTTGCGCAAAACGGTCTTTCGGATAATCCCGCAGCTATGAATGACAGTGAAATGGCGGAGTATATCCGTGAACATAAAATCGCCTGCCCCTCCTGCGGCTCTCACGATTTTACCGATATAAGAAAGTTTAATCTTATGTTTAAGACATTTCAGGGCGTTACGGAGGACAGTACGTCAACTTTATATCTCCGCCCCGAAACAGCGCAGGGTATATTTGTAAACTTCAAAAACATTCAGCGCACAACGAGAAAAAAACTTCCTTTCGGCGTGGGACAGATAGGTAAATCTTTCAGAAACGAAATAACCCCCGGAAACTTTATTTTCCGTATCCGTGAATTTGAACAGATGGAACTTGAGTTCTTCTGCAAGCCGGGTACCGATCTTGAATGGTTTGATTATTGGCGTTCCTTCTGCCGTGATTGGTTGTTAAATCTCGGCATAAAAGAGGAGTCGCTCAGACTGCGTGACCACGATAAGGATGAGCTCTGCTTCTATTCAAAGGCTACTACCGACTTTGAATTTATGTTCCCCTTCGGCTGGGGTGAACTTTGGGGCGTTGCGGACCGCACCGACTATGATCTCACTCAGCACTCAAAGCATTCGGGAGAGGCTATGGAGTATTTTGATCCCGAAACAAACGAGAAATTTATTCCTTATGTTATTGAGCCTTCTCTCGGTGCAGACAGAGTAACGCTTGCATTCCTTTGCAACGCTTATGATGAGGAAACAGACGAAAAGGGAGATAAAAGGGTCGTTTTAAGATTGCATCCTGCGCTTGCCCCCTTTAAGGCGGCGGTTCTTCCCCTTTCAAAGAAACTTTCCGAAAAGGCCCTTGATATAAAGGACGAACTTTCAAAAGACTTTATGGTAGACTTCGACGATGCCGGTTCTATCGGAAAGCGTTATCGCAGGCAGGATGAAATAGGCACTCCGCTTTGCATAACTTATGACTTTGATTCGGAAAATGACAACTGCGTTACGGTTCGTGACCGTGATACAATGTCACAGATTCGCATTCCGATAAGTGAGCTTAAGTCGTATATAGCCGAAAAAGTAAAGTTTTAATCAAAAGTTAAAGCCTGTGCTTGTAAGCACAGGCTGATTTTATTTTTCGGATATTTTTCCGTAGATTGTTTTAAGCGGCGTTAAATTAAATTCTTCTTCAAGTCTGTCTTTGAGTCTTTGAAGTTTTGCACTGTCATTTAAGTAATCGCAAACAAGCGCTGCAAGTTCATCGGGTGAGTTCCTCGTATCCGCAAGGGAATTAGAAACAAAAAATTCAAGATTTCGTGTTTCACATCCGGGAACGGCATTTATAAAAATCATAGGAAGTCTTTTTGCGGCTGCTTCGGTAACCGTGAGTCCGCCCGGCTTTGTTATCATAAGGTCGGAAGCATCCATATAAAGACTCATCCTTGAGGTGAATCCGGTTATTTTAACACTTTCCGGAAGACCTGCCCTTATAAGCTGACTGTAAAGTCTGCGATTGGTGCCGCATATAACGATAAGCTGAACATCACGAGGCATAATAAGGGGGAGCTTTTCCGCAAGATATTTTATAGGTCCGCACCCCATACTGCCGCAGGAGAGCAAAACAGTCCTTTTACTGCCGTTAAGTTTTAACAGAGCCTTTGCTCTGTCCTTCGTGGTTTTTGAAAAGAATTCTTCTTTTATGGGAATTCCCGATGCCACTATCTTATCTTCTTTTATGCCGCTGTCTCTGAATTCCTGACGAAGCTTTTCGTGTGGTATGAAAAAAATATCACAATCCGCTTTTTCAACCCCGGGACTGCAGGTGTAATCGGTTATGATAAAGTAAGACCTCGGCACCGGCACACCACGCTTCTTAAGTTCCGTAAGCATCATTGAAGCAAACGGATGGGTGGAAATCACGGCATCATAAGTATGTGCTCTTAAATGCGCAGCAAGACCCTTGCAACCGTTGTAAACGACTTTATAAAGTATTGAGTCCCCCGCATCTTTCGGACGAATCTCCTCGTGTCTGTAGCAAATTCCGAAAAGCTTGGGCAAATTGCGGTAGACAAAAATATGTCCTCCGGAAATAAGCTTTGAAGTTTCGGTTGACCAAAAGGCGAGAGCGTCCTCTATGCGACAGGTTTCGCCTTTTTCTTCGAAATAATTTTTAATTGAGCGGGCAGCAGTGTTATGACCGCCTCCCGTGTTACAAGAAAGAATAAGTATATCCAAGATCTCACCCCACAAAGTAATAATAACATAACTTTCTTTTTTACACAACAGTTAATTGACTTTAACCGAGATTTTTGATATAATTTTATATAATATAAATACAGCTTTGGGGGTCATTAAATTGAAGAAAATCCTATCGTTTGATTTCGGAGCTTCAAGCGGAAGAGCAATGCTTGCAACTTTGTCTGACGGTAAAATATCAATGCGTGAAATCCACAGGTTCCCGAACGACCCTGTGATACTCGGCGGTACTATGTATTGGGATGTTCTTCGCCTGTTGTTTGAAATAAAGGCAGGAATAACAAAGGCTATATCCGAGGGCGGATTTGACGCTATAGGTATCGATACCTGGGGCGTCGATTTCGGTATGCTCGATAAAAACGGAAAACTGCTTGCAAATCCCGTCAATTATCGGGACGCAAGGACAGACGGCATTCCCGAAAAGGTTCACAAGGAAATAATTTCCTCGGATGAGCTTTATGCACTTACGGGAACTCAGTGTATGAGATTTAATACTGTTTATCAGCTTATGTACCTTAAGTGTTATGAGCCTGAGCTGTTAGAGAGAACCGATAAGATTTTGCTTATGCCTGACCTTTTTGCATATATGCTTACGGGCGAGATAAAAGAAGAAGTCTGCATAGCTTCCACCACAAACCTGCTTGATCCGAATTCCAAAGACTGGAATTTCGACCTTATTGACAGACTCGGTCTGCCGAAAAAAATATTTGCTCCGATTGTAAATTCAGGCAGCGTTTACGGAATGCTTTCCGATGAAATTTGCAAAGAACTCGGTTGTGAGAGCGTGCCGGTTATTGCCGTTGCCGCTCACGATACGGCATCTGCCGTCGCCGCAACACCTGCTTTGAATAATGATTTTGTCTATATCAGTTGCGGGACCTGGAGCCTTTTCGGAATAGAACAGCCTGCCCCCATTCTCTCAAAAGAAGCCTGTCAGGCAAACTTTACAAATGAGGTAGGATTTGCGGGCAGAACAAGATTTCTTAAAAACATAATCGGTCTCTGGCTTATTCAGGAATCTCGTAGGCAGTGGCGCAGAGAGGGGATAGAGGTCGGATTTGATACCCTTGAAAAGGAAGCGCTTGAGAGTGAACCGTTTAAATGCTTTATAGATGTTGACGATCCGTCATTTGAGAAAGCAGGAAACCTTCCCGAAAGAGTCTGCGAATACTGTGAGAAAACAGGGCAATATGTTCCGCAAACACGTGGCGAGATAATGCGGTGTATTTATCAAAGCCTTGCAATGAAATATAAATACACTTTTAAAAGCCTTGAAAGTCTCGGAAAGCGCAAATATAACAGTATAAATATTCTTGGCGGCGGGATAAAGGATAAACTCCTTTGCAAACTCACGGCGGATGCTTGCGGCGTTGATGTCTTCGCAGGGCCCACAGAGGCAACCGTTATGGGTAATATAGCTGTTGCTCTTTATGCGCTCGGAGAAATAGAAGATATAGCAGAGCTTAGAAAAACAGTTTCAAATTCGGTAGAGCCTGTTCATTATACACCGGAAGACACCGAACAATGGGATAAGGCTTATGAGAACTACCTGAGTAAAACTGCTAAAAATAAGTAGTATTCATTCTGAGCTTAAAAAAATCGAAAAACAGAAAAATAATTGTTGACATTAAGGGCACTTGATGATATAATAATCAGGCGCTCTTAATAAATGCGAGTGTGCTGGAATAGGCAGACAGGCACGTTTGAGGGGCGTGTGTCCATGACGTACGAGTTCAAGTCTCGTCACTCGCACCAAAAATCGGCAAACCTCTGAAGAGGTTTGCCGATTTTTATTTTTTATTTTTTACCGTAATTCTACACAATCATAGGACGATTCTTTAATTGGTATGATTATTTATAAAACCGCAGTAATTTTTCAGCACACGGAACCGTTCCTTGTGTTTTCACCCAGATGTTATGTTATATTATCTGCATAAAAGCTTTGCAACAGAAGCAATTTGCTGTTTTGTCAGTCGATTTCTGCGGGGGGTATGAATGGCACGGTCAACATTATCTATGTCAGAAAGTACATATGTACTTTGTACAGGGCTATTGCCCTGCATAAGTAATGCATATCCCTCAACCCATACATATGAACCATAGTAATTCAAATATTTGGCAAGAATATACACCTGGCGTTTTACCTGCCTTATTGGATTTTTAACTTCCTTTACAAATGTATTACCGTAGCCGTCGCTCTTGTATTTTCGCCATTCATAATCATTTTCATTTCCATAAAGACGACCTTTGTAATTTTTTACCTCGATAATGAATACACCGAACCTGTTTACAATCACATTATCAAGTTCCGTAGGTTTACCTTCAAAAGAAATTTCAACATTTGTAAAAAGTTGATCACCGTCACGGAGAACCGTTTTTATCTCATTTGTTGCTGCAATTTCACCCAGTCTGCCTGCATACCGATTTCCCGGTTCTATCGTGAATTTCCCAGGTTCTATAGTGATTTTTAAAATAATTGCAATTATTATAATAATCGCTGTTATGGCGGCAATAATCAACAATTCCATAACTTCTCCTTAAAGTCTTTCAATATCTATGCCTTTCGAATATGGCTTCAAATGGTCTTATTTTTGACTAATCACATCTATTATGTACACAAGCATAAAGCGGTTCCGTGTGCTGTGTTATTCTGTGCTGCAACGCACGGAACCGCCCCTTGCGTGCTCTAATATCTCATAAGGAGTCATAAAGGTTTTGTAATTTCAAAATACATTCGCCTAAAGCAGTATGAGATAAATCATTTAAGGAATCTGTTATCAAATATGATGATTCCAAAAGCCTTTGTTTCTTTCCGTACTTGAAATAAATTTCACCTTTATTTGTATGCGATAACAATTCGCTTATTTCAGGAACAACGACTTTTTGTATTTGTTCCAAATTCCACAAAGATTCTTTCCCTTCAATTATTGCGTTTTTTTCTTTTTCTGCACAATCCAATATGTCAACTAACAAGTAAATAAATAAGTTATTTTTCTTCATTACATTATCTCCCTATCACAATACAGATATCCACCACTGTACACCACCGCCGGATTGTCCAAATAATGGTGCAGCTCTTCCGGACAGTACAGTTGTTCCTTTTGGAAGTAAGAAGGAGGATGTATGGGTCATTGTATTACCTGTCGGTAGCGACAACAAGTTTCGTGCGCTTGAACCGTAATTGTTAGGAGATACCCAGTGACCTAATTCTTGGGTGGTCCCACCCCAGGTTCTATATGCAGTTGTATCTGCTTTAAGTGTTTGCACTTTGGGAGTTCCTTTATACGATGAAAGAACTTCTTTTGGATTGGCGCCATTACTTTTTAAGAAATTTGCGGCACTTGAATAATTTGAGTAGCCGGTTACTCCGCCTGTTATAACGCCGCTAATAGAACCACTTAAAGCACCATCCGCCATACCGTTTAGAGCTGCTTCGCCAGCACCACTCCAACTACCTGTTGATATTCGGTGACTAATTGCACCACTTGCCGCACCAGTAGCTGCCCCTACAGCAAATCCTATTGCAGCACCTTTTGCAGCACCTATAGCAACTGCTGCTATTGCAGTTCCTGCTCCGGCAGTTGCAACAGTAACTGCCGCAACTGCTGCCACAACGGCAACGACTGCTACGGCTGCAACAAATTTTTTTGCCCACTTCGGCCAATTACCTGAGGCATCATTCATATTGACGGGATTATTAAAAGAATAAGCAAATAAGTTGTATCCGAGCACAGATTCTCCTGTTCCGGAAATAACGCTATCCGCATTCAAAAATCTCTGCACAACGGGGTCATAGTATCTTGATTTAAGGAAGTAGAGCCCTGTTTCGGAATCATAATAATACCCACGGTATCTGAAGGGATTCTTTTGGCCTAAGGTATCGGCAAGAGAACCTGTTATGCTTTCAATTTCGCCCCAGGCTGTATAGGTATATTCTACCACGGTATCGCCGTTTTCGTCAACTATACCTATTATGTCTCCCTGAGCGTTGAAAATGTAATAATAAGTTGTTTCCTGTTCGCCGTTTTTTACAAGTATTCCGTAAGCCGAGCCGTTTTCATCATACAGGAAGATTATGTACTCGCTTCCTGTCTTCTGAGCCCTTAAAACACCGTTCATATAGTAGTAATTTGTGGTTACTCCGTTCACGGTTTTGGATATTCTGTTGCCCTCGCCGTCATAAACATAATTTGCAACGGCGTTTTCGTCTTTTGTAACGGCTGTGAGCTGTCTGCCGTTTGACCAGGTGAAAGCATAGCCGTTACGGTAAGTTAAAGGATTGCCTATTTCGTCATAGGTTATCGCTTCTCCGTTATACTGTGTAAGAAGGTCTTTCCACTCACTGTCTCCGTAAGCATATGACTTTATAACTTCTCCGTTTTTCTTTACGGACTGAATGTTTCCGCCTAAGCCGTAGGTGTAAGTATAGACATCGCTGCCCTTTGTCACCTTTACAAGCTGGCTTAATGCGTCATACTCATAGCTTTCCAAAACCATTCCGTTTTTCGAGATGCTCGTAATGTTGCCTACCGCATCATATGTATACGACCACGCATCGTTTCCGTTTTTAACTGTTTTTATCGTTGTTGTGGCAGTACCCGGAGAAGCGCCCTCTAAATAACCGTAAGAAGTAACATAGGGAACCGTTGTGTTAAGAGTTCGCTTGTTAAGCCTCATAAGGCTGTCATAAGAGTAACTTACGGAATTTGTATTGTTTTGCTTTATTCCGTAGATAAGGTCAACCTTTTGATCTGAAGATTCGTTTCCATATACATACTCCGTAAGGAGATTTTTAACTCCGCTGAGGCTCCAGCCGGAAGCTTTTATACGGTTGTATCTGTCGTAATCAAAGGAGAGCTTCTGACCGTCTGTAGAGCTTAGTTTAAGTATCCTGCCTATAAAGTCATACTTAAATGAGGTTATAACGTTTGTTATAAGGTCGCTTACTGTGGAGACCCTGCTTTGGCGGTCGTAAGTGTACTGAGCAGCGGTTATACCGTTTTGTGAAAAGGCGGTAAGACGGTCACGGTCGTCATAACTATAGCTTATGTAATCTCCGTTTCCGTAGTTCATACGGGATAACAGATCGGTGTAGTTATCCTTGTATACATATGAGCTGAGCGTTGAATCCGGTAGTATTATTCTGCTTTTTCTTCCGAAGCTGTCATAATAAAAGTTATAATAAGTGCCGCTCGGTGACTCTATGGCGGTTACAGGTGTAAATCCGGTATTATAGCGATAATATACTATATTTCCGCCTGCTCTCACACTGCTTAAGCGGTTTCGGTCGTACTCATAACCGTATGTGACGGTATTGTTGTTTGCGTCGGTTGACGATGACATAAGACCGTTATCGCTGTAATATGTGTAACTTGTTTTATTGCCCAGACTATCCGTAACGCTTATAAGTTCCTCGCCGTTTGAGGAGTAAGCAGCGGAGGAAGTGATACGGTCTGCCCGTTCAAGGTAAACCGCAGATTCATACTCGCTTGAGTAGGGGCTTGAGAACATATAATAAGGATCCCAGGCATAACTCGAGTTAATAAGATGATTGGCATAGCTTTTCGGCTTAATGACATACATATTGCCGGATGCATATGAAACAAAGCTGAAAAGCTTTCTGTCATTTACGGTATCATCCGAAAGATGAATATAAAACATATTATCCGACGACTCGGCAGTGTCCGCTAAGGTTAAGAGTTTATCCGGCTGACTTAACGGGCTTAATGTATAGTACTGCGTATCTCCGTGGCGCTTTATAATAAACTTTTGGTGGTCTCCGTTTATATTTTTATTCTGCCTTAAAAGAGTTGTGTTATTATAAGCCGGAGTCTCTATGGAATAATACTTTCCGCCGTACCTTGTTTTTATTTGATAAACGCCGCCGTCTTCCAAAGTATCCGTGGCGGACGGATATTTTGTTTCAGGCATAAAATACCAGCCGAAATAATGGTCTTCATTTGAGCTTGCGGTTTCAAGCGTTATATAATCCTGGTTGTAAGGATACGCAACCGTCAGCCGTTTATTATTATCCGCTCCTTTAGGCACAAGCATAAAGGAGTGATCTTCGTTGAGTTCTATGCCGAACTTCTGATTATCTGCACCGGTATGGCTCACGAGGTGCAGTTTACAGTATTCGCTTTCGCTGTATCGCACCGACTTTTGTTTGTTTCCTTTCGGATGAATATAATAGTATCCGTCGGAAGATCTTTCGAGCTGCCATTTTTGGGAATCAAGTTGATCAAAATTGTTTGACTGAACATACTCGGGGTCGGATGCGTTATTTTGCAAATGGGTAAGCGCTTTATCGCCGTCTTTTAATATGATGTAATATGAAGTTTCTTCTTTTATTGAGGAAGCGTAGCGGTTATATTTTATAATCGAGCTTGTAGCATTACCGTGACCGTCATAAGAAAGATCATACTGCAGTCCCGAACTGCTGAAAGCATATTTTAAATTTTTATTATTATCGTAGTAATAATCATAACCGCTGCCTGTGGGATTTAATATTCTTGAAACGGAATTGTTTGAATAGTTAAAGCTTGAATTCTGATTTGCGAAATCCACAGTGCTCATAACATTTCCGTTTTTATCATAGGTGTAGCTTTGCGCCGTATCCTTGTAGAGGAAAAGCGAATCAAACAAGGCATAGCCTGCGGAATACGAGCAAATGAGGTATATATGTACGCTGCTAAACCTATCCGGAACAAATATCGGCCTTGAAACAAGCTGCCAGCCGTCAACATATCTGTCCGGCATAATGGTTTCGGATTTTACAATATCGTTGTAGTTATAGAAAATAATTTCTATTTCAAAACTTCCGCCCATAGGTTGACCGTTTGTTGCAAAGTATGAATCAACAGCGCATCCGATGACGTATGTGCCTGAACTGAAATATCCGTTGATCGTGTTTAACATAGCAGACTGTCCGTTATATTCCGGTGAAAGTCTTACCGATCTTGCACCGTCAAACTTTTTCTGCGTAATACTTTCTACATAACTGTTATCGCCGAAAATCTCATAGCCCACAGGTTTGCCGTAGCTGTCGATTTTCTCAAAACTGCTGTTTTCAAGCATATTATAGGGTCCTGCTTTATCGCTCTTTTCAAGCTGCACAGCATCTATATACATTATACCGTTTGAGTTATACATACCAACCCTTACTGCGGTTATACTTTCACCGGCGTTAAGCTCACAGGTAAGGGTAAGCAGTTCATATCCGTAATCGACACCAATGCCGGTTCCGGTAAGATATTCGGAGAATAAATGCCTGCCCGATGAGGTAATTATTTCGACAGCAGCGCCTTTATCGGGAGATATTAAGTCCTGCAAACTGACATATGCCGAGAGGGTATATGTTCCGCCTGCGTCGGTTTGAACGGACTGTTCAAATGCACTGTCTGCTGTCTGTTCCCAATTGTAAATTACGAGGAGGTCATCATCAATTATACCGGAATTGTTTGTATGACCGAAATGTTCGGCATTGCCGTAGGTGCTCCAATGGTTCATATAGTTATTAAACGAACCGTTTTTAAGAAGATTATTCGCATAGGATACAGTTCCCGATGATATTTGCGGCTTATTGTTCTTGAAGATCTCCGAAGAGGTATGCTTGTTTGCATTATACTGAGTTGAAAATGTGTTGTTTTCATCATCCACAGCGGAAATCAGTCTTCCGAAAGTGTCAAACTGATAGGTGACGCTTCTGTTGCGGCTGTCTGTGATAACAGTTTGGGCGCTGCTGTAAACATATGTGTCAACATTGCCTATAACCTTCGACCCCGAATCGTAAGCGCTGTTATATACGGTATGTATCCTGCCGTATTTAGACTGAGCCGGGGCAAGGGGATTTTTCAGATAATATGTATAATTTATACTTTGTGAACAAGGGGGAGAAACACGGATGAGTTTTCCACGGTCATATTCAAAATATGCGCTTGTATTATCCGGATACTGAATTTGCGTCAGATTATAGTCGGTATAATAATACCCCGTAACCCTGCCGGCGTTATCTGTTATTGAGGAAAGATACATATAATCGCCGTCATAAGTATAAGAAAACGTTATGCTCTTGCCCGACGACGTTACCGCCGAAGTAAGGTATCTGCCTTGCTGAGCCGTTCCTATGGTATAGTTAAGGCTCAGTGTGTTGTTGCTTGTATCAATTATTCGGCGCAGATATCCTGCACTGTCAAACTTCATTACAGTGCCGTCTTTTGTTGTTATTTGATATTTAATGGAAACGGTGCCCGAGTCAACCGTCTCGTTTACGGCTGCAAGCGTATAACCGAGACCGTCCTCATCCTTAACCGTTCCGTCTTCCGTTTGGTAAAAATAATGTTCGGTCCCGTCGCCGTCGGTATAGATATAGTCAAAAGTGAAATCGGAGTCATCCGAGAAATCAATAATTTTTTCCACAAGATTAAGCCGCCAACCGTTGCCGTATTTACCACGAACCGACGGGGTATAGTACGAGTTTAAGTTGAAATTTCCGGAAAGCTCGGAATTATAAACGTGTGTTGCGTTGACCGAAATCAAGTTTGAACCTATTGATGCGTCATTATGCAAATAGGTTAAATTCCCGGTATAATTATTCACATATCCCGTACCCGAAATGCCCATATCCTGCGTTGAATAGCTCCAATAATCCTCAAGACCTACGCTGCTTCGATAGTTGATTATCAGCCTCTTGGAAAAATTGCCCATAGGAGGAGTCAAATAGTTTGAGTACCAGTCATAGTAACGGTCCTGGGAATAATACTGAACATTATTTCCTGCCGGAAGGCTCTCGTCCGCAAGCTTAAAGAGCAGACCGTAATTTGCGTGCCCACGCTGCCATTTTCTTGCAAGGTATGTTATATCGTAAGCATCGTATTCTTCCGTATAAGCTACAGAACCGTCATCGTAATTATATGTGTTTTTCGTCCGATTGGCTGAGTAATCGATTACTCTCTCGGCATTATATGAGGGTTGATTATTCCAGGTTACATCAAGATTTGAAAAGGGAGAAGTCAATTCGTGAAGATTTATCTGCACGTAATTGTTATGGGTGCCGCTTACAAGACCGAAATGCAGTACTGCCGAAACAACGATATCGCTTTCGGCAATCTCGCCGGGCAGTTCAAAATATGCAAGACCCCGCCTTATCTCGGTTTGATTATTATTTGAGAATGTACCGACATTTACATAGTGACTGAAAGAGTAATTGTTGGCGGCGCTTGCCCCGCTTGAAATATATGTATCGTCGAATGAGCTGTATTGATCATCCAATACATCGGAAATCGTGGGGTCTAAATAAACCGGATATTTTCTGTCCTTATCCGAAAGCCATTCGTAAGACGGGGAGTAGGTGAGGTTATATCCGTCGGCTGTCGGTATCAGATTTACAGTTATATCACGGCTGCACACACCGGCGCTGTCAGCCATATAAGGACTGTCGATAATATAAAGCTCGGCTCCGCTCTCATCAAAGAAACTTACCGAATTATCCTCGTTAAGTACGGCGTTTGCCGCTGAGGTTTTTATGTCAAATATAAAGGAATTTTTGGTTTTTTTATGAAGAATTACTGTTTCCTTAAGCTTGTTGCCCGAAACATCATACCGAATGTCAACATCGGCTTTTACCGATTTAAAAATCGCTGCGGAATTCAATTTTTGCGGCTGTGTTATATCTTTGACTTTATTTTTGCTTTTGGTGTCCGTTATTTTTTTGATTTTCTTATTTGCAGAACCCAAAAGCTTGAATTTTACATAACCGCTGTCGTTTGAATATTCAACATAATTATCGTTAAAGTCCTGCGGCAGTTTTACTTTAACGCTGTTTTTATTGTTTGTATAATATTTTCCGCTTTCATCTTCAACAAGAGTATTGTCAATATCGTTATAGATATTGTTCTCAAGATAGTGAACTCTGTCGGAATAAACGCAGGCTTTTATGCTGCCGTCGCTCATAAGGAAATGTTTTGTGTTTTGATTTCGTTTTTCTTTAAGCTCACAAATTTCGTATGGTTCTTCTGTTGTGTTATCCTTCGCTGCGAGATCGCTGCGCACAACAGCGTCAATGGGAATTGAGGCAGTATCTACGGTCACTGCCACTGACGGAAATGCCGTTACTGCCATCGCTACCGAAAGCATAACGGCGATAAACTGTTTACAAATGCCTTTTCTCATACTGCTCATCTTCCTTCTTAATTTAATATCGGGGAAAACAGACTATACCGAATAATTACCATATTTTCCCTTAGGTCAATTATAACAGATAAAATATGAATAGTAAAGTGGAAAACTTTTATGACATTTGACAAAGAATTCAGGTTTTACAATGCCGGTTGGTGAAAATGCAACGAAAATCCACAGCTTAAGGCAAAGTAGGGTCTATTATCAACCGCCTTAAGCCGACGATTGGGGGTATAGCATATTGTCTGTCGGCTTAAAGAAAAAATCAGTAAACTACTGAGCAGGGATATGCTGAAAAAATATCGTTCGGGGACGCTGCTGCGCAGAGAAAAATAAAAATGAAAAACGGAATGTAAAAACACGTGGCTTTACATTCCGTTTTTATTTGGCACAAGTAAAAACTCAGCTTTCGATTTTTACAATCCGTAAATATTTTTCTTTAGGTTTCTGCAGGAATCATTTAACATATTTATTTCGCTTCCGTAAGATATCAGATCAACCGAGTTTTCAACGGCGCAGTCTATAAGTTCCCTTGAGGTTGTTATAATACCCCAGGTTTTGTTATGCCGTTTTGCGGCTGCAGATATTTTTTCAAGAGCCGCTTTAACAGGCTCGGAGTTTCCTATGCAGCCAAGCGAGCAGGATAAATCGTTAGGTCCTGCAAACACACCCTCAACGCCGTCAACCCCTAAAATGCCGTCAATATTGTTAACGCCGTCCGCCGTCTCTATCTGAGCGTAAATTTTAACCCTTTCGTTTGCCGATATCATATATTCCTTTATCGGCGGAGGGTTATAAAGAGTGTGCGCACGGTTGGTCGATATCCCTCTGTGCCCTACGGGTGCATATTTTGCAAAGTCAACTACCCGTTTTATCTGTTCCGGGGTATCTGTCATAGGGAGCAAAAAACCTTCCGCTCCCATATCGACAAGCTTTGTTATATCTTTTCTGTTGTTATCGGGCAGGCGCATTATAACCGAAAGCCCCACAAGTCTTGAGACGGTTATGACAGAGGAAAGAAACGCATAATCGAATGCGCCGTGTTCATTGTCGATTATCATAAAATCTATATTATTGTTTTTAAGAATTACGGGAAAATTCGGAAAGCAGACCTCGCTTAACATAGTCCCCGAAAGTGCCTTTTTTGCGTTACTTATCATTTTAAGTCCCCTTGCTCCTATATTTTCATTTAAAAGATAACATTCAATATCGTAATTTTTGAGTTTTTTCTTTAGAGGTTCAAAAACAGCCTCTGCGCCGCCTCCGCCCAGCAAAACACGTCTTTTATGCGGCAGGATCTTAAGGACAGATAAAATTTCTTCTGTAAATTCTGCTTTCGCAGTTTCCTCAGACAACTTCTGTCCGCCCGTGAGACCGGATACGGTGAGCAAATATTTGCCGCCGAAATACGGGCGCCTTTCAAACACGGCATTTCCGTTGAATTCGGGGGGTCGGAACTCTTTGTCATCAACGGTTGATATTTGAGTTGCGGTGCCTATGTTGAGAAGGTATGCAGAGTTTCCCGCTCCGCTGCCCAAGAAACTCGTCTGATGGTCTCCGAGAGGAGAGAACACCGCAGCACCGTTGTATTCTCCGATTTGCAGTACACCGTCGGTAACTTCGGGCAAAATAAGATTTTTTACCGTAATCGCAGGCTTTAGTGTTTCCGAAGAAAAAAAACCGCTTGCGCAGCCGTCGGTCTTATGCGTTGTGTTTTTTCCTGTCAGCAGATAGGCTATATAAGAACCTAATGTGAAAAAAACACTTTTTTCCGCAGGCGGGCATCCTGCGAGTTTTACTGCCGGCAAATTACTTTTAAGGCTTGTTCCGTTTTTTGAGAAATCTATATTTTTAACCGATTCAAGGGTAATATCTCCGCTTTTATCTCTCCAGGAAACATAGTTTGAGAAGGTCCCGCTTTCGGTTCTTAAAATATATCCGTGCATTTGAACGCAGCAGAAAAATTTATTTATCTTAAAATTCTCCGTTTTTTTGAATATACCGTAAACTGCGTCGTTTATGCTTCCTAAAGAAACTTCATACCGAATACCGTTAGCTATACAGGGCTTCGGAAATTCGGTTTTTTCGAAAAAAATGATTTTGTCATTTTCTAAAACAAAGAATTTGATAAAGGTGCTGCCGAAATCGACGCAAAGAGTGCCCAAATTGTCTCACCCGACCTTAAAGTGATGTATGATAATTGATTATATCATACAATAAAGTCAGATAACATATATAAATTTGCTGAAAACATTGACATTTTTGCAATACATAGTATAATTTTACAGGGTGATTATATGTTTGCGGAATATGTTAAATTCGGCGGTGTTTTATTTAAATATGCAAAGGGTATGCGTGATATAAAGGGCAGAGAATTTCATACTTTTAATGAAATTTTTCTTCTGAAATCCGAAAAGGCAGGTTTCACATCGGAGGGTTGTGCCGAAAGCTTATACGCAAACAGTTTGGTTATTATCCCGAAAGAAAAATTTCACCAGTTCGACCCTGTCGGGGGAGACGGAGATTACTGCCGCTGTGTTTTTCAGTTCGATAATCCGTCAGGGCTTGAAGGTCTGATAAATTCGGTTACAGGCAGCGTCAGAATAATACGTAATATATCCGTAAGCATGCAGCTGCTTTTTGAAAAGGCAATATCGCTTATAAATATGAACAATGTATCCGAAGAGGACAAAGAAATATTGTTAAAATCGGTTTTTTCAGGAATTTTATTTGAACTTAAATATAATTACATAGCCGATGACGCAAAATCTGCTGCGGTGACGGATATTGTATCGGATATAACTTCGTACATAGAGGAGCATTATCTTGAAAAAATAACACTTAAATCTATATCAAAAAGTTTGAATATTTCCGAAACGCTCGTATCTCACAAATTTAAGGAAACAATGAATATATCGCCGTATAATTACATTTTAAAGAAAAGATTAACCCACGCTTACAATCTCATAAAAGGCGGCGCTTCTGCATTTGAAGCAGCGGTCATCTGCGGTTTCGGGGAATACAGCGGGTTTTATAAAATGTATAAAAAATACTTCGGAGTGTCGCCCGGTGAAACGAAAAAAGGAAAATATTGATGTGTTTTATCCGATGTCATAAAAGTCCCTTTTTCCTTGACTTTTGCACATATTTGCCGTATAATGTCCATATATAATTTCGTATAAAGAGTATTACCCTGTAAGGGAGAACAATATGAATACAAACGAACAAAGTCCCAATTCAAGTAATTTTGACCTTAAAGTGCTTATTGAGATTATTTCCGGCAGAAAACTTATTATCGCCGTTATAATTATAATAAGTGTTTTAGTTTCATTTTTGTATACTAAGATTTTTTGCGTAAACAGGTATACAGCCTGCGCAAAACTGTTGATAGTAAATGTTAAGGATGAATCCGAGAGTCTTAATTCGACAGATTTTTATGTTTCATCCCATCTTATTAACGATTACAGTGAAATAATAGTGGATAGGGTAGTGCTTAACAAGGTTATCAGCGATCTTTCCCTTAAAAAATCTTATTCGGCGCTTAAATCGTCTGTTTCGATAGATAATCCGAATAACAGCCGTATTCTTGAAATATATGTTACGGCTGCTTCTGCTCAGGATGCACAGAAAATCGCAAATAAGATTTGCACGGTATCCAAAGAAGAGATAAAAAATATAATCGGTATCGACAGTGTAAATGTTATGAGTCCGGCGGCATTGCCGTCGTCGCCGTCAAGTCCTAATATGAGAAAAAATATGCTTGTCGGTCTGGCAGTGGGCGTATTGCTTGCGGCGGCAACGGTTACGGTTCTTTATTATCTTGACGATAAGATAAAGGGCGAGTCGGATGTAACGAAATATCTCGGTATCGGTATACTCGGAAATATTCCTTATACCGAACAGAAGGCTAAAGAAACGAGAGGCAGGTCGAGAGCTTAATGGCGATGGAAGATATCAACAGCTTTGCTTATAACGGCCGCCGTTCCGCAGAAGAAAGGCAAAATGTGTCGGGTAATATAAAACCGTTTAAAAAGGTTACGTTTAATGCGTCGGCGAATGACGATTACTGCACAAGCGAGGCTTTCAAAACATTGAGGACAAACCTTATTTTCTGCGGCAGTAATATAAAAACGGTCGTTATAACAAGCACCACCGAAAACGAGGGCAAGAGCACAATTGCTGCAAAGCTTGCGAGAAGTATGGCTGAAATAGGAAAGAGAACCCTTCTTATTGACGCCGATATGAGAAAGTCGGAAATGCTCAGAAGAAATATGAGATCAAGTGAAATTGTGGGACTTTCGGATGTTCTTTCCGGTGTATGCGAATATACCGACGCTGTGTACAGCACGCAGGACCCCAACTTTGATGTTGTTTTTTCCGGAAGATTTCCGCCTATGCCGGTTGAACTTCTGAGCGGGGACAGGCTTCCCCAAATGCTCAGCGCTTTCAAGGCTGAGTATGATTATATTATTATAGATGCGCCTCCCGTAGGAATGGTTATAGATGCGGCGGTTATTGCCGCTTTGTGTGACGGCGCCATATTCGTTGTTGCAAACAAAGATACCAGCCGCAAGGCTGCAATCGAGGCTAAACAACAGCTTGAAAAAAGCGGAGTCAAAGTTCTCGGAGCCGTGCTCAACGAAGCACAAAGAAAAGTCAAGCATTACGGGTCAAAGTATTATAAATATAAAAAATACTATAAATAACGATATATAATCTTTTAACACGCAGCTTACGCTGCGTGTTATTTTTTTCGTCTTTTGCATATAATTATAGAGCTTAATAAGTAAGGCCAAAGGGGTATGATAGTTGTGAATGAAGAAATTATAGAAAAGTACAGACGGGAATTTAATGAAAAATACAAGCCTGTTATGGCGGAAAACACGAATACCGTCAAGGGAAGTTCGGAAAGCGACGGCGGACTTATCGTTATAGTTACGACTTTTCGGGGATTGTATCCCGTTGAAAACGCAAAAGTAAATGTTTTTACGGGAATTATAGAAAATCCGAATATTGTTGATACCGATACAACGGGACTCTCGGGAAAAACAAAAAAATTTGTTTTAAAAACACAGGATAAAAGTCTTTCCGAAAAAGCAGGCGAAAATAAGACGCCATTTACAACATACAATATTTCTGTCAATGCCGACGGTTATGTTGAACAGGTGAATATGGATATTCCTGTATTTGAGGGAATAACCACTCTTCAAAAGGTGGACCTTACATCAAAAGGGGCTTATATCGGCAACGGTCCTATTATCGTTTACGAAAGACCCGGATATAATCTTTAAACCGGTGGGAGGAGATAGCAATGCCTGAACAGCTGCCCGTTATCCCGCAAAATATAACGGTGCATTTGGGTGCACCTGGCACTAATGCACGAAATGTAACTGTTCCTTTTACGGAGTATATCAAAAACTCCGCATCAAATGAAATATACCCGACCTGGCCCGAAAACGCCCTGAGGGCAAATATATATGCAATAATATCATATGCGCTCAACAGGTTATATACAGGATACTACAAAAATCAAGGCTATGATTACGATATAACCAACAATACCGCTTATGATCAGGCATATTCCGAAAACGGAGAAATTTTCGAGAATATAAGTAAGATAGTCGATGAAATATTCAATAGCTATATCGTAAGGCAAGGGTCTGTTCAGCCGCTTGCCGCCAAATTTTGCAACGGCACCACATCCCGCTGCAACGGACTTTCACAGTGGGGAAGCGTTGACCTTGCAAATGCCGGATATTCTCCGATTGATATACTTAAAAATTATTACGGAGACGATATATATATCGTCCAAAATGCACCGGTTGCACAGGTTGAGGAATCGTATCCCGGGATAGAGTTAAAACTCGGAGATGCCGGTAACGCCGTAAAAACAGTGCAAACAGAGCTTAACAGAATATCTGATAATTATCCTGCAATACCGAAAATCAGCAATGAAAACGGTGTGTTCGGTCAGGATACTCAAAATGCGGTCAGAGCCTTTCAGGAGATATTCAGTTTAGATCCCACGGGCAGGGTTGATAAGCCGACCTGGTATAAAATCAGAAGATATTATATAGGTGTTAAGGCGCTACCCGAGCTCAATGCCGAGCCGCTTACGCCCGAAGAAGTAAGAGTTCCTTTTATCGAGAGGCTCGGTCCCGGTTCGCAGGGCTTTGAGGTTTCTTCTCTTCAATATTATCTTAATGCGGTTGCTTATTTTAATCCTTCGCTTTCATTTATTCCGATAAACGGAGTTTACGATGCGCAGACCGAGAAAGCCGTTCGGGATTTTCAGGAATTTTACGGTCTTGCTCCTACAGGGGAAACGGATGTTGCAACCTGGGAACTGCTTAACAGAATATATATAGATTCAATTGCTTCCCTTCCGGAAGGATATTCGGGAGATAATGCAAAGGCATATCCGGGATATTTTCTCACCGAAGGAATGTCCGGAACGCAGATTTCGGACCTGCAGACATATCTTTCCCTCATAGGACGCACATTTCCCGAAATACCCGAGGTGCCGGTAACAGGATATTACGGCGAGCTAACACGCCGTGCAGTCGAAACTTTTCAAAAACTGTTCGGTATAAATGTTACAGGGAGCGTCGGACCTCTTACCTGGTATACCATTGCAAACGAATACAATGCCCTCGTTTGAATTATAACGAAATTTAAAGGAATAATAAATTCAGTATAGACAATACAATCAGGGTACGATGCTTTTTTGAAGAAACAGCCTTAGTTATCGGCATTGTTGCCCTCCGCTCACAGTACACCGGTATTCCTCAGTCGGGACCGCACCGCTGACTGCATCGTTTTCTTACAAAATTTTTGACCCATAGCCAGAATTTTTTTCGCTTATGAAGTTGAGGAATGCGGGAATACTGCCGTATTTTAAATAACAAGACAATATAATCGGACAAATTTTCCGCTATGGGAATTAGGGTACCCTGATTGTATTATTTAAGTAATGTAAGATTAAGGAATGAGTAAATGAAGTCTAAAACATCGGATTACAGCGATATATATTTTTCAGGTGATTTAAACGAGGATACGGCGCTTATAAAGGATATATTCAAAAATGACTGCATTTTAAGAAGCAGGGCGTTTTTTGTGGGAGGCTCTTTAAAAAGGGCAGCCGTGTTTTATATGGACGGTATGGTAAACACCGAGGTTTTAAACGAATCGGTAATAAAACCCGTCGTTCTTTTCGATGGCAATAAAGATTCTGTCAGTGCGGATTTTGTGGCGGACACCATCCTTTTTGCGGACGATGTTAAAAGCGCCGTAAGCGCTGCCGAGGCAATAAGAGCGGTGCTTTACGGGGATACCGTATTATTTCTTGACGGATCCGAGAAGTTTCTTGTAATAAACACAAAAGGCTGGCGGACCCGTGGTATAAGCGAACCGAATGACGAACGTGTATTGCAGGGACCGAGAGAGGGCTTTGATGAAGCGGCTCTTTTAAATGTTGCCTTGATAAGGAGAAAACTGCTGACGCCCGATTTAAGTGTTGAACTTTTGAGGGTAGGGCGGAGAACGGAAACCATAGTATTCGTATGCTACCTTCAGAGCCTCGCCGATATGGAAATTGTGCGCAAGGTCAAAAAAAGGATAGAAAAAATAGATATTGACGGAATTTTAGACAGCAATTATATAGCAGAACTTATAAAAGGCAACGGAACATCTCTTCTTAAAACCACCGGAAGCACCGAAAGACCGGATATAGTTGCCGCAAGACTTTTAGAGGGACGGATAGCGATAATAGTGGACGGAACTCCCGTTGTTGTTACGCTTCCTTACCTTTTCGGTGAGAATTTTCAGTCAGATGAGGATTATTATGTCAATTGGCTCGTGGCTTCGGCGGGCAGACTTATGCGGTATATATGTTTTTTTGCGGCGGTGAGCATACCGGCAATTTTTGTTTCTCTCGTAACATATCATCTCGGTCTTTTGCCGACACAGTTTATGCTATCGGTGGCGGCTTTAAGAGAGGGCGTGCCGATGACATCGGTTACGGAATGCCTGCTTTTGATACTTGTTTTTGAAATACTTAAGGAAACGGGACTGAGAACGCCGCAAAGTCAGGGATTTGCACTTAGTATAGTGGGAGGACTTGTTGTCGGACAAGCTGCGGTTGAGGCAAAAATAGTCAGCGCTCCTATGCTTATTGCGGTTGCGCTCAGCGGCATAGCCGGTCTTATGGTGCCGAGGCTTAAAGGAGCGGTTTTTTATCTCAGATTTATTCTTGTTATATTAAGCGCATTTTTCGGGTTGTTCGGATATATAGCCGGATTTACCGTTTTTCTTTTAAGGGTATTTTCACTTAAATCCTTTGGTATTGATTCTCTGCCGTCGCTTACATTTCCGAAAGCAGAGAATTTAAAGGACACATTTCTCCGTGTTCCCTGGCGGTTTATGAAAAAACGGCCCGCATTTAATAAAAATAAAATAAGGTTAAGGCAGAAAGATGATGAGATTTAAAAAAACAGTACCCTTTTTATGCCTTTTTATAGTTTTTTTCCTTTGTTCCTGTTCCGGTTACAGAGAAACCAACGAAGGACTGGTGGTATCTGTTGTAGGTATAGATAAAAAAGCGGATAACTTTACGGTGATCGCACAAACGGTTATCCCGTCCGACTCCGGTACAGCGGAATGCGAAACAGTATCGGCAAGTGCTGCGAGTGTTCGGGAGGCGTTTGAAAGGCTTGGCTTAAATGCGGTGAAACCGCTTATTTTCGATCATTGCTCGGGCATTGCAATAGGTGCCGGAAATGATACGGATGATATTTTTGAAATATTTTCATATGCCGAAAATAAAACCGAAATAAATCTTTCAGTGAATCTTTTTTATACCGAAAATGCGGCATCCTTGGTCGAAACATCTTCAAATATGCGTCAGGGCGGTTACGATATAACTCAAATGATCAAAAACAGAAAAGACGATTTTGATAACGAACTTTATGTTGCTGTAAAAAAGCTCTCGCAGGCAAAGGATGTTAAATTGCCGCTTATAAGCGTTAAGAATAAAAAAATAAATTTGAGCGGCACATATATTATCGAAAACAATAAAAAGGAATTGATAAAATGAAAGTAAGAGCGGATCTGCACAATATTGCACTTACGGCTCTTTGTGTGCTCGGAGGCAGTATTGTCTATGCGCCGTGTGCCTTTGAGGAAAATTCACCGGCAGCCCTCTTTTTTTCGCTTGCCGTCGGAACGCCTGTTTATATACTTATCTTGCTTGGTATAAACAGATTGAAAACAGAGAACACACCTGCCGTCAAAATTATTAAAACCTCGGTTTGCATATTTTTGGTTTTGATTTCCGCTATGTCGTTTTCTTCGGTTACCGATTATTTTTCTTCTGCGGTTCTTATAAAAACGCCGTTTGCCGCAATTTTTACGGTACTTTTTCTGACTCTTCTTGCCGCAGGATTTTGCGGCGGCGATGCGGCGAAGAAAATGTCACTTGCGGCAATTTTTTTCGTTTCTGTTCTCATTTTTATATTGCTTGCCGTATCTCATAAAAGCTTTGATATAAAAACGGCGTTAAAGTTTAAACCCACTTTGAATTTCTTTGTCACGTTTTTAAAATATACTGCCGATGTTTTTTTGCTCTCAGTCGGTGCAGTATTATTTCAAAGAGAGAAAGGAGCAAAAACAGATGTTAAAAGTACAGCTTTCGGAGCGGTTCTCGGCGGTGCATTGCTTCTTGTAACCGTTTCAAGCTCGGTTGCGGTTCTCGGAAACGCTCCCGCCGCCGAATTCAGGTTTCCTTACCACTTTGCCGTTGCGACATTTTCGGCAGGTACGCTTTTTACCAGAATGGATGCACTGACATATTTCATATTTTTCACCTGCGGATTTGTAAAGTCTTTTATATGCCTGTGCGCCGCAAGAAATATGTTCCCGTGGTATGAAAATCACAAAAAAATGTTTTCGGCGGCGTTTTGCGTAATAACAGCTCTTCTCAGTCTGGCATTTTAAAGAAAAAGGCTGCATATTCTCATAATAGGGGGTATGCAGCTTTGAAGAAATTAAAAAAAATCACAGCGGTCTTTATTTGCACCGTGCTTTTACTCGGGGGTTTTTCATTTAATTCGAGTGCCGTCAGGATAGCCTGCGAGGAGGATATTACGGATATCGCAGTTCCGATAGACGCAACCGTCACGGATGCGGCCGTCGGAACCAAGCTTGAGATAAACGCAAAGTCCGCAATACTTATTGAACCTTACACGGGACAGATACTTTATGAAGATAATTCGGGCGAACAGCTTCCTCCTGCATCCATAACAAAAATAATGTCGCTTGTACTGATTATGGAAGCTATAGACAGGAAGGATATGTCGCTTGAGGATGTTGTTACGGCAAGCGAACACGCAAGCAGTATGGGCGGTTCTCAAATATGGCTTGAACCCGGGGAAAGTATGACGGTCGACGAGCTCTTAAGGGCAACCGTAATAGCTTCGGCGAATGATGCCACGGTGGCTCTTGCGGAAGCTGTTGCGGGCAGTGAAGAAGGCTTTGTCGCAATGATGAACGAAAAAGCCAAAAAGCTCGGTATGAATAATACGCATTTTATAAATTGCACCGGACTTGACGCAGAAGGGCATCTGACCACAGCATATGATGTTGCCCTTATGTCCTGTGAACTGATAAAACATCCTCTTATAAAGAAATACTCCTCCGTATGGATGGATTCTCTGAGAAACGGCGAAAGCGAGCTTGTAAACACAAATAAGCTTGTGAGATTTTATAAAGGCGCAAACGGTCTTAAGACGGGAACCACTTCAAAGGCAGGTTACTGTCTTTCCGCAACCGCCGAAAGAGACGGTCTTGAACTTGTTGCCGTTATTATGGGAGGTAATTCTTCAAACGACCGATTTAACGGCGCAAAAAAGCTTCTTGATTACGGTTTTGCAAATTATGCATTTAAAAAATACAGTCCCAAAATAGATAAAAATGCAACCGTTTCGGTCAAAAAAGGAACTTTAAGAAAGGTTAAAGCCGAATGCACGGGAAGTCTTGACCTGCTTACCAAAAAAGCGGATACATCCAAAATAACCGCAAAAGTTGATATGAATTCTTCGGTTACGGCACCGGTTAAAAAAGGCGATGAGCTCGGCAGTGTAGGGGTGTACCTCGGAGATGAGCAGATAGGCTCGGTAAAAATAACAGCCGCAGAAAATGTTGATAAACTTACTTTTATATCTGCACTTAAGTGGATCGCCGCCGCACTTTTCTCGGCTTAGATACGGCTAAATATAAAATTACTTTGAATATTTATAATAATGCTTGCAAATTATGGGCAAATAATGTAAAATAATCATATAAAAGACAAAGCTGAATAAAGGAAGTTTTAAAAATGTCACTTAAGTTTAAATCCTCTTATGCAAAGCAGTTCATAAGAGAAAACGATCTTGTGGGTCTTGAGAGTCAGGTTGCATCCGCTCATACCCTTGTTGATAGCAAATTAGGCCTCGGAAATGATTTTCTCGGATGGGTAAATCTTCCCTCCGATTATGATAAGGAAGAGTTTAAGAGAATAAAAGCTGCCGCGGCTAAAATAAGAAAGGATACCGATGTTCTTATAGTTATAGGAATAGGAGGTTCTTATCTCGGAGCACGTGCGGCGATAGAATTCTTAAAGGGTCCGTATTATAATTCCCTCAGAGGAGATGCTCCGGAAATTTATTTTGCCGGCAACAGCATAAGCGGAGCAAATCTTGCCGATCTGCTTAAACTTTGCGAAGGAAAGAGAGTTTCCGTTAATATCATATCAAAGTCCGGTACAACGACCGAACCCGCAATAGCATTCAGAGTGTTCAGAAAGTATCTTGAAGAGCATTACGGCGAAGAAGAGGCAGCAAGCCGTATATACTGCACAACCGATAAATCAAGAGGCACTCTTAAAAAGCTTGCGGACGAAAAAGGCTATGAGTGTTTTGTAGTGCCGGATGATGTCGGCGGTCGTTTCTCTGTTTTAACGGCAGTCGGTCTGCTTCCGATCGCCGCAGCAGGAGCGGATATCGATAAACTTATGAAGGGCGCTGCCGACGCCGCAGTTGATTATAATGAGCCCGATATGTATAAAAATCCCTGCTATGAATACGCTGCACTCCGCAACGCATTTTACAGAAAGGGCAAATCGGTCGAACTTCTTGTCAGCTATGAGCCCAGATTTACAATGATGGCAGAGTGGTTTAAACAGTTGTTCGGCGAGAGCGAAGGAAAGGATAATAAAGGTCTGTTCCCTGCATCGGTTACTTTTTCAACCGATCTTCACTCTATGGGTCAGTTCATTCAGGACGGCAGCCGTATAATGTTCGAGACCGTTGTAACGATAGGAAACAACGGCGAGGATGTTACTATTGAAAAAGAGGCTGACGACGGTGACGGTCTTAATTTTCTTGCAGGAAAGACTATGTCTTATGTAAACGAAAAAGCTTTTGAGGGCACCGTTCTTGCTCATACTGACGGCGGAGTTCCGAACCTCGTTATATCAATAGATAAAGCTGATGAGGAAAATCTCGGCAGACTTATATATTTCTTTGAGAAAGCCTGTGCAATATCTGGATATATGCTCGGCGTAAACCCGTTTGATCAACCCGGTGTTGAGAGCTATAAGAAAAATATGTTTGCTTTGCTCGGTAAGCCGGGATATGAAGATGCAAAGGCGAGCCTTGAGGAACGCCTTTCCAAGATGTAAAAAGCCGCACCAAGCGGTATCAATACAAAGGAGTTGTTTTAAATGATTAAACTCATAATCGGAAAAAAAGGCTCGGGCAAAACCAAAAAGCTCGTAGATATGGTAAATGCCGCCGCTCAGACGAGTCTCGGAAATGTTGTCTGCATTGAAAAGGGCGATACACTTACCTTTTCCGTTACGCATAAGGCTCGCCTTGTAGATGCCGATTCTTTCGGAATTTCGGGTTACGGCGAGTATTACGGTTTGCTTGCCGGAATAAAGGCAGGCAACAACGATGTTACTCACATATTCGGCGATGCCACGCTCCGCATAGGAACCCGTGATTACGGAGAGCTTGAAGCATTTATAAACCGCCTTTCAAAAATAGAGGATGTTGAATTTGTTTTCACCGTTTCCTGCGATGCCGATGAACTCCCCGAGTCCCTTAAGGCACTTGCGGACTAAACCTTATCAAAGACTTTAAAATTTCCGATGCTCCGATAAGGCAGGTTTAAACACACCGTTTTGGGCGGGTTCGGATTATTATCACTTGCCTACGCCGGCAGTAATCGAACCCATTGATGTTTTGCTTGCCTTGACGGGGCATCGGAAAAATATCGTGAATTCTTTAAAAAAGTCTTGACTTATTTTTAAAATGCGGTATAATAATTATCGGCGTTTGAATTCCGCCGTACAAGTTATATTGGGGAATTGTGTAACGGTAGCACGACAGACTCTGACTCTGTTTGTTGGGGTTCGAATCCCTATTCCCCAGCCAAAAAACCAAGTCTTCGGACTTGGTTTTTTTATCCATTGCGAAAGCAATGGTATATCATCAACGATAGCAACGCTATCGTTGTATCTCATCAGTCCGTTAGGACTGTATATCTTCACGCATAGCGTGTATCAAAATCTCTTTCGCAATGATGATATGCAACGGCTTACACCGTTGATGATATACAAAACTTCGTTTTGATGATATGCAATTCCTTACGAAATTGATTATACACAATGCTTCGCATTGATTTCAACAAAATTATAGCATATAATTTTGTTGAAAAGGAAGTGTAATTATGTCCAAGAATTATTTGCTTGTATACTCAGAACAACTTGCAACCGATATTGAATTATTTTGCCAAAACGTAAAAACACCATCAAATACAGTTTTTCAGATTCGTAAAAGTTCAAGCAGTGTTTATGCAAACATTCGTGAAGCTAATTATGGTCAAAGCAGGGCAGATATGCTTTCTAAATTTGAAATTGCATTGAAAGAATGTAGTGAAACAGAGGGTTGGTTGCAACTTTTATTGAACACAAATTCTATTGATGAAGATATTTTTAAAAAGAACAGAAACCTCTGTGGTCGTATCAGAAAAATTTCGATTTCGAGTTGTAAGACTTTAAAAGAGCATATGTAAACATAATTAACGGATAAATAAGTAATTTAAGTATAATGTTTTCAGAAAATATCATACTCTCGCTCTGTGTCCTGTTATTCTAATGATAAATATAGTATAATCCCCATAAGGAGATGATGAGATGGACCAAGAAAAAATAGGGGGATTTATTGCGGCTTGCAGAAAAGAATGTAATTTGACTCAAGAACAAGTTGCCGAAAAATTAGGAGTCAGCAATAAAACAATATCCCGTTGGGAAAACGGAAAAGGTTTTTCGGATGTGTCATTGCTGCACCCCTTGTGTGAATTACTTAATATATGTGTCAATGTCCATTGCAATGAATATAGGCAAAATTAAATTTGTTAAAATTTAATTTTGCTTAAGGCCGATAAAATCGGCTTGTCGAAACAATTTTTGGTGTTTCGACATTCTATAATCATTATAGTTGCTGTTGTACTGATAATTATTAAAAATAGAAATCCGGAAAAATAAATTTGGAAAATTCCTAAAATTAAAATCAAATTTTTCTAAACATTATACTGTTATGAGGACAGGTAAAATAACGGATTGCGCAGAAGTCGCTGCTGAAAAAGAACTATGCGCCGGGTAAGGTGCGCAGAGTAAAGACAGATAGTACGGTGGGTTAAAATATGATAAATATTAAAGAGGATTTATGGCAAAATCTCAAAAAATCAAATAAGCCTGTTTTGCTTTACGGAATGGGTAACGGCGCTGATAAAATAATCAGGGTGCTTGACGGTAAAGGCATTAAGATCAGCGGCGTGTTTGCATCTGACGGGTTTGTTCGTAAAAAGACATTTCACGGATTTAACATTCTTTCTTACAGTCAGGCAAAGGAAATATTCCCCGATATGACGGTGCTTGCGGCATTCGGTTCTTCAAGGCCCGAAGTTCTCTCAAATTTTAAAAGAATAGCATCACAACAGGAGTTTTATGCTCCCGATGTTCCCGTTTGCGGAAATACGCTTTTTGATATTGAGTATTATCGGAAAAATCAAACGGAATTTACAGAACTTGAAGATATTTTGTTCGATGATGTTTCTAAGACTACGCTGCGTTGTATTGTGAAATCAAAACTTACAGGGGATATAAATTCGCTTTTTGATTGTGAGACCGATGAAAGGGAACCTTTTGAAAGCTTTTTTAAGCTAAGCGGCAATGAGTCCTATCTTGACCTGGGAGCTTACAGAGGCGATACCGTAAGCGAATTTGTTTCGACGGTAGATTCTTATAACAAGATAATCGCAGTTGAACCTGATAAAAAAACATTCGGCAAATTAAAGGATTTTCTTTGCTCGGTAGACAAAGCAAGTGCGGTCAATGCCTGCGTTTCGGATGAAACGGGCGAAAGAGCTTTCTGTTTTGACGGTTCAAGAGGATCTAAGGTTTCGGAAAACGGAGAAAAAATAAAATGTGTTACGGTCGATTTCATTACCGCAGGAAGGGACTGCACATATATTAAAATGGATATTGAAGGTGAAGAAAAAAGGGCTTTAAAAGGAGCGGAAAACACTATAAGAAATTTAAAACCCAAACTTAAAATAGCCTGCTATCACCGAAGTGAGGATATAATAGAAATTCCGAAAGCCGTTTTATCGGTAAGACCCGATTATAAAGTTTATATGAGACATACGCCGTCTGTTCCGGCGTGGGATACATTTTATTATTTTGTGTAAAACTTAATTTGTTTTTGCCTGTATACCGACCATATGTAAATCTGATAGATTTAGATATGGTCGGTATCTTAGTTATATTATACATAAAAAGGCAAGCATATATAATTTTTTGCAGAATTTTATGCATATTTATGCGGTGTAATGTTATTACGGCATTACCGTACAATAAAGACCTGAAGTCGAATATTCCGGCGTAAAGTATTTCTTATAAATACTTGACAATGATGTGATTTTATGCTAAAATATGACTGATATATGAATATTTATGCAATTTGGAGAATATTTAATGAATAAAGTTTTTATTGACGGTAGCGCAGGAACAACAGGCCTTCGGATAAAGGAAAGACTGCTTTTAAGGAAAGATATTGAAATTATTTCTTTGTCCGATGAAAAGAGAAAGGACATTAAAGCCCGAGAGGAATGCCTTAATAAGGCAGATGTTGCAGTTTTATGCCTTCCGGATGACGCCGCAAGGGAAGCGGTATCGCTTATTGTAAATCCCGCCACCGTTGTTATAGACACATCGACGGCTCACCGTACAAACAACGATTTTGTTTACGGCTTCCCTGAAATTGCAGATAACCGAAAGGCAGTTGCGGTCTCGAAGAAAATAGCAAACCCGGGGTGCCACGCAAGCGGATTTATTTCCCTTGTTGCACCTCTGATTGAGAATAAAATAATTTCTACCGATGCCCGTATTTCCTGCTTTTCGTTAACGGGATATTCCGGCGGCGGTAAGAAAATGATTTGTGAATACGAATCCTTAAACAGAAATCCTTTGCTTGATGCGCCGCAAATGTATGCCGTTTCGCAGAATCATAAACATCTGCCTGAGATGAAAAAGGTTTGCGGACTGAATGTTTCGCCGATATTTTGTCCTGTTGTTGCACCGTATTATTCCGGAATGGAGGTAACTGTTTCGCTTTTCGGTGAATATGTAAGCGGCGGAATAAAAGCGATAAAGGAAGTATATAAGAATTATTATTCCGAGGGATTGGTCCATTTTGAAGAAAACACGGATAATTTCCTTTCTGCTGCAGAGTTTTCGGGTTATGACGATATGCAAATAACGGTTTGCGGCAACGAAGAAAGGATTTTGTTGGTTTCAAGATTTGATAATTTAGGAAAGGGAGCGTCCGGCTCCGCCATTCAGAATATGAACATAAGTCTCGGCGAGGCGGAATCTTCGGGACTTAATTTAAAATACGGGAGCGATAAAAAATGAAAATCATAAACGGAGGAGTTTGCGCCGCAAAAGGATTTAAGGCAAACGGAATTCATTGCGGAATAAGAAAAAATAAGGTAAAAAAAGACCTGTCACTTATCGTGAGCGAAAACACAGCCTCCTGTGCGGCGGTATATACGACTAACGCAGTCTTCGGAGCGCCGATCACCGTCACAAGAAATCATCTTAAAAACGGACAGGCAAAAGCTGTCATTTGTAACAGCGGAATTGCAAACACCTGCTGCGCAGGCGGAGTTGAAACGGCTGAGGAAATTTGTATATCTGCCGCAAAGTCGCTTAACTGCGATCCCGATGATATAGTCATAGCTTCTACCGGAGTTATCGGGCAGCCTCTTGATCCGAAACCTATTAAAAACGGTCTTTCAAAACTGGTTGAGGGTCTCAGCGAAAACGGCAGCTCAGATGCCGCAGCCGGAATTATGACAACAGATACCGTAAAAAAGGAAATTGCAATTGAGTTTGAGATCGGCGGAAAGGTCTGCCGCATAGGAGGAATTGCAAAGGGTAGCGGTATGATCCATCCGAATATGGCAACTATGCTTGTGTTTATAACAAGCGATGTTGCAATTTCTCCCGAGCTTTTGCAAAAGGCGCTTTCAACCGATATAAAAAACACATTTAATATGATAAGTATTGACGGCGATACCTCCACAAACGATATGGTAACTGTTCTTTGCAACGGTATGGCGGGAAATGAGACTATAACACAGGAAAATAGTGATTATGAGATATTTATGACCGCCCTTAACAGCATAAATATCCATTTGTGCAGAATGATAGCTGCCGACGGCGAGGGTGCAACAAAATTGCTTGAATGTAAGGTAAGCGGTGCAAAAACCGAGAATTCAGCCAAAATCGTTGCCAAAAGCGTCATATGTTCGAGCCTTGTAAAAACCGCTATGTTCGGAGCGGATGCAAATTGGGGGCGTGTTCTCTGTGCCATAGGTTACAGCGGAGCCGATGTTGATGTTAATAAAATAAATGTTTCGTTTAAGAGTGCATCGGGAACGGTAGAGGTATGTAAAAACGGAGTGGGTATAGATTTCTCCGAGGAAAAGGCAAAATCCGTGCTTTCTCAAAAGGAAATAGATATTATAATAAATCTCAATGACGGCAATTTTGAATCCACAGCCTGGGGTTGTGATTTAACTTACGATTATGTTAAAATAAACGGAGATTACCGCACCTGATATTATTAAATGCCTAAATGTGAAAAGGCGTTTTTACGATCTGTAACCTAATGCTCCTTTTAATAGCTTGCAATCAGTAGGAAGCTTATGCTCCTTGCAAGCAAAGCAGAGCATTGCTCCGATTTAAACCTTTACAAATCTCATTATGCAAGTTATGCAAGACGGAGGAAAAAATGGATTTTTCAAATGCAGACAGGGCCGAAGTATTAACACAGGCTTTGCCGTATATAAAAAGATATACCGGAAAAACAGTAGTTGTAAAATACGGCGGCAACGCTATGATAAACGAAACTCTTAAACAGCAGGTAATGGAAGATATCGTTCTTTTGTGGCTTATCGGAGTCAAAATAGTATTGATTCACGGCGGCGGACCGGAAATAAGCGAGCTTATGAAAAAAGTCGGTAAAGAGAGCGTTTTTATTGACGGACTGCGTGTCACCGATAAAGAATCTATGGATATTGTTCAGATGGTTTTAGCCGGAAAGGTTAATAAAACTCTTGTAAATCTTCTGGAAATGAAAGGCGGAAAAGCCGTTGGGATTTCCGGTATAGACGGAAGAATTATAGAATCTAAAACTAAAAACGAAAAGTTAGGGTTCGTTGGTGAAATAACAAAAATCAACCCGAAAACTATTGAGGACCTTTTGGAAAACGGATATATTCCCGTTATTTCCACTATAGGCTGTGACGGTAAAGGTAACACATATAACATTAACGGTGATACCGCCGCCGCTCACATAGCAGGCGCTTTAAATGCCGAGCGGTTGATTATGATGACCGATATAGACGGTATCTTAAGGGATAAAGACGACCCGTCAACTCTTATACACGAGATTACTTTGGATGAGACCCAAACTCTTTATTCCGAAGGAATAATTTCCGGCGGAATGATCCCGAAGGTTGAATGTTGCGTAGAAGCAATTCACAAGGGCGTTAAAAATGTGGTTATAATGGACGGCAGGGTGCCGCATTCCATTCTGATGGAGCTGCTTACCGACGAAGGCGCCGGAACTCTCTTCAGGCAAAGTGTATAATCCCCCGAGCCGGCACTTGATTTCGGGCGGTTTTCGGTTCGTTCATAATCTTTAAGGAGAAATAAAAATGGATATTAAAAGTCTGGACTTTGAATATATCGCAGGTACATATAACCGTTTCCCCGTTGAAATTGTCTCAGGAAAAGGCTCTTTGCTAAGGGACAACTTCGGCAAAGAATATATCGATATGGGAAGCGGGATCGGCGTTAATATATTCGGTGCCGCCGATGACGGATGGAAGTCGGCAGTATCAGAACAGCTTGACAAAATTCAGCATACTTCAAATTTGTATTACAGCGAGCCGTGCGTAAATCTTGCGGCATTGCTTTGCAAAAAAACCGGTATGAGTAAGGCCTTTTTCTCTAATTCCGGTGCAGAGGCAAACGAATGCGCAATTAAGGCGGCAAGAAAATACGGAGAGCTTAAACACGGAAAAGACTGTTTTACCGTAGTTACCTTAAAAAACAGTTTTCACGGAAGAACACTTACAAATCTTGCCGCAACGGGGCAGGAACATTATCACGAATTATATCAGCCGCTGACGCCCGGTTTTGTTTCGGTTTCGGCGGAAAAGCCCGAGGAGCTTGAATGTGTTGCAAAAAACACAAAAATTGCAGCGGTGCTTTTTGAGTGCATTCAAGGCGAAGGCGGCGTAATTCCGATTTCGCACGAATATGTAAAATATCTCCGTGAATTTACCGAAAAGAACGATATTCTTTTAATGGTCGATGAAGTTCAGACAGGAAACGGAAGAACAGGAAAACTTTATTCATATATGAATTACGGCATTATGCCCGATGTTGTAACTACAGCCAAAGGACTCGGCGGAGGATTGCCGATAGGCGCAACCTTGCTTTCAAAAAAGATTGAAGATATATTCAAATTCGGTGATAACGGTTCAACTTTCGGCGGAAACCCGATTTGTTGCGCAGGTGCGTGTAATGTCATAAACCGTTTGGACGAAAGCTTTTTGTCGGAGGTTGCCCGCAAGGGGAAAATGCTTTCCGATATGTTTTTTGAGTCCCCCGCAATCAAGGAGGTTACGGGACAGGGACTTATGATAGGCTTAAAAACCGAAAAAAAGGCTTCGGATATTATAGCAGAGTGTATTGCTCAGGGGGTTTTGTGTCTGCCTGCCAAAGACAGAATAAGACTGTTACCGCCGCTTAATACGCCTGATGATTTGCTTATAAAGGCTGCCGAAATAATAATCGAAGCCTCAAAGGGAGTGTAAAAACAGTGGAACTTAAAGGTAAAAATTTTTTAAAACTGCTTGATTTTTCAAAGGAAGAAATCGAATATCTGATAAATTATGCCGGTGAACTTAAGGCAAAAAAGAAAAACGGAATAGAGCATAGTATCTGTAAAGGTAAAAATATAGCGTTGATTTTTGAAAAGACAAGCACAAGAACCCGCTGCGCATTTGAGGTTGCGGCACACGATCTCGGTATGAACGCAACATATTTAGACCCTTCTGCTTCTCAAATAGGGAAAAAGGAAAGCATTGCCGATACCGCAAAGGTTTTGGGACGAATGTTTGAAGGCATTGAGTACAGGGGATACGGTCAGGATATCGTTGAAGAACTGGCGGCAAATGCAGGCGTTCCGGTTTGGAACGGTCTTACAAACGAATTTCATCCCACACAGATTTTAGCGGATTTTCTTACCGTTAAGGAGCATTTCGGATCTCTTTGCGGAAAAAAGCTCGTATATATGGGAGATGCACGGTATAATATGGGAAATTCACTTATGGTAGGATGCGCAAAAATGGGAATGCATTTTGTGGCGTGTGCACCCGAGAAATATTTTCCGGACAGTAAGCTTGTAAGCCGTTGTCTTGAAATTGCCCGTGAATCGGGAGCAAAGCTTGAATTTATCGAAAGCCCCCTTGAGGCTACAAAAAATGCCGATGTGATTTATACGGATGTCTGGGTTTCAATGGGCGAGAGCGACAGCGTGTGGGAAGAGCGTATACGTGATTTGTCGCCATACCGTGTTACCGATGAATTGCTTGCAAACGCAAGCGAGCAGTGTGTGTTTATGCACTGTCTTCCTGCTTTTCACGATACCGATACGACAATAGGAAAAGAGATTTATGAAAAATACGGTATAACCTGTATGGAAGTTACCGACAGTGTTTTTTCCGGCAAAGCTTCGCTTGTCTTTGAGGAAGCGGAGAACAGAATACACACGATCAAAGCGGTTATGGCTGCGACTTTGGTATAAGGAATGTCTGAAATGAAAAAAGCTTATTTGGTTTTAAGTAACGGAGCGGTTTTTGAAGGGTATAAAATAGGCGCAGATACCGAATGTATAGGAGAAGTGGTATTTACAACGGGAATGGGCGGATACATCGAAACGCTGACCGACCCGTCATATGCAGGACAAATAGTTGTTCAAACTTTTCCGCTTATAGGAAATTATGGGGTAATTCCCGAAGATTTTGAGGGAAAAACCGCCGTCAGAGGCTATATTGTTCGCAATCTGTGTGATTTTCCGTCTAACTTCCGCTGCGAGTATTCGCTTGACGATTATCTGAAGAGGGAAAACATATGCGGTATTTGCGGGATTGATACGAGAGCTCTAACGGTTATGCTCAGGAGTCAGGGAGTAATGAACGGTAAAATATGCGATGAGCCGACCGTAAAAACAAACGAGATCGACAGTTATCTTGTAAAAAATGCAGTGGCGGAGGTTTCATCAAAAGAACCTGCGGTATATCTGCCGAGCAGTGAAGAAAAGTTTAAGGTCGCACTTATTGATTACGGCGCAAAGGCTAATATCGTTCGCTGCCTTCAAAAGCGTGGCTGCAGAGTCAACACTTTTCCGTATGATACCGAAGCTGAAGAGATACTGCGCTTTGAGCCCGACGGAATTATGCTTTCCAACGGTCCCGGCGACCCGACCGACAATTTGTTTTGTATAGAGCAAATTAAAAAACTGCTCGGCAAAAAACCGCTGTTCGGCATATGCCTCGGGCATCAGCTTACAGCTCTCGCCTTAGGCGGTAAGACCGTAAAACTTAAATACGGTCACCACGGTGTAAATCAACCGGTAAAAGAACTTTTCGGCAAAAGAACATATATAACAAGTCAAAATCACGGATATGCGGTGAATTTCGATTCTTTAAAAGACACGGGGCGTCAAATATTCATAAATGCAAACGACGGCAGCTGCGAAGGAATAGAATATCCCGACTATAATGCTTTTACGGTGCAGTTTCATCCGGAAGCCTGCTCGGGGCCTCACGATACCGAGTTTTTGTTTGACCGTTTTTTAAGTATGATGGAGGATAACAGGAATGCCCAAAAATAAAGAAATCAAGAAGGTTTTGGTTATCGGTTCGGGGCCTATCGTAATCGGTCAGGCGGCGGAGTTTGACTATGCGGGAGCTCAAGCGTGCAGCGTTTTGAAAAAAGAGGGGATCAATGTTGTTCTTGTAAATTCAAATCCTGCAACTATTATGACAGACGGAGTTTTGGCAGACGAAATATACCTTGAGCCTTTAACCGCAGAAACAGTTGCACGAATTATCGAAAAGGAACGCCCCGACGGATTGCTTGCGGGACTCGGCGGACAAACCGGACTGACCGTTTCTATGCAGCTTTTTGAGAGCGGTGTGCTCCAAAAATACGGCGTTCGTTTTTTAGGCAGCGATATAAATGCCATTAAAAAGGCGGAGGACCGTGAATTGTTCCGCAAAACTATGCTTGAAATAGGTCAGCCCTGTGTTCCGAGCGAGATTGCGACTGATTTGGATACGGCAGTGTCGGCTGCGGATAAAATCGGTTATCCGGTAATTGTAAGACCTGCGTATACCCTCGGCGGATCGGGCGGCGGAATAGCTGAGGATAAAGAATCCTTTGTTAAAATCGCATCCAACGGTTTAAAACTGTCCCCTGTAACACAAATTTTGGTCGAAAAATGTATTTCCGGATGGAAAGAAATCGAGTTTGAAACTATGAGAGATGCCGTCGGCAATGCTATTGCGGTATGCTCTATGGAAAACTTTGACCCCGTCGGTATTCATACAGGCGACTCAATAGTAGTGGCTCCCACTTTAACCCTTTCGGATAAGGAATTTCAAATGCTCAGAACAGCGTCATTGAATATGGTTTCCGCCTTGGGGATTGTCGGCGGCTGCAACTGCCAGTTTGCGCTTAATCCCGATAGCTTTGAGTATGCGGTTATTGAGGTCAATCCCCGTGTTTCCCGTTCGTCGGCTCTTGCAAGCAAGGCGACTGGCTATCCTATTGCAAAAATTTCAACCTTGATTGCCCTCGGATATAATCTTGATGAGATAGAAAATGAAATTACGGGAAAAACCTGCGCCTGCTTTGAACCTGCGCTTGACTATGTTGCGGTCAAGTTTCCTAAGTGGCCTTTTGATAAATTTATAGGTTCGAGCCGTAAACTCGGCACTCAGATGAAAGCGACCGGAGAGGTTATGGCAATAGGTCAGTCATTTACGGAGGCTCTGATGAAAGCAGTGCGTGGAGCGGAAATAAAGCTTGATTCTTTAAATGCAGCTCCTATTGATGATAACGATGTTTTGACCCGTCTGGCAGAGCCTAACGATATGCGTCTTTTCACTGTGTATGAAGCTCTTAAAAGCGGAATAAGTCCTGATGAAATTCATAAAATCACGAAAATCGATCTCTATTTCATAATGTGTTTAAAACAGGCTGCTATGCTTGAAGACGAACTTATCGGCAGTGAATTTTCCGATGAATTATATCTTAAAGCCAAGAGATTCGGATTTCCCGATTCCTTTATAAAACGGCTGACGGGGAGGAGCGATTTACCCGAATTCAGTTACAGCTATAAAACAGTGGATACCTGCGCTGCCGAATTTAACGCCGCAACGCCGTACTTCTATTCGTCTGCGGATAAAATATGCGAAGCAAGACCGTTAAAGCGAAACGGAAAACCTGTAATTATGGTTTTAGGGTCGGGCCCCATACGGATAGGGCAGGGCATAGAGTTTGATTACAGCTCCGTCCACTGTGTAAGAACGCTCAGAAAAATGGGATATGATGTTGTTATCGTAAATAACAATCCGGAGACTGTTTCAACCGATTATGACACTGCCGATCGCCTTTATTTTGAACCTCTTACCGAGGAAGATATCATAAATGTAATAAAGGTTGAAAACCCCATAGGCGTTGTGGTTGCATTCGGCGGTCAAACCGCCATAAAGCTCACAGATTTCCTCTCAAAAAAAGGAATAAACATTCTCGGCACATCTGCAGAGGGAATCGACACTGCGGAAGACAGAGAGAAATTTGACGCCTTCCTTGAGAAAATCGGCATAAAGAGACCGAAAGCTGTTTCGGTCAACACTATTGACGAAGCGTTGATTGCAGCGAAAATACTCGGATATCCCGTGCTTTTAAGACCGTCTTATGTCATAGGCGGACAGGGAATGAGCGTTGTCAGAAGTGCGGATGAAGTCCGTAAATTTATGAATATAATCCTTTCGGGTAAAATCAGCAACTCGGTTTTGATTGATAAATATATGCCCGGAACGGAGCTTGAGGTCGACTGCATTTCCGACGGTACAACCGTGCTTATTCCCGGTATTATGGAGCACGTGGAAAGAGCGGGAATTCACTCAGGCGATTCGATAGCTGTTTATCCGCCGTATAATTTGAGCCAATCTATGACCGATACCGTTGTGAAAACATCGATTGAAATTGCAAGGGGCCTCGGAACTAAGGGGATTGTAAATATTCAGTATCTTGTGCAGGACGGCGAGCTTTATGTAATTGAGGTAAACCCCCGTGCCAGCAGAACCGTCCCGTATATAAGCAAAGTTACGGGAATTCCTATGGTAGACCTTGCAAGCCGTGCTATGATCGGCGAATCTCTCTCGGAAATGGGTTACCAGACGGGTCTTGCAAAAGCTTCCGAATACTATGCGGTTAAGGTTCCCGTTTTCAGCTTCGAAAAAATTGCCGACGCAAATACCATTATGGGTCCTGAAATGAAATCGACCGGTGAAGTTCTCGGCATAGGCAGAACGAAAGCAGAGGCACTTTATAAAGGACTTGCGGCAAGCGGAATCGATATAGCCGAAATTAAGAAAAAACCGAATTCGGGTATACTTATCTCGGTAGAAGATTACGACTATTCGGATGCTATCGCTCTTGCCGAAAAATTTACCGATCTCGGAATTAAAATATATGCCACTCCCGATACCGCAAAGGCTATAAGGGCAAGAGGAATGGATGTTGTTACCGCTCATAATGTGTGGGAAAATGACGATATAAATAATTTACTTGAGACCGGAGCTGTTAATTATATCGTATATACCGGAGCTGTAATGGACTCGTCGGTAGGGGATTTCCGCATTCTGTATCGTAAGGCTATGGGTTTGCAGATACCTTGTATGACGAGTATAGATACTGCTCTTGCACTGGCGGATGTTATCGCCGCCTGCTATAGCCAAAGCACTACAAAGCTTGTCGATATCAACGCTTAAAAGAGAATAACTTTACTTAAGATGCGGACAGACTGTCCGATAAACGGCAGTTATCCACATCTTACACAGATAAGTAAAAATACACTGTTTTAAGCGGGTTCGTATTTTAGGCTGACAAAGATCAAACCATAAATAAATGTAAAAAACTAAAGTCAGGTTATTTAACCTGACTTTAGTTTTTATAATATTAAGAGAAATTTATCTGTCGTGCTTTTTAAATCCTCTGCGTTCACGGTCTTTCCTCTGAGGTCTGTCCGATGCGTCCGCATCGTCCTCAACAACAGCACCGTTAACTTCAACGAGAGCGTCTCTCCTTGAAAGATTTATTCTTCCCTGATCGTCGATCTCGGTAACCTTAACAAGCACCTGATCTCCTACGGATACAACATCTTCGACCTTTTCAACACGTTTTGTATCAAGCTTCGAGATGTGAACGAGACCTTCTTTTCCGGGAGCTATTTCAACAAATGCGCCGAATGTCATAAGCCTTGTAACCTTGCCTGAATAAATAGCACCGATTTCGGGATCGTTTGCAATAAGGTCGATTATCGAAATTGCCTGCTTAGCTTTTTCAATATCAAGACCGGAAACATAAACATGACCGTCTTCCTCGATGTTGATAGTGCAGTCACACTGTTCCTGAATAGACTGTATAACCTTGCCCTGTTTACCGATAACATCGCCTATTTTATCCGGACTTATTGTGGTTGTGAGCATCTTGGGAGCATATTTTGAAAGCTCTGCTCTCGGCTCGGCAATACACTTAAGCATAACTTCATCAAGAATGTAATCTCTTGCTTTATGTGTTTTTGCGAATGCCTCTTTTATAATTTCGGGAGTAAGGCCGTGAACCTTAAGGTCCATCTGAATGGCTGTTATACCCTTATGGGTGCCTGCAACCTTGAAGTCCATATCTCCGTAAAAATCCTCAAGTCCCTGAATGTCAACCATAGTCATAAAGTCGCCGTAAACGCCTTCATCACCTGTGATCAGGCCGCAGGAAATACCTGCAACGGGAGCCTTTATCGGAACGCCTGCCGCCATAAGAGCAAGGGTCGAACCGCATATTGAGCCTTGCGATGTTGAACCGTTTGAAGAAAGAACTTCGGATACAACACGGATTGCATATGGGAATTCTTCAATGCTCGGGATAACCGGAACAAGAGCTTTCTCGGCAAGTGCACCGTGACCTATTTCACGCCTGCCCGGTCCACGGGAAGGTTTTGTTTCACCAACCGAATATGAGGGGAAGTTATAGTGGTGAATATATCTTTTGCTTATATCTTCGTCAAGCCCGTCAAGTTTCTGAGCTTCGCTTACCGGGGCGAGTGTAGCAACCGAGAGGACCTGAGTCTGCCCTCTTGTGAACATACCCGAACCGTGCGCACGGGGAAGAAGGTCTATCTGCGCATTAAGCGGACGAATTTCATCTATTCCTCTGCCGTCGACCCTCTTGTGCTCATCCTTGAGCCAAGAACGAACTATGTGTTTTTGAACAAGATACATTATCTCGTCTATTTTTGCTTCGCAGCCCTCAAACTGGGCGTCAAACTTTTCGTGAACGGCGTTATATATAGGAAGAAGAGCGGCGTCACGCACGTTTTTATCGTCCGTATCAAGAGCCTTTTTTACATCGTCAATACAGAAAGCTTCGATTTCTGCCATAATTGCGGGATCGGGATTGCTTGATTCAAATGTGAATTTTTCTTTGCCTATCTCCGAAACAATGCCGTTTATGAACTTAACTATTTCCTTATTTACTTCGTGACCCGCCATTATGCAGTCAAACATAAGATCGTCGCTTATTTCGTTTGCACCTGCTTCTATCATTGCAACAAGGTCTTCGGTTGAGGAAACGGTAAGATTAAGGTCGGACTTAGCTCTCTGCTCAAGAGTGGGGTTTATTACTATTTCACCGTTAACAAGACCTACCGAAGTACTTGCTATCGGACCGTCCCACGGGATATCCGAACAAGCAATAGCAGCCGAAATACCTATTGCTGCGGTTATTTCGGGCGAGCAATCGGGGTCAACCGACATGACGGTAGCAACAACAGAGCAGTCGTTTCTCATATCTTTCGGGAAAAGCGGACGGATAGGGCGGTCAATGCAGCGTGAAGCCAAAATGGCCTTTTCGCTTGCTCGGCCTTCTCTTCTTTGGAACGAGCCGGGGAAACGGCCTACGGAGTACATCTTTTCCTCATAGTCGACCGAAAGAGGGAAAAAGTCCACACCCTCTCTGGGTTTGTCCGAAGCGGTAACGGTGCAAAGCACGGTCGTTTCACCGTAACTTGCAAGAAACGCCTGATTTGCAAGCTGAGCCATTTTTCCCGTTTCAAGTTTAAACGGGCGGCCTGCAATGTTTGTTTCATAAACTTTGTAGTTTTCAAACATTTTTTAAATCTCCTTGTTTTTAAATATTAACCCCGGAGATTTTCCGTTTTAGCAATAAATTTCGTGCTTTTTGCGGCAAAAGCACGAAATTTACCGCTAAACTTAGAAAAATCAACGGAGGGCTAAACAGTAAGAAAGCAAACCGGAAATTACGGTAACCGGTTTGCTTTATTTTTATATTACTTACGAAGACCGAGCTTTTTAACTATAGCACGGTATCTCTCAATGTCGTTCTTCTGGAGGTAAGCAAGAAGATTTCTTCTGTGACCTACCATTTTAAGAAGACCTCTGCGTGAGTGATGATCCTTCTTGTGTACGCTTAAGTGCTCGTTAAGCTCATTTATGCGGTTTGTCAAAACTGCGATCTGAACCTCGGGAGAACCGGTGTCGCCCTCGTGCATAGCGTATTCAGCCATTATCTGCTGTTTCTTTTCAATAGTCATTTAACACTGCTTCCTTTCTTTATTGTCCGCCGGTGAACCGAGCAAACGGGTCAATAAGGATTCCGCTTAGCGGCAGACGCCCGCAGCACAGTACACGGTAGCCAATAAAGTATATCACAAACACCGAAAAAAGTAAAGTATTTTTTAATGCGAGGGGTTTAAAAATTGTCTTTATTGAATTTTGACAATAAATTAGGAGAGTCAAGGCAGTCTCCGTATTTATAACAAAACTACATACTGTATGATACAAACATATTTTCATTACGGTAAAACCGGATCAAAGCAAAAACCGCCTCGGAATTGAAGCGGTTTTCGTGGTGGAGCATAGCGGGATCGAACCGCTGACCTCTACACTGCCAGTGTAGCGCTCTCCCAGCTGAGCTAATGCCCCACGACGCTAATAATGATATCATAACGCATTTACTTTTGCAAGAGTTTTTTTACTCAAATTAAAAAAATAAATCTAAAGTGATATATTTTTGTTGACATTACGGCACCGTTTGAGTTATAATTCTAAATTGATAGGCTGTCCGATTTTTATATACCTTGTGCGGCAGCCGCATTTGTCCCAAAGGAGGTCAGAACTATGAAGAGAACTTATCAGCCTAAAAAGCTCCACCGTAAAAAAGAACACGGTTTTCTTAAGAGAATGGCTACGGCAAACGGCAGAAAGGTGCTTGCCCGTCGCAGAGCGAAGGGAAGAAAGCAATTAACCTATTAAAGCCACTTATATGTGGCTTTTCCTTTTAGGCGGGCGGGGCGAAGAACCTGCTTGCCTATACCGGGTGCAAAATGATGCGTTATTTTGAGAGCTTAAAAGAAAATTATGATTTCAGGCGGTTATATCGCAGCAAAACTTCCTTTGTGGATCCGAGTCTGGTTTTATACTCGGCAAGAGGAAGAAAGGGAAAAGTAAGGCTTGGTATAACCGTGAGCAAAAAGTTAGGCGGCGCAGTGGAAAGAAACAGAGCCAAAAGAATTGTCAGAGCCGCCTTTGATATGTGTGCCGAAAATATAAAAGAAGGCACGGATTTTGTTATTGTGGCAAGAAAAAAATTGCTTGAAATGAAAAGCAATGAGGTTGCCGCCGTTTTAAAAAGAAAACTTGCTTTTGCGGGTCTTTGGTGTGAAGATGAAGCCGATCAGTAATTTTTTGATATGGCTTATAAAGATTTATCAGAGGGGCATTTCTCCGAGAAAGGTTTCCTGTTGTCGGTTTACACCGACCTGCTCGGCTTACGCTGTGGAGGCTATCAGAGTCCACGGCTGCATAAAGGGAACACTGCTTGCAGTTTGGCGGATTTTAAGATGTAATCCGTTTTGTAAGGGCGGGTATGATCCGGTTCCCGAAAAAAAGAAAAAGTAACACCGAAAGGGTGAACTTAAGAGTATGAGTAGCATATTCAATATCATAAATGTGCCGCTTGGATATATAATGCGCTTTATTGCAGAGATATTCGGCGGTAATTTTGCGGTCTCGGTTTTGGTTTTCACATTCCTTGTTAACCTCGTGCTTATACCGCTGAGTATAAAGAGTCAAAAATCCTCCGTTCAGCAAACGAGAATCAAGCCTAAGCTTGATGAACTTAAAAAGCGTTACGGAGACGATAAACAGAAATATAATGCCGCTATGCAGCAGCTTTATTCCGAAGAGGGCGTTTCGATGTCCGGCGGATGTCTGCCGATGCTTGTGCGTCTTATAATACTTATGAGCATATATTGGCTTATACTGTCCCCGCTTACATATATGGCAGGCGCAAATAAGACGCAGGTTAACAATGTCAACAACGCAATAACCGCCAGAATGTCTGAGCTTAATAAGTCAAAAAGCAGCGAAGATAAAGAGCTTTACAATGAACTTAATAAGAAGTATCATCTTTCCGAGAAGAACAACAATAATGAGCTCGGCGTTATCAGGGTTATAAGAGCGGTCGATAAGGACCTTATAAAGAAGATTCTCACCGAAGATGAGTATAAAAAGATTGCGGATGATTATTCGGCTATAAAGGCTAAGGATGAAAAGACAAATGTAAGCTTTAATCTTTTCGGTATTGACCTTACGGAGACTCCGGATTTTTCATTTGATTTTTCTAAATTCACCCCTCTTTGGCTTATACCGATAGGAGCATTCCTCGCCCAGATGTTGACGAGCCTTGTCTCTATGCTTATACAAAAGAAAAACAATCCCGAAGCACCGAGTATGGCGGCTATGCTGTTTACAATGCCTCTGATCTCCCTGTTTATCGGATTCGGTCTCCCGGGAGGCGTTGGATTCTACTGGATATGTTCTTCTCTTGTGGGAGGACTTATGCAGTCTGCGATTCAGCTCTTCTACGGACCTAACAAAATGCTTGCACATACCCGTGCAAAAGAAATTGCCGTTCAAGCCGATTTCGAATCAAAACAGCTTGAAAAATTCAACAACACAAAAGCAGAATAGTCTGCCGAGGAGGTCATTTTTTTGATTAGAGAGGCAAGGGGCTTCGGCTCCGATATTACAGAGGCTCAGGAGAATGCCCGGATTCAGCTCGGAGCAGGTCCTGAGGATGATGTTCAATTTGAAATAATCACACAGAATAAGAAAAAAATTCTCGGATTATTCGGCGGTTGCAAGGCGGAAGTAAGAGCTTATATCGAATTGCCGGACGAAAAACCCGCAAGAGAAAAGAAAGCTCCGAAAAACAATAAAAAACCTGTGCAGCCGAAACCGCAGAAGAGCGTCTCAAAGCCCGCAAAGCAGGAAAAAGAAATGAAGCCGGCAAAAGCCGAATCTTCCGTTGATTATTCGAAAGCGGTTGACGCAGATGCACTTCCTGCCGACAGTAAGCCGGCGAAAGCGGTTAAGTACCTTGAAAAAATATTTGTGGGTCTCGGTTGCAGTGATTTAAGCGTTAAAGTCATTGAAAAAGAAAACAGCGCAATAGTTATTTTTGAAGGCGAGGGCGTAGGTGCCGTTATAGGAAGAAGAGGGGAGACCCTTGATTCACTTCAGTACCTTGCAAGTCTTGCCGCAAATAACGGCGGCGGATATTATAAGGTATCCCTTGATGTCGGTAATTACCGTGAAAGGCGTGAAAGCACGCTCGCATCGCTTGCAATGCGTGTTTCACAGCAGGTTATAAAGAGCGGCAGAAGCCGTGCTCTTGAGCCTATGAATCCGTATGAGCGCAGAATAATACACACTGCCGTTCAGGGAATAGACGGTGTGGTTTCAAACTCTGTCGGTTCAGGTCCTTCAAGGCGTGTCGTTATATCTCCCGAGGGCTCGGAAACAAATCCCTCGTATGCTAAACCTTACGGTGACCGCCGCAGAGACGGCAGGGGTAAGGGTCGCCACGGTGCGGACAGGCGTCCGAGCAACACCGTTGCCACAGCACCGACCAGAGAACCTAAAAAAGACAGTGATATTCCGCTTTACGGAAAAATAAATTGACAAAAATACAGTTTTGTATTATAATTCAGGTAAAGTCTTCGGGGCGGGGCGAAATTCCCCACCGGCGGTAAAGCCCGCTAACTTCCCGAATATGGGAGGCTGACTCGGTGAAATTCCGAGGCCGACGGTACAGTCCGGATGAGAGAAGCTTTAATTAAAACAGCTTTTTTGTTGTATTTTGTTTTAAAGTCCCCGAAAGTTATTCGGGGACTTTATTTTGTTTTGGAGTGATTTATTGTGAAAAAAAGTTATATAAGAGGAATAGCGGTAAGCGCAGTTATGGGTGCTGTCGGGTTCTTTTTAATGTGTCTCGAATTCCCTATGCCTTTTATTGTACCTTCCTTTATAAAACTTGATTTTTCCGAGCTTCCTGCACTTATAACAACATTTGCATTCGGCCCGATTTACGGAGTTTTGGTTTGCCTTATCAAAAACCTGCTCCATTTGTTTATAACATCTTCGGCAGGAGTCGGAGAGCTTTCAAACTTTCTTTTAGGAGCCGTGTTCACTGTTGTTGCAGGGATCGTGTATAAGCTCAATAAAACCCGAAAGGGCGCATTTTTAGGTTCGCTTTCGGGGGCGGCTTTAATGGCGGCCGCAAGCGTTGTAATTAACTATTTTATCGTTTATCCTGCATATGTTGTCATATACGGTATGCCTATGGATGCGATAATAGGAATGTATAAAGCATTGCTTCCGTTTTCCGATTCCTTGATCAAATCACTCGTTATTTTCAACCTTCCGTTCACATTTTTTAAGGGTGTTGTTGACGCTTTGCTGTGCTTTGCAATCTATAAGAGAATTTCACCGATTTTAAAGGGACAAAATAACAGTTGACAAAATATATAAATAGGTTTAAAATAGTAAAGAAAACTGAATATAATCCTTATCAAGAGTGACGGAGGGGACAGGCCCGTTGAAGTCCGGCAACCTGAATTGTTTCAAGGTGCCAAATCCTGCGGATTATCCGAAAGATGAGGCTTCGCACATATGCCGCTCATCTTTTGTGAGCGGTTTATTTAATAACAGTTTAAAGGGTGAAAAGAATGATTAAAAAGTTATTTACTTCGGAATCGGTTACAGAGGGACATCCCGATAAAATCTGCGATCTTATATCGGATTCGATACTTGATGAAATAATATCGAAAGATAAAAATGCCCGTGTTGCCTGCGAAACATTTTGTACTACAGGCGTTGTTAATGTTATGGGTGAAATAACAACAAGTTGTTATGTTGATATACCGGCAATAGTGAGAAAAACTCTTTGCGATATAGGATACGATAACTCGGATTCGGGGTTTGACGGTAATACCTGCGCTGTTTTAACAGCAATAGATAAGCAATCCTCCGATATAGCTATGGGCGTTGATAATTCGCTTGAGTATAAAGGTAACGCAGAGGATAAATACAATTTAAGAGGCGCAGGAGATCAGGGTATGATGTTCGGATATGCCTGCAGCGAAACGCCCGAGCTTATGCCTCTTACGGCATCGCTTGCACATAAGATGTCAAAAAAACTTACCGATGTAAGAAAATCGGGGGAGATACCGTATCTGTGTCCTGACGGTAAGACTCAGGTCACCGTTGAATATGACGACGGCAGACCGGTAAGGGTAGACGCAGTGGTCGTTTCAAGCCAGCATAAGGAAAGCGCCGACCTTGAGACACTGAGAAAAGATATCCTTGAAAAGGTTATCAAGCCGGTAATCCCCGAGGAGTTTATGGATAAAGATACAAAGATATACATAAACCCCACAGGAAGATTCGTTATAGGCGGACCTCAGGGGGATACAGGACTCACGGGAAGAAAGATAATTGTTGATACCTACGGCGGTGTTGCCCGTCACGGCGGAGGAGCGTTCTCAGGTAAAGACCCCACAAAGGTGGACCGCAGCGCCGCTTACGCAGCAAGATATGTTGCCAAAAATATAGTCGCCGCATCCCTTGCGGATAAATGCGAAATACAGATAGCATATGCAATAGGCGTTGCAAAACCGGTTTCGGTATGCGTGGATACATTCGGCACCGGAAAAGTGCAGGATGATAAAATTGCGGAGGCAGTATTAAAAGTGTTTGATCTCAGACCGGCGGCTATTATAGAAAAGCTTGATCTTTTGAGACCTATTTACCATAAAACAACGAATTACGGTCATTTCGGCAGAGAAGACAGCGATTTCACCTGGGAGAAAACCGATAAGACCGAAGAATTAAAGAGAGAACTCGGATTTTAGTTCAATAAGGAGTCACTGATGTTTGAAATAACAGACAAAAAGATAAGAAATCCTCAAATAACATCACTTACATTCAAAGCTCCGTTTATAGCAAAAAAGGTAAAGGCGGGGCAGTTTGTAATAGTCAGAATAGATGATAGGGGCGAGCGTATTCCGCTTACGGTTGCGGATTTTGACCCCGATGAAGGTACGGTAACGGTAACGGTTCAAGCGATAGGATATACGACAAAAAAACTTGTTTTGCTCGAAGTAGGGGACAGCGTGCTTGATGTTGTCGGTCCTCTCGGTAAGCTCACCGAATTCGGAAGTCCTAAAAAAGCGATAGTCGTCGGCGGAGGCGTGGGTTGCGCAATAGCATATCCGCAGGCTAAAGCTCTTTACAATATGGGAGTTCAGACAGATGTTATAGCAGGCTTTCGCAGTAAGGATATAGTAATTCTTGAAGAAGAAATGCGAAAGGTAAGCCATAACCTTTATATAACCACGGATGACGGTACTTACGGAAGAAAAGGTTTTGTTACCGAGGTTTTAAAAGAACTTCTTGAAAGCGGCGGTTATGACATCGTTATAGCCATAGGTCCTGTTCCGATGATGAAATTTGTATCGCTCACAACAAAGCCTTTCGGTGTAAAAACGATAGTAAGTCTTAATCCGATTATGATAGACGGTACGGGAATGTGCGGAGGATGTAGAGTAAAAGTAGGTGACGAGACAAAGTTTGCCTGTGTTGACGGACCCGATTTTGACGGGCATCTTGTTGACTTTGACGAGCTTTCGAGGCGGAACGGATTGTATCGTGAAGAAGAAGCTCACGCCTGTAAAGTATTCGGAGGTGGTAACTGATGGCGGATATGTCACCGAAAAAGGTAGCAATGCCTGAACAGGCGCCTACCGTAAGAAATAAAAACTTCAAAGAGGTTTCTCTCGGTTACACTCCCGAAATGGCTCAGAAAGAGGCTGCAAGGTGTTTAAAGTGCAAAAATCGGCCTTGTGTATCGGGATGTCCGGTGAATGTGCAGATACCCGACTTTATAGCCAAAATAGTCGAGGGCGACTTTAAGGGCGCATATGAAGTAATATCAAAGACAAGCTCTTTGCCTGCGGTTTGCGGAAGGGTTTGTCCTCAGGAGTCACAGTGCGAGGGTAAGTGCGTAAGAGGAATAAAGGGCGAAAGCGTAGGAATAGGCAGGCTGGAGCGTTTTGCTGCCGATTACTTTATGAATAATTTTGAAAACGGTGCTGAAAGTCCCGAAAAGAACGGCAAAAAGGTTGCCGTTATAGGTGCAGGTCCCTCGGGTCTTACCTGTGCGGGAGATCTTGCAAAGCTCGGATATGAAGTAACGGTGTTTGAGGCATTCCATTCTGCCGGCGGAGTTTTGGTATACGGTATACCGGAGTTCCGTTTGCCAAAAGCTATAGTTCAAAAAGAAATTGAGGGCCTTGAAAAAGCGGGAGTAAAAATTATAACCGATATGGTAATAGGTAAAGTCCTTTCTCTTGATGAAATAAAAGAAATGGGATTTGACGCAATATTTATAGGCTCCGGAGCAGGACTTCCTATGTTTATGGGAATCGAAGGCGAGGGAAGCGTCGGCGTTTATTCCGCAAATGAATTTTTAACGAGAATAAACCTTATGAAGGCTTATCTTGACGATTATGATACACCTATAAAGCATTCAAAGTCGGTTGCGGTAATAGGAGGCGGAAATGTCGCTATGGACGCTGCCCGCTGCGCAAAGCGCCTGGGGGCTGAAAATGTCTATGTGGTTTACCGCAGAGGCGAAGAAGAAATGCCGGCAAGAAAAGAAGAAGTGCACCACGCAAAGGAAGAGGAGATAGAGTTTAAGCTGCTCTGCAATCCCGTTCGTATCCTCTCTGATGAAAACGAATATGTTACGGGTATAGAGTGTGTTAAAATGGAACTCGGCGAACCAGATGCTTCCGGTCGTCGCAGACCTCAGCCGATACCGAATTCCGAGTTTGTTATTCCGGTGGATTCTGTTATAATGGCTCTCGGAACATCTCCGAATCCGCTTATCAGATCAACTACAAACGGTCTTGAAGCAAATAAGAGAGGCTGTCTTATAGTTGATGAGTCGATGAAGACTACGAAAGAAGGCGTGTATGCAGGCGGCGATGCCGTTACCGGTGCGGCTACTGTCATTCTCGCTATGGGAGCCGGAAAAAAAGCTGCGGAATCGATACATAAGTATTTATCAAAATAGATAAATCTGTAGGTCTTGAGTTTTTAGATATGTTGTAATGTTGTTTTGCGGCTCCACGGCAATTTTGCCGTGGAGCCTTGATGTATAGAAAGTTTTGATAAATTTTCTTAAAATTTTAATTTGCGACGGCCTGTCGAAAACGCCAAAACAGGACGCCGTATAATTCGACTTTGATTTACATAATTTTTTATTCATTTTATTTATGCATATTCGGATTTTCAACTTATCAACCGAGTTATCCACCGTTTTCAGACTGAAAACTGCGAAAATATGGCTTTTCCACTGAAAAACAGTTGATTAAACGGTGGATAAGTTGAATAACTCAATAGGTTGTCCCGGTTTACATAAGACCAAAAAATGCAAAAAATAACCGAAAAATGTAACCGAATTGTAACTTGATTTTATCTGAAAACCGTGTATTCTTTTTTGAACTAGGTTACATTAAAATATAAAGCAGACTGAGCATTAAAAGGCGGTCGGATTTTTCACTCATAAGTATCAAGATAAGACCTAAAACGAGCCCTATGTCGCTGTCATTTTTTATGTCGCTTAAAAACGGCAGGTTGAGTCCGCCTAACAGATCGCTTATCCCGTTTTTATCATTTTGATTTTGGTTGCCGTGAGTTTTGTTGTTTTGTTCCCTGTCTGTTGTTTTTCGTTCGGGTAACTTAACAAACGGCGGTGCGGGCGGCATAGAGTGATGCGATTCGCTTGACTTTCTTTGCATTTCTTTCATCTGCTCCATAGCTCTTTGCTGTTTCACAAAAAAGTTTTGCTCCTCTGTCATATACCCGCACCTCGGTTATAATATATTCATTATGCCGCTTTCCTTTAAATACGGCAATAAGTCGATTATTTTAAGCATTTTTATGGCAAGATCGACCTTTTCCTGCCGTTTCGGGCTGAGATTGGGTCTTAGTGCCTTTAAAAGCATTGTACGGCTGTCGTTGTTCTCCGCCTTGAGCCGTGACATTATACCGATTATTTTTTTCATATCGGCAGGGTCGGGCATATCGGACAATAAGCCGGCATCGGGTAAGGAGGGTGTTTCCTCCTTTTCTCCGAGCAGGCTTTCGGTCATTTTTTTGATTTTATCGAGACTTTCGGGGTCGTTTAGGATATCGGCAAGTTTTTCACTGAGATCGTCCATTTTTATCCTTCCCGAGCAGACTTTGTATGAGCTTTGAGGCTGCATCGCTTGAAAGCAATTGCTTTGCCTTTTCAGGGCTTGAAAGCGCCTGCTTTATACGCTCGGAATCCTCCTTGTTAAGCTTTGAAAAGACTCCGCTCATATCGCCTCCGGCTGCTTTTTCAAGATCATTTTTTGAAAATGTGCCGCCGGACTTTAAAATCTTTCCTATTATTTTATCTTTGTCACTGTTATTCATAGTTACCACTCCCGTTACATTACATATTTATTCTATGATATTCAGTTAAATGTTATGAGGTGAAAAAACTGCGTTTAGTTATTATTTCGGATTCACATCGCCGTCAGGGTACGGTGGATAAAATAATATCTCTTGAAAAAGAAGCTTCGCATATATTTTTTCTCGGGGATGTAACATCCGATATAGAAGATTTTGATATTATTTATCCCGATAAAAAATTCCATATAGTTTCCGGAAACTGTGATTTTATGAGCCGATATCCATTGGGCGATATTGCGATTATAGGAACGCACAGGGTGTTTTATACCCACGGTCATCTTTACGGCGTAAAGAGCGGCATAGGCACAATTACCCAAAAGGCAAGGCAGCTTGATTGTGATATAGCGCTTTTCGGACACACTCATATAAGCCATACATCGTATGAAAACGGTATTTATGTTGTTAATCCCGGTTCTTGTTCTGCTCCGAGACAAGGCGGTCCTTCGTATGCCGTTATTGATATCGAAAAGAACGGAATTATGCCGATAATCAAGTATATTTAAAGTATAAAGTGTTTAAATATTACATATTCTGATAATAGTTCATATAATTTGATTATCGGTGGTAGTAATATGAAAAAGAAAATATGTATATGGCAGTCGGCAGGCGTTGTATTTGCATCGCTTTTCGGAGTGTTGCTTCATTTTCTGTATGAACTGACAGGTGAAAGCAAGGCGGCGGCTTTGATTTCCGCCGTAAATGAATCGACATTTGAGCATATGAAACTGATATTTTTTCCTTTGTTTATTTTTGCTGTCGTACAGCGGTTCTTTTTTAAGGAATATCGGAATTTTTGGTGCATTAAGCTTGCGGGTATTCTTATAGGTCTTATTTCGGTCCCCGTTTTATTTTATACCTATAACGGTGCTGTATGTAAGTCCGGCGCTGTTGTTAATATCGGTATATTCTTGCTGTCCGTCATTATATCGTTTATTACAGAAGCAAGACTTATGAAGAAAAAAATGAGCGGATGTAAATATCCTGCAATTTCCTTTGCGGTAATTTGCCTTATAGGGATTATGTTTATGATATTCACATTTTTCCCGCCCGATATACTGCTTTTTAAAGACCCTCTTACAGGCACATATGGGATTTAGAATAAAAAAGCGTTCTGCCTTTACAAGACGAAAAATCTTGTAAAGGCAGAACTTTTTAGGAGAATATGAAAATGAAAAAAATCAGCTTACCGTGTTTGAGGCAATTTTAATTTTTGCGGTATAGTTTCTGCCGTTTCTGTAGAGCTTTACCGAAACCGTATCGCCGGGCTTGCATTTAGCAAGGGTCTTTGTATAAACGGTATAATCTGTTATCTTAACGCCGTTAAATTCAGTGATTATATCACCCCTGCTTATTCCGGTATCTTCCGCAGGGCTTCCTTCTGCCACGCTCGATACAACTGCGCCCTTGGGGTAACCGTAGTATTCAAGGACTTCGGCGGTATATTTTTCGCTTACCGTTATACCGACATAAGGCTCCGAAGTACCCTTGTTGTTTATAATATTATTACACACCTCAATAACCTTGTTTACCGGTATCGCAAATCCCATACCTTCAAATTCTTCGGAAACTATTTTGGAAGAATTTATACCTATAAGCTTGCCGGAGGTGTCAAGGAGCGCACCGCCGGAGTTACCGGGGTTTATAGCGGCGTCCGTCTGTATAAGGCCGACACCCGAACTGCTCGATACCTGTCTGTCAAGACCGCTTATTATACCGTAGGTAACGCTTCCCATAAATTCAAGTCCGCCGGGAGCACCTATGGTTATGACATACTGTCCGACCGCAAGCTTTGAAGAATCGCCGAAATCAGCGGGAGTAAGACCGGTTGCGTTTATTTTGATTACCGCAAGGTCAGATGCTATATTATATCCCACAACCGACGCTTCAAATGACTGTGTGTTGCAGTTATCAAAGAAAACTTCTATCTTTGATTTGCTGCTTGAAACAGCGCCGCTTATAACGTGGTAGTTTGTTACGATATAACCGTCCGCCGTGTAAACAACTCCCGAACCTTCTCCGGTTGATTCACTGCTGCCGCCGAAAAAGCTGTTTACGGAGGTGGTAGTTCTTATTCCGACAACGCTCTTTCCCGATTTTGCGGCAACCGCCTGAACGGCAGATGAAATTGTTGAGGAATCCTCGCTTTGACCTATGTTTACATCCGAAGCGTTTGAATTTTCCGATGAGGTATTACTCTGTGACACCGACGGCAGTTGCGTTACCGTTCGGGAAGAAGTTCCTTTAAGCGCCATAACAACCGCAGCGCTGCTTATGGCCGCTATGACTGCCGATAACACAACAGAAACCGCTATAACCACCGCACTGTAGGTCCTCTTGGTCTTCTGTTTAACCTCTGTTATAGGCACAGCATAAGGCCTTGAAGAATAAACGCCGCTTCCGGCTTCATAAGAATATTCTCTTTCGGGTTCGGCTGAACTGCTTTGCGGTTCCTCATAATGATATGATGAATCCTGAATTATATCATCCTTTGTGTGATTGTAAAATCCGCCGTCCGGAGTTACGGTATATCCGCTTTCATAATTACCGCCGTTTGAGTCCCTGTTTAAATTTTCAGCGCTGTCAAAACCGGAAATGTTTCCGCCTTCCTGAATGTTATCGCCGTTTATATTTTCATTTTTAAAGTCATCCATAGAAATCTTCCTTTCTGTTTGATATTATATTCCGTTATTTTTACATTAAAATCGCAAATTTGTGAACTTACCGTTAATATTTCGGCAAAAAACACTTGCAAATTTCGGTTTTTGGTGTTATCATAGTAGCGTTAAATGCGATGACGAAGAAAAGTAGGCTCATTTTTTCGCATATAAGAGAGGACCGCCACGGCTGAAAGCGATCTTGCGAATAGTGTGACCGAAGTTCCCTTCCGAGCAGCGTTGCCGAACGAATTTCAAGTAAGCTGCGCCGGCAGACACCGTTAAAGGTCATAAGAGTGTTTGCTCTTTGAGCGAAAATTACGGGTGGTACCACGGAGTTTTAAATTCAAGCTTCGTCCTGTTTACAGGGCAGAGCTTTTTTATTTTGCCCGAAAAATTGATTACGGAGGATATAAAAATGAAAGAAAGGCTTGAAGCTATCAAGGCTGCCGCACAGGCGGCGATAGAGTCTGCTCAGGATGAAAAGGCTATCGAAGAGCTGAGAATAAAATATCTCGGCAAAAAAGGCGAGCTTACCGCCATTTTAAAGCAAATGGGGCAGCTTTCTCCTGAAGAGCGTCCTAAAATGGGGCAGCTTGTAAATGAAGCAAAGTCAAAGCTTGAAAGTTTTATCAGTGAAAAAAGTGCAGATCTTAAGGAAAAAGCGACCGAAATGAAGCTCAGATCCGAAACAGTGGATATAACTATGCCGGCAAAAAAGAGAACGGTAGGGAGACTTCATCCGCTTAATACCGTTTTAAACGATATGATAGATATATTCCAGTCTATGGGATTTGATGTGCTTGACGGTCCCGAAGTCGAGACCGACCATTATAACTTTGAATGCCTGAATGTTCCGGCAGACCATCCTGCAAGGGATATGCAGGATACCTTCTATCTTGCGGATAATTTGCTTCTCAGAACACAGACATCCGCAGCCCAGGTTCGCACTATGGAAACACGCAAACCTCCTATTCGTATAATCTGTCCGGGAAGAGTTTTCAGGGCAGATGAGGTGGACGCTACGCATTCTCCGGTTTTCCACCAGATAGAGGGACTTGTTGTTGATAAGGGTATAACTATGTGTGATTTAAAGGGCGTGCTTGAACAATTTGCCCACGAAATATACGGACCCGAAACAAAGGTTAAGTTCCGTCCCTCTTTCTTCCCGTTTACAGAGCCTTCGGTTGAGGTCGATGTAAGTTGTTCGGAATGCGGCGGAAAGGGCTGCAGAGTATGCAAAGGCAGCGGCTGGATAGAAATTCTCGGGGCAGGTATGGTTCACCCGAATGTTCTGCGCAGCTGTGGAATAGACCCCGAAGTTTACAGCGGATTTGCTTTCGGAATAGGTCTTGACAGACTAACGACAACAAGGTATAAAATAAGCGATATCCGTCTGCTTTTTGAAAACGATAAACGTTTTCTCGAGCAGTTTTAAGGAGGTAACGGTTTTATGAAAATATCACTGAATCATCTTAAAAATTATGTTGATATAAATGTGCCCGTAAACGAGCTTTGCGACAGAATGGTAATGGCGGGCTTTGAGGTTGAAAGTATTGAAAAACAGGGCGAAAACATAAAGAATGTAGTAGCTGCGAAAATACTTAAAATAACCCCTCACGAAAACAGCGACCATCTGCAGATCTGCCAAATGGATGTCGGCGCAGAGGAGACAGTTCAGATAGTTACAGGCGCACAGAATATCTGCGAAGGCTACCTTGTTCCGGCAGCATTGAATGACAGTTATCTTCCGAACGGAGCGCACATCGTTTCGGGAAAACTCAGGGGAGTGGAGTCAAACGGTATGCTTTGCTCCGGTGAAGAACTTTGCCTTACCGAGGCGGATTACGAGGGAGCTTCGGTTTACGGTATAATGATACTTCACGGAAATGTAAAACCCGGAACGGATATGCGTGAGGTTTTGGGACTTGACGACTGCATTATCGACTTTAAGATAACCGCAAACAGACCCGATTGTAACTGCTTTTTGGGCGTTGCAAAAGAAATTTCGGTTGTTCTCGGCACAAAATTCGAACCGCCTGTTCCGAAATACAAAACATCGGGCGGAAATATTAAAGACCTTATAGATATAAAGATTGAAAATTTTGAGCTTTGTCCGAGATATATCGGAAGAGTCGTAAAAAATCTAAGAATAGCGCCGTCTCCCGTTTGGATGCAAAAAGCGATAACCGCAGCAGGAATGAGACCTATCAACAATATTGTTGATATAACGAATTTCGTTATGCTTGAAACTGGTCAGCCTATGCACGCATTCAATTATGATGACCTTGCGGATAAGCAGATAATAGTCCGTAACGCAAAGGCAGGTGAAAGCATCACAACGCTTGACGGAAACGAATACTCACTTACCCCCGATATGCTCGTTATTGCAGACGGCAGCAAGCCTTCCTGCCTTGCCGGAATAATGGGCGGCAAGGAAAGTGAAATTGAGGATGATACAAAAAATCTTTTCCTTGAAGCTGCAAAGTTCCGCAGAGATAATGTCCGTAAAACGGGTAGGAGTCTCGGCATAAGAACCGAGGCAAGCGGAAGATTTGAGCGAGGCGTTGATATTATCAATGTGCATTATGCTATGGAGAGAGCACTCGGGCTTATATATGAGCTCGATGCAGGCGATATAATAGATGGCGAGATAGACCGTAATAACGGGCTTCCCAAGGACAGAATACTTACCGTTAAGGTGTCTGACATACTTGCTCTGCTCGGTGTTGAGATACCGAAAAAGACGGTTGTCGATATTTTAAACAGCTTAGGCTTGAACGCCGTCTGCGTAGGAGATCTGCTCACCTGTAAAATTCCTTCCATAAGGGACGATATTGAAGGCAGAGCCGACCTTGCGGAAGAGGTTATGCGGATTTACGGATATGACCATATTGTCGGAACGCCTATGAGAGGAAATGTTATAAGGGGCAAAAAGCTTCCCGAAAGGATAAAGAGTGATAAGCTTAAAATCCTGCTTTGCTCGCTCGGAGCCGACGAGATAACGACATATTCGTTTATTTCGTCTTCGGCGCTTGATACATTAAAGCTCAGCGATGATGACGAACGCAGGAATGCAATAAAGCTGATAAATCCTTTGGGAGACGAGTATTCGGTACTCAGGACTCAGCTTGTAACAAGTATGTTGAATGTTCTTTCAACGAATATAAACCGTAAGATAACGGATGGAAGATTTTTTGAGATAAGCAAGCGTTTTATTCCTAAATCTCTGCCGCTTACCGAGCAGCCCGATGAACTTCCCACACTTTCCGTAGGAATTTACGGTAAGGATGAGGACTTTTTTACCTTGAAGGGTATAATAGAAGATGTTATGCGGCTTTTCGGAGCTCATACGCAGTATGAACGCAGCACAGAGCCGTTCCTTCATCCCGGAAGACAGGCGATTGTTAGGGCAAACAATATTCCTGCTGCCGTTTTCGGAGAAATTCATCCTGCGGTTGCGGAGAGCTACGGTATAGAAGACAGGGTATATGTCGCCGAAGTAAAGCTTGATGTGCTTTATGCTTTAAATAAGCGCAAACCCGTATACAAGCCCCTTCCGAAATTCCCTGCGGTCGAAAGAGACTTTGCAATGCTGTGCGATGCCGATATACCTGTAGGAGACCTTGAGAAAGCGATCGTAAGCGGCGGCGGAAGATTGCTCGAAAAATTAAGTCTTTTCGATGTGTATTCCGGCTCACAGATCCCGAGCGGTAAGAAGAGCGTTGCTTACAGCGTATGGCTCAGGTCTAACGATTCGACCCTTTCGGATCAACAGATAGACGAAGTATGCGACAGAATTATAACTAAACTTGAGACAGTGGGTGCGCAACTGAGAAAATAACTCTTGAAATTTTTATAAAAGAGTTATACAATAGGTAAGTGAGAGGTGTTATTTATGAATGATAAAACGATGACATTTTCAATAGGCGACCAAACCGAACAGGAAATCAGGAGAATTCTGGTCACTGTTTACGATGCGCTTAAGGAAAAAGGATACAATCCTATAAATCAGATAGTGGGGTATATTTTGTCTGAAGACCCTACTTATATTACCACGCATAATAACGCCCGTAACCTTATAAGAAAAGTGGACAGAGACACTCTCTTGCAGTCGCTTGTAAGATATTATCTTACGGCTTGATAACCTTAAATAAACAGGCTGCAATGATAAAGGTTCCTTTATCATTGCAGCCGATTTTTTTGTTTTTACGAGGATGAAATGGATTATTTAAAGAGCAATATAAAATCAATTTATTTTAAATATCTTGCAGCTTCCGTAGGCAGCGCAATGGCTGTTACGATATACAGTTTGGTTGATACGATTGCGGTGGGCAAATATGAGGGACCGATAGGAACGGCAGCGCTTGCTGTTATAAATCCTGTTTTCGGTATACAGGTATTCATAGGCATAATTTTCGGAATCGGCGGAGCGGTGCTTATGAGTAATGCGAAGGGAAAAGGGGATATAAAAGAGGGAAACGGATATTTTACCGTTGCGGTTATTATTTCCGTTTTGTTTACGGCAGTTACCTGGCTTTTGTTTTTTCTTTTTTCAAAACAGATATTTATGTTTTTCGGAGCAGACGAGATTATTTATCCGACGGTTATTAAATACGGTAAATGGCTTATAAGGTTCTGGCCTGTTTTTATATTTTCGATTTTTCTCGGCGCATTCGTAAGAAACGATAATTCTCCCGCTCTTGCCACATCGGCAGTCATAGTCGGCGGACTTTTTAATGTTTTCGGAGACTGGTTTTTTGTGTTTCCGCTTAATATGGGAATAGAGGGTGCGGCGATAGCTACCGTTACGGGAACGACCATACAGTGCCTTATTATGCTTACACACTTTTTAAAGAAAAACTGCGGGCTTAAATTCGCAGCGGTAAAAAATATAATAAAGAAAATCGGAAGAATTATGGTTGTCGGTATAAGCTCCGGCATACTTGACTTCGGAACGGTTGTAACGGCTATAATAATAAATAATCAGATCCTGCGTTACGGTTTTGATATCGACCTTTCGGTTTACGGGGTAGTTTCGACAATCGCAATGCTGATTCAGGCAATATACAGCGGAATAGGTCAGGCGATACAGCCGCTTGTTTCGGTTAATTACGGGGCAGGAGAGACAAAGCGTGTATCAAAATTCCTTAAAATGGCGGTAATGACCGCCGCCGTAATGGGAATCGTCTTTACCGCCGTATCCGAGCTTTTGCCGGTTACCATAGTAAAGCTCTTTATGAAAGCTACACCAGATGTTTTGGCAGCTGCGCCTAAAATAATGCGTATTTATTCAACGCTCTATGTTTTCCTCGGTGTAAATATAACGGTGACATATTATCTCCAGTCGGTTATGAGAGAAAAAACATCTCTTGCTTTAGCTGCGGCAAAGAGTATTATGCTTAGCTCTGTACTTTTGTATGTTATGCCTCTCGGCCTCGGTATAAACGGTGTATGGCTTGCTTTGCCGATTTGTGAAGCTGTTATTTTTGCGGTTTGCTTGTTCTTGATATCAAATAAAGCAAAACTTAATAAAAAAGAAACAGTGTGATATGATAAATGAGAAACAAAATACTGACTGTAAAAATCTTACAGTCAGTATTTTTGTATCTGTTTAGGGCTGAGTCTAAGATATCGGTTCTTCGGTTTTAAGGGTTTTCTTTTTATATATTACGGCAAAGCAGAAAGCGTGGGCAATGGCGGTGATAAGCCAACTTATCGGATAAGATGCATAAACCACCCACGGTCTCGGCAGCAAAACAAAAACTGTGAAGAGCCAGAGCACTCTTAGTCCGCAAGCGCCGACAAGGGTTACAACAGTCGGAAGGAAAGATTTGCCCATTCCCCTTATAGCTCCGGCAAAGACTTCCATAAATCCGCAAAGGAAGTATGTCGGGGCAAGCCATAACAATCTTACCATACCGGCGTCTATAACATAGGGATCTTTGTTATAGAAACTCAGCAAAAGTCTGCCGGCAAAAATAAATATTATACCTAAAACAACGCTTGTTATTAAAATAGAAATAAGACAGTTTGTTATAACTTTGCGTATCCGTTCGTATTTACCCGCACCTGCATTCTGGGCGGTAAATGTTATAGTGGCTTGTGAAATGCCGTTAAGCGCAGTATAAATAAATCCGTCTAAACTGTTGCCGGCGGAACTTCCGGCAACAACCGTATCCCCGAAGGAATTTATGGAGGATTGTATAAGCATATTCGAAAGCGAGAAAATTGCGCCCTGAACACATGCGGGAATACCGATAGAAGCTATCGGTTTTAAATATTTCCCCGTTATTTTTATTTCTTTGATATGTAATTTCAGTTCATCGTCGCTTTTAATGAGACAGCTTACGGTTAACACCGCCGCAACACACTGCGATATAACGGTTGCGAGCGCAACTCCATCAACGCTCATACCGCACACGATAACAAAAAACAGGTTGAGGACTACATTTACCGTACCCGATATCAGAAGAAATATCATAGGCCTTTTAGTGTCTCCGACAGCCCTGAGTATTGCGGAGGTGAAGTTATATACTCCTATTGCAGGCATACCGCAGAAATAAATCCTCACATAGAGCACCGAATCGTCTATGAATGATTCGGGTGTGCCCATAAGTGTTAAAAGCGGCTTTGCGGCAATAAATCCTACTAATCCGACCGCAAGTCCGCCGATTATACTTACCGCAACCGAGGTGTGGACCGCTTTTGGGAGTTCATCCTTTCTTCCTGCTCCGCTCAGCTGAGATATGAGCACACTGCTTCCGACCGAAAGTCCCATAAACAAATTGACTATGAGGTTTACCATAGGAGCAGTGCAGCCTACCGCCGCAAGTGCCGACTTACCGACGGCTCTTCCGACAACGATTATATCGGCAGCATTGTAAAGGAGCTGCAATATTCCCGACGCCATAAGAGGTATCGAAAAGATCCAGATCTTTTTAAATAGCGGTCCGCTCGTCATATCTATTTTATTTTGGGAACTCATATAATGCCTACCTCATAATGTCTGCTTTTGGCTGACGGATTTTGTTTAAACACCCTTTTTGTCAATTTTATCACATATTGCAAATTTTTCAATACAATAATTGAAAAAAGCATTTTTTTACGAAAAAGCGAGTATTATTTTAAACTTTTACATTTTGAAATTTTACAAAATCAAAGGCTGACATTACAAATATGTCAGCCTCAAACTTAAAAATTATTAAATCTTAAACAGTAAATCACCGTATGAAGGATACGGCCAGAAATCTCTCGGAGTAAGTTCCTCGGCAGTGTCTGCGTAAGAACGGAGTTCATTCATCTTTTCAAGGATACTGTTCCGGTAAAATTCGGCACTTTTAAGGCAGTCCGAAATCTTTGCAACGTCACAAAGCATATTTTTGAGTTCCCCGATTCCCTTATATAGCTTCGATTCACATTCCGAAAGTATTTTAACGGTCTCCTGTTCGGCAAAGCAGTCGATTCCGGGGAGAGCATCTTTCTTATCTGTTAAGCATTTGCAAAGATAGGATGAATACTTGCTTATTGCGGGTATAACGTCACGGCTTAACATTTCTTTAAGCGTCATAGCCTCTATGTGCAATGTCTTGCAGTAATTTTCGAGTGAAACATCTGCTCTGCAGGTTATTTCGGTTTGATTTAAAACCCCGTGACGCCCGAACAATTCGATGTTTTCGGGCTTTAAAAGATAGGGAATAGCGTCAACCGTGCTTTTTAAATTTAAAAGACCTCGATTCTCGGCCTCTTTTTTCCATTCATCGGAGTAACCGTCTCCGTCAAAAAGTATTCTTTTGTGATTTTTTACAACCTCTTTTACTATATTAAAGGCTTCGGCTTTTTTATCATTTGCATTCTCAAGACGGTCCGCAAACTGCATAAAAGAATCGGCAACAATAGTGTTGAGCATTATATTGGTGTCTGAGATAGAAGCCGATGAACCGAGCATCCGAAATTCAAACTTGTTTCCCGTAAATGCAAACGGTGAAGTTCTGTTTCGGTCGGTATTGTCCTTTTTGATATAAGGTATAACTTCTGTTCCTATGGTCATCCTGACCTTTTTGCGGTCATCGTGCCTGACGCCGCTTTCTATATCAAACAAAATTGAGTTCAGCTCTTCACCGAGATACATTGAAACTATAGCGGGAGGAGCTTCGTCCGCACCGAGACGGTGGTCGTTGCCTGCGGAAGCAACTGATATCCTCAGAAGATCCTGATGTTCGTCAACAGCCTTTATAACTGCGGCAAGAGTTATCAGAAAAAGTATATTTTCGCTCGGATTTTTGCCCGATTTTAAAAGATTTATACCTGTGTCTGTAGATAGAGACCAGTTGTTGTGTTTTCCGCTCCCGTTTACTCCGGCAAATGGCTTTTCGTGCAACAGACACACAAGACCGTGGCGGTCTGCAATCTTCTTCATCATTTCCATTGTCAGCTGATTATGGTCTGCGGCTATATTGGTCGTAGTAAAAATAGGCGCAAGTTCGTGCTGCGCAGGTGCCACCTCATTGTGTTCGGTTTTTGCAAGCACTCCGAGCTTCCAAAGTTCCTTGTCGAGGTCCTTCATAAAGGCAAGAACTCTCGGCTTTAAAACTCCGAAATAATGGTCGTCCATTTCCTGACCTTTAGGCGGCTTTGCACCGAGCAGAGTTCTGCCGCAGAAAATAAGATCGGGGCGCTTTTTATACATTTCTTTATCGATAAGGAAATATTCCTGTTCCGGACCTACGGTCGTCGTCATAGAATTGACATCATCCGCACCGAGCAGTTTTACTATCCTGAGGGACTGCTTATTTACAGCCTCCATACTGCGAAGAAGAGGAGTTTTCTGATCAAGTGCCTCTCCGCCGTAGGAACAGAATGCCGTCGGTATACAAAGAGTACCGTCCTTAACGAATGCAAAAGAACTTGGATCCCAGGCAGTATAACCTCTTGCCTCAAATGTTGCCCGCAGTCCGCCCGATGGGAACGAAGAAGCGTCCGGCTCGCCCTTTATAAGCTCCTTGCCGGAAAATTCCATTATAATATGACCGTCACCCGTGGGGACGATAAAACTATCGTGCTTTTCTGCGGTTATCCCCGTCATCGGCTGGAACCAGTGCGAAAAATGGGTTGCCCCTTTTTCGATTGCCCAATCTTTCATTGCAGCTGCAACAGTGTCGGCTATGCTGCTGTCAATGCCCTTACCGCTTTCAACCGCTTCCTTTAAAAGCTTGTACGCATTTTCGGGAAGCCGCTCTTTCATAACGCTGTCGTTAAATACATTGCTTCCGAAAAGCTCTATAATATTTTCCAAAATAAAATACCCCCACTTTAGGTCGATAAATACATTATACCTTCAACAATCAAAACTGTCAATCGATTTTAACGGTATTTATACAAGCGGTCTCGGTGTATCGGTAAGTCCTATAATATAATCGGCAGTCACATTATAAAATTTGCAAAGTGTCGCAAGGTCTTCTATTTTCAGCTCCGCCCTTCCGCTTTCAATGTGATTGTAACCCTGCTGAGATTTTTGCAGTATTTTTCCTACAAAAGACTGTGTAAGGTCGTTATCCTCCCGTAAGGCACGTATTCTTGTTCTGTAATTCATAATAACACCCCGAGTACATAGTTCTTACATTTATTGTATGTACTCAGATTTTGAGTATTGACAAATACTCAAAGATTGAGTATAATATACCCGTAGGCCGGTATATTATCCGATATATAAAGGGGAGACTGCAAAAATGAAAAAATTACTTCTTTCGGCAATTACGGTTATAATTTGTTTTTCACTTGCGGCGTGTGATTTAAGCGACAATGCACCTACAAAGGAAAGTTATGACCCTGCAAACAATAGCTCTTCGGCTTCAACTTCAAATGAAATGACTTTTGGGCTTAACGAAACAGCGGTATTTGAAAGTTTAAAGTTTACCGCAACCGAGATCAAAGAGTCCGACGGTACGGAATACTTTGAGCCTGAAAGCGGAAAAACATTTGTGGGCATTAAATTCATAATAGAGAACACTTCGAATGAAACACAGGTTGTAAGCAGCCTGGTGTTATTTACCGCCTATGCCGATGATATAAAATGTGATTATTCGCTTAATGCTAATGTCGCTTTTGACGAAGGTACGCTTGACGGTGAGATTGCGGCAGGTAAAAAGCTTATGGGTTGGTATGCGCTTGAAGTACCCGAAAACTGGTCTAAAATAGACCTTGAAGTTAAATCCGAATGGCTTTCAAGCGGTTCGGCAATGTTCGTTTTTTCAAAATGAGCGCTCCGGTAAATACAATGATGGAAACAATAAAATGTAAAAACTGTAAGCATTTTTACAGTTCGGATATGGATGTCTGCCCAAACTGCGGTACAGTCGCCGTTACACCTATAAGAGAAACGAGCAATTCATCATCGGTGCCTCATAGGGGCGTTGGTGTTATAATAACAACACTGCTCTCAATAGTTTCTATACTCGCTGTCTGGTTCGGCGTTTATAAAGTTTTAAATCTTGACGCTGATGGGAATAAAAACAGCACTCATACAGCAAGCCGGACCTCTGCCGCAGCAAGTGCAATAAAGGATGATGCCGGAGATACTTTCGGTCTTAATGAAACCGCAGTGTTTGAAAATCTTAAATTTACTGCAATCGAGATTAAAGAGTACGACGGCACGAAACACGTTAAACCCCAGAGCGGAAAAACGTTTGTGGGTATTAAATTCATAATAGAGAATATTTCAAATGAAGAACAATATGTAAGCAGCCTTATGTTATTTACCGCCTATGCCGATGATATAAAATGTGATTTTTCGCTCAACGCTAATGTCGCTTTTGATGAAGGCACGCTTGACGGTGAGATTGCGGCAGGTAAAAAGCTTATGGGTTGGTATGCGCTTGAAGTACCCGAAAACTGGTCTAAAATAGACCTTGAGGTTAAATCCGAATGGCTTTCAGGCAGTTCGGCAATGTTTGTTTTTTCAAAATAGTATTATTGAAGGGAAGCATAAGATTTGGTTAATTTTACAATAATGCGTGAAAAGCGGTTCGGCGGCGGTGCGCAAAATCATAATGTGTTTTTGGATAATGTCTTTGTCGGAACTCTTTCAAACGGCGGGGTCCTAAGGTTTTCTTCCGATATTTCCGGAACGCATACGCTTACATTCAAACCCACGCTCAAAACTTTTTTAAAGGAATCTTATTTTACATTTACCGTAAACGGAGAAAATGATAACATAGCCCTTAAAACATATATTTCCTTCGGTGGAGATTATAAAATCGAATATTTATAATGATTAGACAATACAATATAAAAAACTGCGGTCTTTTTGACCGCAATTTTTTAGTTTATAACACTTGCATTTCTGCACATATTCTTAAGATATTCCGGCCAGCTTAAACATACGGGAACAGAAAGGTCGGTTTTGCTGTTTTCTATTATATAAACGATATCATCATTCGTCACGCCGTTTTCCGATATGCTTTTAAAGATCGCTTTTGCTACGATTCCTCTTATAGATGTCGGATCGCCTATGCCCGAAAGTATATCGGTTATCTGAACCCCCGTATACCTCAGGAGACTGCCCTTCAAATTGAGATCGACACCGCCGCTGCGGTCTATTATTCCGCTTAAGAGGTCATAATCGGCGCACAGAGTATAGTCGACCGAATATCCTCTGAAGCTCTTTCCCACACTTTTGACATCGTCGGTAAAAATTGCGGTTATACTTTCCTTTGTGAAATCAAAGTATACGACACAACCTGTTTCGTCGGGGAATTCAACCAGCACTCCGCAATCATCGGGAGTGCTTTTGTAATAAGGAACACTGTTGTCTTTTGCTTCTGTTTTCTCCGTCTTTTTACCGTTCATATTCGTATAAAATAAAAACGCCGAGAGAAAGAGCGCAGCACACACTGCCGTTGTAAGTATTGCCTTTAATACACCTTTCATTTCAATCACCGAATATATTATTAACGGCGCTGTGTTTCTTATTCTTTTAAATTATAAAAATACGGACTTGCAATTTTTTGCAAATCCGTAAAAAAATTAAAGATTTTTGAGGAAATTTTCGATTGAATTATCGTCTTTGAAATCAACTTCGCAGGGCTTTTTGCAAAGACTCCAGTGTTCGGTGTTTGAAACGGTCTGTCCCACAGCTACCGTCTTTAATTCGCTGAGCGATTCAACTTCGGTAAAATTGTTGCAGGTATATGTCTCAAACGAACAGCCGCCGTCAGGATATTTTCCGTCGGGATGATTTGTATCGTAGCTCTTTGTAAACACATCGTCTCCGAGACAATAGTAAACACTGCCTTTGTTAAGGTCAAATCCGAGTTTTATTGCAGTGTCGGCAGTGCTTTCCTGCCTGAGTGTGACATATTTTTTACCCCAGTAAATTCTGCTGTCGCTCATATCGGTGTAGGGCCAGACCGATATTATTCTGTTTGAAAGAAGTCCGGTATCGTTATCGTTCATCGGGATAATAAGATTTCCTCCGAGAGCGGATACGGTAAGTCCCCAAATAGCAAAATCAAGCGGTTTTTCGCTTATGTTTTTAACAGTCATTATTACCTGCATATTCGAATCATCGGGATCCATTTTTATCTCGAGAGTTTTTGCAACCCCGTTCTCGGTTTCGGGATTCGGAGTAAATACTGCGCCGAAATCGGTCTTGGCATAAGAAACCGGTGCGTCATCGGGATAATAGGTTTCAGGATACGATTCGGGAGAAAGCCATATTCTGTGACCGCCGAGGTTTTCCCATTTTTTGCCCTTTCCGAAGAATGTTTCAAACTTTTCGTCGGAAAGGTTCCCGAAGGATGCTCTGTCGTCTCTCATTATGTTTTGTCCGTTTTCAAATCCGAAATAAATAATTCTCGGACCGATATCAACGGTCACATAAGCCTTTATAACTCCGTTTGAAATGCTTACAACTCTTCCGAAATCTTTATATGATTCGATTTCCTTAACTGTTACCATTACATACACTCCGTTTTCAGTAATTTATATTTATACTCATATCCGCATTCCTGTGGATTTCTAAGCGATAGGGAATACAGATCTGTAGCCTTGCATTCGCAGTCAAAAACGAGCTTTGCCGGATCGTCAAGCTGCTTTATTGCCGCCGCTCTTGTTATTATCGGCGTAAAAGATTTATGCTGCCGGAGATGAGCCTCTCCGAGAGGGGAGAAGCCGAGAACCCTGACATACGGCGGCTGTGTCATAAAAACGCTGCCGTTTAAACCGAGGGCGGCTGAAAGAACAAGCCTGCGCACTCTCGCAAGCGTGTATCTCTTTGATTTTATCATATTATACAGTTCATCAAGCCCCGAAGCCACCCTCACCGAAAAATAAAGCTTGTTTTCTATGCCTTCGCTTATATCGGGAAGATTTTTAAAATCTTCGGGGGTTTTGAGCCTTAAAACAGCGAGAACAGCGGTTTCTATTCTCTTAATATCGGATATCATTTCCGGTGTTATAAATCCTCTCATCTGTATCGGCATAAAGCGTTCGGCATAAGCAATGTCACCGCCGATAAGCCTTTCTCTTATGAGAGACGAAGATACAAAACATCCGCTTGACACTTTACTGTCGTGTCTCGCTCCTTCACGCTTTATGCATCTGAAAGAAAGCGGCAATCTGAGCTTTTTTGCGGCAAGAATGTATTCTACTGCGAGATTATCGTTCGGCAATTTAAAAACATCTTCGTGTGCACCGAGCGATACGGCGGCATTTTGCCTTGCAAGGGCAAATGTGCAGCCTTCTTTTACGGCTTTTGACACTTCAAATGCGAACTTGTCCGATAAAAGGATATCGGCGGCATTAATGAGTTTTTCGATATCCCCGCATTCGCTTCCGAAAATAATTTCGTCGCATCCGAGTGCGTAAAGCTGGGAGACCGCTCCTACGGCAAAGTTCTGAGCCGTTGACATCGACCACAAAACAGGGAGTTCCGCTACTATATCAACGCCGCACATAAGCGCCGCCTGAGCTCTTTTGATTTTTGATATAACGGCAGTATCGCCACGCTGGACAAAATTACCGCTTATAACGCACGCAACCGTGTTTGAACCTTGCTTTGCCGCATCGATAAGCAGTTTATGACCGTTGTGCAGAGGATTAAATTCCGCTATTATACCAGTTACCGCCAATATGATTCCTCCGATTTTAAATAATACTTGAAATATCCGTAAAAATATTATATCATATGTTAGATAGTTTAACATAGAACTTATTTGTTTTCAACACTAAAAATGTTAAGAGGGAAAGAATATGAAAATTTTTGTTGTAAACGCAGGAAGCTCTTCTCTTAAGTATCAGCTTATCGATATGGATGACGAGAAGGTTCTCGCAAAGGGACTGTGCGAAAGAATAGGCGTAACGGGAGCTATATCCCATAAGGCGGCAGACGGCAGAAAATACGAAGCCGAAACACCTATGCCCACCCACAGTGAGGCGTTTGAAGCGGTTGTTTACGCTTTGACAAAGAGCGAGGCTAAAGTTATAGACTCATTTGATGAGATATCCGCAATAGGCCACAGAATAGTTCAGGGCGGAGCAATATTTAAAGGTTCTTGCCTTGTAAATGAAAAGGTTATTGAGCAGATAGAAGAACTCGGTGCTATGGCGCCCCTTCACAATCCCGCTCATGTTTTGGCTATCCGTGCCTGCATAAAGACATTCGGCGATAAGATTCCCCAGGTCGTTGTGTTTGATACTTCATTTCATCAGACAATGCCCCCCAAGGCTTATATGTATCCTCTCCCTTATGAATATTATGAAAAGTATCAGATAAGGAAATACGGGGCTCACGGTACATCTCACCGTTTTGTCAGCGACCGTGTGGCTGCTCTTGAAAACAAGCCTAAGGCGGATCTTAAAATAATAACCTGCCATCTCGGAAACGGCTGCTCAATAACGGCTGTTAAGGATGGAGTCTGCATTGATACCTCTATGGGATTTACTCCGCTTGACGGCTTTATGATGGGCACCCGTTCCGGGACGCTTGACCCCTCGGCACTCACATATTTGGCAGAAAAAGAGCATCTTTCTCCCGCAGATGTAAACACAATATGCAATAAAAAGTCCGGTATGCTCGGAATTTCCGGCATTTCAAACGATAACAGGGACGTAGGCGCAGCAGCTGCGGCAGGCAATCAAAGAGCTAAGCTTGCGGTCGATATGCAGAGATATGAAATTCTTAAGTTCGTAGGCTCGTATATTGCGGCTATGAACGGAGTAGACGCTATAGCATTTACCGGCGGTATAGGTGAAAACGATCCCGAGCTTCGTAAATATGTTTGCGATAATCTCGGATTTATAGGCGTTCGTATCGACAGTGAAATAAATAAACTCAGAGGTAAAGAAGTAAAAATATCAACGCCCGACAGTAAGGTTGATATATTTGTCATTCCAACCAACGAGGAGCTTGCGATAGCAAGAGACACGCTTGAAATAGTTTCAAAGCTTTAAAATTTTAGTTACGGAGCAATGTTATGAATATATCTGAAGTTATTCTGAAAATCAAAAGCGGCGGTTTTAACGAAAAATTCAAGATGCTTTACGGGGACGAGGCAAAAGCGGCAGAGCGTTATATTAAAGCCCTTGAGGAATTTGAGGACCTCTACGGCAACCGTGATAATATTCGTCTGTTTTCCGCACCGGGCAGAACAGAAGTCGGCGGAAATCATACCGACCATCAGCACGGTGAAGTGCTTGCCGGAAGCGTTGACCTTGATGTTATAGCCATCGTCAGTGCAAACGGTTCAGGTACTGTTCGCATAAAATCCGAAGGTTATCCTATGGATGAGATTGATTTAGGCGAACTTGAGATAATAAAAAGCGAAACAGGGAGAGCGGCAGCCCTTATAAGGGGAGTTTGTGCAGCCTTTAAAAATAACGGATACAGCGTAGGCGGTTTTGATGCTTACACAACATCAAATGTACTTAAAGGGTCGGGTCTTTCTTCCTCTGCCGCATTTGAAGTGTTAGTCGCAAATATTGTGAACGGCCTGTTTAACGATAAAGCGGTTGATGCCGTTACCATGGCAAAATATTCACAGTTTGCCGAGCGTGAGTTTTTCGGCAAGCCTTGCGGTTTGCTTGACCAGATGGCAAGCTCTTCCGGCGGCTTTACATATGCCGATTTTAATAATCCCGAAGATCCTAAGGTTGAGAAGATAGAGCTCGATATTAAAAAGTCCGGATGCACACTTTGCGTTGTCGATACCGGCGGCAACCACGCCGACCTTACACAGGATTATGCAGATGTTACAATAGAGTGTAAAAAGGTAAGCAGGGCGCTGGGAGTTGAGTTTTTAAGGGATGCAAGCGAAGATACTTTCTATAAAAGTATAGCCGTTTTGCGTAATTCCTGCGGAGACAGGGCAGTGCTCAGGGCGTTCCATTTCTTTAATGAAAACCGCAGGGTAGAGGAGCAGGAGGCTGCCCTTAAATCAGAGGATTTTAATACATTTTTAAGGCTTGTAAACGAGTCGGGGGAATCGTCTTATAAATATCTTCAAAATCTTTATCCCACTTCAAATCCCTCGGAACAGGGCCTTTGTCTTGCAATAGCGCTTACATCGCAGTTTTTAAACGGTGAGGGTGCCTGCAGAGTCCACGGCGGCGGATTTGCCGGAACCATACAGTGTTATATACCGTCAAATCGTTTTGCCGAGTATAAATCTATGATAGAAGCTGTTTTCGGCGTAGGCTCCTGTGTTGAAATTGCGATCCGTCCTGTTGGCGGATATGAGCTTGACTGAGCACGGCGAGGGGGTTGCATTGAAAACCTTTTCTCTTAAAAAACTTATAAAAGAAAATCCTCAGATATGGCTTTTCTTGCTGTTTATACCGGTCGAGATAATGTATTTTATAACGCAGCATATGGGTTTGGCTTATCACGAGGTGCATCTTGCGGCGGACGATATAATACCGTTTGTGCCGGCATTTATAATACCGTATGTGATTTGGTATTTATATGTACCGCTTCCGATGCTTTATATGTGCTTTAAGGATAAAAGAGAATTTAAAAAGCAATGTCTTGCTTTGTTTCCGGGAATGATATTATGCACTCTCGTCTTTATGATTTATCCTACTTCTGTCTATGGGATAAGACCGGAAAGCATTGAGGTTAAGGGGGTTTTTACCTTTATCTGCAATATCATTTATTCAAGCGATAATCCCGTTAATGCATGCCCGAGTCTTCATTGCTTTGAGGCGTTGGTTATTCACCTTACAATGTTTTCGCCCGAATTTATGCGAAAAAAAACAGGCCTGCGGATAACCTCGGCTGTTTTAATGGTGCTGATATGTGCTTCAACGGTATTTGTAAAGCAACATTCACTGCTTGACGTTATAATAGGTTGTCTGCTTGCTTTGGTGTCTTACCTTATTGTATATAAAATCTGTTTTCGTAAATAAAAAAGAACAGATAACGAAGCTCTTTATTTCTTCGTTATCTGTTCTTTATTGCAGTTATCAACATTTTATTTGACTGTGAATAGTTTTCGGAAACTATATGTATAAGCAGTTCCTCAAGAGAGGCTGCAAATCCTATTGAGCAAACCGTTATGCATATAAGCGTGTGGCGTTCGGTTACAGCCATAAGATACGGCAAAATAAAAACCGCAAGCCCTGTGAGTTTATTTAAATATGTATGAACAGAAGCAAAAAGGCGGTATTTAGCGGCAGCCGTTATATACGCTGCGCACCTTAACGCTATCACAACTCCTGCAAATATCCATACGAATGCGGAAACATTTCCCCAGAGTGCGGGAATAACCTTAATAAGCATTACGCAATAAAAAATCAGGTCTGCAATACTGTCAAGTCTTGCGCCGTCGTCGCTTTGGATATGCATAGCTCTTGCTACCGTGCCGTCAAGCACATCGCTTAGTCCGCAAAGAGAATAAATCACTAAAAAATGAATACTTTTAAGTTTGAAAAAGAAAAGCGCTGCGGCACCGACTATCCTCAAAGAGGTTATAATATTCGCAACGTTGCTTTTCCTCATACCCCGTTCACCAACCTATTCAAAAATGTATGAGTAATTTTGGCTTTGAGCCATTGAAATATAATCGTTTCCCGAAATAATTATGTGGTCGAGTATCCTTATTCCGACAGGAGACAAAGTATCCGCTAAAAACTTGGTGACTTCCTCATCCGCATTACTCGGAAGAGCAACACCGTTCGGATGATTATGGCACAAAACGACATTTGTTGCTCCTGCGTTTACGGCAACCCTTATAATATCCCTCGATGAAATGCCGACCGCCGTAATATTGCCTTCCGCAACGAATTCAAAGTCTAACTTCCTGCCGATAGTGTCTATGCACAAAACACCTAATTTTTCAACATTGATACCGATATATTCTCTGAGCAAATACTCGCCGATATCGTCGGTAGTAGCAAAATCAACAACCATCCTGTTTTTTTCGCAGGCACAGACGTTCATAATACTTGAAACCAACTTTATAAGAACCGCTGAGTTTTCTCCGATACCGGCAACGCTTTTAAGATCATTTATATCGGCGGAAAAGACACCGTTTAAACTTTTAAACCTGTTTATTAAATTATGCGCTGTAATATTAGTGTCAACCTGAGGAACAGAGTAAAAGAGCAACATTTCAAGTATCTTGTGCGGCGGCGTGTTTTTATCAAAACCTTTTGCTATAAATTCGTCACGAACCCGTTTTCTGTGACCTGTATGACAATTTGTGTTATTACCCGTGACTATCGCTCCCCCAAGTGGCATTTTACCGCATTATTATACTAAATATTCCGGCGAAAATCAACAATAATTTCCATTATAAAAAGGAAAAAACCGAGTTTTGATAAAAAAGCATACATACGGGTTATTTTTCATATAATCAAATAGTCGTTTTAGGAGTTGATTGTATGAGAGATACGGTTCTTGACAGGGCAGTAGTGCTTGGTGAATATATTCTTGAAACGGGCGCTACGGTAAGGGCTGCGGCAAAGGTTTTTAAAATCAGCAAATCCACCGTACATAAAGATGTTACTGAGCGTTTAATGCACAGTGACCCGCAACTTTACAAAGAAGTTAAAAAAGTGCTTGAGAAAAACAAACAGGAGCGGCACATCAGGGGCGGACTTGCGACAAGAAAAAAATACAAGGGTTTATAAAAAACTTAAAAGAGCCGTTTCGTTTTTTGACGAAACAGCTCTTTTATTTTTAAGAATTTTATGTTATACTTTGGTAAGGCGTGGCGGATTTGATTCTCGCTTGCCGAAAACAACAATAATTCAATTTTTATAATTTTACATTGTGAATTATTCGGAGTGATTTTATGATAAGGAAGGCAACAGAAAGAGACATTCAAAGAGTAACGGAAATATACGAGCGCACTATCAATGCGAAAGATGCAGCCTCTACCGTCGGTTGGATAAGCGGAATTTATCCGACGAGAGAAACAGCCGAAGAAGCACTTAAAAAAGGGACGCTTTTTGTGCTTGAATCTGACGGTGAGGTTACGGCAACCGCAAAAATAGACGGTGAGCAGGTTTATGAATATCGGTTCGCCGATTGGCAGTTTAAGGATATACCTGACGATAAAATCCTGGTACTTCACACTCTCGCCGTAGACCCGATCTATAAGGGAAGGGGAGCTGGAACCGAGTTTGTTAAGTTTTATGAGGAATGTGCAAAAAAACTCAGCCGTTTATATTTAAGAATGGATACAAATGCAACTAATCTGCCCGCAAGAGCTTTTTATAAGAAACGTGGTTACCGAGAAGCCGGTATAGTAAAATGTGATTTTCACGGTATCAAGGGTGTGAATCTCGTTTGTCTTGAAAAAAGTCTTGTCGGAGAGTAATTTTATGGAACTCGGAGCATTTTTTAAAAGCATTATTGAGCAGGACACTTCTCCTGTTGTTGTCTGCAATACAGAGCATAAGATAATATATATGAATCCTGCGGCAATAAAAAATTATTCCAAAAGCGGAGGGGCTGCTCTTATAGGAAAGAGCATTCTAGACTGCCATAATAACCGTTCAAACGATATAATTAAATCTGTTGTTCGGTCTTTTATTGAAGATAAGGATAAAAATATTGTTTTTACACATTTTAATGTAAAGAAAAACAGCGATATCTATATGGTGGCGCTCAGAGATGATAACGGCAATCTTATCGGTTATTATGAAAAGCACGAGAGCCGGACCCGAGAGGTCGGTTAAGCATTTGGCATTTAATCCGTTGAGTTTGACTCATAAATTTCTTCCGCCTGTTTGTAAAAAACATCAAGAGAGCCGACATAACCCGACTTCCAGGGCTTATTTCTTCCGCAGTAATGTATTATTACCGAATTTTCTTTCACCCACTTTAAATTAAGCCAGGATTGTGAATCGGGATGCAGCGCAAACATACGCTCCGTCATATTGTAAATATACGGATCTATAAGCGTTATATCGTTTCCGTACAGTCCGCTTATTATATCCTGATCGGGAAGTATAAGGCGTTCTTTATATTTTTCAATATACTCAAAAACCTTATCTTTTGATTGCTCTTTTCTCAACCTTTCGAGATTCATAAGCATAACTCCGGAATTTATGTAGGGAATATCGTTTTTCTCCTCGCTTAAACGCTTGGTATTGATTTTCGTCATAACTTTTCCGACATGCGATGCGGCAGCTATCAGGCATTTTTCAAGCGGCATATTATAAAGCTCTGAGAGCGAGCCTTTTACTATTATATCCGGATCAAGATAAAGTATCCTGTCAAGAGAGGACGGAAGATAATCCGCAGCAAAAATTCTGTAATACATCTCAAACGGGTAACGGTCGGTAGTGGGGGCATTGCTGAATTCATCGGCATTTGCCCTGATAGGTAAGATGCTGTCTTTTGCGGAAAGGACGGAAGCTATGTCTTTAATATCTCCGTCTGTAAGCGAAGAGTGAAGAACACAGAGTGAAATCGGAGTGCTTTGATTTGACTGTTTGAGCGATGATAACATTATTTTAAGCTGTTTAATATAGCCTGAATTCAGAGTTACAAGAATATTCATATTGTAAAAACTCTCCTTACGGTGCATTTATTTTTATTATATAGATTATTATATATTTTAACTGCAAAGTCAAGATATAAATAACAGTTGACAGATTTCGACCGAAAATGTAAAATAAAATATTGAGGGGGTATGCCGGTGCCTAATTTTACCAAAAAAGCAATAAAAGAATCATTTATGGAACTGCTTAATGAGCGGCCGCTTAATAAAATAAGCGTCAGAGATATCGTTGAGCGGTGCGGAATAAATCGTAACTCTTTTTATTACCATTTTCAGGATATTCCCGCTCTGCTTGAGGAACTTATAACCGAGGTTTTCGATAATTTGCTTGATGAATACCCTGACCTTACGGATATCGACGAGTGCTTTTCCGCCGGATTTAATTATATTCTTAAAAATAAAAAAGCAATGCTGCACATTTATACATCTTTAAACAGGGATATGTTTGAAAAAAGTCTTATGCAGTTTTGCGGTTATGTTGTTGATACTTATATAGACTCTGCGCTCAAAGATAAAAATATTGCCGAAACCGAGAAAATAATAATCAAAAAGTTTTTCAAATGTACGCTTTTCGGCGCTTATATAGACTGGCTTGCGAGCGGTATGCCGGAGAATGCGATAAATGAAGTTAAAACGATGTTCTCGGTGTGTAAAGGAATGTCGGACGAAATAATACGGCGTTGCAAAGAAGCCGAAAACAATTAAAAAGGCAGAGGTTTTACCGTTTTCTCGGTGAGACCTCTGTCTTTTTGTATTATATCTTTTTATGTTTTACATCAGTTCCAATAGAAACTGTCCGATAACAGGACGGTCTCATCCTTTGAAACCGTGAGTATTCCGCCTGAAAGGTGACCTGTTTTTTCGCCGCCGTCCGGAAGCTCGACTTTACAGTCACATTCCACAACTGAGGTGACAAAAGGTATGTGCCCTGCCATAACGGCAAGGTCGCCCTCGCTGCCCCTTAGGTATACGGCATAAGCGTTACCTTTGAATATTTCCCCTTCGGGCGAGGCTATTTTGAGGTTAAAGGTATTCATTTCTTTTCCCTTTCGGCTTTTTCGACAGCCTCATCTATGGTGCCCACAAACAGGAAAGCGGATTCCGGAAGATCATCGTGCTTTCCTTCGATTATCTCCTTAAAACCTCTTACGGTTTCCTTAAGAGAAACATAGGTTCCCGGTATTCCCGTGAACTTTTCGGATACGGTAAACGGCTGGGAGAGGAAACGCTGAATTTTTCTTGCTCTGCCTACAAGCAGTTTGTCTTCATCCGAAAGCTCATCCATTCCCATTATGGCTATAATATCCATAAGTTCCTGATAACGCTGCAATATTCTTTGAACCTCACGGGCGACTTTGTAATGCTCTTCGCCGAGAATATCGGGGGAGAGGATACGGCTCGTGGATTCAAGAGGATCGACTGCGGGATAAATACCCTGTGAAGAAATACTTCTTGAAAGAACCGTCGTTGCGTCAAGGTGAGCAAAGGTCGTTGCAGGGGCAGGGTCGGTAAGATCGTCCGCAGGAACGTAAACCGCCTGAACAGAAGTTATTGAACCCTTTTTTGTTGAGGTTATTCTTTCTTGGAGCGCTCCCATTTCGTTTGCGAGCGTCGGCTGATATCCTACTGCGGAGGGCATTCTTCCGAGCAAGGCAGAAACCTCGCTTCCTGCCTGAGTAAATCTGAATATGTTATCGATAAAAAGAAGAACATCCTGATTTTCTTTGTCTCTGAAATATTCCGCCATAGTAAGTCCCGAAAGGGCAACTCTCATTCTTGCGCCGGGCGGTTCATTCATCTGACCGTAAACCAAGGCGGTGTTTGACAAAACTCCGGACTGTTTCATTTCATTGTAAAGGTCGTTTCCTTCTCTCGTTCTTTCGCCTACGCCGGTAAATACCGAAAGACCGCCGTGTACCTTTGCAATATTATTTATAAGCTCCATAATAAGAACGGTTTTTCCGACTCCGGCGCCGCCGAAAAGTCCGATTTTTCCGCCTTTTGAATACGGGCATATGAGGTCTATTACCTTTATACCGGTTTCAAGTATTTCAGCCGAGGTTGAAAGTTCGTCATAATCGGGAGCGCTTCGGTGAATATCCCAACGCTCCTTAGTTTCGGGGGCAGGTTTGTTGTCAACCGCTTCGCCTAAAACATTGAATATCCTGCCGAGCGTTTCCCTTCCTACCGGAACGCTTATCGGTTTGCCGGTATCCGTAACTTCGGTGCTTCTCTTAAGACCGTCTGTTGATGCCATAGCTATGCATCTTACAGTGTTATCGCCGATATGCTGTGCTACTTCAACCGTTAGAGTTTTTTCGCCTATCGGCACGGTAAGAGCATTGTATATAGGGGGCAGATCACCGTCCTCAAAGCGGACATCGACTACCGGTCCCATTACCTGGCAGACTCTGCCTTTATGCTGACTATCCAATTTAATAGCTCCTTTCATATGCCGCTTCCGGCAACTATTTCGGTTATTTCCTGAGTTATTGCGCCCTGACGTGCACGGTTATATTTAAGCGTCAGATCGGATATCATCTGTTTTGCGTTTTTGCCGGCGCTGTCCATTGCGTTGCGCCTTGCTGCCACTTCGCAGGCAAAGCTTTCCTTAACACAGCAGGATATTATACCCGATACATATTCAAGTACCGCACGGTTTAAAACGGATTCTTCGTCGGGCTCAAAAATCGCCTGTATACCCGATGACGCATCCTCAGCTGATAGGGGGAGTACTTTGAATGAAAAGGCCTCCTGCGTCATCATAGATACATATTTTGTTGCAACTATATAAAGTTCCGAATATTTACCGTCTTTAAAATCCTCACAAAGCGTTTTTGCAAGGTCGTGAGAGTCTTTGAGTGAAAAGTGCTCCGATGTAACAAGAGGTTTTGAAAATCTTTCGCAGGCCCTTTTCCCTATGGGGATAATCTCGCTGCCCGAAAATTTTGCAGCCTCTTTGAACACATTTGCGTTATATCCTCCTGCAAGGCCTCTGTCTCCTGCAATAACAATAACCCTTTTGATTCCGTCCCTTTTTTGCATATAGGGGCTTTTAAGACATTCTCTTGAGGACGAAAGCATACGGATAATGCTGTTTAAACTGTCGCTGTACTCTCTCGCAGCTGCCATATGTTCGCTTGCCCTCCGTATTTTTGATGAAGCGACAAGCCCCATAGCTTTTGTAAGATGAAGAGTTGAGTCAACGCTTTTTATACGGGTGCGAAGAGCTTTTGTATCTGCTCCCATAGCTTACACCTTCATCTCATCAAGAGCCTGCTTTAATCTTTCAACGTCGCTTTCCTCATAGAAACCGGCCTCAAAACGGTCAAGAAGGTCTTGATATTTTGAATGCAGCAGCCTGTAAAGCTTTTGTTCGTAATCCGATACGCCTTCAACGGGGGTACTGTCAAGATAACCGTTGATAACGGCATAGATTATTGCAACCTGACAGCCCGCCGAAACAGGAGAATTTCGTTTTTGTTTTAAAACCTCAACTATTCTTTCTCCGAGGGCAAGTCTTGCCTTTGTGTCTGCATCAAGATCGCTTCCGAACTGCGCAAATGATTCAAGTTCCCTGTACTGCGAATAAAGAAGTTTAAGCTCTCCCGATACTTTCTTCATAGCTTTGAGCTGTGCGGAGCCTCCGACACGGCTTACCGATATACCTGGGTTTATCGCAGGCATTATTCCTGCGTGGAAAAGCTCGGTCTCAAGGAATATCTGACCGTCGGTTATTGATATAACGTTGGTCGGAATATACGCCGAGACATCTCCTGCCTGCGTTTCGATAATAGGAAGTGCGGTTATTGAACCGCCGCCGTACTCTTTTGATACACAGGCTGCTCTCTCAAGCAGTCTTGAATGGAGATAGAAAACGTCTCCGGGATATGCTTCCCTGCCGGGCGGTCTGCGAATAAGCAGGGAGAGTGCACGGTAAGCTACGGCGTGTTTTGAAAGATCGTCGTAAACTATGAGCACATCTTTGCCTTGCTCTCTGAAATATTCCGCCATAGCGCAGCCCGAATAGGGCGATATATACTGAAGCGGAGCGCTCTGAGAGGCAGATGCCGAAACTATTATGGTATGTTCCATAGCCCCGGCTTTTTCAAGCTCGTTTGCAAGCTGAACAACAGAGCTGTTTTTTTGACCTATTGCAACATATATGCATATAACTCCGCTGTTTTTCTGATTTATAATGGTGTCGATTGCAATTTCGGTCTTACCTGTCTGGCGGTCGCCTATTATAAGTTCTCGCTGTCCTCTTCCTATAGGTATCATACCGTCTATAGCTTTAATACCCGTCTGCAGCGGAACCGAAACGCTTTCCCTCTCAATTATTCCCGGAGCTTCTTGCTCAACAGGTCGTGTTTCGGCGTATTCTATGGGACCTTTGCCGTCGATAGGTTTTCCGAGTGCGTCCACAACTCTTCCGAGCAGACCTTCTCCGACAGGCACCGAAAGGACCTTTCCCGTAAGGCTTACTTTGGTGCCTTCCTTTATGTTGTTGTTATCTGAAAGAACGGCAACCGAAACGGTTTCTTCTTCAAGATTTTGGGCAACACCGTAACTGCCGTCCTCAAATTCAAGAAGCTCCGATGACATACAGTCCTTTAGACCGTACACCCTTGCGATACCGTCTCCTACGAGTATTACAGTTCCGGTTTCGGTCATCTGAGCCTTTGATTTATAATTTCTTATCTGCTCTTTTATAATGCTGCCGATCTCTTCGGTACTTACACTCATTTGTCGAGCTCCTCCTTTACTTCTTTTATTGAATTTTTAAGACTTCCGTCCATAATCTTACCGTCAATAAACACGGTAAGCCCGCCTATAAGGCTTTTATCGATTTTGTAAACGGCTTCAACCTTTTTACCGCTCAATTTCTCGAGCTTGTCGGTAAGTTTCTGCTTTTCACTGTCCGAAAGCTCAAAGGCGCTTGTGACGACTGCTTTTGATATGCGGTTTTTTTGCATAAGCATAAGCTCATATTCATAAACAAAGTCGGAATAATCTCTTATACGGCTGTTTTTAATAATAAGCGCAAGAAATGAAACCACATATTCGAAAACGCTTTTCTCAAAAGCCTCTTCAATCATTCGGCACCTTTTATCAACCGATATATCCGGCGATGAAAGAATATCGATATAATCGGGATGAGCTTTAAATTCGCTTTCTACAGCTTTAAGCTGTGAAAAAACCTCATTTTCTTTTTTTTCTTCACAGGCAAGTTCAAAAAGAGCACCGGCATATTCTTTAGCAGCTTCAGTCATCTTCTTCACCTATTTTTGAAATGAAAGAGTCGATAAGCTGTTTGTGATCGTCTTCATTGATCTCACGCTCAAGCAGCTTTTCGGTAAGCTGTGACGCCGACTCTGCAATCTCCTTTTTCATATCCGATACAGCCTTTTTCTGTTCAAGCTCAATAACGCTCCTGGCATTTCTTATCATATAGTCTGCCTTTTCTTTTGCCTCTTTAAGCTTTTGCTCGGAAACATTATCCGCAGTTTTTGAAGCTTCGTTTATAATACTTTCGGCTTCACTTTCCGCTGCGGCAAGCTTGTTTTCGTAGTCTTCTTTTTTGCTCTGAGCTTCTTTTAAAGCACCGTCTGCCTTTTCGTATTCGGCTTCAATGCTCGCCTTTCGTTCGGCAACGGTCTTTTTAACGGGTTTGTATAAAAATTTTTTAAGTATGAAAAACAAAAGCACGAGATTTAAAAGCGATATGATTATCTGCCATATATTTATCGATATGACATCAAGACTCTGCATAATCTCAGCTCCTTATTTTATCGCCGATAAAAGAATATCAACAAGCTTGTTGGGCGCAACGAAAATAAGAAGTATTGCGATAACAAGAGCATAAAGACCGGTTGTTTCGGCGACAGCGCAGCCCATAAGCATTGTAGTTGTTACGGGACCTTTACATTCGGGCTGTCTTCCTATAGCCTCACACGCTTTTGCAACTGCGTTACCTTCGCCTATGCCGGGTCCGATACCCGCAATCATAGCCACGCCTGCGCCGAGGGCGCATCCACCTAAAATAATACCGATAGCAAGTTCTAACATTTTAATTTACCTCCGTTTTGATTTTCTTTTTAAGTTTTTTCTTTTCCTGCCTTTTTCTGTAAAGGTCTTCGGGGAATCCTCCCGAAACATACAGCATAGTAAGCATAGCAAAAATAAATGCTTGCAAACATCCGCTGAAAATATCAAAATAAACCGACAGCACGGCGGGAACACCTATCCTTAAAAACGGCACACTCGAAAGTGTTTCGGGCAGCCACCCGAATACCGCCTTAGACAGTCCCGCAAGGCCTGCCGCAACTAGAGTTGCTATAACCGATCCGGATAAAACATTGCCGTAATGACGGAATGCCATAGAAACAGGTGTTGCAAATTCGCTTATAATATTGAGCGGCGCTAAGAACGGCACGGGCTCGGCAAAGCTTTTTAAATACTGAACCGGTCCGCATTTCATTTTATAGTAGGTTATAAGAATGAAAACAAGAACCGCCCAACCTGCAACTACGTTAAGATCCGATGTCGGCGGATACATCCCAAAAAGCGACAGGAGACTCGAAAAAGCGGAAAGTGCCATTATTGCCGCAATGAACGGGGCAAAATTTTTGAAATATTCACCCATATCGTTGTTTACCATATTTTCGGTTTTCTCTATTATCCATTCGCAAAGTATCTGCCGTTTTGAAATTTTACCGCTGCTCTTTAAACCGTGGGTAAGATAAAGACAGGCAAAGAAAATCGAAACGATCACAAGCCAGGAATTTATCTGCGATTCGGTTATTATAAGGTTGCTTACAGGCGCCTTTGCGGTAAAATATATCAGAGCTCCGGTTATTTCTATTCCTTCGGTCTGCGGTGTATAAAGAATTTTAAGGACAATACCGCAGATTATCGGCAAAGCGGTAAGTATCAGAAGAACAATATCGACCGCTTTGAATTTAAAGCTTTTTTCTTCCAAACAGTATCACCGCCCTTCATTACTTTTTCATAAACACGGGTCTTATTCCGGCGGCTATTCTCGGAAAAAACAACGGAACTATCACTGCAACATTGTTGAAGCAATTAAGTCCCACACCGAGCGCCGCAACCGCAAAAAGGAGAACCGTCCTGAGTGCCTGTGAGCCTCTTATGAAAGTTTTTGATTTGTCGGAATCCTTATCGGAAGCACACTGAATAGTGTATCCCATAAGGAAAAAATTAAGCACTGCAACGCCGCCGCTCAACAAATTACCTAAAAGGACAGTATAGTCCCAACGCCTTAATATAAGGAATACCGATTGCATAAGTGCACTGAGAATAATAACAGCAGCCGCAATGTAAACGGTTTCCATTTTTACGGTTTCATCTGCTCTTTTCATCAAAGCTCTCCTTTTTTGAATTTACATCGATAATTTTAACATAAAATACTTCGACTTTCAATGGACAAACTTATTTTATGTGACCTTTTTTTGGGCAAACACCCTGTTTATGCCCAAAATTCGGTCAATTCACTTTAAACTGTACAAAATTTCGTCAGTTAAGGCAGGTTTGACTATTCCGTATACCGGCAAAACTTTGTATACTGTATCAGGAAATCGGGCAGAGCCCGAGAAAATTTTAAAAGGGGAGGCGTTTTAGATGCGTTCTGTCACTCCGATGAGAATAGCAAAAACGGGATACATTATAATATCCGCAGTGCTTTGTGTTCTCGGCATTATGTTGATCGTAAATCCCGAATTTTCCGCTTCAATGCTCGGAATAATATGCGGGGTTGTGCTTATCGCTTTCGGTATAGTAAAGCTTATAGGATATTTTTCAAAAGATCTTTACAGACTTGCTTTTCAGTATGATCTTGTGTTCGGTATCGTTATATGCGTGCTCGGCGTTCTTATGCTTGTAAATCCCGGAGCGTTAATGACCTTTATCTGCATTACCCTCGGCATTTCGATCCTTGCCGACAGCGTGTTTAAGCTTCAGATTGCAATTGATTCCAGAAAATTCGGAATAGATAAATGGTGGTTGATTCTTACAATCTCAATAATATCCGGTGTTTTCGGACTTATTCTTATGTTCCGGCCTGGAGAGAGCAGCAATGTTATTTCCGTGATACTCGGAATATCGCTTTTATGTGACGGTATTTTGAATTTCAGCACTGTTATAACGGCGGTTAAAATAGTCAAAAATCAAAAACCCGATGTTATTGAGATAGATTACGAAGAAGGAAAAGAGGAATAAGGTAAAATGAGATTTTCAAAAGCGGTTGTAAAACACCGTGTCCTGATTATCATAATTTCCGTTGCTCTTATGATACCGAGCATATTCGGTATCATAGGAACAAGAATAAATTATGATATGCTTAATTATCTTCCCGAGGATATGGATACCGTAAAGGGACAAAACGAGTTGCTGGACGATTTCGGTAAGGGTGCGTTTTCCTTTGTTGTTATCGAAGATATGGAAGATAAGGATATTAAAAAACTCAGCGATAAAATAAAGAAAGTAGACCACGTTGAAACAGTGCTTTCTTATGCCGGGATATCCGATCTTACGTTTCCTAAGGAGATGCTTCCCGATTCGATTTATAATGAATTCAATACCGATAATGCAACTCTTATGGCGATATTTTTCGACACCTCAACTTCTGCCGATGAAACTATGGACGCCATAAGGCAGGTTCGTTCCATTGCCGGAAAACAGTGTTTCGTTTCGGGTATGTCGGCGCTTGTTACCGACCTTAAGGATCTGTGCGAAAGAGAAGAACCGGTTTATGTCGGAATAGCGGTACTGCTTGCAACGGTTGCAATGCTCGTGCTGCTTGACGGTTGGCTCGTTCCGTTTGTGTTCCTTGCCTCGATAGGTATGATGATAGTCTTAAATCTGGGCAGTAACTACTTTATGGGAGAGATCTCATACATAACCAAGGCGCTTTCGGCAGTCCTTCAGCTTGCGGTTACTATGGACTATTCCATATTCCTCTGGCACAGCTATAACGAACAAAGGGAAAGATTTTCCGATAATAATGAAGCTATGGCGGTAGCTATAAAAGAAACGCTTACAAGCGTTGTGGGAAGCTCGGTAACAACGGTTGCCGGATTTGCGGCACTTTGCTTTATGAGTTTTACACTCGGTAAAGACCTCGGAATAGTTATGGCAAAGGGCGTTATTTTCGGAGTTATCGGCTGCGTAACCGTTTTGCCCTCAATGATACTTGTACTCGATAAGCCGCTTCAGAAAACAAAGCATAAATCGCTTATCCCGAATATGAATAAACTTTCAAACGGCGTTATAAAAGTTTTCCCCGTATTTCTTGTCATATTCCTTGTTTTGGTTCCCCCCGCCTATTACGGATATTCAAAGACAAACAGCGAAGTTTATTATGATATGGGCGAATGCCTGCCTAAGGATATGGAGTATGTTATAGCAAACTCGAAACTTTCGGAGGAATTTGATATAGCTTCGACCCATATGGTGCTTGTAAGTTCTGATGTTTCAGATAAGTCCGTCCGTGATATGATGGATGAAATGGAAGAGGTTGACGGTGTTAAATATGTTCTCGGACTTGAATCGGTTATCGGCTCAAGAGTTCCCGAGGAAATAATACCCGAAGAACTCAGCAGTGTCCTTAAAAGCGATAAATGGGAACTGCTCCTTATAAATTCGGAATACAAGGTCGCAAGCGATAACGTTAACGCTCAGATAGACAGTCTTAACAATATACTCAAGAAGTATGACAGCAAAGGTATGCTTATAGGCGAAGCACCCTGTATGAAGGATATGATAGAAACTACCGATCACGACTTTAAAGTTGTTGACGCTATTTCAATAATTGCAATATTTGTGATAATAGCCATAGTTGAAAAGAGCATAAGCCTTCCGTTTATACTTATATCGGTAATAGAGCTTGCAATATTCATAAATCTCGGATTACCGCATTATTTAGGTCAATCACTTCCGTTTATAGCTCCTATATGCATAAGCACTATCCAGCTCGGCGCAACGGTGGATTACGCTATACTTATGACAACGAGGTATAAAGCCGAACGAATTGCCGGGAACGACAAGCGCACTTCGGTTCATACAGCCCTTTCAACCTCAATACCCTCGATAATTGTTTCCGGTATGGGACTGTTTGCGGCAACATTCGGAGTTGCGGTTTATTCAAACATCGATATCATCAGCTCGATGTGTATGCTTATGGCGAGAGGCGCAGTGGTAAGTATGCTCTGCGTAATATTCATTCTGCCGGCCCTGCTTATGCTTTGCGATAAACTTATATGCGCCACAACATCCGGAATGAAAAAAATAATCAGAAAATCGGAGGTAAAGTAAAAATGAAAAAGAAATTTGCATATAAACCGCTTTCGGTAATACTTTGCACGGCGCTTGTTTTGTGCAGTCTCGGCGCTACCGTATTTGCAGCAAAATCCAACAGTAATGACAGCACGAAAACCGAGAGCAAAACTTCTTCTTCGAAGGATTCTTCGGCTCAACTCTCAAAGGACGAGACAGTTTACGTACTTGCCGGAGCCGACGGCAGCGTTTCAAAAATAATAGTAAGCGATTGGATAAAGAACGCAGCCGGCAAAGATACAATAAACGATAAGTCGGAGCTTAAGAATGTCAAGAATGTAAAGGGTAACGAAACCTATACATTGAACGGCGACAATATGAAAGTTTGGGACGCCGAAGGCAACGATATATACCTTCAGGGCGATATATCAAAGGAGTTACCGGTAAATCTTTCGGTATCTTACACACTTGACGGTAAATCAATATCACCTTCAAAGCTTGCGGGAAAGAGCGGAAAACTTACTATCCGTTATGATTATACAAACAATCAGTACCAGACGGTAAATATAGACGGAAAACAGGAGAAAATCTATGTTCCTTTTGCAATGCTTACGGGAATGCTGCTTGATAATAAGGTTTTCACAAATGTTGATGTTACAAACGGAAAAATAATAAACGACGGCAGCCGCACCGCTGTCATCGGGGTTACTTTCCCCGGTCTGCAGGATAACCTTAACATCGATAAGCAAAAGCTTAATATTCCGAGCTATGTTGAGATAACCGCAGATGTTAAAAACTTTGAAATGACCAACACGATAACGATAGCAACCAACGAAGTATTCAATAAAATAGATTCCGGTAAGCTGAATTCTGCGGATGACCTTACAAATTCTCTTACTCAGCTCACATCGGCTATGGATCAGCTCCTTTCGGGTTCATCTCAGCTTTACGGCGGACTTTGCACACTGCTTGATAAATCAAATGAACTTATCCAAGGTGTAGATAAACTTGCCGCAGGAGCCGAGAAACTCAATTTAGGTACGGGCAAGGCAGCAGATGGCAGCAACAAACTTTCTCTCGGACTGGACTTACTCACAAGCAAAAACAGCGAGCTCACAGAGGGCTCAAAAAAGGTGTTTGAAGCTTTACTTAAAAATGCAGACAGTGAGCTTAAAAAGGCGGGTCTTACCGTTCCTGAGCTTACAATAAACAATTATGCCTCAACGCTTGATGCGGTTGTTAAATCGCTTTCCGAAAGCGAAGTAAGAAAGCAGGCTACCGCCGCCGCCAAAACAAAGGTGACCGAAACGGTTACCGCAGAGGTAAGAAAGCAAATTACGGGCACCGTCGTTTCAAACTTCGGTATGACATACGAGCAGTATGAGCAAAAGCTTAAAAATAACGAGATTCCCGCAGAGCAGAAAGCTGCGATAGAAAATACCGTTAAAGCTCAGATGCAAACCGCTGCAGTTAAAAATCAGATAAATGCTCTTGTTACGGAAAATATGAAGAGTGCAGATGTCCAAAATCAGATAAACAAGGCAGTAAACGATGCAAAAGCAGGCGCAAAAGCAGTTAAGGAATTAAAGGGTCAGCTTGACGGTTATAACGAGCTTTATGTAGGAATAGCGGACTATACCGCAGGCGTTGCCGAAGCGGATGCCGGAGCTAAGGAGTTAAACGAAGGAATAAAAGAATTAAAAGACGGTATAAACGAGCTTTACAACGGCATACTGACTCTTAAGAATAACACACCTGCACTTGTAAGCGGCGTGACAGAACTTAAAAACGGCGCTATGAAGTTAAATTCCGGACTCAGTGAATTTAACGACAAGGGTATAAAAAAGCTTACCGATGCCGTAAACGGCGATATAGCAGGTCTTATAACCAGAGTAAAGGCAACTGCGGATGTTTCGAAATCATATAAGAACTTCTCGGGAATATCCGATGAAATGTCAGGTCAGGTGAAATTCATTTACCGTACCGATTCGATAAAGAATAAAACCGAAAAAACAAAGAAATAATATTTAAAAAGCAGAAGCCGCAACCCGAAAAACAGGCTGCGGCTTTTCGGGCTAGGGGAGTATTTATATGGCATATTCCGTATATGAACTGATGTTTTATTTTTATATATACGCTTTTTTAGGCTGGATAAGCGAAGTCGCTTTTGCCGCATTCAGAAAGGGCAAATTTGTAAACAGGGGCTTTTTGTTGGGACCTGTTTGCCCTATTTACGGCTTCGGAGTTGTTTTCGTTTTGTGCCTTTTAAAACCGTTTTTTAAATTCCCGTTGCTCGTTTATGTGCTCTCGGTTATAATAACCTCGGATCTTGAATTTGCCGTCGGCTTTGTAAGTGAAAAGATGTTTCACCAAAAGCTTTGGGACTATTCAAACTGCTTTATGAACATAAAGGGCTATATTTGTCTTACTTTTTCCCTCTTGTGGGGAGTGGGATGTATGGCTATAGTGTATGTCGTTCAGCCTCTTATAGCGGCTCTCGTGGGAATTTTGCCGTTGTGGCTAGGCATATTGCTGCTTGCCGTTTTTACCGTTACTGTAATTTTCGATACGAGCGTAACGCTGGAAGCCTCGCTTAAAATAGATAAGCGTATGACAGCCATTGACGAGGCTGCTCAAAAACTTGAAAAGCTTTCGGATAAAATAGGCGGCGGCGTCAGCGAAGGAACGGTTTATATAAAGGAGAAAGCAGAAGATTCGGATAAACTTAAAGAGCAGTATGAAGCGCTTATAAATAAAAAGAACATTGTTCACGACCATATGTTCAATGCCTTTTCAAATCTTAAAACGGGCAAATATAAAAATGCCTACGAAAGACTTAAAACCGCACGCAGCAAAAAGTGAAAATCAAAGACGGTTCGGGATACTTTTAAAAGAAGTTCCGAACCGTCTTTTTTATCAGTATTTTGTATCTTTTTTTATAAACTGCCTTACCCTGAACGAAGCTCCTGCCTTCTCGCACAAGGCCCTTGCTTTTTCGATATCGTCGGGCGATATAACATCAACTACGGTCATTTTAACATCGCAGCCTTCGTTTACGCAGTCCGCCGTGAATTTAAGCATTGCGCCAAACGCTTTGCCGGGGTAAATGTTTCGTGTTATCTCGTCGTATTTTTCACTTGTAACTTCATTTAGAGAGACCGAAACCGAGTCGATAACCGAACAGATTTCTTTTGCCGTAGAACGGTTGTTAATGAGATCAGAAAGCCCGTTTGTATTGAGCCTGAGTTTTATTCCCGGAACTTTTTCTTTTACATACTTTGCGGTTTTTATCAAGAGTTCAAGTTCGCTTGTAGGCTCGCCGTATCCGCAGAAAACAGCCTTTTTGACATCGGTCCAATCAAAGGCGTCAACAGCCGATTTTATTTCGTCGAAAGTAGGCTGGCTTTTGTGCCAAAGCGCTTTTGCCTGACCGACAGCATTCTTTTCGTTTCTTATACAAAAGGTACATCTGCACGGACATTTATTTGTAATATTAAAGTAAGGTGTGTTTTCAAAAAGATAAATTATATCTGCCATTTTATTATTCCGCCGTTATTTAATAATTTGTTTTACCTTGACCGCATCAAGGGCAAACCCCAGTAAAACGAAAACAATTGCGCTTCCGACAGCCTGAATTACATTGAACGGGAGCGATATGATCGATGATTTAAAGGCAAATATTATTCCTTCCGCAATGTAGTATCCGAACACGGTTATTATACCCGATATTACACAGGCTGCAATGCTTGACGGATTTACGATTTTAAGATTGCTTTTGCCTTTTTTCTTTAAAAGCGCTCCCGAAATTAAAAACGGAACTGTAATAAGCACTTTAATTATCGCCGAAGCAGGCGCCCAAACGGCAGCCCCCGCTATTATGTCGGCAAGTGCGCCGCCTATTGCTGCGGACGCCGCCGCAATAGGACCGAGCAGACAAGCGGCTATGTAAATGATTGAATCACCGAAATGAACATATCCTTCGTTAATTCCCGTGGGAACTTTAACAAATGCGGTTGCAACGGCGCATAAAGCGGCAAAGAGGGCCGCAAGCGATACCTTTTTAAGCTTTGTATTCATAAATATCTTCTCCTTTTATATACTTTTGAGCATAGGTTCAAAATCTATTCCGAAATTTCTGTTTCTCACGGGCGTCGATTTGATCGAGCGCCCTATGAAATTCACCGCTTCGCAAACCGCTTGTTCAAGACTTTCGAGAGCCAGCAGTTTCCCCGTGATAAACGCAGAAAAAATATCTCCTGTGCCCGAAAAACTGCTTTCGCCGCCGAGTGTTACAAGCTCGCTGTCAAATCGCTCGGATGAACCATTTTTAAATACATATGTTGATATATTGCCGTGATTTTTAACACCGGTGACGACTACTGCCTTTGCGCCGCCCTCCAAAAGCTTTTCGGCTCCCTTTTTTATATCCGTTTCGCCGCTTAAAAGTATCAGCTCTGTCCGATTCGGGGTTATAACATCGGAACTGAAACAAATTTTTAAAAGTCCGTCTGCTGTTTTTTTGCTTGATGTGCCGTAAAGCTTGCCGTCGTCGGCAATGGCGGGGTCGGTTACTATCAAAGTATTACATGAGGCGAACTCTTTTATAAAATCAAATACCGTATCCGTCTGTCGGCTGTTCGGTAAAAAACCTGTAAGTATAGCGTCAAATTCGGGTTTTAACTTCTTCCATTCACTTATATATTTATACATAAAGTCTGTCTGGTCTGTATATTCGTAACTGTCAAATCCAGTCTGAGAAGTGAATACACCGGTTACGACAGGAGAGGCGGATATTCCCATAGCGGCAAGTATCGGAAGTGCAGCGGAAAGCGAGCATTTCCCGAATCCCGAAATATCGTTGATAACGGCGCAGCTTTTCATATTTTCACCCCTTGCATATTTTACCGTGATATTATATAATACTTCTGTGTTTTTTAAAATACACAGTTTTGATATTTTTTTGAGGTACAGTTGTGAAAAAATACGATATTTTATATTCATCGGTAAAATCTATGATAGAATCCGGAGAATTAAAGAGCGGAGACAAACTCCTTTCGGTGAGAAAAGCTTCCGAGCAGTACGGCGTTTCGGTCACCACCGTCTCAAACGCTTATTTTGCACTCTGTGCGGACGGCTATATAATTTCAAAGGAAAAAAGCGGGTATACGGTTTCTGCAAAAGCGATGTTTAATACCGTTCAGGCACCGCAGGAAAACAGGAAGAAAATATATTATGACCTTTCCGGCAACGGTGCAGATGCGCAGAGCTTTGATGTGAAATTGTGGCAAAGATACGTCAAGAATGCCTTAAGGCAAAAGGAACGGCTTCTTTCTTACAGTGAACCTCAGGGGGAATATGACTTGAGGTGCGCAATATCCGATTATATACGGAAAAGGCGAAATGTTATAGCGTCTCCCGAAAGAATTGTTATCGGAGCGGGAGTACAGCCTCTCTTGTATATACTTTCCTCGCTGCTCAAATCTTCCGAAAAAAGTAATAGCATATCTTTTCCCGATGAAAGCTTTGCTCTCGGAAGAGCCGTCTTTAAAACAGCGGGATACAATGTGCACACAAGGGATAAAACCGCAGATGTTATATATGTTTCGCCGTCTCATATGACAAGATTCGGAGATGTTATGCCGATAAAGCGGAGACTTGAGCTTGTAAGGTATTCGGCGGAAAATTTTAAAACCGTTATAGAGGACGATTATGAGAGCGAATTGCTTTATAATGTCAGACCCACGCCGTCGCTGTATGCTCTCGGACATAAGAACATAGTTTACATAGGTTCTTTTTCGGCTATGCTATTGCCGGGAATAAGAATAAGCTTTATGGTCCTTACCGACGCTCTTTTTGAAGCTTTCAAACAAAATGAATTTAAATATGCGCAAACCGCTTCAAAAACCGAGCAAATAGCGCTTTGCGGTTTTATAAGAGAGGGGCACATATCGGCTCAGATAAGAAAAGCAAGGCGTATATATGCTTACAAAACAAAAGTTTTCGCCGAAATTCTCAAAGAAAAACTTCCCGCTTTGAACATAACCATAGGCGAAAATTCGCTCCAAATAAGAGTTGAGTGCGATTTCAGCGGCAGTGCCGGTGATTTTTTAAAAACGGGAATAAAAGTTTTTTGCGAAAAAAGAGAAAACGGCAGGTGCGTCCTTATGCTTTCACCGTCGGCAGTGCCCCAGGAGAAACTTTGCGATGCTGCGGATAAGCTGTTAAAAGTTCTTGAAAGATGAGAGCAATAATGTTATATTTAAAAAGGTGAATTTTATGAAAATTATTATTGTAAGACACGCAGATCCCGATTATGAACACGATACCGTAACTGAAAAAGGTAAAAGAGAGGTCGAACTTTTAACCGAAAGGCTTATAAAGCTTGAAGTGAGCGAATTTTATTGTTCGCCTTACGGCAGGGCAAAAGCTACGGCTGCTCCCACGCTCGCCGCTCTCGGCAGAACGGCGCAAACCTTTGATTGGCTTAAGGAATTTGACGGTTATGTTAAAGATCCCGTCACCTCAAAAATGCGGATACCGTGGGACCTTATGCCGTCTTACTGGTCGAAGGACGACAGTATGCTTGAAGTGGATAAATGGCTTGAAACACCCATTATGAAAAGCGGAAATACAAAAGAACGCTTTGAGGCTGTGTGCGGCGGACTTGACGGCATACTGAGCGAACACGGATATGAAAGAAACGGCCGTATATATACCGTAAAAAAAGAAAGCAGGGAAACTCTTGTTTTCTTCTGTCATTTCGGCGTTGAATGCGTTATGCTTTCCCATCTTCTTAATATTTCACCCGTCGCTCTTTGGCACGGTTTTGTGGCACTGCCATCATCAGTAACGGTTCTCGCTACCGAGGAAAGAGAACAAGGCATAGCGGCGTTCAGATGTATGCAGTTTGGGGATTTGTCTCACCTTTACGCAGGCGGTGAACCAGCTTCATTTATGGCAAGATTTTGCGAAACCTATTCAAATAAGGATGAAAGACATTGAAAAGTAACACTTATGACGTTTGCGTAATCGGCGGCGGAGCTTCGGGACTGTGCGCCGCAGCCGCAATAAAAATGCAGGATATGGGTATATCGGTAATTATTGCCGAACAGCTTGACAGAGTGGGCAAAAAGCTTATAACAACGGGCAACGGCAGATGCAATATAACAAACAGAGTTATTTCACCCGACAGATATCACGGCAAAAATCGTGAGTTTGTAAGATATGCCTTAGATAGATTTGACAATATATATACGGAAAGCTTTTTTGCGCAGCTCGGCGTGGTTTTTACATATGACGAGCAGGGAAGAGCATATCCTTATTCTTTTCAGGCGTCATCGGTTGTCGATGCGCTGCGCTTTTATGTTCAGAATAAGGGCGTGGATATTAAAATAGATACCGAAATAACCGATATTAAAAAAAACGGCGGCATTTATGAGGTTTGCTTTAATAAAGGAAAGATATGCGCCTTTAACATTATCTGTGCAGGTGGACTTTATTCGGGCGGTGCAAAGCTCGGAAGCAACGGTTCGCTTTATAAAATATTAAAAGACAAAGGCTATAAGACGGTTGAGACAGAACCGTCGATAGTACAGATAAAAACCGAAAATTTTCTTACAAAATCGCTTAAGGGAATAAAGGTGAATGCCGATGTATGCCTTCTGGCGGACGGTAAGCCGGTAAGAAGCGAATACGGTGAGGTCCTGTTTTGCGATTACGGTCTTTCGGGACCGCCCGTTATGCAGCTTTCGGGGTATGTAAACAGAGTGTCGGGGCAAAAGCAGATATCCCTTGACCTTATGCCCGAATATTCCTTTGCAGGGGTTGTCGATATTCTCTCTTACCGTACGGTCGTGCTCAGAGGGAGAACTCTTGAAGAATTTTTTACCGGTATGCTTAATAAGCGCCTCGGACAGGCGGTTTTGAAACTTTGCGGCAAAAAACTTTCCGACAGTATCGATATCCTTAAAAACGCCGATTTAAAGAAAATAGCCTCTTGTATAAAACAACTGAAAATAAATGTTTTGAAAACGGCGGGATTTGAAAGCTCGCAGGTAACGGCAGGCGGCCTTGATACTGACTCTTTTGATCCCGAAACAATGATGTCCGTAAATGACAGGGGACTTTACGCTATAGGCGAGATCCTCGATGTTGACGGCGACTGCGGAGGATTTAATCTGCAATGGGCGTGGTCGAGCGCAATGTGCGCCGCCGAATCGATTATAACGGAGCTGTCATAAAAATGATTTTGTTAAATGATGTCCATATTCCGCTGAGTGCGGATTTTTCGGATTTAAAGCCTGTTGCGGCAAAAGAACTTAAAACGAAAATAAATAACATTAAAAACGCCTCTCTTTACCGAAAATCGGTTGATGCAAGGAAGAAAACCGATGTGCATTTTTGCTGTTCGCTTGCGGTAAACCTGTATTCGGGTGAAGAAAAAGCTGTTAAAAGATGCAGGAAAGCTAAACTTTTCGAAGAAAAAAGATACGAATTTATAAGAGCTCGGTTTAAACCGTTAAACCGCCCTGTTGTCGTGGGGTTCGGACCGGCAGGTATGTTCGCTGCATTGACCCTGTCACGGGCGGGTCTGCGACCCATTGTGATAGAAAGGGGAGCGGATGTTGATAAGAGAAGTCTTGATGTTGAAAAATTTCTTTCGGGAGGACCGCTTGACCCGGAATCGAATGTTCAGTTCGGTGAGGGCGGCGCCGGCACATTTTCGGACGGCAAACTGAATACCGGCATAAAAGACCCACGCTGCCGTGAAATACTCTCTCTTTTTGTCGCTTTCGGAGCACCCGAAAATATTCTGACCGATGCAAAGCCTCATATAGGAACCGATATTCTTAAAACAGCAGTTAAAAATTTAAGAAAAGAAATCGAAAACTGCGGCGGCGAGATAAGGTTCGGTTCAAAGCTTCAAGACATAAATATTTCAAACGGTGCCGTAAAATCAGTAACAGTTAATGATGAAGAAATTAAAACTGATTCGGTTTTTCTCGCTATCGGCCATTCTGCGAGAGATACCTTTAAAATGTTAAAATCAAAAGGTATTTTTATGATAAGAAAACCGTTTGCTATGGGCGTTAGAATAGAACATCTGCAAAGCGACATAAACCGTGCGCTTTACGGTGAATTTGCAGACGACCCTGCACTTTGCGCAGCAGATTATAAGCTTTCCGCTCATCTTGATAACAACAGAAGCGTTTACACATTTTGTATGTGTCCGGGCGGCGAGGTCATAAATGCTTCGAGCGAGAATAAAGGTATAGCCGTAAACGGTATGAGCTACAGTAAGAGAGACGGCGTGAATGCAAACAGTGCGCTGCTTGTAGGAATATCGCCCGACGATTTAGAGGGTGACGATCCGCTTGAAGGCTGCATCCTTCAACGCTCTATAGAACAAAAAGCTTATGCTTTTAAAAACGGGAGCGTGCCTATAACAACGGTAGGTAATCTTGTTTACAGTAAAGAGCAAAAGCTCGGAAAAATCAAACCTACCGTAAGACCCGATTTTGCATTTTGCGATATCAGAAAAATACTGCCGGATTTTATAACCGACAGTATAGCTCAGGCAATAAAGATATTTGCCCGAAAAATCGAAGGATTTGACTGTGACGATGCGGTAATAACCCTTCCCGAAACGAGAAGCTCTTCTCCGGTAAGAATAGTAAGAGACGAAAACGGCGAGAGCACTTCTGCAAGAGGACTGTACCCTTGCGGAGAGGGAGCCGGCTATGCGGGCGGTATAATGTCCGCTGCGGCAGACGGTATGCGTCAGGCAGAAGCTTATATAAATTTTAAAAACAGATTTATTGCGGAATAAGGGTCGGTTATATATTCTGCGGATGAAATAACGGGTGCTGTATTTTCTCTTTTTTCAGCCTTTTTAATCGGAATAAAAATTCCTGCTCTGTTCCTGTCGGGAGCTGAGATTATAAATCCGTCCATTGCCTTAACGGTCGCTTTTATATACTGCTCATTTCCTCTTATCCGAGCGGTTATTTTTAAGAAATTATCATCCTGTTCCATTTTTATAAACGCAGTATCGTTTTTTATTTTACATTCATCCGCAATAATGCAAAGCAGCGCTTCAAAAGCTCTTTTATTTATAATTCCGCTTTTAAGTTTGTCTGTTTGTGCGAAAACGGCGTAACCTTTCATTAAGAGCCTTGCCGTAATTGCGGCGGACAGTTCGAAGGCGACAGCCGAAATATCCGTGCAGACACCGGAAGAACGGTTGTTCATTGCGGCACACAGCCACAGTCTTTTGAGCATATCCGCCCGTGACGGCGTGATATCTTTGCCGAAACGGCGTAAAAGGGCTGATTTTAAAGCCGCAATGTATATATCTGATTTATTAGGTAAAAATTGCACATTTATCACCTCGCATACATTGGGTATTATGCCAATTTTGATAAAAAATAAAAAAATTGTTAATTTTTAGACATAAGACCTTGCAAAACAGTGAAAAATAGGTTAAAATATACCACAGTAAATAATTTAGGAGGTTTTCTCTAATGGTTAAAGTTGCTATTAACGGTTTCGGTCGTATCGGCCGTCTGGCTTTCCGTCAGATGTTCGGTGCTGAGGGTTATGAGGTAGTTGCTATCAACGACCTTACCAGCCCCGCTATGCTTGCTCATCTTCTTAAGTACGATTCTGCTCAGGGCAGATATGCTCTTGCAGATAAAGTAACTGCAGGTGAGGACAGCATCACTGTTGACGGTAAGACAATCAAGATTTATGCTGAAAAGAATGCTGCTGACCTTCCTTGGGGAGAAATCGGCGTTGACGTTGTTCTTGAGTGCACAGGTTTCTATACCTCTAAGGATAAGGCTCAGGCACACATAGATGCAGGTGCTAAGAAGGTTGTTATTTCAGCTCCTGCCGGCAAAGATCTTAAGACCATCGTTTACAGCGTTAACGAAAAGACTCTTGACAGCTCTGATAAGATAATTTCAGCTGCTTCCTGCACCACAAACTGCCTTGCTCCTATGGCTGATACTCTTAACAAGTATGCTCCCATCCAGAGCGGTATAATGACAACCGTTCACGCTTTCACAGGCGATCAGATGGTCCTCGACGGTCCTCACAGAAAGGGCGATCTCCGTCGTGCACGTGCAGCAGCCGTAAACATTGTTCCTAACTCTACAGGCGCTGCTAAGGCAATCGGTCTTGTTATCCCTGAGCTTAACGGTAAGCTTATCGGTTCTGCTCAGCGTGTTCCGGTTCCGACCGGCTCTACAACTATCCTTGTTGCCGTTGTTAAGGGCAAGAATGTTACCGTTGAGGGAATCAATGCCGCAATGAAGGCTGCTTCTTCGGCTTCTTTCGGCTACACTGAGGAGCCGCTAGTTTCTTCCGATATCATCGGCATCACTTACGGTTCACTCTTTGATGCAACTCAGACTATGGTTACTAAGATCGACGACGATACCTATCAGGTACAGGTAGTTTCTTGGTATGATAACGAAAACAGCTATACAAGCCAGATGGTTCGTACAATTAAGTACTTCGCTGAAATCTGATAGCGTTTTCAAAATTTAATCGGTTTAAAAGAGCTTTCGGCCGCTTTTTGTGCTCGGAGGCTCTTTTTCGTTTAATAGCTGTATTTCCTGCATAAAATATAGCGGGGTGAATTTTATGATATTTAAAATCAATTTAAAAAAACTTGTAACGGCTCTTTTGATTCCTCTTGCGGTGGGAGGATTGTCGTCGCTTATAACTATGGGTGATACGAAAATATATAAATCGCTTAAAACACCGCCGCTTTCGCCGCCCGGTATAGTTTTCCCGATAGTTTGGTCTGTTCTTTATATTTTGATGGGAGTATCCCTTTATCTTGTTATGACAAAACGTGACGCTTACATTGATAAAAGACCCGCTTATGTATTGTTTTTCGTTCAGCTGTTTTTAAATTTTCTTTGGCAGCCGATTTTTTTCGGTGCGAAAATGTATCTGACGGCGTTTATAATTCTTGTTCTGCTGTTTTTATCGGTTGTTGCAATGACCGTAAGTTTTTATAAAATATCAAGACTGTCTGCGCTTTTGCAAATACCTTATATCATTTGGGTTGCGTTCGCCGGATATTTAAATCTCGGAATAGTTATTTTAAATTGATTTACCGTATTGTTTTTTTCGGTAAAGTGTGATATTATTAAAATGGAATAGTTTTTAAGATTTTTACAGAGGTAATAAAATGAGGAAAACAAAACTTATATGCACGCTCGGACCTGCGTGCTCTGATGAAAAAACAATAACGGAAATGATAAATGCGGGAATGAATGTTGCGAGGATGAATTTTTCTCACAGCACATATGAAGAGCATTTAAGCAGAATAAACATAGTAAGAAAAGTAAGTGATAGGCTTAAAGCTCCCGTTGCGATAATGCTCGATACAAAAGGGCCCGAATATAGGATAGGCACTTTTAAAAACGGAAAGGTAAGCCTTAAGGACGGCGATGAATTCACTTTTTCCGCAAGAAATGTCGAGGGCAATGAAAATATCGTTTCCGTAAACTATAAAGAGCTTTCAAAGGAGCTTTCAAAAGGTGACACGATACTGCTTGATAACGGTCTCTTGATTTTCGAAGTTTTGAACATCAAGGACGGAGATATTTTATGCAAAGTAATATCGGGAGGAAATCTTGTAAGCAGGAAAAGTATGAGCTTTCCGGGGAAAGTGTTAAAGCAGAAATATTTAAGCGAACAGGATAAAGAGGATATACTGTTCGGTATAAAAAACGATGTCGATTATATCGCCTGTTCATTTGTTTCCTGCCGTCAGGACCTTGTCGATGTAAAGAATTTCCTTTCGGAAAACGGCGCAGAAGGTATAGAGCTTATAGCTAAAATTGAAAATCAGTCGGGCGTTGACAATATTGAAGAGATATGCAAAGAATGCGACGGAATAATGGTTGCAAGGGGAGATATGGGTGTTGAGATATCCTTTGAGCAGCTTCCCGCAATTCAAAAAATGCTTATTACGAAATGCAGAATGCTCGGGAAAAGAGTTATAACGGCAACGGAAATGCTTGAGTCAATGATATATAATCCGAGACCCACAAGAGCCGAAACTTCCGATGTCGCAAATGCCGTTTATGACGGCACAAGCGCCATTATGTTATCGGGCGAGACCGCTGCGGGAAAATATCCCGTGCAGGCTGTAAAGACAATGGCAAGAATAGCCGAACAAACCGAGCAGAATATACACTACGAGAAACGTTTCAATTCGTATGAATTTGTTATCAAAAATACGGTTGACGCTATTTCTCACGCAACCTGCGGAATGTCTATAGACCTTAAAGCAAAAGCGATAGTAGTATGTACTCTTTCCGGAACAACGGCAAGAATGGTATCAAGATTTCGCTCGCCTGTCGATATAGTTGCGGTTACGACGAATAAAAAAACATTCAGAAAGCTTGCGCTGTCCTGGGGAGTAACACCCGTTATATGCGATATGTACGAATCTATGGATGTGCTTTTTTACACTGCCAAAAAGGTTGCCACCGAAACACTGGGACTTAAAAGCGGAGACAAAATGGTAATAACCGGCGGTATGACCAACGGGGTATCCGGAAATACAAATATACTGAAAATAGAGACGGTTTAAATAGGGAGGATGCCGCTGTATGAACAGTGAGACAAAGAAAAAGTTTATAATAGATTTTGCGTTTATTGTTGTTGCGGCGGCTATAGCCTATTTTGTTCTGAAATATGCCGTAAACTGGCTGATGCCGTTTATAATAGGTTTTATAGTAGCACTTATAATTCAGCGTCCCGTTGAATTTTTAAGCCGAAAAACACCTGTTCCGAGGGCATTTTGGTCAACGGTCGGCGTATTTATTTTCTTTGCGCTTGTTTTAGGGCTTATAGTTTTCCCGTGTGTAAGCATTTATAACGGCGTGGGTAAATTCGCTATGTGGGTTCAAAGCAGGCTGCCCGAAATAAAGGATATAATTGATACCGTAGGAAACAGCCTTAATAAAATAGCCGATAAAATGCCGTCGGATATGCAGCAAATAACCGATACTATACCGTCAAAAGTATTTGACGGTGCTGCATCCGTTATTACAACAGCGGCGTCGTCGCTTGCAAAAAATATCATATCGTATTTCCCGGGAATTCTTCTTTCAACCGTTATATCGATAGTTGCGTCCTGTTTTACATCAATATACTACGAAAAAATACGGGCATTTGTGCTTTCCCAGTTTTCCGAAAAGAACCGCAACTTAATGATAAGTGTAAAAAAAATAATCGTTGAAAATGTACTTAAAATGATAGGCGGATATGCGCTTATTCTTCTTATAACATTTCTTGAGCTTCTTTTCGGGCTTCTCATATTTGATATTGAATATGCAGTGATAATAGCACTTTTGATAGCGGTTTTCGATATTTTGCCGGTCGTCGGTACGGGTACGATACTCATACCGTGGATAATAATAGACTTTATTACCGGAAGAACATCTCTTGGGATGGGGCTTCTTGTGCTGTATCTGTTTATAACTATCGTCCGAAATATTATAGAACCTAAGATAATCGGCAAACAAATAGGGCTTTTCCCGCTTGTAACCCTTCTCAGTATGTATTTAGGACTTCAGCTCTTCGGGCTTTACGGTATGGTCGCTTTCCCGCTTACCTTTGTTGTGCTTATACAGCTCCAAAACGCAGGAATAATTCACATTTGGAATATGCCGCCTGCCGAAGAAGAGAAAGAAGGCTTTTTAAAACGCCTTAAGAAAAAAATATCCGAAAAAAACAAAGACTTTTAAACACATAATGTGCGCCCCGACAGCAGATTTTTATGGGGCGCACATATTTTTATTACAGATCTGTTCGTCTTTGTAATAATTTGTAATGCAATAAACTATGGAAAAAAGAATAAAAAGATGATAAAATAACTAAGTTAAGTATTATACGGCGTTGGTCCATTAGTCATAGGAGAGTAATTAAATTGGTATTTTCAAGTTTGTTTTTTGTTTTTCTCTTTTTGCCGCTCAATCTCATTATTTATAAATTTGTGCCGGGAATAAAAGCAAAAAATATCGTTATGCTTGTCTTTTCCCTTATATTTTATGCCTGGGGGAGTCCGCTCTGTTTGCTTCTTCTCTGCGGTATGACTGCGGCGGATTGGATTATAGCAATACATATCGAAAAACAGAAAGAAAACGGTAAAAGCGGTAAATCGGGTCTTGCTTATATGTGCCTTGTCAACCTCGGCCTTTTAGGTATTTTCAAATACGGTACATTCATTCTTTCGAATATTAAATATTTCACGGGTTTTCCTTCGGCTATACCGAACATAGTCCTCCCGATAGGTATTTCATTTTATACATTTCAGCTTATATCGTATGTTGTCGATGTTTACAGGGGCGAAGTGAAAGCTCAGAAGAATTATGCAAAGCTTTTGCTTTATGTAAGCCTTTTCCACCAGTGTATAGCTGGACCCATAGTAAGATACAGCGATATTGCGAACGAAATAGAGGACAGAAGCGTTACAGCATTTGATATAGCGGACGGTATATGGAGATTTTGCATAGGTCTTGCTAAAAAGGCGGTTTTGGCAAACGCCTGCGGAAGCGTTGCGGACGGTCTGCTCGGCGCTGACGGGTTAAAAAATGATTTTACGGTTGTAGGTCTGTGGGCTGGTCTTATAGCTTATGCTCTTCAGATATACCTTGATTTTTCCGCTTATTCGGATATGGCTATAGGTATGGGCAGAATGATAGGATTTCATTATCTTGAAAACTTCAATTATCCGTATATTTCACGCTCGGTGACCGAGTTTTGGCGCAGATGGCACATTTCCCTCAGCACATTTTTCAGGGACTATATCTATATCCCGCTCGGCGGCAACAGAAAGGGCAGGATAATTACCGTTTTAAATCTCTTTGTCGTTTGGTTCTGCACAGGCCTTTGGCATGGGGCTTCGTGGAATTTTGTGCTTTGGGGACTGTATTTCTTCGTATTTTTGATTTGCGAAAAGTTCTTTCTTTCCAAGCTTTTAGCAAAATCAAAGCCCGCAGGGCATATATATTTGCTCTTGGCAGTGCTTATGGGGTGGGTACTTTTCAGGTTTGATTCGCTTTCCGATATCGGGGATATGTTCAAAGGTCTTGTAGGTATAGGAGCGGATAGATTTTGCGGTATAGAAACACTGTCTCAGATAGGCTCAAACGCTTTCATTCTTATTATTTCTTTAGTGGCTTCAACTCCGGCTGCAAGAAATATATGCGAGATTTTAGCATACCGTGTCTCGGAAAACAAAATGACAGCTGCGGTCTATGCCGTGGGAAGAATACTTATTCCCGTTTTTTTACTTTTAATATCGACTGCGGCATTGGTAGGAGACACATATAATCCATTTTTATATTTCAGATTTTAACGGAGAAAAATATGAGTGATGAAATTTTAGAAGGTAAAGAGCAGGAAACGCTCAAAACCGATGAGGACAAAAAAATACTTAAAGGTATGAGATTCCGACGAATAGTAGATATAAATATGATAAGGGTGTTTTTTCTTGTACTGTTTTTCGGTATGGTTATTTCGCTGATACCTGCGCTCAGACCTTCTTATTCGGACAGTGAAAAGAGAAAACTTACCGCTTTTCCGAAACCTACCGTAAAGACAGTATTAAACGGAAATTTTTTTGATAAAATCGGACTTTATTTTTCCGATACATTTCCGTTCAGGGATAAATTTGTAGAAATCAACGGATTTTTGCACGGCACTTTCGGTCACAGTGAGGTTGAAATTCACGGAAAGGTCGAAAAAGGTGACAAAATACCCGAAAACATTAAAAAGAACGATGGTACGTCTTCCGCTGCACCGTCGTCCCCTGCAGATACGAAAGATGATAAGACTCCCTCTGCTCCCGAAATTACAGGTCCTGTAGTTGAACAGTTAGGGGCAATTATGATAGTCGATAATTCCGCTTATGAGTATTATAACTTTGTTCAGTCGACGGCGGATTCGTATGCGGCTGCCGTAAGCAGAGCAGGGGATATGCTCGGCGATAAAGCTAAGGTATACGATATAATCGTTCCGACCTCAATGGGTATAACCGCACCGGACAATATAGTGTCCGGGATTAACACGTCCGACCAGAAAAAGTCAATAAATTATATGTATCTTAAAATGTCTCCTTCTGTTTCTACTGTAGATGTCTTCGATACGCTCAAGGCGCATAAAAACGAGTACATATATTTCAGAACCGACCATCACTGGACGGCAAGAGGGGCATATTATGCTTATAAAGAACTGATGAACCTTAAAGGTTCAAAGGCGGCACCGCTTGATAGATTTATAAACCTCAGGTTTGACGGATTCTTAGGTTCGTTTTATTCGCAGACGGGGAAATCCCCACGGCTTGCCGCAACACCCGATTATGTGGAAGCGTTTCAGCCTAAGCAGACAAATGTTATGCACGCTGTCAAAACTACGGGGCCTGTAGATTTGCCTGTTGTGTCCGACGGCAACGCTCTCGGACAGTCAAGTAAATATCTAAGCTTTTTGCGTGGGGATCAACCGTTTGCCACAATAGTCAATCCCGAAATAACAGATAATTCGGTATGTATTGTGGTAAAAGAATCTTTCGGCAATGCTTTTGTTCCGTTTTTGACGCAAAATTACGGCACGGTTCATATTGTTGATTACAGGTATATATCTACGGTCGACGGAAGAAAACTGTCTCAGCTTGCGGCAGATACCGGAGCTAACGATATAATTTTTATAAATAATATATCCGCAACAAGAAATAAGGACCTTGTGGGCAAAATTGCGGAATTCGTAGGATAATCATACAGGAATACACATATCATTTAGGCTGATGAGAGGGGAACCCTGAGGAAGTTCAACTTTCACCAGCCTAAAAACGGGTTCGGATTTATTATCGCTTGCCTATGCAATATGTATATGTTCTTCTTGACAGTTAGCGCTATAAGTGGTATTATTATACAGTAAGTTTAATCTGCCTGACTGTCGGTATTTGGCGAACCGGCGTTTGAGCATTTTTTGTTTATCGGGGGAAAATTGCGGCTCCCGTCGGGTTGATAATGCATATAAATGCCCGAAAACTCCGTGTTTATATAAGGGAGGTACATAGTCAATGCCATATTTGATTATGGGTGCCGTAGCCGTTCTTTTAGCGATAATCGGCTTTTTCGCCGGTTCGGCTTTCCGCAGAAAATCTGCGGAAAAGACCATAGGTTCTGCCGAGGATGAGGCAAAGCGTATATTGAACGACGCTATGAAGACTGCGGAAACAAAGAAAAAGGAATCCCTGCTTGAAGCAAAGGACGAGATCCATCAGCTTCGTCAGGAAACAGAGAGAGATCTGCGTGAGCGCCGCTCGGAAGTGCAGCGTCAGGAACACAGGCTCCAGCAAAAAGAAGAATCACTTGATAAAAAAACAGATAACCTTGAAGCAAAGGAAGAGAAGCTTGCTCTTCGTTCAAAGGATATCGAAAATCGCATTGAAGAATGTGAAAGAATTAAGAAAAGCCAAATGGATATGCTTGAAAAAATATCCGGCTTTTCAAAAGAACAGGCAAAGGCTCATTTGCTTGAAATGCTTGACGGTGAGTTAAATCACGAAAAAGCCGTTAAGATAATGGAATTTGAGCAGCAGACGAAAGAAGACGCTTCAAAAATAGCGAAGGAAATAATCGGGCACGCCATTCAGCGTTGCGCTGCAGATCATTCCTCCGAGATGACGGTATCGGTCGTAACTCTTCCGAATGACGATATGAAGGGAAGAATAATCGGAAGAGAAGGAAGAAATATAAGGGCAATAGAAAATGCAACCGGCGTTGATCTTATTATCGACGATACGCCCGAAGCAATAACCGTTTCAAGCTTTGAACCTATCCGCCGTGAAATAGCGAGGGTGACACTTGAAAAGCTGATTGCCGACGGAAGAATTCATCCTGCAAGAATCGAAGAAACCGTCGCTAAGGCGACTGCCGAGGTAGAAGCGGTTGTCAAGCAGGAAGGCGAGAGAGCGATGATAGAAGCAGGAGTTCATAACCTGCATCCTGAACTTATAAAACTTCTCGGGAAACTTCACTTCCGCACAAGTTACGGTCAGAATGTCTTAAACCATTCGCTTGAAGTTTGTCATCTTTCCGGTATTTTAGCAGCGGAAATGGGAGCGGATGTAACTCTTGCAAAGCGTGCGGGTCTGCTCCACGATATCGGCAAGGCTATAGACCACGAGCAGGAAGGTTCTCATATTCAGCTCGGCGTTGAGGCGGCTAAAAAGTATAAAGAAAGCGAAGCGGTTATCCACGCCATTCACGCTCACCACGGTGATGTTGAAGCGAAAACTGTTATTGCCTGCATAGTTCAGGCGGCGGACGCTATATCGGCTGCCCGTCCCGGAGCCAGAAGAGAAAATATTGAAAATTATATAAAGAGACTTGAAAAACTTGAAGAAATCGCCAATAGCTTCAAAGGTGTTGAAAGCTCTTATGCTATCCAGGCAGGCCGTGAGGTAAGAATAATTGTTAAGCCCGAAGCAGTTTCGGACGATCAAATGGTAATAATGGCCCACGATATTTCGCAGCGAATAGAAAATGAGCTTGAGTATCCGGGGCAGATAAAGGTTAATCTGATAAGGGAAAACCGTGTTGTTGATTACGCAAAGTAATAAGCAAAACTGATTATTTAAATTTTAAAACCGTTTTTAAACATTGAAATCTGTTTAAAAACGGTTTTTAATATACCCTGAAATAGTCTTGAGGGCAACCTGCCTTTTTTAGGTTGCCCTCAAGTAAGATTTTTCAGTAAGAGGAAAAGAAAAATATGAAATTTTCAGCCGTAGGCTGTATTTCCCACTCTTGCGGGAACATCGGCTGTAGGTTTTACCCTATGGTTAATTTATACACCTTAAATTTAAAATCCGATAGACATTTCTGTAAATAAAATATGAATTACTTGACAAAATGCAAAAATAGGTGTAATATATAACTGTTCTATTACGAGTGGTACACTTATAATAACAAGGGAAGGTGGTTAAATGTTTCAGCTTGATTTGAAAAGCGGCGTTCCTATATGCGACCAGATAGTAAACGGTTTTATCAGGCTTAAGGCTCTCGGCGTTTTAAATGCCGATGAACAGCTTCCGAGTGTTCGTATGCTTGCTTCTCAGTTTTCGGTAAATCCAAACACTATTCAAAAGGCTTACGCCATTCTTGAATCAAACGGCATAATATATTCCGTGAAGGGGAAGGGCTCATTTGTTTCGGGCGATAAGCGGGCTGCAAATGCGGTTCTTGATAATGCAAAAAAAGAATTTTCAAAGGCGGTCCGTTCTGCCTTTGAGCTTGGACTTACGGAAAAGGAACTTAAAGAAATAATCGAAAAACACAGTAACGCAGAGGGGGAAGAGAAACTATGATAACCGCACAAAACATTACAAAGAAATTTGACGGTGCAGTTGCGCTCGACGATGTAAGCTTTGAAATAGACGAAGGCTCGGTTTACGGACTTGTAGGCTCTAACGGCTCGGGCAAGTCAACACTGCTGAGATTGATAGCCGGCGTTTATATTCCCGATTCGGGTAAAATCGGAATAGACAGAATCGATGTTTTTAATAATCCGGCTGTTAAAACACAGATAGCTTTTTTGGGAGACACTCCGTATTTCCTTCCGCAATCCGATTTAAGCGAAATGCGAAGGTTTTTTAAAGGAATGTATGTGTCTTTCGATGACAATGAGTACTACCGTTTGCTTGAGCTTTTTCCTCTTGATGAAAAAAAGAGAATATCATCTTTTTCAAAGGGTATGCAAAGGCAGGCAGCGCTTATACTTAATCTTTCAACCTGTCCGAAGTATATCCTTCTGGACGAAGCTTTTGACGGGCTTGATGTCGTTATGCGCAGAGTGCTTACAAATATAATAATGGACGGCGTTGAAAGGCGTGGTATGACAGCGGTCATATCTTCTCACAACCTAAGGGAACTTGAGGATGTGTGTGATCATATAGGGCTTATCCACAACGGAAAAATGCTGTTAAATGATAACCTTGATGCCCTGAAAGGTAAGGTCCATAAAATTCAGGCGGTGTTTAAAAACATACCTGAAAAAACTGCGTTTGGCGGTCTTGATATAATTAAATCGGATAGAACAGGCTCGGTTATAAGTCTTGTCGCAAAGGGAGAAAAGGATGAAATATTATCCTATGTAAACCGACTTTCCCCGATTTTTGTCGAATGCATTGAACCCACACTTGAAGAAATGTTTGTTTTCGAATTGGAGGCTACAGGCTATGATATTAAGAACATCCTCGAATAGTATAAATCCCTCCCTTAAAATGTTTGGGCAGACATTCAGAAAAAATTTGGGATTGCTTATTTTAACGGTTGCCGGAGTACTTCTTGTTTGCCCCGGATATTTATTGATATACCTTGAAAACGATTATTTTGACGCCTCAAATATACAGGGCGTTTTGGAAAATTGGGTCAGCGCACTTACGATTGCGCTTGCGGTCTGCGCTGTGATCGGCGTGTGTATTTATAACATTATAAATTTTTCATATCTTTACAGTAAAAAATCAAGCGATGTTTTTCATTCACTTCCGTTAAGCAGAAATGAACTTATTGCGTCCAGGGGATTTGCGGGTCTTGTGCTCACATTAGTCCCCGTAGCAACAGGTTTTCTGTCGCTTTGTGTTGTTTTACTTATAAAGGGAGCGTCTGCAAGGGCATATTTCGGACTTATAACAGGAATTGTATGTATATTGCTGAGCACGGCGGCAGTTTGGTCAATGTCACTGTTCTTTACCGTTTGTGCAGGCTCCGCTTTCGATAACGTAATTTCATTTACAGGTGTGAACGCCGGTCTTGTTATAATGGGCTTTATAATTTCAAGCATATTGTCAAACTTCCTTCCCGGCTATAACGGAATAAACAGCAATGCAGCTAATCTGTCGCCTGTTTATTATTGTATTTCGTCCGTGGCATCATTTTCAGATATTTATATTTATAGAGACAGAGAGACAATATCAGCCATACTTTCCTTCGGGATAAAGGCTCTTATAATGTTTGCGGTATTCACAGCAGCCTCGTTTGCGCTTTATAACAGAAGAAAAGCCGAAAAAAGCGGTAACGGTTATGCATATCGTTTTGTTTATGTTATTTGTGCATTTATTGCGGCATTTTGCGGCGGTACGGTTTTCGGCGCCCTTTTTTCGGAAAACAATATGCTCAGAGTCTCCTATTATCTTTTTGCGTTAGCGGGAGCGGCAATAACTGCGGTTGCTTTCGGTGCAGTTACCGACAGGGGGTTTAAGAATTATAAAAGTTCGCTCATCATAGGCGGATGCGCATTTTTGTCGCTTGTTATTATAATAGGCCTTGTAAGACTTGATTTGTTCGGGTATAAAAAGAGAATTCCCGATAAGTCAAGGATAAAAAGCGCAGCAGTGACTGTATACGATGACACCGGTATACAATATAATACGGACGATGTTATAAATCTTCATAAAAGTATTGTTGAAAATAACGCCGCAGTATCACAGATAGCGAGAGATTCCTCCTACAGACAAAGTGTAGACATAGTTTATCATCTGAAAAACGGTAAAACGGTAAAGAGAAACTACTTTGTAGATGTGCTATCGGTAAGAAAAGAGCTGTTTGAACTTTATTCAAGTGATGAGAGGTTCAACTTGATAGTAAATACACTCAAACGGGTAAATCCGGATACGGTTTATTTTGATTACACCTATAATGAGGAGTCCTGCCAAACATATCTTACCTATGCGGAATTTTCAAAACTTATAGAGCTTTACCGCAGCGAACTCGGCGGAAAGGATGATATTCTCACCTATTCAAAGGGTTGTTTTACGGCGCAGATTTATGAGACCGATAAACACAACAATATTGAAATAAGAACAAATACATCCGAAATGTTTTTTGATGATACATTTAAGGAAACCGTTAAGTATTTAGAAAGTCTCGATCTTCCGAAAAGATCGGAAGAAACAAAAAATGCCGAATAGGTAAAGAACAAACAATTAAAAATATAAAAGAGAGACCTTGCGTTTTTATAATGCGAGGTCTTTTTACGGGATATTTTGCGTCAGACAAAATATTTAAGCCGTTTTGTTATAGATTTTTTTTGTAATTTAATTTATAATAGAAAAGGAGGCGATAATATGCTTATAACAGATAAAAAAGCTCTAAAAAATTATGCGGCTTCAAAATGCCTGTGGGTCGGCATACCGAGCATAGAGGTTACCGCAAAAGGCAGAACATTTCTCACATTCTATTCAGGCGGAAAATGTGAAGAGATAGGCAATTATGCCATACTTATAAAATCCGACGACGGAATAAATTATTCCGATCCCATAGCTGTATGTTTTGAAGAAGGACATCGATGTTTCGACCCCTGTCTTTGGATAGACCCGCTCAACAGATTGTGGTTTACCTGGTCAAGACACGGTGACGACGGTCTTTTCGGAGCTATCTGCGATGATCCGGATGCCGATGAAATAGTTTTCGGCAAAGAGTTTTTCATTGCTCATAATGTTATGATGAACAAGCCTATTGTCCTTTCCACGGGGGAATGGCTTTTCCCCATAGCGGTTTGGCAGCAAGGCAAAGCAGATGCGGACATTGAGGATCCCGATAAAAGACCCGGCTCATTTGCATATATTACAGACGATAAAGGAAAAACCTTCAAAAAGCTCGGGACTGCGGATGTTAAAAAACGCACATTCGACGAGCATATGTTTGTTGAAATGAATAATGGGGCGCTTAGAGTCTTTGTAAGAACAAATTACGGAATCGGAGCTGCGGATTCTTTTGACGGCGGTATCCATTGGGGAGACGATTTTGATACCGGTTACGGCGGACCTGCTTCGAGATTTCATATAAGAAGACTCCCCTCAGGCAGAATTCTGCTTATAAATCATTATAATTTTACCTTTAGAAACAATCTGACCGCAATGCTTTCCGAGGATGACGGAAAAACCTTCCCGTATCGTTTAATGATTGATGAGCGTGATCATATTTCATATCCCGATGCCGCAGTAGACAGCGAGGGTATGATAAATATAACCTACGACCGTGAGCGTGGCGCCGATTGTTCAAGTCTTTCTCAAATTTTAGGAAAGGCAAGGGAAATTTTAACTGCCCGCATCTCTGAAGAGGATATCATAAACGGTAAAATCGTCGGCGAGAAAAGCTTTTTGAAAAGAGTGGCATATAAGCTTACGGATTATGACGGCGATTTGAAAAATCCGTTTAATGAAAATGACAGATTTTCCGATACCGATTATGCGGATTATCTTAAAAACAACAGTAAAAATGCCGAAGAAATAATCTCTAAAATCTTTGAGGCTTATGATATCAATTGTTCCAATATTCATAATCTTGAAGCAGAGGAACTTGACAGACTTATCGAAAAATACAAAGCGTCTAAAGATCTTATTACGTTAAATCAAATAATAGGGCTTGTTCGTCGGGCTAATTCGAAAAGCATTTATGCAAGAAAAAATATTGCAGATCAAATTTGCCGTTATATTACCGATAATCTTGAGAACAATTATTCGCTTCCGGATTTGGCAAATGAGTTTCACTTCAGCGCAAACTACATTCGCCATATATTCAAAAGAGAAACGGGTATTACTGTCAAAGAATTTCAAAAGGCGCAAAAAATCAAGAAGGCAAAGCTTCTTTTAAGAACGGGCGACTGCAAAATTATAGACGTTGCTCATTCCTGCGGATTTGAAAATCCGGCGTATTTTACAGAGGTGTTTATAAAGGAAGTAGGAATTTCACCTAAAAAATATAAAGATTTAAAATAAACTAAAATTCCCTGCGGCAAATGAACAAGTCCGTAAAAAACGGACAATAAAAAAGAACCCTCTTGATGTAGAATATACATCAGGAGGGGATTTTATTATATGAACTTATAACTTTCCGACAGATAGGGTAAAAATTCACATTCTTCAAACTCTTCGGAGAGTGTCTCACACAGAGGTTCAATTACGACTGCTTCGCTTGCATAGTGACCGCAGTCAAATACGCTGACGCCGTTATTGACAGCATCGACAAAGACATTATGTTTAACATCTGCTGTTATCAAAGCGTCAAATCCTTCTCTTATCGTTTCTCTTAAAAATTCACCGCCCGAACCCGAGCAAACAAGAACATTCTGAATTTTTCTGCCGCCGACATATCTTACTGAATATCCGAGGGCCTGCCTTATTTGCTCTGCCAATTCATCGGGATTTGAAACATCCGATTTTGCGCTTCTTATAACAAATCCGTCATCTGCGGTAAAAGTTTTCACATTTTTGAGCGAAAGCTTTTTGCAAAGACAGTCGTTAACACCGCCTTTGGCGATATCAAGATTCGTATGCATCGAAATAACGGCGATATCGCTTTTGATAAGCTCATAAACAATGCTTCCCGCCGTTATATTTTTAAGAGGTGTGAATATAACGGGATGGTGTGTTATAATAAGTTCGCATCCGTTTTCACTTGCGGTCTTTACTGCGTTTGCGTCGCAATCAAGCGCAACGAGAGCTTTTGTTACGATCGTGTTTTTATTTCCCACAAGAAGTCCCGGATTGTCAAAATCCGAAGCGGTTTCAACGGGAAATTTATCGTTTAAAAATTCGAAAATATCTTTGACGGTTATCATATTTTTTTCACAAATGAGTCCTTAAGGGCAACCGTTCTGTTAAATATCAGTTCTTCATCGGTGGTATCGGGGTCTATACAAAAATATCCCTGACGCATAAACTGGAACGTGTCGCCGGCTTTTTTATCCTTAAGACTTAAGTCGACCTTGCAATTTTTGAGCACCTTGAGAGAATCGGGATTCAAATTATCTGCAAAAGAAGACACTCCTTCTTCATCGCTCGGGTTTTCAACATTGAAAAGTCTGTCATAAAGTCTTACCGTTGCATTTGCACAGTGATCTGCGCTTACCCAGTGCAGAGTACCTTTGACTTTTCTGCCGTCAGGCGTTTCTCCGCCTCTGCTCTCGGGGTCATATGTGCAGTGAACAACGGTTATATTTCCGTTTTCATCCTCTTCGTGGGAAGCGTATTTAATATAATAAGCGCCTTTCAGCCTGACTTCCTTTTGGGGACAGAGCCTGAAATACTTTCCGGGGGGATCGAGCATAAAATCGTCCTGTTCTATGAAAAGTTCTCCGGAGAAAGTAACAGCTCTTTTTCCGAGCTCCGGTTTGTTCGGATTTATCTCTATTTCTATCTCTTCGGTTTTTCCCGCAGGGTAATTATCGATAACAACCTTGAGCGGACGGAGAACAGCCATTGCACGGTCGGCATTTTCATTGAGATTGTCCCTGACACAGGATTCAAGCAATGCATAGTCAATAACGCTGTAAGCCTTAGAGACTCCTATCTTGTCAACAAATGCTCTTACGGCTTCTGCGGGATATCCTCTTCGTCTTATTCCGCATATCGTTGCCATTCTCGGGTCATCCCAACCCGAAACAAGACCGTCATTTACAAGCTTTAAGCATTTGCGTTTGCTTGTGAGCGTATAGTTAACGTTCATTCTTGCAAATTCTATCTGTCTCGGCGGGTTTTGAATATCCGCAGCTTTAAGCACCCAATCGTATAACGGGCGGTGGTTTTCAAACTCAAGCGAGCAAAGAGAATGTGTAACGCCTTCCTTTGCGTCACTCAACGGGTGCGCAAAATCATACATAGGATATACGCACCATTTATCACCCGTTCTGTGATGTGTTGCCTTTAAAATGCGATAAATTATAGGGTCACGCATATTGAGATTTGAAGACGACATATCGATTTTCGCTCTGAGCACCATTGAGCCTTCTTCAAACTCTCCGTCTGTCATACGCTTAAAGAGTTCCCTTGTTTCTTCAATAGGTCTGTTTCTATAGGGACTTTCCTTTCCGGCCTCGGTCAGCGTACCCCTGAGCGCTTTTATTTCTTCGGCACTTGATTCATCAACATACGCAAGCCCCTTGTCTATAAGCCTGAGCGCACATTCATAAATGAAATCGAAATAATCCGATGCATAGTAAACATTATCCCAGTCAAAGCCGAGCCACTTAATGTCTTCCATAATGGCGTCAACATATTCAACATCCTCTTTGGTGGGATTTGTGTCATCAAGACGCAAATTGCATTTTCCGCCGTATTTTTCCGCAGTTCCGAAATCAATGCAAATTGCCTTTGCGTGCCCTATATGAAGATATCCGTTAGGTTCGGGCGGAAATCTTGTCTGAACACGGTCATAAACGCCCTCGCTTAAATCTTCATCAATAAAATCCTCGATAAAGTTTGAAGGTTTGGTACCTTCCGTTTCGGTTAAAACCTTGTTTTCTTCCATAAAAACACCTGTTGTTTAAATATTTTTGATCATACCGTCGATGCGTTCAAAGCAGCGTTTTTCACCTAATACCTGCATTATACTGCAAAGGTCGGGTGTGTTTCTTCTTCCGGTTACGGCTATTCTGAGCACACTGCTCAAATCGCCTGCGCTGCCCTTGTAAGCTTCGGGATTTTTTTTGTATTCCTTTGTGTCGGCGGCAAAGCCGAGAGCAGGACATATATCCTTTATTCTGTTAAACCATTGCTGTCGGTCGTCCTTAGGAGAATAGACCGATTTGTATTCGGTAAGAAATGCCCTTGCATCTTCTGCCTTAATATTTTCGGGCAGCTCGTAAGACGGCTCGAAAACAGAGTCGAACATATATGAAAAATAATTCTTGACCTCGCTCCATTTTGCTATATCACGGCGTGGTTTTAAAACATCACGGTCAATCCCTAAAACATTTACGGTATAATCGGGGTCAGCCGAAATAAGCGAGAAGAAATCCGTATCTGATTCTTTTGCCCATTCATAAAGTTTTGAATATACTTCCTTCGCTTTCATTTTCGATATGACTGTTTTACTTACATCATTCAGCTTGTCCGAATCGAACAAAGCCCCGGAAACGCTCATTTTTTTAAGATTGAACTTAAACTTATCAATGCTCTCGTTCGGATTTGCTCTGCGCCAATCCTCAAAGTCGGAGGCTGCTATAGTCATAAGATATTCGATAACGCTTTCGGGCGGAAAGCCTTCTTCAATAAAAAATCTTACTGCGGCTTCCGGGTCTTTTCTCTTTGAAATTTTGCGTTTTGCGCCGTTTTCAAGCTTCATAATCGGCGAAACGTGAGCATATTTCGGAACCTTGAATCCGAGAAGTTTGAACAATTGAATGTGCTTCGGAACCGAAGATATCCACTCATCGCCCCTGATTATGTGGGTGGTGTGCATAAGATGATCGTCAACAGCGTGGGCAAAATGATATGTCGGAATACCGTCTGACTTTAAAATTACAAAATCCTCGTCATTTTCCGGCATCTCGATTTTTCCCTTTATACCGTCCTCAAACGATATCCGGTTCTCTTCGTTGCCGGGTGAACGGAGCCTTACGACAAAAGGCTTGCCCTCGTCTATAAGCGCTTTGGCCTCGCTGTAGGTTATATTTCTGTGCTTTGCCCATTTTCCGTGGTATCCTGTACGGATTTTTTGTTCTTCCTGCTCGTTTCTCACGCTCTCAAGCTCTTCGGGAGTACAAAAGCACGGATAGGCAAGTCCCTGTTTTATAAGGGATTTGGCGTATGTCCGGTATATTTCCGCTCTTTTGCTCTGCTGGTACGGACCGTAATTTCCCGATTCCTGCGTGCCGCTTATAAAGCCTTCGTCAATTTTTATTCCGAAATGCTTAAGGCCGCTTATAATATCCTCTATTCCTCCGCTTATTTCACGCTTTTTGTCGGTGTCTTCAATTCTTGTATAAAAAACACCGTCCGAAGCCGTAGCCGCCGTCCTGTTCACGAGTGCGGTAAATAAGGTGCCGAGATGAAGATATCCTGTAGGGCTGGGGGCTATCCTCGTTACCTTAGCGCCCTCCTTAAGATTTCTGCTCGGATAGATATTTTCATAGTATTCGGGCGTCTTATCTATATCCGGAAGCAAAAGCTCAGCTAAAAGTTCATTATCGTTCATTTTTCTCTCCCTGAAAAATCAGTGGTTATTAAGCAGTTCGTTAAGTTCTGCCATAAAAGAATTAACATCTTTAAAAGAGCGGTAAACCGAGGCAAAGCGGACATATGCAACTTCGTCAATGCCCCTCAGCTTTTCCATAGTAAGTTCACCTATCTTTTCACTGCTTACCTCTCTGTCAAGCGAATTCTGTATAACCGATTCGATATCGTTTATCGCCTTTTCGAGAGTTTCAAGCGCAACCGGACGCTTTTCACAGGCCCTGAGCATACCGTTTAAGAGTTTTTCACGGTCGAATGTTTCTCTTGAACCGTCCCTCTTTATAACAACAATGGGCAGGTTTTCGATCATCTCGTAAGTAGTGAATCTCTTGGAACATTTAAGGCATTCTCTTCTCCGCCTTATTTTCTCGCCCTCGTCTGTAGGGCGTGAGTCTATAACCTTGCTTTCTTCATAGCCGCAAAAAGGACATTTCATAATTCTAACCACCATTTGTATAATTATAGCTAATTATATCACATACAGTATCCTAATTACAAGGAAAAACTTGAGACTTAAGGGTACTAAGTGTTAAATTTACTTAAATTTTATAAGGAAAGTATTGTTAAAAGGGAATAATTTGTGATATAATTGTTTTATTAAAACTTGAAGGGGGATCCCTATGCCGCTTAATACCGTTAAACTTTCTGAAGGGGTTGAGGGTCTTTTCGTGAAAAACGAGAGATTCAACACAACTCTGATTTCTTTTAATTTTTACCTTCCGCTTAGAAATGAAACAGTTGCGGACAATGCGCTTTTGCCGTTTCTGCTTACGACCTGCAGTAATAAATACCCTGATTTTTCGAAACTTAATTATAAGCTTGATAAGCTTTATGGCGCTCAACTGTGCGCTTCCTCGGAAAAAGCGGGGGATTATCAGCTTTTAAAGGTCTCGATATCGGTGATAGGCAATAAGTATACGCTTGATAACGAAGATCTTACAACCGAGGCCTGCGATATGCTTTTTGAGCTTATATTCAGTCCCAGTGTTCAAAACGGAGCCTTTCTCGAAGAAGATATAAAGAGAGAAAAGCGCAAAGCCGTTGAGCACATAAAGGGCGAGCTCAGTGACAAGCGGATTTACTCAAAACAGCGTCTCATAGGAGAGATGTATAAAGGCGAGCCTTACGGAGTTCCGAAGTGCGGAACGGAAGAACAGATAAACTCGGTTACGGGGGAAAGCCTTTATAGGGCGTGGAAGAATATGATTGAGAGCGCCTATATAAGTGTGAATGTGATATCGGGAACAATGCCGTCCGACTTGTTTTACAGAGTTTCGGATAAATTTTCCTGCGTGGAAAGAAAAAACATAACCGATGTTTCTCTTACTGCTCCGACGGCTGAAATCGAGACACCGAAAGAAATAACCGAAAGAATGGAAATCAGTCAGGGTAAACTTGTTATGGGATTTTCAAGCAAGCTTTCCGGAAGCGGCGATGAAGTGCTGCCGCTGAGCGTTATGTGTGATATTTTCGGCGGCGGTCCGTATTCAAAGCTTTTCCTTAATGTCAGGGAAAAGATGAGCCTCTGTTATTATTGCTCCGCCTCGTCGATAAAAACCAAGGGTCTTATAACGGTTGACAGCGGTGTTGAAGAACAGAACGCACAAAAGGCTAAAAATGAGATTTTAAATCAGCTTAAAGCTCTGCAAAACGGAGAGCTTACCGATTTTGAATTCAGTTCATCCCTTAAAAGTATGAGCGATTCGCTTAAAACTTATAACGACAGTCAGGAATTGCTTGACACCTGGTATTCGCTGAGGGTCGTTTCGGGCGGTCCGGTATCTCCCGAAGAAATGGCTCAGGATATTGTTAAGGTAACAAAACAACAGGTGATCGATGCGGCTAAAGGCGTTAAATTGCATACGGTGTACCGTTTGCTGCCGTTGGAGGTAAAGTGATATGAAAAAGGAAACCTTTGAATGCAGCGTGGGGGAGAGCTATGTAAAGGCTACTCACAGTTCGGGACTTGAAATTTATGTTATGGAAAAGCCCGAGTATTCCTCAGCTTATGCTGTTTTCGGCACGAAATACGGCTCTATTGATACAAAGTTTGAGGATAAAGACGGCAGGACCGTTTGCGTTCCCGAGGGAATAGCACATTATCTCGAACATAAGCTGTTTGAGAGCGAAGAGGGAGACGCTTTTACAAAGTTTGCCGCAACAGGTGCTTCTGCAAATGCCTTTACCTCTTTTGACAGGACCTGTTATCTTTTTTCCTGCTCCGATAACTTTTATAAAAATCTTGAAATACTCTTAGGCTTTGTAAGAGACCCCTATTTTACCGAAGAAACGGTCAAAAAAGAGCAGGGAATAATAGGTCAGGAAATAAGGATGTACGATGATATGCCTTCCTGGCGGGTTATGTTTAATATGCTCAGGAAAATGTATTTTGAGCATCCGGTAAGGATAGATATTGCGGGCACCGTGGAGTCTATCGCCGAAATAAATGCTGATTTGCTTTATAAATGTTATGAAACATTTTACAGACCGTCTAATATGTTTATTTGCATTGCCGGTAATGTAGATACCGATAAAATTCTTAAAATTGTTGAGGCCTCAGGATTTGAGGATACTCCCGGCGATATTTTAAGAGGAGATTTTAAAGAACCTCAGGGCGTGGCGGGCAATTATGCAGAAGAGGAAGCCGAGGTAACGCTTCCGGTATTTTGTCTCGGCTATAAACAGCACATTAAAACACCGTACAGGCGTCTTAAATCAAAGGTCTGTGTTTCTATGCTGCTCGGAATTCTTTGCGGAGACTCTTCTCCGCTATTTGCCGACCTTACAAAGAGGGGGCTCATAAATGATGAATTCTCGGCAGAATACTTCAACGGAAACGGCTATGCGTCGGTAATATTCGAGGGTGAATCGAAAGACCCGAAAGCAGTTGCAGAAGCTATAAAGGAAGAAATACACAGACTCAGGGAAAAGGGCATAGATAAAAAACTTTTTTCCGCCGTCAAGTGCGGTATGTACGGTGACGCTATACGCCGTTTTAACAGTGTAAGCACAATGGCTATGCAGCTTGTTGACGGTGCGGTTTTCGGATACGATATATTTGAAGAGTTGAGACTGCTTAAAACCACTGTATCCGATGATGTTTATAAGCGCCTTGATGTCTTTGATGATGAAAATGCCGTACTTTCGGTTATAAATCCTAAGAGGAGATAAAAATGAGCGTTACGATTTTCGGAATACATCTTAAAATAAATCCGATAGCTTTCACAATTCCGGTAGGAAGCGGTTGGTCGGTCTATTGGTACGGAATAATAATAGCGACGGGATTTTTGCTCGCTCTTATTTACGGTTTTAAATCCGCAAAAAGATTTAACCTTAATCCCGACAGAATGACAGATGTTATACTTGTTACAACACCCGTTGCGGTTTTAAGCGCAAGGGCTTATTATCTTATTTTCGACGGTGTAAAAACAAACGGAATAAAAGGATTTTTCGGATTTGACGGCCAGGGATTTTCGGGTCTTGCGATTTACGGCGGAGTTATAGGCGCCGTTGTTTGCGGATTTATTATGTGCAAACTCAAAAAAGTCAATATCAAAGATATGCTTGATGTTGCATCCCTCGGCTTTCTCATAGGGCAGGGAATAGGCAGATGGGGCAATTTTATGAACCAGGAGGCGTTCGGAGGACCAACGGGCAGCTCTTGGTGGGGAATGACAAGCAGCAATGTTGCCGCCGACTTTGCCTTAAAAGGTTACGATCCGACGGCTCTTGCACATCCCTGCTTTTTGTATGAGTCGATATGGTGTCTTTTAGGATTTTTTCTCCTCCATAAACTCAGCAAAAAACGAAAATACAGCGGAGAGATCGCTCTCGGTTACTGTGTATGGTACGGCTTCGGGAGAGCGATAATCGAACTTTTAAGAACCGACAGCCTTATGATAGGCAATCTGAAAGTTTCCTGTTTGCTCTCGGCTGTTATATGCATAGGTGCAGCGGTATATATGGCGTATAAATATAAAAAAATCAAAGAAGAAGGGCCTTCCGATTATGTTCCGGTTTTTGAAAACGGAGAATCGGAAGATGAAAACGGAAATGAGCAGGATAATTGACGGTAAGGCAGTTTCCGCAGCAGTCAAAGAAGAACTTAAAAGTGAAGTTTCATTTCTTAAGGAAAGCGGTATAAGCGTCGGACTTGCGGTAATAATAGTAGGCAATGACCCCGCCTCTAAGATTTATGTTGCAAATAAGAAAAAAGCCTGTGAGCAGCTTGGGATAATCTCGTTTGAGTATGCATTTGATGAGAATGTGCAGACATCTCAGATTATAGAACTTATACATACTTTAAACGGAGAAAAAAATGTAAACGGAATTTTGTGTCAGTTGCCGTTGCCGGCGCATATTGATGAAAAGACGGTAATAAATGCCATAGCTCCCGAAAAGGATGTGGATGCATTTCATCCTGTAAATGTGGGAAAAATAATGATAGGCAACTATGATTTTCTTCCCTGCACGCCGGCTGGCGTTATGGAAATGCTTAAGTTTTACGGAATATCGGCTAAGGGCAAAAACTGTGTTGTGGTGGGCAGATCAAATATCGTCGGCAAGCCGATGAGTATGCTCCTTTTGCACGCTGACGGAACCGTAACAATATGCCACTCAAAAACCCGGGACCTTAAAAACATTGCGCTCGGAGCGGATATTCTCGTTGCCGCAGTCGGGAAAGCAAAATTCATAACGGCGGATATGATAAAGGACGGCGCCGTGGTTATAGATGTCGGTATGAACAGGGAAAACGGTAAGCTTTGCGGTGATGTTGACTTTGAAAATGTTGCACCGAAGGCTTCATTTATAACACCTGTTCCGGGCGGAGTAGGACCTATGACCATAGCTATGCTTATGAAAAATACCGTTACTGCGGCAAAACGGCAAAACGGTATATAAAACGGAGTGATATTTTGAAAACTAAGCTTTTTGCCGCACTGATTTGCGTTATATTTGTTCTTTTCTCGGCTCAGTATGTGTATGCGGAGTCAAAGGAGTTTTCTATAGATCCCGGAAAGGATTATGTCGGCGTTTATTCCGATTCCGATAAAACGAAAATAGCGCCGCTTATGAATATGACAAAAACAGCGGCGGATGATTATTTTAAAAAGAATAATATCGCATATTTTGCCGTGAAGAATGACAGAACCGTTCAGGTAAGCGTTTCGGTCTATTCTAATGACCTTTCGAAAATCACGGGTGACTCATCGTCACTTGATAACGAATCTCTTTCAAAATTGGCAAATTCTTTATCAACAGACGAGTCGGAACAGATGATACTCCTTGAAAACGGTATAAAGTATATTGTTTTTACAGACGACGTAACCTTGTCGGACGGTAAAATCTGCGTTTCAAGTCAGTATATAACGGTTGCCGACGGAAAAATATATCAACTTAATTTCTTCTCACTCGGAAGCAGTGAAAGCGATGATGTTGTCAAAACCTTAGACACATTTAAAATAAATCATAAGGCAAGTAAATCTCCCGTTTCAGTTTTACCGATGCTCCTCATAATATTCGGAATTGCTGTTTTTGCGGCAATAGGAATCGTTATGCTTATAGGAATAATAAAACGCCTCAGGCTTAAAAAGGAAGCCGAGGCGCAGGAGAATTACGAAAGCATCGACGGTGACGGCTGAAAGCTTTGTTAAATTCTGTTTGCCGATTACTTATAAAAGCTCCGAAAAGTCATATATATAACCGTCTGCAGTACTCTTCATTTCGTTTACGAGGTCCTTTGAAGAATCATCATAAACGCCGCAGGTTTTCATACCGGATTTTTTCGCTGCAGATACTGCATTTACATTGTCGTCTAAAAATAAAACTTCATTCGGGTTTTTGCCTAACAGCTTACAAGCCGAAATGTATATCTGCGGATTTGATTTTACTGTGTTAAAATCGTTGCAGGACCAGACATTATCAAACACATCGTATATGCCGAGCCTTTTAAGGCAGGCATCAAGAGTTATATGGGGGCTTGCCGTAAGAACATTAAGGCTTGCCCCTCTTTTTTTGAGTTCTTTAAGCACGGGTATAACATTTTCTTTTGCCGGAATAGAATAAAAATAAGCCTCTGCCATATGCTGCTTCATCATTTCAATGATTTCTTCTTTGCTTTTTTTAAGCCCGAGATTTTCTGTGTAATATTCAGCTGTTCCGATAACGCCGAGAGGCGTTATTGTTTTTATTATGTCGTTACCGTAAGAAATACCGCTGTCGTCAAGAATGCTGAGCATAGAAGCAACATAAGTGGGCATAGAGTCCACAAGTGTTCCGTCAAAATCGAAAAGATAAGTTTCCAAAGTTATCACCTTGTTAATATACAGTCTGTTTAAAACAAAAATCCTGCACCCATCAGTGCAGGATTTGGAGCTGATAACCGGAATTGAACCGGTGACCTCATCCTTACCAAGGATGCGCTCTACCATCTGAGCTATATCAGCACATTTGCGACTTGATTATTATATTATAATCAAGCCGCAATGTCAAGTTAAATTTTCATATCTTTTAATAAAGTGTCGAAAAATCACTTTTCTGTGGTGTGTCTTATAAAAAGTCCTGCGAACGTTTTTGCATTAAAAGGAATTACAGGGTAGAGATATCCTCTTCCGAGAACCGTTTTATTGAGCGATGAAAGAATTACACAAATAATAATTCCCGTTATAAAACCGTATAAGTCGAACAGAGAAGTTAAAATCAGTATAAATATTCGTTCGAATTTCATCGCATATCCCATTTCAAAGCTCGGTTGCGTGTAAGACGCTGTCGTGACAAACGCCATAAGCAAAATTAACTCTCCGAGAGACCAGCCGGCATTTACCGCAAATTCCGACAATAAAAGTCCTCCTATTATGCCGAGTGAATTTAAAATACTGTCGGGAGTGTTGAGCGAGGCTATTCTCAGACCGTTGATAACAAGTTCAAGAATGATAAACTGAGCAAGAAGGGGAATGTTGCACTCTTTTGAGCGATGCATAAAAGAAAGCCGTTTCGGAATATAATCGGGATTGTTCATAAGAAGCATATAAAGCGGCGTGGCTATAACGGTAAACACCGAAACGAGTATTCTCAGTATGCTTGTGTAAGAGCCTATTACGGGCGAAAAATAATAATCGTCCGCCTCTCTGAAAAAATCCGCAAACGAGTCGGGAAGCAGAATTACCGACGGCATATTGTGAGACTTGTTCAGATATTGTGTAAACCTCCGAGAAGGTATAAAACAGAAATACCAAAATGAAAGAAAATATTATGCCAAGGTACAAAGACAGCCCGGAGGTAAGGGCAGTGAAACAGGAACGGAGAGAGAAACTGCGGGAATTGCTTGCTCTGATGGAAGAGGAGGTTGTCCGAGATCTGAAATCCGTATTTAAAGAAATGGTTGGAGAGGTACTGGAAAACGGACTTGAAGCCGAGCTTGATAATAAGCTCGGTTACACCAGGTACGATTACCGCAATAAAGATACCGACAACAGCCAAAACGGTCATAGCGTAAAGACTGTTAAAACAAGTGCGGGCGAAGTGGGAATAGCCGTTCCGCAAGACAGAAAAACCGAATTTGAACCGCAGATCATCAGGAAAAACGAAACATCAATAAGCTGGGATATTGAATAAAAGATCATTTCAATGTACGCCAAAGGTACGACGACCAACGATATTTCGGCACATATTGAGGATATTTACGGAATAGAGTTATCGGACAGTCTTGTAAGCCGAATAACGGATATAATACTTCCGATAGTGAAATAATGGCAGCAGAGACCGCTTGAAAGCATTTATGCGGTAGTGTTTATGGATGCGATCCATTACAATGTACGCTGTGAAGGCAGAATTGTAAAAAAGCCGTATATATAGCAGTTGGCAACCTTCCCGGCGCCCCTTTAGGGGCTTAGTCTGCAATGTTGCCCCTTTTAGGGCGACTCAAGCCTCCGGCTTAGCCGGAGATCCTGACTGCTTTTATTCAATTGTTATAGTCTGCAGTTGGGTCAAAGACACTGAGCGGTTTGCCGCGGGGATACACTGTATTTCTTTTTAAAGGCACGGTAGAATACCGAATAATCGTGGAAGCCGCACTCCGAATATGCTTTTGTAGAAGATATTCCCGAAAGTATAAGCTGCTTTGCCTTAACAAGCCTTTTTGCTGTAATATACTCACCCACGGTCATTGCCGTGGCTTTTTTAAATATATGGCAAAGATGCGACTTGCTTATATAAAACCTTTCGCAAATAACATCCAGGCTTAAATCATCGGAAATATGGCGGTTTATGTAGTCTATAATTCTGCTGTCGAGCGTTTGGTCTATCTGAATTTCGGACATTGTTTGAAATGCGACAGAAATTTCGTTTAAAAGCGGCAAAAGATTTGTGATTATCTGCACGCGTCTGTCTGACGAATTTTCTGACATATTATCTATAAACAGTTTATAAGCATCGGTTTTGAAATTTTCGGCTCGGTAGAGGTTGAATGTACCCAATTTTCGATCTATAAACGGTGATAACAAGTACCCTTTTGGGTCTATGTATTTAAAAAGCTCTGTTTTAAAGTTTATTGAAAAGCGGGTGTAAGGCTTATCTGGACTTATATCAATATAATGCGATTCTGCGGGGCGCATAATTAAAATATCGCCTGCTTTAAGCGGGTAGGGTGTACCCTCGACACGGTAAATACCCTTGCCGTCCAAAAAGCAGTAAAGTTCATAGGTTTCGTGGGTATGCGATTTGAAATGCTCCGGAACAGGGTTTTCATCATACCGATAGCCCATATCGATATCGTTATCCTGATACAGGAAAAAATCTGACATATTATCACCGTGTATATATTACCACATTAAAACAATATTTGCAATATAAAATAATAATATAAACAATTTAATTGTTCGGATTGACAATATATAATTAAAGTGGGAGGTAAATATATGACTGATAACTATTTACTCAAAACCGCAGAGGCGAGGGATATATATTTTGAAATAAAGGACCTGCCTATTGTTGATTACCACTGCCACCTATCCCCAAAAGAGATTTTTGAGGATAAGCCGTTTGATAATATCGGTGAAATGTGGCTTGGCGGCGATCATTACAAATGGCGGCTTATGCGCACTGCGGGTATAGACGAAAGGTACATTACAGGCAATACCGACTGGCACGAAAAATTTATTAAATACGCCGCCGCTTTGGAGCTTGCTGCGGGTAATCCGCTTTATCATTGGTCGCATATGGAATTATCGATTTTTTTCGGCATAAATAAGCCGCTTAAAAGCGATAATGCAGACGAAATATACAACGATGCAAACATTTTCATTGCTAAAAATCGGCTGTCGCCGAGAAAGCTTATAGAGCAGTCGAAAGTAGAAACCCTTTGCACTACCGACGATATTATTGATACGCTTCAATACCACAAAAAAATAAGGGAAGACAAAAGCTTTAAAACAAGGGTTCTGCCTTCGTTCAGAACGGACAATTTGTTGCTTGTGCGGTGCGAGGGCTACCCCGATTACATAAAAAAATTAGAAGAGGCGTCGGGCACCGAAATAACAAACCTTGAAGGTCTTAAAGCCGCAGTTATTAAAAGGCTTGATTTCTTTTGCCTTAACGGATGCCGCTTTACTGACGTGGGTATTCCGTATTTCCCCGACAGAATTGCAGATAACGCATCGGCGGACGATACATTCAAAAAGGCGCTTATGGGCGCAGAAATTTCCGATACCGAAAATTCAGGATTTATAGGCAATATGTACCTTTTTTTGGCGGCGGAATATAAAAAGCGAAACCTTGTTATGCAAATGCACTTATCCGTTTACCGCAATGCAAACAGCAATTTGTTTGTCGCCTTGGGTGCGGATTGCGGCGTTGACTGCGTGGGGGACGAAATAAGCGGCACGGCGCTTATACATATGCTTGACACGATAAATAAAAACAGCGGTATACCGCAAACGCTTATTTACACGCTTAATCCCTCAAATGCGGCGCAGATAGCCTCTGTTGCGGGGGCGTTCCCTAATGTGCGCTGCGGCGCAGCTTGGTGGTTCTGCGACCACAAGCGCGGAATACGCGAGGAAATGGAAATTATAGCCGAAAATTCAGTGCTCGGCTCGTTCCTCGGTATGCTTACCGATTCGCGCAGCTTCTTATCCTACGTGCGTCACGATTATTTCCGCAGAATTGCGGCGGATATTTTAGGTGAGTGGGTGAACATCGGAGAATACGATAAAGAAAGCGCCGTAAGGCTTGCCGAGAAAATCAGTTATTACAATATAAAGGAGCTGACAGAGCAATGAAAATGTCCTTTAGGTGGTACGGGGAAACCGACCCGATCTCACTTAAATACATAAGGCAGATACCGAATATGCGCTCAGTAGTAACCGCAGTTTACGATGTAAAGCCGGGTGAGGTATGGCCCGAAGAAAGCCTTAAAAAATTAAAGGAACAGGCAGAGAAAAACGGGCTTATATTTGATATTGTAGAGTCTGTGCCCGTGCCCGAGGAAATAAAGCTCGGCACCGAAAAAGCGGACGAATATACAGAGGTTTACTGCGAGAACATTCGCCGCTGCGCAAAATATGGTGTAAAATGCATTACATATAATTTTATGCCGGTGTTCGACTGGACAAGGACCCAGCTTGATAAAGATGCGGCGGACGGCTCAACAAGCCTTGTTATGTATATGGATCAGCTTAAAAACCTTGATCCGCTTAAAGACGATATTAACCTGCCCGGCTGGGATGCAAGCTACACGCAGGCAGAGGTACGTGATTTAATAAAAGCCTACTCTGCTTTAGGTGAGGAGGGACTGTGGCGAAACCTTGAAAAATTCCTTAAAAAGATAATTCCGGTGGCAGAAAGCTGCGGGGTTACCATGGCGATACATCCAGACGACCCACCGTACCCGATTTTCGGTATTCCGAGAATTATAACAAATGAGCGGAATATTGACCGAATGTTAAATATAGATGACAGCCCTGCCAACAGCCTTTGCTTTTGCACGGGCAGTCTCGGCTGTGCGTCGTTTAACGATATTCCGAAAATGGTTCGCAAATACAGTGAAATGGGCAGAATTGCATTTATGCATATCCGTCAGGTAAAGCTGTTAGAGGACGGTAGCTTTGAAGAGCGTGGGCATTTATCGAAAGACGGCAGCATTGATATGTACGAAACGGTAAAGGCACTGGTTGATACGGGCTTTGACGGATACGTTCGCCCCGATCACGGCAGAATGATATGGGGAGAGAGCGGAAAACCGGGCTACGGACTTTTTGACAGGGCACTGGGCGCTGCATATATAAACGGACTTTTTGAGGCCTTAGAAAAGGAGAAAAAATAATGGAAAAGGTAATTGTAATAACAGGTGCGGGCGGCGTGTTGTGCTCCGGCTTTGCCGAGTTTTTGGCAAGCAAGGGCAATAAGGTGGCGTTGCTTGATTTAAACGAAGAGGCGGCAAAAAAGGTTGCCGATAAAATCACTGCGGCGGGCGGCAACGCCAAAGCCTACAAGTGCAATGTGCTTAATAAAGCAAATATAGAGGAAGTACACGGCAGGGTGCTTACAGACCTCGGAAAATGCGATATACTGATAAACGGTGCGGGCGGCAATAACCCGAAATGCACCACCGCACATGAGGAATACGAAAAGGGCGACGAGCAGGCAAGCGATTTTTTAACATTCTTCAACATTGACGAAAAAGGCTTTGACTTGGTGTTTGACCTTAATATTAAGGGCGTGCTTTTGCCAAGCCAGGTATTTATGGTGGATATGATAGGCAGAAAAGGCTGCTCGGTGCTTAATATTTCCTCAATGAACGCTTACAGTCCGCTTACCAAAATACCTGCATACTCTGCGGCAAAGGCGGCTGTTACAAACTTTACGAAATGGCTTGCGGTGCATTTTGCAAAGGAGAATATACGTGTAAACGCCATAGCTCCGGGGTTTTTTGTTACAAACCAGAACCGCACGCTGCTGTTTAACGAAGACGGCACCGCAACGCCGAGGACAGACAAAATACTGCGTTCAACGCCTATGGGCAGATTCGGCGAGGCAGAGGAGCTTTTAGGGGCGGTTGAATGGTTGCTTGATGAAAGCAAGGCAGGCTTTGTAACGGGAGTAACTATACCGATAGACGGCGGTTTCTCGTCTTATTCGGGGGTATAAAAAATGAAAATTTATGCATTTGCAGACGAAGCAAGCGCTAATATTGACAAACAGATAAAAGTAATGAAAGAAAACAAGCTTGACGGGCTTGAAATAAGAAATGTTGACGGCGTGAATATTGCCGAAATATCCGACAGCAAGGCAAAAGAAGTGAGGAAAAAGCTCGATGGCGCAAGCCTTCGGGTATGGACAATAGGTTCGCCGATAGGTAAAATTGATATAGAAAAGGATGATTTTGCACTTCATACCGAAAAATTCAAACGCACGCTTGAATTGGCTGATATTTTAGGTGCTGAAAATATAAGGCTGTTTTCTTTTTTTACGCCGGCGGAAAACCGTGAAAATTATAAGGATAAGGTAATAGAGCGTTTAGGAACTTTTGGCGAAATTGCAAAAGGGAGCGGCATAACACTCTGCCACGAAAACGAAAAGGGAATTTACGGCGATATACCTGAGCGCTGCCTTGAAATACACAAGGCACTGCCCGAAATTAAAGCAATATTCGACCCTGCGAACTATATTCAGTGCGAGGTTGACACCTTAAAAGCGTGGGAAATGATAAAGCCTTACGTTAAGTATCTGCATATAAAGGACGCGCTTGCAGACGGAAACGTTGTTCCCGCAGGCAAGGGGATTGGTAATGTTAAATATATCTTGGATGATTTTAGAAAGCTCGGCGGCGACAGCGTGACGGTAGAACCGCACCTTAAGGTATTTGACGGACTGAAAGCTCTTGAAAAAGAGGGAGACAAAAGCGTTATAGGCGATGCTTATAAATATGCCTCCGCCGAAGACGCTTTCTCAGCGGCGGTAGACGCTTTGCATAAACTTATATGAGGTGATAAATATGGAAATAGGAGCACAGTTTTATACAGTAAGAGAGCTTTGCAAGGATATAAACGGATTTGCAGACACGCTTAAAAGGGTGGCTGATATAGGCTATAAAAACATTCAAATTTCGGGCACCTGCGAATTTGACCCTGAATGGCTTAAAGCGGAGCTTAATAAAAACGGGCTTAAATGCGTTCTTACGCACACCCACGCAGATAAACTTAAAGCCGACCCCGCAGGCGTTGCGTGCGACCACGAAGTTTTCGGGTGCAAATATGTGGGGCTTGGCTGTTTCGGCTTTAACGAAAGCGATAACAAGACATGCGACAATTTCATAGCAGAGTACGGACCGGTAATAAAGGAATTAAAGAAAAACGGAAAGTATTTTATGTACCATAATCACGATCAGGAATTTAAAAAAGAAAACGGCAAGCTTATAATAGATCGCCTTGCCGAAATAACCAAACCCGATGAAATGGGCTTTACGCTCGATACCTTTTGGGTGCAGGCAGGCGGCGGAGATCCCGCACAGTGGATTGAAAAGCTTTCGGGCAGGGTGCCTTGCATACACTTAAAGGATTATGCTTACGGCAGAAAAATGGCGGTAATAGGAGAGGGCAACATAAATTTTGACCGTGTTTTTGAAAAGGCCGAGTCGGCGGGCACGGAATATATGCTTGTTGAGCAGGACGATTGCAACGGTGAGAATCCGCTTGACTGTCTTAAACGCAGTTATAAATATTTACATTCTTTAGGCTTTAAATAAGGGAGGAAACCGAAATGAGTGAAAAAGTCAAGCTTGGAATTATAGGTATAGGCAATATGGGTTCGGCACATGCAAAGTGCGTTGTAGGCGGAGAATGCCCCGATTTTGAGCTTGTTGCCGTGGCGGATATTAAAACGCAAAGACTTGAATGGGCAAAAAGTGAGCTGTCGCCCGACATTCATTGCTTTGAAACAGCGGAAGAAATGCTTGACAGCGGGCTTATAAACGCCTGTATGGTTTGTGTGCCGCATTATGATCATCCGAAATACGCAATTGCGTGTCTTAAGCGGGGAATACACGTTATGGTGGAAAAGCCCGCCGGCGTTTATACAAAGCAGGTACGCAAAATGAATGAGGAGGCGAAAAAGCACCCCGACGTTGTTTTCGGTATGATGTTTAATCAGCGCACAAACTGTATTTACCGCAAAATGCGGGAGGTTGTGCAAAGCGGTGTGTACGGAAATATTCGCCGCACTAACTGGATAATAACAAACTGGTACCGTCCGCAGGCATATTACGATTCGGGCGATTGGCGTGCCACATGGTCGGGCGAGGGCGGAGGAGTGCTTTTAAACCAGTGCCCGCATCAGCTTGATTTATGGCAGTGGATATGCGGTATGCCGAAAAAGGTAGAGGCGCATCTGCATTACGGAATGTGGCATAATATCGAGGTTGAGGACGATGTTACCGCCTATGTTGAGTATGAAAACGGCGCTACGGGCGTGTTTATTACTTCAACAGGTGACGCACACGGTACAAACCGCTTTGAAATTCAGCTTGACAAGGCTAAAATAGTAGCCGAGGACGACCGTCTTACCGTGCTTGAATACGATATGACAGAGCAGGAGTTTTCAAAAACAAATACCAATCCGTTCGGAATTGTATATGCGCACGAGGTTGACCCTCAGCTTGACGGGGAAAATCCCCAGCACAAGGGCGTTATAAATGCGTGGGGCGGCGCAATACTTCGCAGCGAACCGCTTATAGCAGGCGGAGAAGAAGGCATAAACGGGCTTACCCTTTCAAATGCAATGCATCTGTCTTCGTGGCTTGACAGGGAAATAACTTTTCCATTTGATGAAGATTTGTATTATAATGAGCTTATGAAGCACGTAGCAACCTCAAAACGCAAAACAGATGTTAAAGAAGTAGTTGCAGATACAAGCAACACATATGCGGGAAGCTAATAAAAGGTTAAGAGAGCAGGGATTATTATGAAAGTGGTAAAGGTAGGAATTATCGGCATCGGGAATATGGGCTCTGCTCATTTGCGTATGATTACGGGAGGTAGTATTCCGGATATGACGGTCACCGCTGTTTGCGATATTGATACAAAAAAGCTTAATGCGGCAAGGAACACGTATCCTGCTTTGAGCGTATTTGAGGATTATACCGACCTTTTAAAAAATTCGGATACAAATGCGGTAATAATTGCCGTGCCGCACCCGCTGCACGCAAAAATCGCAATTGAAGCCTTTAAATACAACAAGCACGTGCTTGTTGAAAAGCCCCTTGATATTACCGTTTCGGCAGCCGAGGATTTATGTGCGGCGGCTAAAAAAAGCGGCAAGGTATTCGCAATAATGTTCAATCAGCGCACAAATGGGCTTTTCCGCAAGGCGCACGAAATTGTAAAGAGCGGTGAATTGGGGGAAATTAAACGCTCGGTTTGGATTATAACAAACTGGTATAGAACCCAAAGCTATTACGATTCGGGCGTATGGCGTGCCACCTGGTGCGGAGAAGGCGGCGGTGTGCTTTTAAACCAGGCACCGCACAACCTTGATATCTGGCAATGGATATGCGGAACTCCCTCTGCCGTTACAGCGTTTTGCAACGTTGGCAAATTTCACAATATCGAGGTAGAGGATGAGGCGACGATATACGCCGAGTACGAAAACAACTCAACCGGGGTATTTATTACTTCAACAGGAGATTGCCCCGGTACAAACAGGCTTGAAATAACCGGTACACACGGTAAAACAGTGCTTGAAAACGGAACGCTTAAATTATGGAAATTAAGCGAAGACGAGCGCAATATATGCAAAAATGCGACTGAGGGATTTGTAAGCCCCGAAACCGAATACAGCGAATTTACCGCCGAAAGGGAGGATGCACACGCCGGCATACTTAAAAACTTTACGGGTGCGATACTTTACGGCGAAGAGCTTTTATCACCGGGATACGACGGCATAAACGAGCTTATGATATCAAATGCGGCATATTTATCGCAGTGGACGGGAAACAGCCGTATAACGCTGCCGTTTGATACCTCCAAATTTGACCGCTTACTCAAAGAAAAACAAAAAAGCTCCGAAATAAAAGAAAAAACCGTGAAAAATTCAACCGATAAAAGTTGCGGCAAGCGTTGGCAGATCAATTGGTAAACAGTGGGCTTACGGTGGTCGGGGATGTTACGCATAAAGAGAAGAATCAAAAGACGAGGAAACGGCGCTTTATGGATTAGATCGGTTTGCAGCCAAATGGGACTCGAAATCTCCTAAAATTTCGGCTTCCCGTAAGGCTTCTTGGCCTGAACTTTCAACCTGTTTTAAGTATCCGCAATATGTGTTGAATACAAGCGTTTAGATAAATTCGTCTCTTGAGCCTCTGAGTGATTTATCCTTTTGGGGTTCTTCGATGCGCCTCTTGTGGTATATGTTCTTGTGTTCGCAAGGAGCGCACCCGAAACACCGTCTATTACCAAAACGGAAACTCCGGATAAAACCTGAAGTGCGGCTTCGGCTGCGCTGTCGGTATCTTCAACCTCAATATAGGTTATTTTGCTTTTCTTAAAACGCTCCATAGTTCCTATTTTTGATAATTGCTCGCTTGTTATCGAAAATAGGAATTCAAGCATTTTTTCATATACTTCATCTTTTATAAAACCGTCTACAAAGTATAAAACAGCATCTCTTTCTCCGATTATCAATTCCCGCTTTACAATGTCAAAGCTGTCATCGGGGCACACCTTTTGGTCAATTTCCTTTACTAATGAATTGTATTTCAAATAAAAACACCTCTTAAGGATACTATACCATAAGAGGTGTTTTATAAAACTTTAAATTTTATTGCCGATTAGTTTTTTGCGGACGGTATCTGCTGCTTTAAAGCTGCCCTTGTCTTTCTGATCTCACCTAAGTTTGCGGTAAGACCTTCGTCTGCACGGCGCATTATATCGTCAACAAACTCCTGAGCAGCCTTTCTCATATCACGGCTTTTGGACTGAGCATTCGATATGATTTCAGTTGCCTTTTCCTGAGCAAGTCTTACGATTTCTTCCTGCGCAACAATTGCTTTGGCACGCTCTTCGGCGCTCCTGATTATGCTGTCGGCTTCTCTCTTTGCGGTTGTTATTATCTCGGTTCGGTCCGCAACAATACCTCTTGCCTGCTTTATTTCACCGGGAATGTTCAGTCTGATATCGTCAACAACCGCACGGAGCTTTTCAATGTCGACAACGGTCTTTTTACCCGGTATTTTAATACCGCTGTCAAGAACCTCGTCAAACTGTTCCAGTAATTCGTCAAGTGTCATTTTATTCATCCTCCATTAATCTTTAAAACTTAAATTACTTTTTTATTTTTGCGCTTTAAGCCTTTTTGTTATATCGCTGCGTATCGTTTCGGGAACAAAATCAGATATATCTCCGCCTAAACCCGCTATTTGCTTGACCATACTTGAGCTTAAATACATATTCTCTGCTCTTGTGGTAAGAAAAAGAGTTTCAACTTCGGGGTTTAATTTCTTGTTTGTGAGCGCCATCTGGAATTCGTATTCAAAATCCGACATAGCCCTGAGGCCCTTGATTATTGCACAGGCATTTACCTTTCTTGCATAATCCGCAAGAAGCCCGTCATAAACATCGACCTCAACATTATCCATACCGGATACGCTCTTTTCTATAAGCTTTCGCCGCTCTTCCGGGGAAAAAGAGCCGCTTTTGTTGACATTTTTCATAACTACCACAATGAGCTTATCAAACATAAGCGCAGCTCTCGATATTATGTCAAGATGCCCTATTGTTATGGGGTCAAAACTTCCGGGACAGACAGCAATTCTTTCATTCATTGTGCCGCATCCTCTTTCCTGTATACCGTAACGAAGATTTTGCCGAAACGGTAATTCTTAAACACGGAAAAATCTCCTGATTTTTGTGGGAGCTCCACCTCTTTCGGGTGTTCACAGAAGATAACGCAGCCGTCGCTCGCAACTGAGACCGCTCCGTTTAATGCGTCTGTAAGAAATCCCGATTTATAAGGCGGGTCAAGAAAAATTATATCAAATTTTTCGGTGTTCCTTGCAAAAAATACCGCAAAATCGGATCTTACTGTTTTTGCCTTACCTGCAAGCCCTGTGTTTTGAAGATTTTCTTTTACGGTGTTCAGCGAAACATCCGATGCATCTACAAAAACCGCACTTTCTGCGCCTCTGCTCAATGCTTCAATACCGAGTTGACCGCATCCGGCGAAGAGATCAAGCACTCTTCTGCCTTCGATATCAAACTGGATCGAACTGAACATAGCCTCTTTTACACGCTCGGGAGTGGGCCTTACAAGCTCAGCGCCGGGCACGGTTATTAAACGCCTGCCCCTTGCAGACCCTGTGATAACACGCATTTCATTACTCCAAACAATCGTAAATAAAATAATCTAATATATTATCACACTAAATACCCCTTTTTGTCAATACCTAATTTTTTTTCCTATACAAATATGATGATTTTTTTCATAAAATTTGTCATTATTTCCACTAATTGTTGTTGACTTTAATTGCGGATTATGTTACAATATGCTTGCAAAACGATTTGCGTAAAATTTTTCTGCTTTTTCTTCAAACAGTCCGGCAGGGTGATTTTTTGCATTTTGTAAATTAATAATAGAACTTTGAATGGAGAACTGCAATGCGTATTTTGAAGGTTATAACATCATTTCTTGTTATTGTTGCTCTTGTGTTTACAACTGCAGCCTGCGCAGGCTCTGAAACAAGCGGTAACAACGGTGCGGTAAAATTTATTTCCGGCAAGCTTACAGCTCCCGGCGACACTTTTGAATTTAAAACCGCCGACGCAGAAAGCGGAGCACCCGTTATAGCCGGTGTTACAAAACAGGCTTCTCCCGGTGAGAGCATAACCATTACGGGCGAAGGGCTCTCGGGAGATATAAAGGCATATATTTATTCGCAGTCCGAAAAGGGAAAAGGCAAAACCGAAAGCTGCGAAATCGTTTCTGTAGACGATAACGAAATAGCGATTATAATTCCTAAGTCTTATAAATACGGAGTTTACGGGATCTATGTAGAAAAGAATTCAAAGAAAAGCAATAAGGTCCTTATAAACGCTCCCGATATATGGTGGATAGGCTTAAGAGAAATAGTTGCCGGAGAAACTTTTGACATATACGGTGAAAATCTTACCTCCGCAAATGCCCAGGATAAAGAAAAGACCAATGTTTACTTTAAAAACGATAAAGGTTATGTCAAAGCGCAGGCAGTTTACGCCGATCCGCACAAAATAACCGTTACGGTTCCCGAATGTCTTGAAAGCGGAAAGGAATACGAGGTCGCCGTTCATAACGGTCACGGCGGAGACGGTTGCTTTGCATATTCTGACGAAAAAGTAATATTTAAAGCTAAAGGCAAGGGCTCTGTGAACCTTTCGGGCGGCAAGACCGTGGATGTTACCGAGTACGGCGCTAAACCCGATTCCGAATCGGACTGCAGCGCTGCCGTTGAGGCTGCGATAAATGCCGCAAACGACGGCGACACTATATATTTCCCCGAAGGAACTTATATAATAAATAGAACCGTAACACTCTTTCCAAATCTCAGAATAAAAGGCGCAGACGCAAATAAAACCGTTCTTAAAATGGGCGCAGATACTAAAGATTCGATGTTTTATATTCAATCCGGCCCTGTTGAGTTTACTGGACTCGGATTTTATGATGTTAAGGCGACCGGCGAGCTTAAGGCAAGCTTTATAAGATATAAGGGCGACAGTCAGTCCTCGGATACATATAATTTGTACATCCACGAATGCCGCTTTGAACAGGGAACATCGGCAACGGCAAAATCAAAAATAGCGCTGATTTATTTAACGGGAGCTGCAGGTGTTAAGATCGAGAATAACGATTTCCTTTCCACAACGCTTATGTTCGCTTCAAGCTGCAAAAAAATAAAGGTTTCAAACAATAAAATTTACGGAACTTTCTATGTAGGTCCGTATTATGACCAAAACACCTTCCTTATATGGGATTCGGCAGAATTTGACGCAAGTGATAACTACATAGCGTCGGGAGATGTTTTGATAGATAATTTAGGAATACTCGATAAAGGCGATTATACCGTCGGCAGATCGTTTGCGCTTCAGGGGCAGGGCAAAGACCTTTATTTCGGAAACAATACCGTAGAAACCGCAGGTCTTCCCGATGATAATGCCGGTGAACAGATAATGCTTGAAAATATGAGCGTGCTTTATGACGGTATGCCTCAGAGTGCAGGTAAGAATACTCTTAATATGCCGGCTGACTTTACGGTTCAGCTTAAAAAGGGCGATATTGTTACCGTTATTGACGGTAAAGGTCTTACTCAGTACCGCCATATAGAATCCTTTAAAGGAACTACCGTAACTGTCGACAAAAATTGGGATATTATTCCCGATTCAACCAGCAGGCTTACTTTTGAACGCTGCTTTGAAAATATAGCTATATATAAAAATTCAATAACCGGTTACAAGAACTTTGCAAAAAACCCCGGAGCAACAACGGGAGTTCAGGCATACGGCGGAATACATAATATGTATATAAGTGAAAACACTTTCAAGGATATGTGTACCGGAATGAGCATAACGACCCATTATCAGGGCGATAATACCGACCCGAACAAGGGAACTCTTACCACAAACGGCATTTATCAGACCATTATATCGAATAACAAAATCCAGCATTGCGCCGAGGGTATAAGATTCAACCTTTCGGGAACGCCTAAAGCGACATCGACCAAAGTTCCTCCGAGAATGGTATTCCTTATGAATATAAGAAACAATGATATAGCCACCATTGTGGATTATGAAATTGAACGCAGAAAAGACCTCGGCGGCTTCGGCATAACGGTAGGTACAAGAGACAGATTTTACCACGATGTTGATGAGACCCTTACCTGGCCCGGCAAATGGGTGTGGGGTTCGGTAATAGAAAACAATGTATTCTATAAATGCAAAAACCAGAATATCTATCTGTTTAAGCATCAGTCGGGTACGATTTTAAGAAACAATACTGTCGAGGCGGGGATAGATACCGTGTGGACAAAAACCGCAACGGCAGAGGACCCCATAGTAGCAGACGGTAAATAAAGGAGTGAAATATATGCTGAAGCAAATCAGTGTCAGCTTAAAGAAAATCAGAATAAACAGAAGAATACTTGCAGTGATTGCAACTGCGGCTATAATAACAGGCAGTCTTTTCGGAATATTTTCGGTTTCTGCCGCTGTGGATGCAATAGGCACTTTTGAGGACGGCATAACCACAGGCGGATACGGAAAAATAAATCAACTTGAGCCTATGGCATCACTTACAAACGGCGACTTTTCACAGGGACTTAAGTTTTGGGGCACTGTGGACGGTTCTGCAGCATCAAAATACGGTAAACCCCTTTCTGAGGAAGGTGTAACATTCTTAAGATATACGCCTCCCAAAGCTTATGATGCCGTCTGCTCAAGACCTTTCCGCATCGAGGGCGCAAAAAAAGGAGATAAATATGCCTTAATGGCAAATTTCAGAGGAAACACAAGTTTTCAGCTTATAATAGACCATATTAACGGCAGCAGCCAAAGGGCAACGGGATCTAAAATTCTCTTCAGCAGCTCCGATAAGGACAGCTTTAACAGCCTTGTAGTATCAAGCCAGAATCTTGTTATAGGCAGTCTTGCTTCCTCTGCAACGGAGTATAATTTTGTTGTAAAGATAGCAGGATGGGATGCAGGAAAATCTACCGATATAACAAATGTCAAAATCGTCAAAGTTCTTGACGACGGCTCTTATGCAGAGCTTGACGGCACGAAAATAGTAATAAAAGACGATAACGGCGATCCGTTTGATCCCGATTCCGGCACCGAGACTGACGGTATTACATCGGGCGGAAACGGCAGTATAGTGAATTACCCTGCAACCGAGACTTTCACAAACGGAAACTTTGCAAAGGGTCTTAAAAACTGGGGTACTGTTGATGGCTCTGCGGCTTCCAAGTACGCAAAGGTAACAACGGGAGAAGACGGCAAAAAGTTTATCACCTTCACTACAGATAAGGAATATACCGGTCTTTGTTCAAGACCTTTCCTCATCAAAGATGCAAAACAGGGTGAAAAATATGCCGTTATGGCGTCTTATAAAGGCAATGTCGTTAACGATTTTCAGCTTATTATTGACGGGATAAACCAAAAGGGTACTACCCGTGCCACGGGAGCGGTTACCGTATTTAAATCCTCCGAAGAAAACGGATGGAATGTTGCGGCATCATCACAAAAGGCAGTACTGGGCGAGCTTATGCCTGCCGATAATCCGAATAACAGGTTCGGTGAAAACTATGCTTTTGTGGTAAAAATAGTTGCTATTAAGAAAACAAGCACGGCACAGTTTACCGATATAAAGGTTGTAAAAGTTCTTGAAGACGGCTCATACACAGAGCTTGACGGCACCAAGATAGTTTTCTATGATGAAAACGGAGATGTATACGACCCATATGCGGGAACTGCAAAAAACGGCATAGAAACAGGTTCTAACGGCGGAATTTATTCTTTTCCCGCAACCGAAGTTCTTACAAACGGCGATTTTTCAAAGGGACTTAAATATTGGGGTACCGTAGACGGTTCTGCAGCCTCAACCTATGCCGCCCTTAAGAATGAAGACGGAAAGAGCTATATTTCTTTTTCTACTACCAAAGCATTTACGGCTCTTTGCTCAAGACCGTTTATTATAAACGGTGCAGCCAAGGGTGACCATTATGCGCTTATGGTGTCTTACAGAGGCGATGCCGCTCCTTTCCAGTTTGCGGTCGATTCTCTTAACACAAAGAATACGACCCGTGCGCTCGGTTCAATGACGGTTTATAGATCCGAATCGGCGGCAGGCTTCAGCGTAGCAGTATCTCAGCAGCAAATGACTCTCGGCGAGCTTATGCCTGCCGATAACCCGAATAACAGATTCGGTGAAAATTTTGCTTTTGTTGCAAAAATCGTTGCAACAAAGGATACAAGCACTGCAGAGTTTACGGATGTTAAGGTTGTAAAGGTAGGGGATGACGGTTCTTATTACGATCTTGACGGTAAAAAAATAGTTTTCTATGATGAAAACGGCGATATTTACGACCCGTACGCAGGAAGTTTTAATAACGGAATAACAACCGGCGCAAATTGGGGAATTTACAATTATCCCGCACTTGATGCCCTTGCAAACGGCGACTTTTCAAAGGGTCTTAAGTACTGGGCTACGGTTGACGGCTCATCACCGTCTGTATATGCAAAGCTCGTAAATCAAAACGGTAATTATCATATTGCATTTTCTACCGATAAAGAGTATACCGGACTTTGCTCAAGACCGTTTATCATAAAGAACGCAAAACCGGGCGACAAGTATGCCGTTATGGCCGAATACAGGGGCGATGTAACAAACTTCCAGTTTGCTTTTGATTCTCTTAATACAAAGGATACTACCCGTGCGCTCGGTTCAACCACCATTTATAAGGATACAAAGAAAAACGGATGGAATGTTGCGGTTTCAAGTCAGGTTATGACCCTCGGAACAATTCTTCCGGCAGATAATGCGTCGAATAAATTCGGAACGGATTATGCTTTCGTAGCAAAAATAATAGGCACTAAAAAGGGCGTCTCGGCAGAGATAGGTTCTTTAAAGGTAGTAAGAGTGCTTGAAGATAATTCCTTTACCGAACTTGACGGTAAAAAAATAGTTTTCTATGATGAAAACGGCGAGGTATACGACCCTTATTCCGGAACATATGACGAGGGAATAGTAACCGGTAAGAATTTCGGGATTTATAACTACCCTGCCGCCGAAGAATTCAAAAACGGCGACTTTTCAAAGGGATTTAAGTATTGGGGTACCCGTACCGGCGTTCCTCCTACCGAGTATGCCGCCATTAAAAATGAAAACGGCAAAAACTACATAACTATGAAGTCGGGCGACTTTTTGGGAATAAATTCCCGTCCGTTCAAGATAAAGGACGCAAAAGAGGGCGCAAAATATGCGGTTATCGTAAAATACAGGGGAGATAATGCTTTCCAGCTTGCTATTTCAACAATGAACTGTATTGATTCAAAAAACGGCGGCGGCTTTAACGTGCTTTATGAAGCGGCAGATGAAAACGGCTGGAATATAGCGGTTTCATCAACTCCGCTGACTGTAAATTCCGTTGATATGAAACCGGATTCAGTCAAAAAATGGGGAACAGATCCCGTGTTTATGGCTATTCTTCAACCCACGGGCCCCGATGTTACAATAGACCTTTGCGATGTTGCAATAGTCAGAGTTGTTAACGATAACGAGTATTATAATCTTGACGGCAGCAAATATGTAGTGCCTGAGTCTGTTTCGGCGGACGGAAAGCCTAAGGGATTCCCTGAGATGCCGGAGAGCAAGTTTGACATAAAAAAGATGTCAAATAACAAACAAGCAGATGTAAAATCAAGTTCATTGTCCGTAACGATGATAGTTATAATAGTGCTCGGAGCGGTTGTTGCGGCAGCGGCGGTCGGCACGGTTGTTATGATTGTTGTGCGTAAAAAATCGGCATCGGGTCTTAATATCAAAGAGAGGTAACAAAATATGTCAGATTTAACGGCACTTTTGCCGCAAATATCACGAATAACCGATTTCGGATTTGATAATGCCGTGCAGATTTTCGGAGAGGGAATAACCTCGGACACTACGGTGTTGCTTTATAAGCCCTCAAAGGATTTTACCGACGGATATCCCGTTTTGTCTCCCCCCGAACTTCCGTCAGACGGCTGCCGTGAACTTTTCCCCGATGTTGTTTTAAATCAGGTTCTTTATGTGAACGCAAGCAATCGCACCGGGGCAGGTGTTCAGATAGCCTGGCTTAAAAATGCATCCGGTATCTCAAAACCGGTCATTGCAAACAAACCCGTTATTTTCGGCAGTTCGCTTTTAAAAGGCTGTGCCGGTGACCTTTATTCTCTTTACGGCAATAACTTTGGCGGCGATGACTCCAAAAAATGCCTTCTTATAGGTAAGGAAACAGGTAAAAAATACTGTCTTGATGCCGTAAAGGAAGATAAATACACATATTCACGAGAAGAACACTCCTGCGATTTTATTCTGCCTGAGGATATCGAAACGGGGCTTTACAGTGTTTATATTCATTCCGGAAACGGCGGAGACTACGGATGGTCCGAGCCTATAGAACTTGAAGTGATCATCGAGAAAAACGATGCCGTTTCTTATTATCGCTCACTTTGGAACGATACGGTCTATAAAACAAGAAAGCTCTCAAGTGACATAAAAGTTATCACAGTGCGTCCGGATGAGGAATTGTTTGCAGATATGGCAGACACAATTCAGACTGCCATAGACTCTCTTTCTGCTTCGGGCGGAATAGTAAGGCTCCTTCCCGGAACCTATGAGATAAGTAAGACCTTAAAGCTGAAAAACGGCGTTGTGCTTATGGGCTCGGGAGCCGATAATACGGTGATAAAAGCAAGTTCAATGTTCGGGATAAAGGGTGATTTTGAGAACGTCAGCTACTATCCGGGTGTCCACGGCAACGGCAAGGGTCTTGCAAAGGACTGGAAAAAGCTTCACCTTAAATACAATCCCGCCGCTTTGCTTAATGTTGAGAGTAACTGCGGCGTTACAGCAACGAGATTTAAGCTCGGCGGCGGTGCAAATGTCGGAATTGTACTTTCACACAGTGAAAATGTTGCTGTTGAAGGTTCGTTTGTAACCGATTGCAGGGTTGATTCGGATTATAAAACCGCTTATAACGATGAACGCAGGTTCGGAGCATTCTGCACCGCTTTGCTTTCTCCGTCAAGAAATATCGACTGCGTGTTTAAGGGTAATATATTCAAGGGCACTATGCCTGTTTGCTTCTTGCCGTCAAAAAATGAATACATAAAATTCATAGATAATATTGTTGAGTGCGTTCCGGCGCAGGTAAACGAGAGCTTTTTCGGTGCGCTTTATCACAGTCTTGTTATAGGAAATCGGTTTTTAAACGGCAGGCGCTCGTTTATGTCTCAGTGCGGATTTGAAGGCAATTTCGTTTATCAGAACCGCAGCAGAGGAGTAGCCCGTTCGGGCAATGCACTTGAGGTCTATATGTCTGAATACGGCGAAACCGTATGGCACGGCAGAGCTGAGAACATAACCCACGATGCCCTTGAAATAACAGGAGATCCTAATCAGGAATTTTTGGGTGAAGCAACGCTTTCCGAGTTTAATGATGATTTTCCGCTTTATATTTGCATTATGGACGGTAAGGGATTCGGTCAGCTCAGAAAGGTCAAATTCTGTGAGGGCAATCATATTGTTTTAGATAAACCGTGGGATGTTTTGCCCGATAAAACCTCTTATTTCTCCCTCGGAACATCAACCGCTCATAATGTCTGGCTAAACAACAATTCAGAGTTTTCAAACGGTTCAAGTCAGTTTATTTGGAACAGCGGCGTTGAAAATGTTATTTGCGGACAGGAAATAAATATGGCCGCCGGAATGGTTATGCACGCAAACTACGGCAGCAGAAACGGTCAGCTTTGCTTCTGCGCCTTTAATAAGGTCACAAAGTGTCAGGTAAGGTCAAGCGGGGAGGGACTGTTCCTCCGCAGCGAGAGCTGGTTCGGAGAATATCCCGATGATTTCACCGAGTTTTACCGCACCAAGGGCGTTTTCGGCAATGTGATACGGCTTAATACGTTTGACGGTTCAGAGGGTCTTATGTATGTTAAAAATCAAGGCTCGTTTTTGGAACCGAAACACGATGCCGGAATTACTATGTGCGGTGGTTACAATATGACCGAGAAAAACCGTATTGCCGGGTATCATAACGGTACGCAGTTGGTTAATAATTGTGAAGGTAATTACTTTGCCAAAAACTCATATTACGGCACCAAAAAGCGTTTTACCGGTGATGTTAAGAATGTAATCGGACCCGATAAGGAGTAAAAAATGCGAAGGATAGTTTTCCTCTTTGTCTTTATAACCCTGATTTTTGCAGGTTCTTTTTCCGTAAGCGCTTATGAGTCCGGAACATACGAAAAGGGCCTGAATCTCAAAAGCTACCAAATATATTCTTTGGATCCCGCCGATGAATTTAAAAACGGTGATTTTTCAGAGGGCTTTAAGTATTGGGGCGCTATGCTTGAAGGCGGCCCCTCGGTCAACGCAAAAATAGTAAGCCGGGATCAGAATAACTATATGCAGCTTGCACCTGTCAGGGAATACGGCGGCGTTATGAGCCTTAAATTTATTTGCAATGCTTATGATCCGGGTGATTTTGCTGTCGTAATATATGACTTTAAGGGTTCGTTAAGTCATCAGGTATACTTAAATCAGGATATAGACAACGGAATAAGAATATGTAATGGCTATGAGGTTATCAAAGAGGCTGAAGGAAAAGATGAATGGAACACTGCGGTGACCTTAATCAAGGACTGTGTTCAGGCTCCGACGGACGGCAATCAGAATTTGGTTTTCTATATAGGGCTTCAGGCGACCACTGATTTAAACGCCGATACCTGTTTTGACAATGTAAGGCTCGGAAAGCTTGACGAAAACGGCAAGGTTTACGACCTGTCGGGTAACGAAATAGGTATAAGCGGGCAAAAACACGGCAAAGAAACGAAAACAGAAAATATCACCGAAGACAAAAAGGATGATGTCGCTTCAAAAACCCCTGAAAAAGAAGAAAAAATATCTATGGGAACACTTACAATAATTTTACTGAGTGTTTTTGCGGTTTTATTTGTCGGTTTTGATATCTTTCTCTTTATAAATTTAAAACGCAAAAAGAAAAAATAATACTGCGGCTGCAAGGAAATTTCTTTGCAGCCGTAACTTTATCTTGATATCAAAGTCTTAAGGTTATATAATACTTGTGTGAATTAAGAAAAATAAAACTTAAGCAGAGAGGTTACAATGGGAATGAAAAATCTACAGGAAAATATTGTTCCGGCAACAGGACAAAACAGGGAAAGTTATTTTGTAATCAGAGAAGGGGACGGACCGAGGATACTTTTTGTCGGCAACTCAATAACCAAACACGAGCCCAAACCCGAAATGGGATGGAATAAAGACTGCGGAATGGCGGCGTCCGCTCCTGAAAATGACTACGTTCATATACTTATGAATAAAATAACCGAGACCCATCCGAATGCCGCTTTTTCTATTTTACAGGTGGCGGAATTTGAGTGGCATTTTGAAAGTGCCGATATTGAAAAGCTTTTCTCGCCCGCAGCACAGTTTAAACCCGATATTGCGGTTATGTTTTTCGGAGCAAACGTTGATAAGGCTTATGATAACGATGAACTTCGTAAAGGCGATTTTTCAAAAGCTTTTGAAAAGCTTCGTAACTTTATAGATACAGGAAGCACGGGATTTATTATTTCCGAAGGATTTTATATCAGACCTGTGCTTGACAGTGAAAAGAAATCGGTTGCAGAAAAACACGGCGATATATTTGTCGGTATATCCGATATACGTGAAAGGGAAGAAACGCACGGACTGTTCAATCATCCTAATGATTTAGGTATGAAGGAGATTGCGGACAGATTTTTTAAGTATATAAAGACTTTTTTATCTTAAGGCAAGTGATAATAATTCCGACTCGCCCGAAAACGGCGTATTTTCATATGTCACAGACCTATAAGGAGGATAACGGAAAATGACAAGAAACGATGCTTATGAGCTCCTTTTAAAATATAACAGCGAGCTATTTCATATAAAACACGCCGAAACCGTTGAGGGTGTTATGCGATATTTTGCAAAAGAACTCGGATACGGCGATGAGGAGGAAATGTGGGGAATAGTAGGACTTCTGCACGATCTTGATTTTGAACGGTTCCCGGAGCAGCACTGTATAAAAGAAGAGGAAATAATGCGTGAAAACGGTGTAGATGAACGCATAATACACGCTGCCGTAAGCCACGGTTACGGTATCACGGTTGATATAAGACCCGAACATCCAATGGAAAAGGTGCTTTATGCGGTAGACGAGCTTACGGGACTCATAGGCGCAGTAGCCCTTATGAGACCTTCCAAAAGCGTGAGGGATCTTGAACTGAAATCCGTTAAGAAAAAGTTCAAGACGCAAAATTTTGCGGCAGGTTGTTCGAGAGAGGTTATATCAAGGGGCGCTGAAATGCTCGGCTGGACACTCGATGAACTTATTTCAAAAACCATACTGGCAATGAGAACGGTTCCGTGTGTTGACTAAAGGAGAATTATTTTTATATGGGCGAAAAAGCACTTATTGCAATGAGCGGCGGTGTCGATTCAAGCGTTGCGGCACTCCTTGCAAAGCAGCTTGGGTATGAGTGTATCGGCTGCACGATGAAGCTATACGATAATGAGGATGCGGGTATACAAAAGGGACATACCTGTTGCTCTCTTGACGATGTTGAAGACGCAAGAAGCGTTGCGGTTAATCTTAAAATGCCGTATTATGTATTCAATTTTAAGGACGGCTTTAAGGAAAAGGTTATAAACAGGTTTATAGACAGTTACCAAAACGGTATGACGCCGAATCCGTGTATAGACTGCAACCGTTATATGAAGTTTGATAAGCTTTTTGAGCGTGCGAGGCAGCTCGGCTGCTTGAAGGTAGTAACGGGGCATTATGCAAGAATAGAAGAAAATAACGGGGAGTATTTCTTAAAAAAAGCTCTCGATCCCTCAAAGGACCAGAGCTATGTTCTTTATAATCTTACGCAAGAGCAACTTTCTATGATACTTTTTCCGCTCGGAGGTATGCCTAAAACAAAAACAAGACAGATAGCCGAGGAAAACGGATTTATAAATTCAAAGAAGCACGACAGTCAGGATATCTGCTTTGTGCCCGACGGCGATTATGCTTCGGCTCTTAAAAGACTTTCGGGGAAAGAAGCAAAACCGGGAGATTTTGTTTTGTCGGACGGGACTAAAATAGGAAAGCATAAGGGAATCATATGCTATACCGTCGGGCAGAGAAGAGGACTCGGAATATCCGCTAAAAACTCTCTTTATGTGCTTAAAATATCACCCGAGGATAATACCGTTACTTTGGGTGAGAAGGACGAACTTTTTTCATCCGAAGCACACCTTTACGACCTTAACTGGATATCGGGCAAGGCTCCATTGGGAGAAACCAGGTGTAAAGTTAAAATAAGATACAGGCAGACAGAACAGCCGGCAACCGTGATACCGAGCGACGATGATAAGGCGATGGTTATTTTTGACGAGCCTCAGAGAGCGGTTACTCCCGGACAGTCAGCGGTTTTTTACGACGGCGATGTTGTCTTGGGCGGGGGTATTATTTCAAGATGAACAATCCGATGTACTAAAACGGTACATCGGATTGTTTATTATTTTTGATTTTTAATATGCACGTCGATCTGCGGAAACGGAATTTCAATATTTTCTCTGTCAAAGCTCTTTTTGATTTCTTCGGTGAGAGCAAATTTAACATTCCAATAATCTTCGGTCCTGCACCATACGAGCGCCCTGTAGTTCACGGCATTATCACCGTGGCTTACCATAACCGCCTTTATGGGCGGATCATTTAATATTTCGGGTATTTTTGCGGCTGTTTTTAAAACAACATTCCTTACCTCGTCTGAGCTGTCCGAATAGCTTGCGGAAAAGTCGATATCAACTCTTCTTACCTTTTCGGCGGTCAGGTTTATCAGCGAATTTGCCGTCAGCACGCTGTTCGGTATTATGACCCTCCGATTATCGTATGTGAGCAGTGTGGTATGAAAAATGCCGATAGAAGTAACATTCCCTTCGTAATCGTTTACACAGATGTAGTCACCGACGGAGAAAGGTCTGAAAAGCAGTATCATTATTCCGCTTGCAATGTTTGAAAGTCCGCCCTGCAGAGCAAGACCTATAGCTACTCCGGCACTTCCTATAAGGGTTATAACCGATGTCATCGGGACGCCGATATATGATGCGACCGTGACAATAAGCACAACCTTAAGACTGATGTTTATGGAACTTATCATAAAAGTCCGCACGGAAGGGTCCATATGAGAAAGCGCTTTGCCGTTTTTCAGTTTTTTTACTATGAAGCTTATAAGCTTAAATCCGACAATAAGAACAATAAGCGAAATCAGTATTTTAATTCCCGCATGGGTTGCAAAATCGATGACTTTTTCAAGGAATTTTTCCAACTTTATTACCTGCCTTTTAATATCATACATCGATTATATCATCCCCCGTTATTTTTATCAATGCCTTTAAAAGCTTGTCATTGACTAAATTTGTAAAATGTGGTAAAATACGATAGGAAGTACGGTTTGAAAAGTTGTAAGCTGAGTAAATTTAGGAATCCGGTTCGAATCCGGAACAACCGCCATTACTGTATTTGAAAACAGGATACCGCCCTTTTAAAAATGAGGGGCGTATTTTATGCTTTCATAAGTCAGTTCCTGCCGTGTTTTTATGGGGTTTAAAAAGTCACTTTGGTGTGAAGTGCAGCCTTTAAAGGTTGTATTTCGCACTTTTTTGTTTTGACCGGGATACCTTAAAACAATACTGCCCGATATAGGCGAGGAGGGCAAGGAAAGGATTATTTATATGAAGAACAGATTTTCAGTGGCAGCGCTTGCAATCATCGTGTTTGCAGTAAGTGTTTTCCAAGGCTTTGCGGCTTTTGCCGACAGCGGAATTTCAGGTAACGGCTCAAAGGAAGATCCTTATGTTATCTCTTCTCTTTCGGGGCTTTCGCAGCTTTCCGAGATGACGGCAGGGGGAAATAATTTTAAAGGTAAGTATATCGAACTTAAATCCGATATATCGCTTCCCTTGGATTTTACTCCTATAGGTCAGGCAAAAAAGGTATTTTCGGGCAATTTCAACGGAAACGGACATACCGTTACGGTAGCTTTCGGAAGCGATGCGCCGCTTTTCGGAAGTCTTAATAACGCAACAGTTCAAAATCTTAAGATTTACGGTAAAAAGATATCGTCTTACGGTCTTGTTAAATCATATTCAACAAATCAGGGCTTTACGCTTGAAAATATAACAATAAAATCCGGAACCCATACTCTGTTTTCGGGCCTCGTAGGAGGGTACGGCAACAAATCCGTAATAATAAATAACTGCGTTGCCGAAAAAGGAGTCGTTATCGGAGATGACGGAACATATTCCGATTGGGCGTCTCTTGCCGCACAGGATGTAAGCTATCCTTGGGGACCTACCGGCGTTAAGGCAAATGATATGATAGGCTCCTTCGCCGGCGCATTCAACGGCAGCATTACAAATTGTGTAAGCTATGCTAAGGTTACAGGAAGAGATTATGTGGGCGGAATAATAGGCTTTAAGGGACAGTCTATGCGTGATTTGAATGTTAAAAACTGTAAATTTTACGGTGAAGTAACAGGCAGAAAATATGTAGGAGGAATTATCGGCAGCGGATATTACGCTGTATCTGCGCCGAATTCGTTGGGTGTTGTCGTGGAAAACTGTTTCAGCAGCGGAAAAGTTTCCGGTGATGAGGCTGTCGGAGGAATTTTAGGCGGTGACGGCGGAGTCGCTCAGTTCTGGGCAAACGGCCCTGCAAAGATTTTGAACAATCACTTTGAAGGTAAGGTCTCGGGCAACAAAAATGTAGGTGCAATAATAGGATATATGCGTTCGCTGAACAAGTATACCGTTATTGAAAATAACACATATTCCTGCTCCGTAAAAGTAAACGGAGGAATAGGCGGCGTGTGGCTGGTAGATACCGACTGTGAGACTCGTACCGATTCGGAAGGAGTTTTATACATAAACACGGCAAACGGCGTTTTAGAATGCCCGAGTGTCAGCGGCTGCGCTTGGAAATCGGCGCACAACAGAAGCGATGATCCGCTTGGAAAAGATATTTCAAACCTTTTTAAGGTAACTCACAGCTTTGCAAAAGAGATTAAAAGCGAAAAGTATTTAAAGTCAGGCACACTCGGCTCAAATAACGCTGTTTACTTTAAATCCTGTGAGTGCGGCGAAAAGGGAACGGAATCATTTTCGGACAGCCAAACCGTTACGCCGAATAATGATAATTATTTAAAGAGCCCCAAAACAGGCGAGAGCGTTAACGGATATGCGGTCATAATGTTTTCTGCGTTGCTTTTAAGCTTAATGTCTATAATGATTATTGAAGATCGGAATGCGAAAAAGCATTTTGACTGTCTGTAATAGTTATAATGATTACAGAATGTCGAAACACCAAAAATTGTTTTGACAAGCCGATTTTATGGGCCTTAAGCAAAATTAAATTTTGACAAATTTAATTTTGTCTATATTCATTGCAATAGCCATTATAAAAATAACTGTGAAAAAGGAATACTGAAATGAAAAGGATAACATCTGTTTTGCTTTGTCTGATTCTTCTTTTATCGTTTTCAGGCTGCAATAATGCAAATGATGTAAAACTTAAAAGCAATACTCAAATTCCGAGTAACGGAATTATTGAGGCTTCCGTTATAGAGAAACTTCAAAATGAAAATGCCGTAGGTAAATTCTGCGGTACTTCAAACGGATTTAAGTATGAATGGACGGTTTTCGGCAACAAAATCAAAAAAGCAAGCAAGGTTAATTTAAAACTTGAAATCAAAGATGATGAGGGTATAATTTCCTGCAAATTCTTTTCCGAGAAAAATATAGATATTCCGTTTTCTCTTTCCGTCTATTTAAAGGAAAAGATAAATCTAGACAAGGCTTTTGTTTACAGTGAAGGCAAAATGCTCTCCGAGGCAACGGTGACAGGCAAAGAAAAAAGCATAATAAATTTTTCCCCGAGCATTACAACGGGTAAGCTTGTGCTGTACGGTGAAAGACCCGACGAACCGACTGCCGCTGCAGATGATAAAAACAACGATAAAACAGAAAGCAAGGGCGGAGGCCCCGTTTCCGACGGTAAATCCACGACAAAGGATAAATATGATACCGAACCCGTTCCCGAAGGCAAGCCGCTGCCAAACGAGCCGCAGGATAAAACCATTGACAGCAAGAAAGAGTATACCTGCTGTTTTATGATAGAATGTTCAACGATCTTGAACAATCTTGATGACCTTGAAAGCGAGAAACTCGAAGTTTTGCCTGAAAACGGGATTATCCTTAAAAAAACCGAGGTAAAGTTCAAAGAAGGCGAATCGGTTTCGGATGTTTTAAAAAGATTGTGTAAGGAAAAAAACATACACCTTGAAGCATCTTTCACACCCGCTTATAACAGCGATTATATAGAGGGTATAGGCAATATCTACGAGAAGGATTGCGGCGAGCTTTCGGGCTGGATGTATAAAGTTAATGGCTGGTATCCGAACTACGGCTGTTCAAGATACACTTTAAGGGACGGCGATGTAGTGGAGTTCCGCTACACCTGTGATCTCGGAAGAGACATAGGAAATGAATATATGGCGGCTTCGTGATGAAAAGGGACGGATTGTTTTTTCTGCACCCGTGGGTAACATTTATCTATTTTGCGCTTATACTCGGCTTTTCTATGGCTTTTCGCCATCCTATGTATCAGGCGGCGTCGTTTTTCGGCGCCCTGATATATGCGATGCTTGCGCAGGGTAAAAAAGCGGCTGCTTTCACACTTAAATATGCGTTACCCGTGATTTTTTTAACAGCTTTTATAAATCCCGCCTTTAATCACGCAGGAGTAACCGTACTTACTTATCTGCCTTCGGGTAATCCCCTTACTGCCGAAAGTGTTCTGTACGGTATTTCAAGCGGCGTAATGTTTTCCTGTGTGATTTTGTGGTTTTTGAATTTTAACAGAGTTATGACATCGGACAAGTTAATATGCCTTTTCGGGCGTGTTGTTCCGATACTTTCTCTTTTGCTTAGTATGACCCTAAGGTTTATACCGAAATTCAAAAAGACTTTAAATGAAATAAGGCAGTCGCAAGACTGCATTTGTATAAACAGTGAGGAGGAAAGAAATCCTCTGAAACGCCTTAAAAGAACTTTTACCGTATTCTCCGCAGCCGTTACATACAGTCTTGAGGGTGCTGTAGATACTTCTGACAGTATGAAAAGCAGAGGATACGGTTTAGGAAGCAGAACTTGCTTTTCGCTTTATACCTTTAGGGTAAGCGACGGAATTTTTCTTTCCGTTTCTGTTTTTTTGGCTGTGGTTACATTTGTTGCGGCATTGTTTAATTTTACGGCAGTAAGGTTTTTCCCGAGTGTCTCGGTAATAAAACAAAACGCACTCTCAGTATTCCTTTTTATGTTTTATGCCGCTTTTTGTTTTTTACCGGCTATCCTTACCGCTGTACTTAATAAAAGATTAAAGAGGGCAGGTTTATGAGTAATATCTTCACATTTGAAAATTTTTCCTTTATTTACCCCGAAGAGGAAATTCCTGCGCTCTTAAGTTTGAATTTTTCGGTTTCAAGCGGAGATTTTTTACTTATTTGCGGACCGTCGGGCTGCGGAAAGTCAACACTGCTCCGCCAAATGAAAACATCGCTTTGCCCCTCCGGCAGGAAATACGGTAAAGTGCTTTTTTGCGGTACGGAACTTGACAGGGTTGACGAACGCACACAGGCACAGTCAATAGGGTTTGTCCTGCAGTCTCCCGAAGACCAGACCGTAACCGATAAAGTTTGGCACGAACTTGCTTTCGGGCTTGAAAGCCTCGGTACAGAGCAGTCGCAAATAAGAAAGCGAGTTGCCGAAACAGCCGCATTTTTCGGAATAGAGAACTGGTTTTATAAAAACACAGCCGAGCTTTCGGGAGGGCAAAAACAACTCCTTGCCTTAGCTTCCGTTATGGTTATGCAGCCCGATGTTTTGATTCTTGATGAACCTACGGCAAGGCTTGACCCTATTTCGGCTCAGGAATTTATTTCGTTTCTTGCAAGAATAAACAGAGAACTTGCAACAACCGTTATTATCAGCGAACACAGAATAGAAGAACTTTCACCGTTCATAACAAAAGCGGCGGTTATGGAAAACGGGCGCATAATAACCGAAGGTGACCTTAAAACCGTCGGTTATGAACTTAAAAAACAAAGCAGCGATATGTTTTTTGCTATGCCCTGCGCTATGAGGGTTTGGTCCGAACTTAAACAAAATGAGACCTGCCCGATAACGGTAAACGAGGGTAGGGATTTTCTGTTTTCATATTCAAAAAACAATCCCTTTTTTCCGATACGGAAAAAAGAAAAAACAGAAGCTGACGAAACCGTTTTAAAGGCTCGGAATCTGAAATTTTCTTACGGGGAAAATTCGCAGCTTGTTTTGGATGATTTTTCCGTTTCACTTCACAGAGGCGAAATATATGCTCTTTTAGGAGGAAACGGCGCAGGTAAGACCACTGCGCTTAAAGTTCTGGCAGGAATACAAAAGCCTATTACGGGCAAAATTCAAAGAAACGGAAAAATTGCGCTTTTACCTCAGGATGTTAAGACGCTTTTTGTCGGGAAAACGGTTTTAGAAGACCTTTTTTATGCAGCCGAACTTTCCGGTATAAGTAAAAGCAAAAGGGAAGAAAGGATAAACCGGATCGCAGATATCTGCGAGATCTCGGATTTGATTTACCGCCATCCTTACGACATCTCGGGCGGCGAACAGCAGAGGGCTGCGCTTGCGAAACTTCTTGTAACGGATCCCGATATTCTTTTGCTTGACGAACCCACAAAGGGCTTTGATGCGGCATATAAAATAAAGTTCGGCAAAATAATCAGAAAACTTGCGTCTTACGGGAAGGCTCTTATTATTGTGAGCCACGATACGGATTTCTGCGCCCATTATGCCGATGAATGCGGGCTTTTTTTCTGCGGAAATATCGTGTCATCGGGAACGCCTGCGGATTTTTTTGACGAAAACAGCTTTTATACAACGCCTGCAAGCCGAATGTCAAGGAATATAATCAAAGGAGCGGTAACTCCCGAGGATATTATAGCAGCATTTAACGGTCCTCATACGGACGACGGCGAAAATGAAGATAAAACAGACGGATTGTGTACCCCTTTGCACGAAAATGACATTTTACCGAAGGATAAAAATAAAAGCAAAAAACTCTCTCTTAAAAGAAAAATATCCGCAACCTTTTTTTCATTGGTTTCGCTTGTTTTATTTATCTATCTGATACGGTTTAATGATATAAGCGCTGTTCTGACAAAAGCCGGTTTAAGCAAACTTTTTTTAAACCAGATGCTTTTAAACGCTCTTTTGATAGTTTCGCTTTTCGGAGTTGCTTTCAGCGTCGGAAGACGCACACCGCCGCTTTGCAATTTGCAAACCGACCGTGAAAAGAGAAAACTCGGAAAACGAACGGCGGTCTCGTGTTTTTTGATACTGATAGCAATACCCCTTACGGTATTTGCAGGTATATATTATTTTGACGACCGCAGCTACGGTCTGATATCCGTTATAATACTTATTGAATGTATGCTGCCGTTCTTTATGATTTTTGAAGGCAGAAAGCCGAAGGCTAGGGAACTTGTTACCGTTTCAACTCTCTGTGCTCTCGGTGTTGCCGGGAGAGCGGTATTTTATATGCTTCCTCAGTTTAAACCCGTTATGGCTCTTACTATAATATCAGGCGTTGCTTTCGGAGGGGAAACAGGATTTATCGTGGGGGCATTTTCAATGCTCGCTTCAAATATGCTATTTTCTCAGGGGCCTTGGACGCCTTGGCAAATGTTTGCTATGGGCATAATAGGTTTTATTTCGGGAATTTTGTTCAGAAAGGGATTTCTTTTAAGGGACAGGATCTCTCTGAGTATATTCGGAGCACTGAACGCAGTCGTAATATACGGAGGTATAATGAATCCCGCTTCTGTTCTGATGTGGTCGCCCGCATCGTTTAATGCCAAAACGGTTATCGCATCGTATATTTCAGGGCTTCCTATGGACCTTATCCACGCATTCGCAACCGCATTTTTTCTCTATGTTCTTTCTGAACCTATGCTTTCAAAACTTGATAGGTTAAAGGTTAAATACGGCATTACAGGCTGATTCTTATTTTGAGTTTACAGCCGCTCTTTTTTGTGTTATAATAACCTCAAACCGTCGGCGTTCCACAACCGACGAAATGCATTCGCATTTAAAAACATACTGTTTTTGTTTGAGAACATTGAAACGGCAAAACCGCCGCACTTCGCTGCGGCGAGCGGCAAAGCCGCCTCAAAGCTCTTCGACCTTTGGTTTTGAGTTATAATAACCTCAAACCATCGGAATTTTTGATGCTCGGTTTTTATATAATTTATTTTACGGTGCAGATTGCGTTCTATCCTTTTTTAAATTTTCATATTTTAGATTATCGGAAATTTAATAAAGGGGTGGTACTGTGTCGCTTAAACGCAAGGCAGCCGTTTTTTTATCGGTTGTTTTTTGCCTCGGAATAACAGCGATTTTGCTTCCGAACGATAATGAGTATAAAACTGCGTCAGCCGACGCTTTTCAGTGCAACACCGTTATAATAGACCCCGGTCACGGCGGGTTTGACGGCGGCGCTGTCGCAGGGGACGGCACGGTTGAAAAAAATATAAATCTTGAAATATCAAATAAACTTTCGGATTTTTTAACGCTGTGCGGATTCAGGGTGATTATGACCAGAACATCTGACGATTCGACGGATAAAATCGACGGCAGCGTTGCAAAGAGAAAACGCAACGACCTTGAAAATCGTCTGCTTCTTATGGAAAAAAATCCCGATTCGATATATGTCAGCATTCATCTTAATAAATTTACAACCTCGGCAGCAAGCGGAACGCAGGTGTTTTACAGTCCGAAATTCAAAGAATCCGAGTTCTTGAGCAAGGCCATTCAAAAACGGGTTGTTGATATGCTCCAACCCGAGAACACAAGAACGGTAAAAAAAGGTACTTCGGCAACATTTCTTCTTAAAAATGCAAAGGTTCCGGCAGTTATAGTCGAATGCGGCTTTTTAAGCAACAAGTACGATCTTGAAAAGCTGAAAGACGAAGAATATCAGTCTCAAATGGCATTCGCTATTGCCTGCGGAATAAATGATTATTATATTAAAAACTAAACGGGGAAGTTTAAAATGGCAGGGAAATCAAAAACCGTATTTGTTTGCACAAACTGCGGATACGAAAGCATTAAATGGATGGGTCAATGTCCGTCTTGCGGAGAATGGAATACGCTTGAGGAGCATATGTCATCACCTAAAAATGTCTCGTCCTCTTTTAATATAAACTATTCCGGCAGTATAAAGGCAAGGCCGCTTTATGATATAGACCCTTCGGATGAACACAGATTTACGACCGATATAGCGGAACTTGACAGAGTGCTCGGCGGAGGGATAGTAAAAGGCTCGGTTGTGCTTTTAAGCGGAGATCCCGGAATAGGCAAGTCGACGATACTTATGCAGATGTGCGAGAAACTTAAAGGTAAACTCAGCGTGCTTTATGTTTCCGGTGAAGAATCTGCGGCACAGCTTAAACTCAGAGCGGTAAGGCTCGGGGTTGAGGGCGAAAATGTATCTGTTATATCAGAAACGGACACGGTTTCGGTGTGCGATTATATAAACGCCAACCGCCCGGGTATAGTTATGGTGGATTCGGTTCAAACTTTGCAAATACCCGATATATCGTCATCGGCAGGGAGTTTGGTTCAGGTTCGTGAATCAACGAATATGCTTCTTAAAACGGCTAAGACACTTGATATACCCGTGTTTATAGTAGGGCACGTAAATAAGGGCGGAGATATAGCAGGACCTAAAGTGCTTGAACATATAGTAGACACGGTTCTTTATTTTGAGGGTGAGAGAAATCAGTCTTACAGAATTTTGAGAGCAATAAAAAACAGGTTCGGTTCAACTAATGAAATAGGCGTTTTTGAAATGACCGACAGGGGACTTGCTCCCGTTGAAAATCCGTCTGCAATGTTGCTTTCGGGCAGAATAAACAATGTTTCGGGCGGATGTATAACCTGCATTTTGGAAGGTACGAGACCGATACTCGCCGAGATACAGGGGCTTGTAACACAAACGGGTTTCGGAAATCCGAGGAGAGTTTCAAACGGATATGATTATAACAGGCTTAATATGCTGCTTGCCGTCCTTGAAAAAAGAATAGGGCTTTATTATTCGAATTTTGACACATATCTTAATATAGTCGGCGGATTAAGGCTTGACGAGCCTGCAGCCGATCTTGCGGTTTGTATGTCGCTTGTGTCGGGACTCAGAGATATACCCGTTTCCGATAAGCTGATAGCGTTCGGAGAAGTCGGGCTTTCGGGCGAACTCAGAACCGTTCCGAGAGCACAGGCGAGAATCAAAGAGGCAGCAAGTCTCGGATTTACGCAGTGCGTTCTCCCGAAAAGCTGCCTTAAGGGTATAACCTCCGTACCCGAAAACATCGAATTGATAGCGGTAAAGAGCCTTAAAGAGGCAATTTCCCTTATAAAATAAAAAAATCTGTGGGAGCTTAGGCTCTCACAGATTTTTTTATTTTAACTTCACACAGCTTACAATGGTGCTTTATTAAACAATTACCTTGCGTTTACAAACTTCTTTGCATTTTCCGCATCCGGTACAAAGGGAATAATCGATAACCGCAAGATTATCAACAACTTTGACTGCTCCCACGGGGCAGTTTTTTTCGCACAGCATACAGGCTATGCAGGACACCTTGCATTCTTTTGCCGCCGATGCGCCCTTTTCTTTGTTTGAGCAGGCAATTCTGGCGGTAATATCGGTGCTTATGAGGCTTATAAGAGACTTAGGACATACTGCAGAACACTTTCCGCAACCGGTGCATATATCTTCGCAGATGACCGGATGGCCTTCATTTAAGGTGATGGCATTAAACGGACAGACCCTTACACAGTCTCCGAAACCGATACAGCCGAATTTGCAGGAAAGGGGACCTGAATGTATAAGACTTGCCGCAGTACAGCTTGTCATACCCGAATAAGCAAAATCTCTGCTGCTTTTTTCACAGTTAGTTCCGCAGGCAACAAACGCTGCTTTTTTATCGGACTTTATTTGAACCCCCAAAACCTCTGCAAGAGCTTTTGCCGCCGATTCTCCGCCCGGAGCGCATTTGTCGGGTGTTGCTTCTCCCGATGCTATAGCGGCGGCGTAACCGTCGCACCCCGAGTAACCGCAGGCACCGCAGTTGGCTCCGGGGAGACATTCCCTGATCTTCTCTTGCTTTTCGTCTACCGGTACTGCAAAAAACTTTGCCGCCAACGAAAGCCCGAGCCCTGCAATAAGCCCTATAACCGAAACAACCAAAACAGGAATGAAAATATCCATATTCTTAACCTCCTATTCCGGCAAAGCCGAGGAATGAAAGGGATACAAGAGATGCGGCGACAAGCGTTATCGGCAGCCCCTTCATAAATTCCGGGATGTCTGCCGTTTCAAGCCTTTCTCTGACACCCGAAAACAGTATCATAGCAAGCAAAAATCCAAGTCCCGCAAAAAGTGCGTTTAATACGGAGAATATGAAATCATATCCGTTTTGAACATTTATAACCGTAATTCCGAGTACGGCGCAGTTTGTTGTTATAAGCGGAAGATAGATACCGAGAGCTTCATATATAGGTTTTATAAATCTTTTCAGTAAAACTTCTATAAGCTGAACTATTGCCGCTATAACAAGAATAAAAACAAGGGTCTGGAGATATTCGTAGCGTGGGGAAAGGATAAAATAGTTTATCGGCCAGGTAACAGCGGCTGCAACGACCATAACAAGAGTAACGGCAACTCCCATAGAAAAGGCGGTATTTACCTTTTTTGATACACCGAGGAACGGGCATATACCGAGGAATTTTGAAAGGGTCATATTACTTGTGAGCAATCCTGCGATAACTATTGAAATAACGGTGACATTATTCATTTTCGCTTACCTCCTCATTTCCGCAGACCGTCGACTTACAGCTTGCCTTAGACGGGCAGTTTTCACAACCTAAATGCATAACCGGTTTTTTGCCCTGCCGTTTTGCAAGTGCATTTGATGCGGCAACGAGCATACCGAAAACGAAGAATCCGCCCGGAGGCAGTAAAAACACCGTCATCGGAGTGATGTGGTTCGCCGTGACATTGAGTCCGAAAACCGTTCCCGCACCGAGCAATTCTCTTATCAGACCCATAAGTGTGAGCGTTGCGGTAAATCCTATGCCCATACCGAGTCCGTCAAGAATACTGGGTAAAACAGGATTTTTAGAGGCAAACATTTCCGCTCTTGCGAGAATAATGCAGTTTACGACAATCAAGGGCAGATAAATTCCGAGAGATTTATCAATTGCCGGTGCAAATGCTTTCACAAGCATCTGCACAACGCTTACAAACCCTGCTATAACGGTTATAAAAGCAGGAATTCTCACCTTGTCGGGGATAACCTTTCTTAGCAGCGATATAACCGCATTTGAGCAGATTAAAACTGCTGTTGCGGCAAGCCCCATTCCTATGCCGTCCTTAGCGGAAGTGGTTATGGCAAGGGTGGGACAGGTGCCCAGAACAAGCCTTAAAACGGGGTTTTCGTTTAATATGCCGTTTGTAAAGTATTTGAAATTCTTTTCAGCCATTTCAGTTGCCCTCCTCGGAAATTATTTTTTCCGCATAAGTCAGAGCGTCGTTTACCGCTCTTGCAACGGCTTTTGAAGTTATTGTAGCGCCGGTAACCGCTTTTATCTCATTGTTTTTTTCATTAGGGTTATTTTTAACAACCGAAACAGCGTCCGATTTGCCTGCAAACTGCGAGTAAAATTCTTGCTTTGCGGCGTTTTTGCCGAGCCCCGGCGTTTCATCCGAAACATCGAGAACATAGGCGGCTTTTATACTGCCGTCGGTATTTACCGCCGTCATAACGCTTACCGAACCGCCGTAACCGTTCTGGTCAACAACGAAAATATAACCTATTTTTTCATTTTTGTTGCTTGCGACATAGTATGTAATTGTTTTACCTTCAAGCTTTAGTGTCTTTTCACTGTAGCTTTCGGCTTTCATAACGGTTTTCATAGAGTTTTCGGTATTTTTCTTTGTTATTTCTTCTATTTTCGGGGAAGTGACTTTATCAGTAACCGCAAGCGCAAGAGTTACAATAAGACATATACAAACCATAACTGCTGTCGGAACTATGAGGTCCTTCCCGTATTTTTTGTAAAATTCCTTTATACGGTTCATATTTTATCAGCCTCCTTTGCCCCGAAAGGTTTATAGAAAGTAAGCCTGTCGATATGGGGCACGAGTATGTTCATTATAAGAATGGAATATGAAACGCCTTCGGGCAAATTCCCGAAATGCCTTATAACAAAGGTTATAATTCCGCAGCCGAGACCGAATATAAGCTTGCCGAGAGCAGTGGTCGGAGTGGTGACATAATCCGTCGCCATAAAAACAGCTCCCAAAATAAGACCGCCCATTAAAACCTGTTTTAAAACATCTCCGCCGGATAACGCCGTAAGCAGGGCAAACGAACCTATAAACGAAACGGGGATAACAGGAGAAATAATACCTCTTATCATAAGAAGCGCAGCGCCTATAAGCAAAAGAAATGCGCTTGTTTCACCTATACATCCCGAATGACCGCCGAAAAACAAAGCCCTGAGGGAAATATCGGTGCCGTTTGATGCAAGCGGAGTTGCAGAAGAAACTGCCTTTGTGAGGGGTTCGGTAAATGTTGTCATAACAGACGGGAACGAGACGAGAAGCACGATCCTCGCCGCTATGGCGGGATTTGCGAAATTGTGACCGAGTCCTCCGAACATTTGCTTTACGACTATTATCGCAATGAAACTTCCCAAAGCCGCTATCCAAAGCAGGGTTTTCGGCGGCAGGTTAAGCCCTAAAAGCAACCCCGTCACAACAGCGGAAAGGTCTCCTGCGGACTGCGGCTTTTTAAGTATAACATTCCATAAATATTCGAATAAAACCGCCGAAACTACCGAAGTAAGCAAAACAAAAAATGCGTGAAATCCAAAGAGAATGCATCCGTTTACGGCGGCAGGGGACAGAGCCAGTATAACATCGAACATTATACTGCGTGTACTGTCAAAATGTCTCATATGCGGCGAAGAAGCGACATTTAAAATCTTTTTCATTTTTCGGCCCTCCTCAGTTCGGCTTTGGCAACCCTCATTATCTGTGTAAGCGGTCTTTTCGCCGGACATACATATGAGCAGCTTCCGCATTCCATACAGTAATTAACGCCGAGTTTTTTATAGTCCTCGGTTTTTAAAAAACGGTATGCAGATTCGACTCTTGCGGGGAAAAGTCTCATAGGACAGGCTCTGGCGCATTTTCCGCACCGTATGCACGGTGTTACCCGAGCAGGTTTTTCTTCCCTCATAATAAGAACGGCATTTGTTCGCTTTTCTATCACCGAATCCGTGTCGCAAACGGCGTTTCCCATCATAGGTCCGCCCATAATAACCGAGCTTACATCTTCCTCGGGGACATTTACAAGCTTTATAAGCTCCGATATAGGCGTTCCGATAGGTGTCATAATATTTACAGGCTTTTTCACCGCCGTGCCGTCAACCGTAACTCTTTTTTGAGTAAGCGGCATACCGGATTTAATAAATCGGTAAAGCGTTCCGAGACTTGTTATATTCATAACAAGACAGCCGACATCGCTCGGCAGCTTTCCTATCGGCAGTTTTCTGCCTGTCGCCGAATAAATAATGACTTTTTCAGCACCCTGAGGATAGCTTGTCGGCAGACGCATAAGTTTGACACGGTCGTCGGTATCACGCCTGTCAGCAGCCATTTCATAGAGTTTTTCAATAGCTTTCGGTTTATTGCTTTCAACGCATATTACGACTCTTTCAAGGCTTAGCTTGTCAAGTATCAGATATATGCAGTTTAATATATCCTCCGGATTTTCCATACATTCTCTGTAATCCGAGGTTATGTAAGGCTCACATTCGGCTGCATTTACTATAAGAGTATCTATCTTACTGTCTTTTGGCGGGGAAAGTTTGATATGGGTAGGAAATCCTGCTCCGCCTAAGCCTACAAGACCGCATCTTCTTGCGGCTTTCGCTAAGTCCACGGCAGAATTCACTTCGAACGGTTTAAGTTTGGGGTCAGGCTCAAAATTACCGTCGGAATCAATAACTATGCAGTCAACAGACCTGCCGCCGATTTCTCGTTTAACGGTTTCCCTTACCGTTCCCGAAACACTTGAATGAACAGGCGAACTGACAAAAGCGTCACTCTCGCCAATCACGGTTCCTACAAACACTTTGTCGCCCTTCATAACAGTAGGCAGGCAGGGGGCACCGATGTTTTGAAGCAACGGGATCACAACACAGTCAGGCTTAAAATTTTCCGTTTCATTTTCTGCGGTATTCTTAAAATGGGGGAGTCTGACTCCGCCTTTTATACGCTTTACGGGACGAAGTATTCTTTCTTTTTTCGCCATAAGCATCCTCCGTAAAAATAATTTATTATATGATACTATATTTTTTCGAATATTACAAGTATCCGCTTGACAAAGAAGCAAAACGGGTTTATAATTTGAAAATGAATTTCATTTTCAAATCGGTGATTAAAATGTCGGAAACAAGAGAATATAAAACAAGGCAAAGATTTGCGGTTGAAAAAATTTTAAGCGAAAGCTCGGGACATATGACGGCTGAGGATATAGTAAGAGCACTTGAAGCAAAGGGAGAAAAGGTGGGCAGAACCACAGTTTACAGAACCCTTGAACGGCTTACCGAGGACGGAAAGGCAAGAAAATATATATCTTCGGGCGACAGCAGCTGTTATCAGTTTGTAAATAACGGCAGTTGCAGCGAACATTTCCACCTAAAATGTGAGAAATGCGGAAAACTCATTCATATTGAGTGCAGTCATCTTGATGAACTTACCTCTCATATAGCAGGGCATCACGGTTTTACGGTAAATCCCCTTAAAACCGTGCTTTACGGTATATGCATGGAGTGTGCGGGAAAATGAAAAGATTTTTATGCGTGATTTTTGTTATGTTGTTTTTATGCGGATGCACCGCAACGCCCGATAAAAAAAGCGGAAAGATTAAAGTTGTAACAACGATTTTTCCGATTTACGACTTTGTGCGTGCTGTAGGCGGAGAAAGGGTTGATATAAAGCTCCTTATAAGGCCCGGCACCGAAGTTCATTCCTATGACCCCGTACCGTCGGATATAAAGGCGGTTTACGATTCGGATCTGTTTATATATATAGGCGGAGAATCCGATAAATGGGTGGATAAGATGCTTTCCGACGTTAAAATAAATTCCTGCGCTATGATGGATTACACGGATAATCTTACGGAAGACGGTGAAGACGAATACGACGAACATATATGGACTTCTCCCGATAACGCTGTAAAAATGATAGAAAAAATCACCGAAAAGCTTTCCGAGGCCGATCCTCAAAACAGTAAAGCCTATAAAGCAAATGCAAACGGATATATAGCTGAAATAAACAAGGTATCAAAAGAAACCGAAAAAGTCATATCCGAATGTGAAAAACCGTTTATACTGGTTGCCGACCGTTTCCCTTTTAAATACTTCGCAACACGTTACGGTATTGAATATGAGGCGGCATCCGGCGGTTGTGCGGTTAGCTCGGATATAAGCCTTAAGGTTATGAAAAGGCTTATAAACGAGGTTGAAAAAAGAAATCTTAAATACGCATTTTACACCGAAATGAGCAATAAAAGCGTTGCAAATGCTTTAAATGAACAGACGGGTGTTAAATTGCTTGAACTCAATTCCGCCCATAATGTTACTTTAGATGAGTTTAACAACAAAATAACCTATGTTGATATTATGAAAAATAATCTTGATGCCCTAAAGGAGGCGTTACAGTGAACCCTATTATAGAAATTAAAAATCTTTCGGCTTTTTATGAAAACAAAGCTGTTTTTGAAAATCTGTCGTTTGAGGTTCAAGACGGGGACTGTCTTTGTATAATCGGTGAAAACGGCTCCGGAAAAACGACCCTTATGCGCTGTCTTTTGGGGCTTCCGGTAAAGCACACGGGGAAAATAAATTATAACGGTATTTCGGGTAAAGATATAGGTTATCTTCCGCAAAGGACTGTTACCGGGAATGATTTTCCGGCAAGTGTTGAGGAAATCATAATGTCCGGCTTTTCGGGTAAGTCGGTTTTAGGTCTTCCTTACAAAAGATCGTTTCGTAAAACTGCTCTTGAAAATATGGAGATACTTGAAATAACCGACCTTAAGGACAGGTCCTACAGTGAGCTTTCGGGAGGTCAGCAGCAAAAGGTGCTGCTTTGCAGGGCAATGTGCGCTAAGGATAAACTTATATTGCTTGACGAACCCGTAACGGGACTTGACAGCGAATCTCAGGCGGAGCTTTACAGACTTATAAAAAAGCTCAATGACAGCGGCGTTACGGTCATAATGATTTCCCACGATATAAAGGAATGCGAGCAAATAGCAAAACACATTTTAAATATAAGCGGCGAACACGCTGATTTTTACAGCCCGTCCGAAAGAGAAGAGGAGGACAAGCAATGAGTATCGTAAAAGAAATATTTTCTTACCCTTTTGCGGTAAGAGCTGTTGTTGCCGGCGTTTTAATATCGGTCTCGGCAGGTTTGCTCGGGGTCAATCTTGTATTAAAGCGCTTTTCTATGCTCGGCGACGGTCTGTCTCACGTTTCCTTCGGCGCTGCCGCCGTTGCGCTTGCGACGGGGGTTGCTCCGCTTAAAATATCGATACCGGTTGTGATAATAGCCGCTTTTCTGCTGCTGAGACTGAGCGAAAGCGGAAAAATCAAGGGCGACGCCGCTATAGCTATAGTTTCAAGTGCTTCGCTTGCTATAGGCGTAACGGTTGCTACTATGACTACGGGAATGAATACCGATATAAGCAATTACATGTTCGGAAGCATTCTTGCTATGAGCCGAAACGATGTATATATTTCGGTTGCGGCGGCAGTTGCGGTTATCGCAGTATACGCAGTGTTTTATGAAAAAATATTTGCCTGTGCATTTGATGAGAATTTTGCGGCGGCATCGGGAGTGGGAGTAAAGCTTTATAATTCAATAAGCGCAGTACTTACCGCCGTTGTGGTCGTTATCGGAATGAGAATGATGGGAGCACTGCTTATATCGAGCATTATAACATTTCCTGCTCTCTCGGCTATGCGTGTTTGCAAAAAATACCGCAGTGTGGTTATTTGTTGTGCGGTAATTTCCGTCGTTGCCTTTATGATAGGTATATTTCTTTCTTTTATATACGATATGCCTGCCGGTGCTTCGATAGTTCTCGTGAATTTGGTTTTCTTCCTTGCCAATGCGGCTTTGGGCAGATTAAAGAAACATTAAAACTTTCTTAAATAAAAATTGCTTGACAAAACGGGGGAGCGTTGCTATAATTTAACTGTACTATTCGTAATAGTTCAGTTAAACACACTTTAAACACATTTTAAGGAGGAGCAGCAATGCTTGAGGCAAAGGAACTTGTCAAAATATACAAGCCGAAAAAAGGAGTGCCGGTAAGGGCATTAAACGGAATAAATCTTAAATTCCCCGATAAGGGTATGATATTTCTTCTCGGAAAATCCGGCAGCGGTAAATCAACTCTTTTAAATGTTCTCGGCGGACTTGATAAATATGACGGCGGAGAAATAATAATAAAGGGAGTCTCATCAAAGGATTTTAAGCAGAGCCATTTTGATTCTTACCGAAATACCTATGTGGGTTTTATTTTTCAGGAATATAACATTCTTGAAGAGTTTACGGTGGGTGCAAATATTGCACTTGCCATTGAGCTTCAGGGTAAAAAAGCAGAAGACGGCGAAATAAACCGTATTTTGAAAGAGGTTGACCTTGAGGGCTACGGTAACAGAAAGCCTAATGAGCTTTCGGGCGGTCAAAAACAAAGGGTCGCCATAGCGAGAGCCCTTGTTAAGAATCCTGAAATAATTATGGCCGATGAGCCTACGGGAGCTCTTGATTCCGTGACCGGACGACAGGTTTTCGATACCCTCAAAAAGCTTTCCGAGGAAAAACTCGTTATCGTCGTTTCACACGACAGGGAGTTTGCGGAAGGATATGCAGATAGAATTATAGAACTTTCCGACGGAAATATCATAAGCGATGTCGAGCTTGCGCCTCAGTCGGAAAAAACAGAGACCAAAAGCGGAATATCGTTTGCCGGAAATACGGTCAATGTACCCGTATCATATCACCTTACGGAAGACGACAGGATAAAGATAAACGAATATATCGATAAAGTGAAATCGGGAGAAGTTTCGTTGGTAATTTCAAAGGGAAAATCTTCTCTTAGATTTGTCGATACCGATATATCGAAAATCAAGGATTCGAAAAGCGGACCGTTTAAGCTCATAAAGTCAAAACTTCCTATGAAAAACGCCTTTAAAATGGGTGCCGGAGCACTGAAATACAAGAAAATAAGACTTGTTATAACTATAATTCTTTCCTGTATATCATTCGGTCTTTTCGGTCTTGCGGACACATTCGGTTCTTATGACCACATAAAGACCTGCACAAACTCAATTTACGATACCAAGACGAATTTTGCGTCGGTAGGCAAATCAAAGCAGGTTAAATACGCCGAGGACGGCGAAGCTTACTGGACAGGCGGATATAAACTGTCTGACGATGATTTATCGAATCTCAGCAGCAATACCGGAATAAACTTCAAGGGCGCATATATTCCGGGCAATATGTCGCTTGACTTTTCCGCAAATCTTGACTCCGAAAAAAAGCTTACGGAATCAAATTATAATATATATAAGTTCAGTTTCAGCGCAGTTACACCTATTGATGATAAAATATTAAAACGAACAAACTATAAATTGCTTGAAGGCGCTTTGCCCGAGGGAAACACAAATGAAATTGCCGTAAGCGAGTATGTATACGAGGTCTTTAAAAAGGCAGGTTACACAGACGGTACAAAACAAAAGGATAAAAAAGGCAATGAGGTTTTGGTTTACAGCGATATAAAGTCATATTCAGACCTTATAGGCAAAAAGATTAAACTCGGAGAAGCCGAATATACAATATGTGCCGTTATAGATACAGGTCTTGACCTTAAGCGTTATGAGCGGATCACCGAAAAACAAACCGGCACCTCAAGCGCAGAAAAACTTGTGAATTACGCACTGTATAATGAACTGATGAACAGCACGGGATACAGCTATGCGGGACTTATGATGGTGAGTGATGATAAATTTGAGGCCTTGCTTGCCGCCAAACCCAATGTTTACGATATATCAAAAGGCTATATCACATTTATATCCGAAAAGGACGATAATTATCTTGCAGCCGATCCGCAGAAACTCACAGTTCTTGATAAGCTGTCGAAGGAGAGCATAGTATGGGCAAACGGAGCCAAAACCGTTCTTTCGGACAAGGAGATAATTGTTTCCGAAGGCACGCTTTCGTGGGACGGTGACTTTGTTGTGACCGATGAAGAAACGGGCAAGATCAATTACTCCGAGACACTTAAAAAACTTAACAGTGAATTTGAACTTTCGGGACTGAGTTTTGCTTCGGGTAAAAACATAACCGAAAAAGGATTTAAAATAGTAGGAATAATACCTTCCTCGTATAAGGATTATAACGGCGCAATAGCGGTTTCCGAACGGGTATTCAATATGTTTTCCGATATAGAAGAGGGAAACTATGATTTTGCCGTGGGAGCAATGCCTAAAGATAAGGAAGCTATAGGCAAGTTTGTTAAGTATTGCTATAATAAGGATTCGGGCTCATACTATCCGATACAAAATTCCGTCACATACGAGCTCGATACCGTAAACGGAGCTTTTTCGGTACTTTCAAAGGTTTTCCTCTATGTAGGAATTGCATTTGCCCTTTTTGCTTCACTTATGCTTGCAAACTTTATAGCAACAAGTATATCGTATAAAAAACAGGAAATAGGAATACTCAGAGCGATAGGCTCAAGAGGAAACGATGTATTCAGGATTTTCTTTGCCGAAAGTTTTATAATCGCAATGATAAATTTTGTGCTTTCGTCCGTGGGAGTTTTTGCGGCTACGATGATTATAAATTCGGTAATAAGACATCGTCTTAATATTCTGATAACCGTTTTAAGTTTCGGTATAAGGCAAATAGCTCTTCTTTTTGCGGTAAGTCTTGTTATAGCCGCATTGGCAAGCTTCCTGCCGGTTAAACGAATTGCTTCAAAGAAGCCTATAGACGCAATAAGAAACAGATAAGCTTATCTTCTGAAGTGTGTAAAGCTTGTCCTGCCGATATTTAATAAAGCTGCGGCTCGGAAACAAACTTTCGGGCTGCGGCTTTTTAGTTACTGTAAGATGAAACACCAAGACAATACAATCAGAGTACAATGCTTTTTTGAAGAAACGGCATTAGTTTCGGCATTGTTGCCCTCCGCTCACAATACGCCGGTATTCCTCGGTCGGGCGCCTCGCCGCTAACCGGCGCCGTTTTCTTACAAAATCTTTGACCCATAGCGAGAAAATTTTTTTGCTTATGAAGTCGAGGAATGCGGGAATACTGCCGTATTTCAAATGACAAGACAAAATAAGCGTACAAATTTTCCGCTATGGGAAGTATGGTACCCTGATTGTATTGTCCAGAGAATTGATTTGAAAATTATGCAAATTACATTTAAAATTATGTATTGTGCAGGGTAAAATTTTATGCTATGATGAATTTGCGGTAAAGTTTTCGAAACAGAAAGGAAGCTGAAAATGGCAAAACATTATATGCTTAACAATGATAAAAGAGAAGTCACGTTCAACGAGTATAATCTTCCGACTCCCTGGATGAATTATCTTTCAAACGGTACTTTCCATACTATGATGTCCCACGCAGGAGGCGGAGTTGCGTTTTATAAATCGCCGCAGATATGGAGAATAAACCACTATAAATTTTTCCATATTCCTACGGACAGGAGCGGTTTTTATACATATATAAAGGACGGGGACGAATTCTGGTGTCCCACAAACGAGCCCTGCAGATGCAAGCCCGAAAAATGGACATCCACTCACGGTATGGGTTATACACGCTTTGAGGCTTACAGAAAAGGTATAAATGTTACTGCCACTTACTTTGTGGGCAAATATGAAAATGCGCTTATATGGAACCTTAAATTTAAAAGCGATAAAGATAAAAAGGTAAAACTGTTTCCGTTTGTAGAGCTCGGTATGATGGAATTTATGCGTGAGCTTCAGTGGCAGTGCTACAATAAACATCAGCTTTCCGTATATGCGCTTGACGATATTCTTGTTTATAAATACGGCGTCGAATCTCAGCCCCTGCCGGATCAGACTCCGCTTATATATTTTGCATCAAATGCAAAAATATCCGGGTTTGACGGTGACAGGGATGAGTTTATCGGTTCTTTCAGGTGCGAAGAAGATCCCATACTTGTCGAAAAGGGTAAATGCTCAAATTCCGAGCTTTCGGGAGGAGACCCCTGTTTTGCGCTTGAGATAGAGCTTGATTTGAAAGCAGGGGAGGAAAAAACCGTTAATGTTTTTCTCGGAGCCGCTATGACCGATGACGATGTTAAGAAAAGCGTTGCTCACTTAAGAGAAGAGGATTTTGTTGAGAAGTCGTTTGCTGCGCTTAAAGAACATTGGGATAATCATTTGGCAAAATTCCAGTGCGAGGTTCCCGATAAGGACGCACAGGCAATGATAAATATTTGGAATCCGTATCAGGCGGAGAGGAATTTCCAGTTTTCAAGAAATATTTCCTATTATGCAACCGGTACCTTCCGTGGCACCGGTATGCGTGATACTGCTCAGGATATTCTTTCAATGGTGCCTTTTGACTTAAGAAGAGCAAAGGATAAACTTAATCTTTTGCTTACACAGCAGTATAATGACGGGCATACCAATCATTATTTCTTCCCTAATGAAGGTTGGGAGCCGCTTGCAAGAATTCACTCGGATAATCATTTATGGCTGATTTTAACCTGCTATACTATTTGTATGGAAGAAGGAACGCTTGATTATCTTGATGAAGTTGTAACCTTCTATGACGGCGGTAAAGGAACTGTATGGGAACATATAAAGAAGTCGGTGGATTTCACAATGGCAAACATCGGTGAACACGGATTTCCCCTAATGCTTGCTTCCGACTGGAACGATATGCTCTTTAAGGTTTGCCGTAAAGGCAAGGGCGAAAGCATATGGACAGGTATGCAGCTCGGATATGTTCTTCCTATGATAGCAACTCTTGCGGAATTAAAGGGCGAGAGCAGGCAGAAGTATGACGATATTTACGGACAGATGAAAAAGCTTGTTAACACAACCGCTTGGGACGGCGAATGGTTTATTCGCTGCATTACCGATGAGGGCAGATTTATCGGTTCGAATAAAGAACCGCAGGCAAAAATATGGATAAATTCACAAAGCTGGGCGGTTATGTCGGGCCTCGGAGATCCCGATAAACAGGTCAAGGCTATGGACAGCGTTAAGAAGTACCTTGATACCGATTTAGGTATAAAAAAGCTTCATCCGGCTATGTATGAATATCCCTCCAAAGAAGACCCACTTACCTATGATAATAAAGGCTGCAGTGAAAACGGCAGTATTTTCTGTCACGCAAATACGTGGGCAATTATAGCCGAATGTATGTTGGGCAGACCCGAAAATGCCTATAAATACTATCATCAGCTTATTCCTATGGTGGCGCAGGAAAAGGCGGGAGAATGGAGATACAAAGCGGAACCTTATGTATATTCTTCAAATATTTTCGGCCCCGAAAGTTTGCGTTTCGGACTTGCAAATGTATCCTGGCTTTCGGGCACCGCTTCCTGGATGTATATTGCGGTAACCCAGTATATGCTCGGTATAAAGGCAAAGTGGGACGGGCTTGAGATCAACCCCTGTCTTACAAAAGAAATGCTGCCTGCAAAGGTAACAAGGGTGTTCAGGGGCGTAACCTATAACATCACTATTACCGAAAATAAAAAGGTGTTTGTACCGTTTGACGGTAAGAAAAAAACTGTAGATATAACGGTGTGATATTTAAAATTTACCAAAGCATACGGTAAGTATTTATAAAAAGATATCGAATTATCATATGAGCCCGGTATTTTGCCGGGCTCATACTGTTGTTTCACATAATATTTATTCAAAATCCTTAAATTTCTTACTTTACATAGAGAACAAAAAGTGATATTATATATCCGTATGAGATTAATTTTTTAAATGTATCTCTCACATAAAATTTTTAGGAGGAATTTTCAATGGCCAGGAAATTCAAGACTATGGACGGTAATAACGCCGCAGCCCACGTTGCTTATGCGTTTACCGAGGTGGCCGGTATATATCCGATTACCCCGTCCAGCCCTATGGCAGACTATGTTGATCAGTGGTCTGCGCAGGGTCTTAAAAACATTTTCGGCACAACCGTAAGGGTAGCCGAAATGCAGTCCGAAGCAGGTGCTGCGGGAACCGTTCACGGTTCGCTTGCGGCAGGTGCTCTTACAACCACCTTCACCGCTTCTCAGGGACTTTTGCTTATGATCCCCAATATGTATAAGATTGCAGGTGAGCTTCTTCCTTGCGTGTTCCACGTTTCGGCACGCTGCGTTGCATCTCACGCACTTAATATATTCGGCGACCATTCTGACGTTTATGCCTGCCGTCAGACGGGATTTGCAATGCTTGCAGAGACAAACCCCCAGGAGGTTATGGACCTTGCGGCAGTTGCGCATCTCGCATCGATAAAGAGCAGGGTTCCGTTTATTAACTTCTTTGATGGTTTCCGCACTTCTCACGAAATTCAGAAAATTCAGATATGGGACTATGAAGACCTTAAGGAAATGTGCGATATGGACGCTGTGGACGCTTTCAGAAAGCGTGCTCTCAACCCTGAGCATCCCGTAATGCGTGGCTCGCACGAAAACGACGATATATTCTTCCAGAACAGAGAAGCCTGCAATAAGTATTATGATGCGGTTCCGTCGGTTGTCGAAGAATATATGGACAGGGTTAACGCAAAGCTCGGAACAGACTATAAGCTCTTTAACTATTACGGTGCACCCGATGCCGAAAAGGTTATAATTGCAATGGGCTCTGTCTGCGATGTTGCAGAAGAGGTTATAGATTATCTTACCGCTAAGGGTGAGAAGGTAGGCCTTGTAAAGGTTCGCCTTTATCGTCCGTTCTCTGCAGAGAAGCTTGTTGAGGCAATTCCGCAGACGGTTAAAAAGATTGCTGTTCTTGACAGAACAAAAGAGCCCGGTGCGCTCGGCGAGCCGCTTTATATGGATGTTGTAGGCGCTCTTGCCGCAACCGGCAGAAAGGCAGACACAGTTATCGGCGGCCGTTACGGTCTCGGTTCTAAGGATACTCCGCCTTCAAGCATATTTGCGGTTTACAAGGAACTTGATAAGGACGCTCCGAAGCATCAGTTTACAATCGGTATTGTTGATGATGTAACAGGACTTTCTCTCCCCGAAGAAGAGGCACCCAATACTGCCGCAGAGGGAACTATCGAATGTAAATTCTGGGGTCTCGGCGGTGACGGTACTGTCGGCGCAAATAAGGACTCCATAAAGATTATCGGCGATCATACGGATAAATTTGTTCAGGCTTATTTCCAATATGACTCTAAAAAGACCGGCGGTATCACCGTATCGCACCTCCGTTTCGGCGATAAGCCTATCAAGAGCCCGTATTACATAAACAAAGCCGACTTTGTTGCCTGCCATAACCCCTCATATGTTATAAAGGGTTATAAAATGGTAAATGATGTTAAGCCGGGCGGCGTATTCCTTATCAACTGTCAGTGGACCCCCGAAGAACTTGATAAGCATATGCCTGCTGAAGCAAAGCGTTATATTGCTAAGAACAATATCAAGCTTTATACAGTAAACGCAATTGATATTGCAGCCGAAATAGGCCTCGGAAAGCGTACAAATACTGTTTTGCAGTCTGCTTTCTTCGCTCTTGCAAAGGTTCTTCCCGTTGATGAAGCGATCGGCTATATGAAGGAAAAGGCCCAGAAGTTTATGAAGAAGGGTAAAGAAATAGTTGAGATGAACGAAAAGGCTATAGATGCCGGCGCTACCGCATTCGTTCAGGTTGACGTACCCGCTTCGTGGGCAACAGCAGAGGATAAGCCTAAGGCTGTTTCCGAAAACGGACCTGCTAAGCTTGTTAAGATGGTTGACGGTATAATGAAGCCGGTAGGCCTTATGAACGGCTACGAACTTCCCGTTTCCGCATTTGAAGACCACGCTGACGGAACATTTGAGCAGGGCGCTTCCGCTTATGAAAAGCGTGGCGTTGCGGTTATGGTTCCTGAGTGGAACAATGAGACCTGTATCGGATGTAATAAGTGCGCATTTGTATGTCCGCACGCAACTATCCGTCCTTACGCTTTAACCGCAGAGGAAAAGGCAGCTGCTCCCGCAAACATAAAGATAGCTTCAAAAGAAAAGCTTGTTACAAACAAGGGTTATTCGTATGCAATGGCTATTTCTCCGCTTGACTGTATGGGATGCGGAGTTTGCGTAGGCGTTTGTCCGACAAATTCTCTTAAAATGGTTTCTCAGGAATCTCAGCTTAAAGAACAGGATGTATTTGATTACTGCGTAGCAAGTGTTGCCGAGAAGGCTGATGTTGCTACAGACGCAAACGTCATTTCGTCACAGTTCAAAAAGCCGCTTCTTGAGTTCTCTGGCTCTTGCGCAGGATGTGCTGAAACATCTTACGCTCGCCTTATAACACAGCTCTTCGGTGACAGAATGTATATTTCAAATGCAACCGGATGCTCCTCCATTTGGGGCGGTCCTGCCGCTACATCTCCGTACACCACAAACGCTGAGGGACACGGTCCTGCTTGGGCAAACTCACTCTTTGAGGATAATGCGGAGCACGGTTTCGGTATGTATCTCGGTCAGCAGGCTATACGCAACCGTCTTATAGAGGATGCGAAGGCTATAGCAGAGTCGGATAAGGCTTCTGCCGATGTTAAGGCAGCCGCCGAGGCTTATCTTGATACATTGAATGACGGCAAGGCAAATGCCGACGCTTCAAAGGCTCTCGTTGCCGCAATTAAGGCATCCGGTGCAGAGTGCGATAAATGCAGCGATATCGTTAACAATGCTGAATTCCTCTCTAAGAAGTCCGTTTGGATATTCGGCGGAGACGGTTGGGCATACGATATCGGTTTCGGCGGTGTCGATCACGTTCTTGCTTCCGGTAACAATGTAAATATAATGGTATTCGATACCGAGGTTTACTCAAATACCGGCGGTCAGGCTTCGAAGGCTTCCAATATCGGTCAGGTTGCTCAGTTTGCGGCTGCAGGTAAAGCAATAGCAAAGAAGAGCCTTGCTGAGATAGCTATGTCTTACGGATATATTTATGTTGCTCAGATAGCTATGGGTGCAGACCAGAATCAGACGCTCAAGGCTATTAAGGAAGCAGAAGCTTACGACGGTCCGTCGCTCATAATCGGATATGCACCCTGCGAGATGCACTCAATTAAGGGCGGTATGGTTAACTGCCAGAAGGAAATGAAGAAGGCTGTTGACTGCGGATATTGGGATCTCTTCCGTTATAACCCTGCTCTTAAGGCAGAAGGCAAGAATCCGTTCAGCCTTGATTCAAAGCCTGCTACAGCAGATTATAAAGAATTTATCCTCGGCGAAGCACGTTATTCTTCTCTTACCCGTTCGTTCCCCGAGCGTGCAGAGAAGCTCTTTGATAAGGCTGCCGATACTGCAAAGGCACGCCGTGCTCACCTTGAAAAACTTGTTGAGCTTTACGGTAAATAATAACCGTCTTTAATACGATAAAGTTAAAGACTGCAAATCAAGACCCCCGATTTAGGACTTACAGTTCTAAATCGGGGGTCTTAATTTATTGAAACGCTGTGTTTATAAGTTTAAAATACCGTTATTTTGCACGGGCAAGGCAGTCGCTGATTATTCTCGTAACAGTGTTACGCTGTGCGGAAACAGTCGATGCAACATCTGCACCGCTCTTAATATCGGTTGCTATTTTATTAAGAATATTTTCTATTCTTGTGCCCTCGGAATTCTGATATCCGAAGATGGAAATAAATCCGTTTTTCGCAAACGCATTATCAACATAATTTCGGATTTCTGCCGGTAACTGAAGATTTGAGTTTATATCGCTGTCTTCGGTGCGGCTTTCAAAAAGTGCATAGGCAGCCGCAATGGAGGGGTCTTTAGCGCCCTTTGCAGCCGAATATCCCTGTGCGGCGTGAGTCGGATACATACCGTTCGGTGTCAGCCCTTCAGGTATCGGAACAGCACCTAAGTTTTCCGCTTTCTTGTCAAATGCGGCTGAATTCTTCGCAGCTTTTGCAAGGACAGTAAACGCATCTGAAACCGCTATTGATGAATAGGATTTTCCGCTTTCAAGCGGTGCATATGATGTAAGAGACATCGGATTATCCCCGAAGAAAAGACCCGCATATGAATTCATAGCGTTCATAACGGCAGTGTCACCGAGATTTTCGCTTGCATTTTTCCCTTCGCCCTTTACAGGTGATACGCCGTTAACATTAAGCCAGGGCGTAAGATCGGGAGCCATAAGGAATGCAACGTTATTGGCAAGGTCGGTTACCTGTGCAGACATTTCTTTAACTTTATCCCAAGTCCATTTCTTATCTTTCCAGAGCTTGTAAGGGTCTTCAAGCCCTGCATCGCTGTAAAGCTTTTTATTGTAGTAGAAAACATATGAATATACCGATTTTGCGGAGCCTGCCGCATACAGTTTGCCGTTCCAGCTGAACGCCGAGTTCACAGCTTTGCTCAGACCGCCGTTTTGCGGAGCATCCGAATTGAAAAAGTCAGCTTCTTCTATGTATCCTTCAAGAGGCTCATAAAGGTCGGCAAATATCGTCTGCGGAAAATACATACCGTGATTTGCAATAATATCATAGGGCGTCCCTTGTGCTATCGATTTTGCGATATCGTTTTGGAAGGAAGTTCCTATAGTTACAGTTATATTTGCATTGTGCGCTTTGTTGAAAGCGGCAATTTTACGACCTATTATTTCGTTGGTCTCATACCAATAATAAAAGGTGTAATCTTTTCCGCCGAAGTCGGCAGTGGCAAGCTTTGTTTTCAGAAGCTCGCTGTCAACATTTGTCTGTGTTATTCCGCTTGTTCCCGCAGCCGAGGAATTTTTGCTGTTTGTCCCTTTATCATCGCTTTTTTTGCCGCACGAGGCAAAACAAAAAAAGCAGATAAGAGCCATTAAGGCGGATACTGTTTTTTTTAGCATAATTTTGCTCCTTTTCTTTTTTGTAAAATGAATGGAATTACCAAACATCTATGTATTCATTATATTAGTTTTGTATAAAATTTCTTTATTTTTCTTGCACAATTTTAAAGACTTTCTTATTTTACACCGATTTTACAAAAGGTTTGTTTTTCATTTTACAGGGCAGAATTATCATATAGACAGCGATTAGGCAAGCAAAGCGTAAAAGTCAGTAAGTAAAACAGTCAGCAATTTTGCCGTTGTAAGCCTCAAAATAAAATCGCATAATGGGAAAGGAATATGATCAAATTATGAAAATGAAGAAGATTATCACAGGTATTTGTTGTTTTGCGGCAGCTGCCCTTATCTTTTCGGGATGCGGTGCTTCCGGAAAATCGGGTAACGCAACTGTTTCAACCGACGGTTCGACCTCTATGTCAAATGTAATAGGTGCCTTGGGCGAAGCTTTTGAGCAGGATAATGACGGAATAAAGGTTACTTACAATCCTACGGGTTCAGGTTCCGGAATAACGGCAGTATCCGAAGGCAGATGTGATATAGGTCTTTCAAGCAGAGCTTTAAAGGACGAAGAAAAGGCAAGCGGACTTAAGGAAACCGTGGTTGCACTTGACGGTATAGCAATTATAGTGAATACCGAAAATAAGATCAAAGACATTTCGGTTGAAGATATCGCAAAGATATATAAAGGCGAAATCACAAACTGGAAAGAGCTCGGCGGAGACGATTTGCAAATAGTTGTAATAGGCAGAGAAGCGGGAAGCGGCACGAGAGACGGCTTCGAATCCGTGACAGATACAAAAGATTCCTGTAAGTACCGTCAGGAGCTTACATCAACCGGTGATGTTATAACAACTGTTGCCGGAAATCCTTCCGCAATCGGATATGCTTCTCTCGCAGCAGTTAAGGATACCGTCAAAATGCTTACGGTAGACGGAGTTAAACCGAGTGAGGAAACCGTTAAGGACGGAACCTACAAAGTTCAGAGACCGTTTGTTTTAGTAACAAAAGAGAGCGTAAAACTCTCCGATGCGGCACAAAAGTTCTTTGACTTCGCAACCTCAAAGGAAGCCGGAAATCTTATAACAAAGGCAGGAGCTGTTCCGGTTAACTAACCGGCGGCCGCCTTGTGTGTTGAAAATGAAAAACAAAAAGAATCTTATTGAAAACACGGTGCACGGCATATTCCTCATTTTAGGTCTTGTAACGGTGTGTTGTGTGTTGATTATAACGGTGTATCTTGTTATATCGGGAATACCGGCAATAAGGCAAATCGGTCTTAAGGATTTTATCTTAGGCAAAAAATGGGCCTCAACCGCAAAAGAGCCTTCTTTCGGAATATTACCGTTTATTCTTACAAGCATTTACGGCACTGCCGGAGCAATAGCGCTCGGAGTGCCTATAGGGTTTATGACGGCTGTTTATCTTGCTAAGCTGGCAAAACCTAAGGTCGCTTCGGTTATAGAATGGGCGGTAAGCTTACTTGCGGGTATACCGTCGGTCGTTTACGGCCTTGTAGGTATGATGGTGCTTGTGCCGGCGATAAGAAAAATATTTAATGTGCCTGACGGAGCGGGACTTTTTGCGGCGATTATCGTGCTTGCCGTTATGATACTTCCGTCAATAATAAAGGTTTCCCTTACAGCCTTAAGAGCCGTGCCTAAGGAATATGAAGAGGCGTCGCTTTCACTCGGAGCAACACCGATAGAAACTTATATGAGAGTATCCGTTCCCGCCGCAAAGAGCGGTATAGCCGCTGCGGTCGTTCTCGGTGTGGGCAGGGCGATAGGTGAGGCTATGGCTGTTATGATGGTATCGGGTAATGCACCGAATATGCCGTCACTGTTTCAGAGCGTCAGGTTTCTTACAACGGCTGTTGCAAGTGAAATGTCCTATTCTTCCGGACTGCAAAGGCAAGCGCTTTTTTCAATAGCATTTGTGCTATTTCTCTTTATTATGCTTATAAACGCAACCCTTAATTTTTTCCTTAAAAGCAAGGGGGATAGAAGCAAATGAAGAATAAAACATCTTTTAAAAGACACGGTTATGCAGCCGTTATGCGTGCGCTTATGTTTGTTTCGGTTTCAATAACCTGTCTTATAGCGTTTGCAATAATAGTCTATGTTCTTATTAAGGGTATCCCTAATATTAACACTGAATTTCTTTTTACAAAACCGAGCTATTTAACGGGAAAAATAGGAATACTTCCCGATATACTGAACACTCTGTATATAGTTATTGCAACATTGATCGTGGTTCTGCCGCTTGGTGTGGGAGCAGCGGTGTATCTTACCGAATATGCAAAAAACAAGAAAATCGTGTCTCTTATCGAGTATGCCGCCGAAACCCTTTCGGGTATACCTTCAATAATTTACGGTCTTGTGGGAATGCTCTTTTTCTGCCAGTTTTTAAATTTTAAAACATCGCTTCTGGCGGGAGCACTGACACTTGCCGTTATGAATTTGCCCACGGTTATGCGAACAACTCAGGAAAGCTTAAAAACCGTGCCGGAAAGTTACCGTGAGGGGGCTTTCGGTCTCGGAGCGGGTAAATGGAGAGTAATACGCACTGTGGTTTTGCCGGGATGTGTAGACGGCGTTGTTACAGGTTGTATACTTTCCGTAGGAAGAATTTTAGGGGAATCGGCAGCGCTGCTTTTCACAGCAGGTTTTGCACACGCATTAAACGGTATAATCGAGGGACTCGGCAGTGCGGGAGCCACACTTTCGGTTGCTCTGTATGTTTATGCAAAGGAAAACGGCGAGTTTGAGGTTGCATTCGGAATAGCCGCAATTTTAATGGTTTTTACCGTTATAATAAATGCGTGCGCATCAATAGTCGGTAAGTATTTTGAAAGGAAGAAGAATGTATGAGCGGCATAGTTACGGTAAAGGACCTTAATCTTTGGTATTCCGAAAACAAAGCGCTGAATGATATAAACATCGATATAGAAGAAAACCGCATAACCGCCCTTATAGGACCGTCCGGATGCGGCAAATCAACATTTTTAAAAACGCTTAACCGAATGAATGATTTGGTAAACGGTGTTAAAATAACCGGTAGCGTACTTTACCGGGGTAAGGATATTTATGCGCCTAAAACCGATTTGAGCGAACTGCGCAAACATATAGGAATGGTTTTTCAAAAGCCTAATCCTTTCCCTATGAGTATTTATGATAACATTGCGTACGGACCGAGGACTCACGGAATAAAAAACAAAGCAAAGCTTGACGATATAGTAGAACGCTCGCTTAAAGGCGCTGCCATTTGGGATGAGGTTAAGGACAGACTCAAAAAATCCGCTCTCGGACTTTCGGGCGGACAGCAGCAGCGGCTTTGTATTGCAAGGGCGCTTGCCGTTGAGCCGGACATTCTCTTAATGGATGAGCCGACAAGTGCTCTTGATCCGATTTCCACTTCTAAAATAGAAGAGCTTGCAATGGAGCTCAAAGAGAAGTATACTATAGTTATAGTGACACATAATATGCAGCAGGCGGTGCGAATTTCGGATAATACCGCATTTTTCCTTATGGGCGATCTTATTGAATACGGCAACACGGAAAAGATGTTTGAGCAGCCCCGTGATAAACGTACGGAAGATTATATAACAGGGAGATTCGGATAATGAGACTTCACTTTGATGAACAACTGGCAGAGCTTAAAACCGAGCTTACGAAAATGGGCGCCGAATGCGAAGAGGTTATAGCCCTTGCGGCAAAAGCGCTTACTCAGGGCGAACCTGAGCTTGCAAAAAAGGTTGTCGTAATAGATGGGGATATAGACCGTATGGAAAGGGATATAGAATCACTGTGTCTTAAACTGCTTTTGCAGCAGCAGCCGGTCGCAAGAGATCTAAGGCAGATATCAGCTGCTATTAAGATGATAACCGATATGGAACGTATAGGAGATCAGGCCGCCGATATAGCGGAGATTATAGGATTTTTAAAAGGAAGAACCGGAGATGAATGTGAGTATATATCCCTGATGGCAAAATATACGATTAAAATGGTTACCGAAAGCGTTGATGCTTTTGTCAAACAGGATATAAACGCTGCCCGAATTGCCATAGGCGACGATGATACGGTTGATAATTATTTTGATAAGGTTAAGCAGTCGCTGACAGAACTTATAAGACAAAACCCGGATGACAGTGAGTATGCTCTTGACCTGCTTATGATAGCAAAATATTTTGAGCGAATAGGCGACCATGCGGTCAATATTGCCGAATGGGTGATATTCTCCGTCACCGGCATTCACGATGACGGTAAAAACAGTATCGGAGGACAAGCATAAATGACGGTTTGGTGTGTGGAAGACGATAACGATATCCGTGAAATAGAGATTTACACTCTCTTGCAGACGGGATTTAAAGCAGAGGGCTTTGCCGATTCAGCGAGCTTTTTCGATGCCCTTAAAAGGCAGACCCCGGATCTTGTTCTGCTTGATATTATGCTCCCGGGAGCTGACGGAATCGAAATTCTTAAAGAAATACGAAAGTCGCCGTCCACCGCCGCACTGCCGGTCATAATGGCAACGGCAAAGGGCTCCGAATATGATAAAATCAAGAGCCTTGATCTCGGGGCAGACGATTATCTCGTAAAACCGTTCGGTATGATGGAAATGGTTTCAAGAATAAAAGCAGTGCTCAGGCGCTGTACTCCGACAAAGGCATGTGAAGATATTTCTTTTGAAAGCATAGATATGAATGAAAAAAGCCGAACGGTAAGAGTTAATTCAAATCCCGTTGAACTCACCTTTAAAGAGTTCGAGATCTTAAAACTTTTTCTTCAAAATCCCGATACCGTATTTACAAGGGAACGGCTTTTCAGCGAGGTTTGGGGAGAAGATTATATAGGCGAAACAAGAACGGTTGATATGCATATAAGAACGCTCCGAAAAAAACTCGGAAAAGAAGGAGACTGCATCTCAACGGTAAGGAATGTCGGATATAAATTGGAGGCGCACAAAGGTTGACAAAAAGAATATTCAGATACATAATTTCGGTGGCTTTTGCAGTGCTTCTTGCAGCTGTCGTACTTATAATGGGCGTTTTATATGGCTATTTTGATGAAATTCAGGGTAACCGGCTTAAAAGTCAGTGGCAGTTTGTCGCCGCAGCGGTAGAAGAATCGGGAGAAGATTACTTAAAAAAGGTAGACTCAAATGATTGCCGGATAACCCTTATAGATAGTGACGGAACCGTTTTATACGATTCAAAGGCGGACGCCGCAAAAATGGAAAACCATTTGGACCGAGCCGAAATAGACGAGGCAATCAAGGCAGGAAGCGCTAAATCGGAGCGAATATCAAAGACTCTTACAAAATCAACGATTTATTACGCTGAAAAGCTTTCCGACGGCAGGATTCTCCGTCTGTCGGTTGACAGGGTGACGGTGACGCTGCTTATTGTGGGAATAATTCAGCCGCTTGCCGCAGTCATAATTATAATGATCGCTCTTTCGGCATTTTTAGCAAATAAAGCGTCAAAAAAGATAGTTGTTCCTCTTAACAGTCTTGACCTTGAACATCCGCTTGAAAACGATACATATGATGAAATATCGCCGCTTTTATCACACATCGAAAAACAACAGAAAAAGATAGCAGGGCAACGCCTTGAACTTGAAAACCGGAAAACCGAATTTTATGCGGTTATAAAAAATATGAAGGAAGGTCTTTTGCTGATAGGCAAGGATAATACTGTTATAAGTATAAACCCTGCGGCAGAGGCATTCTTCGGAAGCGAAGACTCAAAAGGCAAGGATTTTTACGAAGTTGAGCGTGATTTAAAAATAACCTCACAGCTTGAAAAGGCTTTAACGCAAGGCAAGAGTTCTTCGGAATATGAAAGAAACGGCAGGATATACAGGCTTAATGTAAGCAGAGTGGATGAAAATAACGGCAACTGCGGAGCGGTTATGCTTATTATTGATGTGACTGACAAAGTGTTTGCCGAACGCCGCAGACGGGAATTTTCCGCAAATGTTTCTCACGAGCTCAAAACACCGCTGCATTCTATAATGGCAAATGCCGAACTCATTGAAAACGGTATAGCAAAAACGGAGGACATACCTAAATTTGCGGGAAAAATAAACGGTGAAGCAAAGCGCCTTCTGAACCTTATAAGCGATATAATAAGACTCTCTCAGCTTGATGAGGACGATGATATGAAGGCGGAGGAAACAGATCTTTATGAAACGGCACTCGGTTGTATAGAAGCGGTGTCTGATGCCGCAAAACAAAAGGGCGTGGTTATTTCGGTTTCGGGCGGGCCTGTTTCGGTCCTCGCCGTTAAATCATTACTGAGCGAAACAATTTACAATTTGCTTGATAACGCCGTTAAATATAATATCGAATCGGGAAAGGTAGATGTTACGGTTGAAAACGGACCGGATTGCGGCATTATTACCGTATCGGATACCGGAATAGGAATTCCCCCCGAAGATACCGACAGAGTTTTTGAAAGATTTTACAGGGTTGATAAGAGCCGCTCAAAGGAAACGGGCGGAACGGGACTGGGACTTTCTATAGTTAAGCATTCGGTTTCATATATGGGCGGTAAAATTTCCTTAAAAAGTGTTTTAGGGAAAGGGACCGCCGTAATCGTTAAAATACCTTACAAAAAACTTGACAAATGACAGATTAGGTGCTAAACTGTGAGTATAAAAGCTGTGTGCAATGGCGTATAACGGCTGTGGAGCTTGTGGGCGGTGAAATATCGCAGGGCTATTGCAGCGCAGTGAAAAATAAGCTGTTTGACCGTCTCGGAGTTCTTGTGAACACTGAGGCGGTTTTGTTATTTTAATGAGGTGACAGATATGGAAATTAAAATCACAGAAAACAAAAATCCTTCCGTAAAACCTTCTGATGAAGGACTCGGATTCGGAAAAATCTTTACCGACCATATGTTTCTTATGGACTATGAAGAGGGCAAAGGTTGGAATAATGCGAGAATCGTTCCGTTCGGTCCGCTGAGTATTCATCCGGCTGCAACGGTATTGCATTACGGTGCCGAAATATTTGAGGGTCTTAAGGCTTACAGAAGATCAGACGGTAAAGTCCAGCTCTTCAGACCTATTGAAAACATCCGCAGAATGAACCGCTCTGCCGAAAGAATGTGTCTGCCGCAGATCCCGGAGGATGATTTTTTTGAAATACTGAAAACTTTTGTGTCTCACGAACAGGATTGGACCCCTCACAGCGAGGGAACATCACTTTATATTCGTCCTTTTATGTTCGGTAACGACGAATCACTCGGTGTTCACGCCGCAAAAAAAGCAACCTTTGTTATAATAACCTGTCCTGTAGGAAGCTATTATCCGCAGGGAATAAATCCGGTTAAGATAATGATTGAATCCGAGGATGTGCGTGCTGTAAGAGGCGGAACGGGAGAAGCAAAATGCGGAGGCAACTATGCGGCAAGCACGAGAGCAGGCGAAAAGGCAGAAGAAAACGGGTATTCTCAGGTTTTGTGGCTTGACGGCGTTGAACGGAAATATATCGAGGAAGTCGGCGCTATGAATGTTATGTTCAAAATCGACGGTAAGATAGTAACTCCCGCCCTGACAGGTTCGATACTTCACGGTGTTACAAGAAAGTCCTGTATAGAACTGCTTAAGGATATGGGCTATACCGTTGAAGAACGCAAACTCAGCGTAAAAGAACTTGTAGATGCGGCTGAGAGCGGTCTCCTCGAGGAAGCGTGGGGCTGCGGAACGGCAGCGGTAATATCGCCTATAGGCGAACTTGCCTATAAAGGTAAGAAGTATCGGATAAACGGCGGAGAAATAGGCGAGGTATCGCATCTTCTTTATAAAACACTTACCGATATTCAGTGGGGAAGGTCGGAAGATAAATTCGGCTGGACGGTATTATTGTAATTTAAGTGCTTGACTTTTTAGAGAAAAAGTATTATAATACTATCGTTTTAAGCGACAACGGAGCCGCAGACAAAGTTATTTTGTCTGGGGTTCTTTATTTTTTCTTGAAAAAAGAGGTTTTTGTATGGCTTCGGTGAATAACAACGGTTTATACAGAGAGGAATTTGAGCACGATGCCTGCGGCATAGGAGCAGTGGTCAGTATCGACGGCACTGCTTCTCATTCGGTTGTAAGCGATGCGCTTTCAATAGTTGAAAAGCTTGAACACCGTGCAGGTAAGGATGCTTCCGGTAAAACCGGAGACGGCGTGGGAATAATGCTTCAGGTTTCGCACAACTTCTTTAAAAAAGTGGGAGCCGAGAAAGGCATCGATCTCGGAGACAGCCGTGATTACGGCGTCGGTATGTTCTTTTTCCCTCAAAATTCACGCCTTAGAGCGCAGGCTCAGAAAATGTTTGAAATAATCTGCAAAAAAGAGGGCGTTGAGTTTCTTTTTTGGAGAAAAGTGCCGATAAACGAAGAAATACTCGGCGAAACGGCTAAGAATGCGATGCCCTGTATAGTGCAATGTTTTGTTAAAAGACCTGAAAATGTCCAAAAGGGATTTGAGTTTGACCGCAGGCTTTATGTTATCCGCCGCATATTCGAACAGAGTAATGAAAACACCTATGTTTGCTCCCTTTCGTGCAGGACTGTTGTGTATAAGGGTATGTTTCTTGTAGCGCAGCTCAGGAGATTTTATAAAGACCTTCAGGACAGATCCTATAAGAGCGCCGTGGCTATGGTCCATTCGAGATTTTCAACAAACACAACTCCGAGCTGGGAAAGAGCGCATCCTAACCGTTTTATACTTCATAACGGTGAAATAAACACAATAAGAGGTAATGCCGACAGAATGCTTGCAAGAGAGGAAACTATGCACTCGGCATATCTTGATGAGCACTCTTCCGAAATACTCCCCGTTATAAACGCAGGCGGTTCGGATTCCGCTATGCTTGATAATACTCTTGAATTTTTAAATATGAACGGAATACCGCTTCCGCTCGCCGTTATGATGACTATACCCGAGCCGTGGCAGAATGATCCGTCTATTACAAGAGAAAAGCGTGACCTTTACCGTTATTATTCAACTATGATGGAACCGTGGGACGGCCCTGCGGCGATCCTCTTTTCAGACGGTGATATAATGGGCGCCGTGCTCGACAGAAACGGTCTGCGTCCGGCAAGGTATTATATAACTTCGGATAACAGGCTTATACTCTCTTCGGAGGTCGGTGTTCTCGATATCAAGCCCGAAGATATTGTTTTAAAATCGAGACTGTATCCCGGAAAAATGCTCCTTGTCGACACGGTTAAAAAGAGGGTTATTTCCGATGAGGAATGTAAGGAATATTATGCTTTAAAGCAACCTTACGGCGAGTGGCTGGACGCAAATCTCGTAACATTGTCAGAACTTGCGGTACCTAATAAAAAGGTGCCGGAATATACGGACGGTGAACGGGACAGACTCTGCAAAGTTTTCGGTTATACATACGAGGATATAAATGATGCCATACTTCCTATGGCCAAAAACGGAACGGAACCTACCGCTTCTATGGGCACCGATATACCTCTTGCCGTGCTTTCCGAAAAACATCAGCCGCTGTTTAATTATTTCAAACAGCTTTTTGCCCAGGTCACAAATCCTCCGATAGACGCTCTCAGAGAAGAAATAGTCACCGATACCACGGTTTATGTCGGATCGGACGGCAATCTTCTTGAGGAAAAAGCGGAAAACTGCTCGGTTCTGCAGATTAAAAACCCGATACTTACGTCGGTTGATCTGATGAAAATAAAAAATATGAAGCGCAAGGGTTTTAAGGTAACTACCGTATCACTGCTTTATTATAAAAACACCTCACTTGAAAAGGCGGTCGATCGGCTTTTTGTGGAATGCGACAGAGCTTATAAGGACGGAGCCAATATTATCATACTTTCCGATAGGGGGGTTGACGAATATCATCTTGCGGTGCCGTCTTTGCTTGCAGTCTCGGCTATAGAGCAATATTTTATAAGAACAAAAAAGCGTACCGCCGTTTCGATAATTCTTGAGAGTGCGGAACCGAGGGATGTTCATCATTTTGCAACCCTTTTGGGCTACGGTGCAAGGGCGATAAATCCTTATCTTGCACAGGAATGTATTGCCGACCTTATAAATACCGGCAGACTTGATAAAGATTATCATACCGCAATTGCCGATTATAATAAGGCGATACTCGGCGGCATAGTTAAAATTGCTTCAAAAATGGGGATTTCAACATTGCAGTCATATCAGTCGGCTCAGATATTTGAAGCGGTCGGTATTTGCAAATCCGTCATAGATAAATACTTTACGAATACCGTAAGTCCGGTTGAAGGAATAGGACTTAAGGAAATAGGCGAGGGCGTTGAATGGCGTCATAACTGCGCTTTTGACCAGCTCGGCCTCGGAGTTGACACAACCCTTGACAGTGTGGGTTCGCATAAACTCAGAAGCGGTAAGAATGCGGAAGATCATATGTATGATCCCCGTACGATCATCGCTCTCAGAGAAGCAACGCAAAGCGGATCTTATGAAAAATTCAAAGAATATACCGCATTGGTTGATGATGAGCGCAAGCCTCACACTCTTAGAGGACTGCTTGAGTTTGTGTATGATGAAAACGGCGGAGTTCCTATCGATGAGGTTGAACCGGCAAGTGAAATAGTAAAACGCTTTAAAACCGGAGCTATGTCTTACGGTTCAATATCCGAAGAGGCTCATACCTGTATGGCAATAGCTATGAACAGACTCGGCGGTAAATCAAATTCAGGCGAGGGCGGAGAAGACCCGAAAAGATTTAATACCGAAAGAAACAGTGCAATAAAACAGGTTGCGTCAGGCAGATTCGGCGTCACAAGTGCCTATCTTTGCAGTGCGGATGAAATACAAATTAAGATGGCTCAGGGCGCAAAACCCGGCGAGGGCGGACATCTGCCCGGTAAAAAGGTGTATCCTCATATAGCGAAAACAAGGTATTCAACACCGGGAGTTGCTCTTATTTCGCCTCCTCCGCACCACGATATATATTCAATAGAGGATTTGGCTCAGCTTATTTTCGACCTTAAGAACGCAAACCGAAAGGCAAGAATATCGGTAAAGCTTGTGTCGGAAGCGGGAGTCGGAACGATCGCCGCAGGCGTTGCAAAAGCGGGCGCAGGAGTTGTGCTTATTTCCGGGTATGACGGCGGCACGGGTGCCGCTCCGAAAAGCTCTATCCATAACGCAGGTCTTCCTTGGGAACTCGGACTTGCCGAAGCTCACCAGACCCTCATAAAGAACGGACTTCGCAGCAGGGTAAGACTTGAGACGGACGGAAAACTTATGAGCGGCAGAGATGTTGCCATCGCCTGCATTTTAGGTGCAGAGGAGTTCGGTTTTGCCACAGCTCCGCTCGTTACTATGGGCTGCGTTATGATGAGGGTATGTAATCTTGATACCTGTCCTGCCGGAATAGCCACGCAGAATCCGAGACTTCGTTCGTGTTTCTGCGGAAAACCCGAGTATGTTATGAATTTTATGAATTTCATTGCCGAGGAATTAAGAGAAATTATGGCAAAACTCGGAGTAAGAACCGTAGACGAGCTTGTGGGACATACCGAAAAAATAAGGGTAAGACAAAACCTTATAACCGATCGTGCCCATACCCTTGATCTTTCCCCGCTCTTAAAACCGCTTAAGCCCGTTCACTGGAAGGCGGAGGACAAGTTCGATTTTGAGCTTTCAAAAACGGTTGACGAGCGTGTTTTACTTCCCGAATTCGAGCCTTACTTCGATGATAAGAAGCCTCATACGGCAAAAACAGAAATTTCAAGCACCGACCGTACGACCGGAACCATATTAGGCTCGGTAATTACGGAGAAATTTGCCGAAAGCTTAAACGACGATACATATAAGGTTATGTGTCACGGCGGAGGAGGGCAGTCCTTCGGCGCATTTATACCTAAAGGTCTGACGCTTCATCTTGAGGGTGACTCAAACGATTACTTCGGAAAAGGTCTTTCGGGCGGTAAACTTGTGCTTGTACCCGAAACGAAAAGCCGCTTTAAAGCAGAAGAAAACATAATAGTGGGTAATGTCGCACTCTACGGCGCAACAGGCGGAAAGGCGTTCATAAACGGTATAGCGGGCGAGCGTTTTTGCGTGAGGAATTCAGGTGCTGTTGCTGTTGCGGAGGGCTGCGGAGACCACGGCTGCGAATATATGACGGGCGGCAGAGTCGTTATACTCGGCAAGACGGGTAAAAACTTTGCTGCCGGTATGAGCGGCGGAATAGCTTATGTTCTTGATCTTCATCACGATCTTTACCTTAAGCTTAATAAACAAATGGTTAATATGAGCGAGGTTACAAGTACATATGATGCCAAGGAACTTCACGGTATAATAGAGCAGTATGTTTTTGAAACAAAGTCGTTGCACGGACAGGAAATACTTGATAATTTTGATAAGTATCTTCCGTTCTTTAAGAAAATAATCCCGACTGATTATCAAAAAATGCTTGTTACAATAGGCAAACTTGAAGAAAAAGGCGTGTCTCACGAACAGGCAGTACTCGACGCATTTTATATGTCTCAGAAAGGTTAGGTGAAATTATGGGAAAGTCAACAGGATTTCTTGAATATGAAAGAAACACAAATGAAACAGTTTCGCCGCTTGAGAGAATAAAGAATTTTTCGGAATTTCACCGAAGCTTCGACTTTGAAGAAAGGAAAAAACAGGCGGCAAGGTGTATGAACTGCGGCGTCCCGTTTTGCCAGTCGGGAGAGAATTTCGGCGGTATGACAAGCGGATGCCCTCTCCATAATCTTATCCCCGAATGGAATGACGAAGTATATAACGGCAATTTAAAGCAGGCGCTTAAAAGACTGCTTAAAACAAACAATTTCCCCGAATTTACGGGGAGGGTTTGTCCGGCACTTTGCGAAGCTGCCTGCACCTGCGGAATGAATTTTGAACCTGTAACGGTACACGATAATGAGCTTTATATTATCGAAAACGGCTTTAAAAACGAATGGATCGATAACAGTCCTCCTGCGGTCAGAAGCGGGAAAAAGGTTGCGGTTATAGGTTCGGGACCTTCCGGTCTTGCAGTTGCGGATGAGCTTAATAAACGGGGGCACAACGTAACCGTATTTGAAAAGGCAGGCCGTATAGGAGGACTGCTGATGTACGGAATTCCCAATATGAAGCTTGATAAAAGCGTTATAAAGCGAAGATTTGAGCTTATGAAATCGCAGGGTATACAGTTTAGCCTCAATACAGATGTAGGCAAGGATATAACCGTTGAGGAACTTAAAAAGGAGTATGATTCGGTTGTTCTTTGTTGCGGCAGTAAAAAGGCAAGAGACTTAAATGTTTCGGGAAGAGACGCAAAGGGTGTTTATTTTGCGGTCGATTATTTAACCTCCGCTACACGGTGCGTAATAGGAGATACAAAATTATTTGAAATCTCCGCCAAGGGCAAGAATGTTGTAATTGTCGGCGGAGGAGATACCGGTAACGACTGTGTGGGTACTGCCGTAAGGCAGGGAGCAAAATCGGTTATTCAGCTTGAGATAACATCAAGGCCTCCGGAAAAAAGAACACCGCAAAATCCGTGGCCGCAGTGGCCGAGAGTCCTTAAAACCGATTACGGTCAGGAGGAAGCAGCGGCGGTTTTCGGCAGCGACCCGAGAATTTACAACACAACCGTTAAAGAAATAATAAAGGATAAAAACGGTTCTGTATGCGAGATAAAAACCGTTCAAACCGAATTTGTAAAGGATGCTGTCACGGGTAAGAGCACTATTAAAGAAATCAGCGGCAGCGAAAAAACGGTTAAGTGTGAGCTTTTGCTTATAGCGGCAGGTTTTGTCGGATGCGAGGACTATATTTTTGAGTCCAAAGGTATTGAAAAGACCGCAAGGGGCTGTATTTCGGCAGACGAAGATTCATATGCCGTTCGCCTTCCCGGCGTTTTTGCCGCAGGGGATGCCCGCAGAGGTCAGTCGCTTGTAGTCTGGGCTATAGCCGAAGGCAGAGCTTGCGCAGGCAAAGTTGATGAGTTTTTATGCAGCGGTTCTTAATTTATATTAAAATTTAAACTGACCGCCCTTCTCTTTTAGGAAGGGCGGTCAGTTTGCCTATAAACCTCAAATTTTATTTTTGCGGCATTCACGCTGCATTTATGTTTTCCCGTCGGAATATGCGGCGGAAAAACACCTTGTAAGCGAAAAACCGTTTGCTCGGCGGTTTTTCAAGGGGCAGGGGCGGTTCAATATGTTAACGGGTATTTTAATGCGGCAGTGCAAAAAACACACGCTCAAACACAGGTTCGGCTTTTGCCGACCTAATGTGTTTGTTTTCAGTATACAACCGCATCTGTTGCAGTAAAGGTATCAAGAGAAATTTTCCGCATTTTGTTTTTTCGGATGATTTACATTGACAATACCTGTTTTAAGGTATATAATTACTGTAATTGAGCCTTGTTTGGGCTATTATTTGATTTGGAGTGTTATCTGCTGATGAAATGGACCTCTCTTAATGACCTTAGAGAAAAATATCTTTCTTTTTTTGAATCAAAAGGTCACCTGCGGCTGAAGAGTTTTTCTCTCGTGCCCGATAACGATAAATCGCTTTTGCTGATAAATTCCGGCATGGCGCCGATGAAGAAATATTTTACCGGTGAAGTGACTCCGCCGAGAAACAGAGTTACTACCTGTCAGAAGTGTATAAGAACGCCAGACCTTGAACGTGTGGGACATACTGCCCGTCACGGTACATATTTCGAAATGCTCGGAAATTTTTCGTTCGGCGATTATTTCAAAAATGAAGCTATTCCGTGGGCTTGGGAGTTTTTAACGGAGGTTCTCGAAATCCCGAAGGAACTTCTTTGGCCGTCAGTGTACGAGGAAGATGATGAGGCTTATGCGATATGGAGAGATGTCATCGGAGTGCCCGAGGAGCATATAGTAAGGCTCGGTAAAGAAGACAACTTCTGGGAGCACGGAACAGGTCCGTGCGGTCCGTGCAGCGAGATATATTTTGACCGTGGCGAAAAATACGGCTGCGGTTCTCCCGATTGTAAGCCCGGATGCGACTGTGACAGATATATGGAAATATGGAACAACGTTTTCTCGCAGTTCAACAATATGGGGGACGGCACTTATACCGAGCTTGCCCATAAGAATATAGATACGGGTATGGGACTTGAACGTTTGGCGTGCGTTATGCAGGGCGTTGACAATATGTTTGAGGTCGATACCGTAAAAAATATACTTAATAAAGTGTGCGAAATATCGGGCGCCGTTTACGGTAAGGATAAAAACACCGATATATCAATAAGGGCGATAACCGACCACGCAAGGGCTTCAACCTTTATGATAAGCGACGGTATTATCCCGTCAAACGAGGGCAGAGGATATGTGCTCCGCCGCCTTATAAGGCGTGCCGCAAGACACGGAAAACTTATCGGTATCAACAGGCCGTTCCTTGAAGAAATGTGTGACGCCGTGATTGCGGAAAATAAGGACGCTTATCCCGAACTTGTTGAAAAAGAAGAGCTTATTAAAAAGGTTATTGCAAACGAGGAAGCCGGATTTTCAAAGACCATAGATCAGGGTCTCGGTATTTTAAACGAGCTTATAGCTAAGGGCGGAACACTTTCGGGTGAGGACGCTTTCAGGCTTTACGATACATACGGTTTCCCGCTTGATCTTACAAAAGATATACTTTCAGAGCATAATATGTCGCTTGACGAAAAGGGCTTTGACGAACTTATGCAAAAACAGCGTGAGCTTGCCCGTTCTTCAAGAAAGGCTGCGGACGCCGAAAGCTGGAGCAGCGACGGTATCGGATTTGACAGTATAAAACCGACGGAATTCCTCGGCTATGAGTTTGAAGAATGCGATGCTGCGGTTATTGATATAGTTTGCGGCAATGAGCATATTAAATCCGTAGAAAACACCGATAATGCGGTTATAGTTCTTGACAGGACCGTTTTTTACGGAGAAGGCGGCGGTCAGGTAGGCGATACGGGCGTAATATCTTCAGACGGCGCAAAAGTTACCGTAACCGATACCAAGAAAACACACGGCGGAGTATTTATGCATATTGCCTCGGTAAACGGCAAAATATCCGTCGGCGATAAGGTAAAGGCAAGCGTCGATACCGAAAGAAGAAACAGTATCCGCCGCAATCATACTGCGGCTCACCTCCTTCAGGCTGCGCTCAGGAAGGTGCTCGGAAATCACGTTGAGCAGGCAGGTCAGCTTGTCAATGAAAAAGAAGTAAGATTTGACTTTACACATTTTTCGGCTCTGTCTTCGGATGAACTTACCGGAGTTGAAGAACTTGTTAATAACGAAATTATGTCGGCGCTTGCGGTTGACAGCCGTGAGATGCCTATTGAAGAGGCTAAAAAACTCGGAGCAATGGCACTTTTCGGTGAAAAATACGGCGATAGGGTAAGAGTGGTTTCTGCCGGCGATATGTCGGTCGAATTCTGCGGAGGTACCCACGTTGATAATACGGGCAAAATAGGTCTTTTCCGAATAATCAGCGAATCGGGTATAGCTGCCGGAGTTCGAAGAATTCAGGCGGTAACGGGTAATAACTTCCTCGCCCTTGCCGATAAATACAGAGAAATAGCAGCCGATGCAGCTAAAGCTCTTAAATGCGGAAATATAGACGATATTGCCGTGAAAGCACAGGCGGTAACTGCGCAGCTTAAAGACGCCGAAAGAAAAATAGAGGCTCTTGAATCAAAGCTTGCGGCAGGAAAGCTCGGAAACATCGCTGATAATGCAGTTGAAGTTTCCGGTATAAAGGTTGCAACTGCAAGACTTGACGGCACTTCGCCGGACGAGCTCAGACGCCTGCTCGATGATATAAAGAGTAAAAATGACGGTATGGCAGTCGTTCTTGCCGCCTTAAACGGCGAAAAAATCACATTTTGCGCAGCCTGCGGCAAAGATGCCGTTAAAAAGGGCGCAAACGCAGGAAAGCTCGTTAAGGCAGTAGCTCAGGTTACCGGCGGCAACGGCGGCGGTAAACCGGACAGTGCAATGGCGGGCGGTAAAGATGCCGCTATGATAGATAAAGCCCTTGATTCGGCGGCGGATGCAATTGCCGAAATGATAAAGTAAGGCAGGTAATAAAAATGGAAGATTGTCTGTTTTGTAAAATAATTTCAGGTGAAATACCGAGCAAAAAAATCTATGAGGACGAATATGTTTATGCCTTTGCGGATATTTCTCCGCAGGCACCGTTACATGCGGTCTTTGTTCCTAAAAAACATATAGCTTCTCCTGCCGATATAACGGAGGAAAACAGTATATATGTCGCTAAGATATATGAAGCAATAGCAAGGACGGCAAAAGAGGAAAACCTTGAAAACGGATTCAGAGTGGTCTCAAATTGCGGAAGAGACGGAGGGCAAACAGTGGGACACCTTCATTTCCATTTGCTTGCACGCAGATATCTTCAGTGGCCTCCGGGCTGAAATATTAAAGGGGTAATTAAAATGTCAGAATTTTACACGATGAAAATAGCGGGACTTGAAAGAAAACTTGAAAAGTTCAGCGTAAGCGAAAGCCTTGATATAGCAGCTTTTATAATCTTCGGAGATGTTGAACTTACGGTTCAGGGCTCAAAGGAGCTGCTCAAAAAAGTTCCCGATTTTGACCTTATTCTTACGCCGGAAGCAAAATCCATTCCGATAGCATATGAAATGGCAAGACAGTCGGGCAAGCCTTATATAGTTGCCCGTAAGGGTATAAAGGTTTATATGCGCAATCCTCTTGATGTAAGCGAAACTTCGATAACGACCCAACACGAGCAGCATCTTTATCTCGGCGAAACAGAAGTGAATATGATGAAGGGCAAAAAGGTCCTTATTGTTGACGATGTTATAAGCACGGGCGAGTCCCTTAAGGCAGTGAGAAAGCTTGTGGACGAGGCGGGTGCAACAGAGGCTGCTTCCTGCGCTTTTCTCGCAGAGGGCGATGCGGCAGACAGAAAAGATATAATTTTTCTTGAAAAATTGCCGCTTTTCTTTAAATAAGAAAAAACTGCTTCTTGACATAACCTGTCTGTTTATAGTATAATATTGTTTGTTAGTAAAGACCCCTGCAATTTTGCGGAGGGAGGGAATATGATGAGTCAGATCAGAGTTAAAGAAAATGAATCGCTTGATAACGCACTTCGCCGCTTTAAAAGGCAAACCGCTAAGGACGGCGTTATTCAGGAGGTTCGTAAGAGAGAGCACTATGAAAAGCCCTCTGTAAAACGCAAAAAGAAGTCGGAAGCTGCTCGCAAGAGAAAGTTCCGCTAATTTGCGGTATTTTAATTAAAACGCATTAAAGGCGGTTGTTTTGCAACCGCCTTTTTGTCTTAATTTGGAATGTTTCGGGAGATAATATATGCTGTTAAAGCCTGATGTTAAGCTGAAAAGAATAACAGATATAAATATAAAGCTTCTTAAGAGATTAGGAGTCTCTGCACTTCTTTTAGATGTTGATAACACACTTTCAACGCATCACGGCGAGGTTTTGACCGATGGTCTCATTGAATGGATAGACAGTATGCAAAAAAACGGCATAAGGCTTTTGGTGCTTTCTAACTCAAAGGAGCGTTTCGTCAAGCCTATAGCCGATAAAATAGGTCTTGATTATGTAAGCTCGGGACTTAAGCCGCTGCCGAGCGGCTTTTCAAAATGTCTTTCAAAGCTTAATGTCAGTGCAGAAAACACTGCGGTGGTAGGCGACCAGATTTTTACCGATGTGCTCGGAGGTAATATGGCAGGTGTAAAAACCATTCTGCTTACTCCTATAAAGCTTGAAGATAAACTCGGATTTCGCATAAAAAGAAAACTTGAAAAAGCGGTATTTAAAATACACAAAATAAAGGACGAAGAAATATGAGCGCACTTTTCGGACCTGCGGGAACAGCAGAAAGCTTTAAAAAAGAAGGTTACAAATCGAGCCTTGATGTGCCGCAATATCTTGTTAAAGCAGGACTTAATGCTTTTGAGTATCAGTGCGGAAGAGGCGTGAATATCGGCCTTGATAAGGCGGCAGAGCTCGGAAAACTTGCAAAGGAAAGCAAAATAGCACTGTCTCTTCACGCTCCTTATTATATTTCGATGTCGTCTGTTGAGGAAGAAAAACGCCTTAATTCGGTTAATTATATTCTGCAAAGTGCAAGAGCGGTAAAGGCGATGGGCGGCAACAGAATAGTCATTCATACGGGCTCCTGCGGAAAAATCTCAAGGCAGGAGGCTTTGCAGCTCGCAGTTGATACTATGAAAAAAGCAATATCCGCTCTTGACGGTGAGGGTCTTTCGGATATTCATATATGCCCGGAAACTATGGGCAAGGTAAATCAGCTCGGAACGCTCGGAGAGGTCACGGAGCTTTGTAAACTTGATGAAAGGCTCATTCCGTGTATAGATTTCGGCCATTTAAACGCAAGGGATATGGGCAGATTCAAGTCTTTTGAAGACTACAAAGAGGTTTTCGATACAATAGAAAACGAACTCGGTATAGAGCGACTTAAGATTTTCCATTCGCATTTTTCAAAAATCGAATATACCACCGGCGGAGAGAAACGCCACCTTACATTTGAGGATACGGTATACGGTCCCGATTTTGAACCCGTTATGGAGCTTACGGCAAAAAAATCTTTAAGCCCGGTATTTATTTGCGAATCCGCCGGAACACAAACCGAGGATGCGAGAACTATGAAAAATTACTATGAAAGCCTCTTTTGATGAAATAAGAAACGATTTGCTTTGTATGGCTGACCCTCGGTACAGAGAGTTTAATATAAGGCTCATTCCGGGTATTTCCGATTCGATAGGAATAAGAATACCGGTTTTAAGAGGGTATGCAAAAAATATTGATATAAAAAAGGCGATCGAGTTTACCGAAAGTCTTTCGCATAAATATCTTGAGGAAAATAATCTCCACGGATTTATAATCGAGCGCATTAAGGATTTTGATACGGCTGCCGAAAAAACAGATGAGTTTTTAAAATATGTTGATAATTGGCAGACCTGCGATTGCTTTTCACCTCCTGTCTTTGCCCGAAATAAGGATAAACTTCTTCCCTATATTTCAAAGTGGATAGATTCGGGATGTACTTACACCGTAAGATACGGTATAGAAATGCTTATGAAGCATTATCTGGGCGATAGTTTTAAGCCTGAGTATTTAAAAAGAGTTGCAAAAATAAAGAGCGATGAGTATTATGTAAAAATGATGCAGGCGTGGTATTTTGCAACTGCTTTGTGTAAGCAGTACGAAAGCACTTTGCCTTATATCACCGAGCACCGCCTTGATGGGTGGACGCACAGAAAAACAATATCAAAGGCGTGTGACAGCCTGAGAATAACACCGGAACAAAAATCTTTTTTAAAAAAATTCAGATAATAGGAGGGAAATGTATGCCTTTTAAAAAATGGGTCGTCGGTAAAGCCGATAAAGAGGCCGCAAAGATCATAGCTGAAGAATGCGATATAGACCCGTTTTCAGCACTTATAGCCTGTTCAAGAGGCATTACAGATCCGTCAGAGCTTGAACTTATGCTTTCGGATGAGCCTCTCTTTTCGGATCCCAGAGAGCTTAAGGATATAGAAAATGCCGCAAACGCAGTGCGGGCGGCGATAAAAGAGAGACAAAAAATAGCGGTTTTCGGCGATTATGACTGTGACGGTGTAACAGCTACAGCCGTTATGTATAAATGCCTTAAATCACTTGAGGCTGACTTTGTAACGTATATACCCGACCGTATAAACGAAGGCTACGGTATGAATATGAAGGCGGTGGATAAGCTTTCAAGCGACGGTGTAAAGTTGATAATAACGGTCGATAACGGTATTTCCTGCGCCGATGTTATTGACTATGCAAAGACTAAGGGCATATGCACGGTCGTTACAGACCATCATCTTCCACCGGCCAAACTTCCCGATGCCATTGCGGTTGTAGATCCTCATAGGAGCGATTGTCCTTCCTCATTTAAGGAGATATGCGGAGCCGAGGTGGCTTTTAAGCTTGCGTGTGTTTTGCTCGGAAAAGAACCGGAGGAAATACTGTATGATTACGCAGATCTGCTTTGCATAGCTGTTCTCGGCGATGTTATGCCGCTTGTTAACGAAAACAGATGCATAGTTAAGGCAGGAATTAAAAAAATAAGAACAAAGCCTTCAATAGGAATTTCGTCCATAATCAGCGTTGCGGGTATAGACAGGAAAACCATAAACGCCGGAAGAATAACCTTCGGTATAGTTCCGAGAATAAATGCAGCAGGCAGAATGGGAAATGCAAATGATGCGCTTGAGTTGCTCTGCTCAGAGGATATGCGTGGGTCGCTTACCGCCGCAAATAGAATAGACGACCTTAATACCGAACGCCAGAAAACCGAACACGAGGTTACGGACGAAGCAATAAAACAGATAGAAAAGAACGGATATATGCACAATAGAGTGATAGTGGTCTGCGGTGAAGATTGGCATTCGGGCACCATAGGTATTGTGGCATCGAGGATATGCGAAAGATACGGCCGCCCTGCGGTAGTCATATCAGTGTCCGGAGATACGGCGCACGGTTCCGGCAGGAGCATAAAAGGCTTTCATCTGTATAATGCTCTTAATTCTTGTAAGGACTGTCTTGAGGTATTCGGCGGGCACGAGCTTGCGGCGGGTGTGACCTTAAAGATCGAAAAAATCGCTGAATTCCGCAATGCAATAAACGAATATGCTTTAAAGCTTCAACCCGCTATACCGCAGCTTAATGTTGATTTTAATATAAATCCCGCCGGAATGAGCGTTGATATGGTTGAGGCGATAAAGATTTTCGAACCGTTCGGCGCAGGCAATCCGCAGCCTCTTTTCGGCATAACAGGCACAAAACTTGAAAAAATAACTCCCGTAGGGGCAGGCAAGCATTTAAAACTGCTCTTTTCAAAAAACGGCGGCGCTTTTCAGGCAATGCTGTTCGGAGTAGGTGTTGATGCATTTTGTTTTGCGGTAGGCGATATTCTTGACCTTGCGGTGAACCTTGATACAAATTTTTATAAAGACGAATATGTTCTTTCGGTTCAGATAAGAGGGATAAGACCCTCAGGTACCGACGATGAAGTGTTGTTTAAACAGCTTTACGGCTTTGACGATTTTATAACATATAAATCAAATTTTGACAGAAATGAACTCTTGCCGCCGAGAGAACAGGTGGCTGATATTTATAAATATATATCCGTTTCGTCGCCTAATGAGGAACGGGTCAAATATAAATTTTTAAACAGCATAGGTATTGCAAAAACTTCGATTGCGATAACAACTCTGAGCGAACTCGGCCTTATCAGGGAAGAAAACGGCATGATAACCGTAGTAAAGAGCGCTAAAACCGAACTTATGAATTCTCCTACATACAGTCTTTTGGCAAACGGGGTGAAATAATTGAACGCACAGGAAAAACGGGATATGGCGTCCCTTCTTGACTATCTGAAGGCTCAAGGCGGAGAATATGATGTTCCGCTTATTAAAAAAGCTTATGAATTCTGCGTGAAGGCGCACGAGGGTCAGAAGAGATGGACTAACGAGGAATATTATATTCACCCTTATAACGTTGCAAAAATCGTTATATCCCTCGGTATGGACAGTTGTTCTATAGCAGCCGCATTGCTTCACGATGTCGTTGAAGATACGGATACCACACAGACCGATATAGAAAAACTTTTCGGCAGCGAAGTGGGCCTTCTTGTAGACGGTGTCACTAAGATAGGCAGACTCTCTTTTACAACAAAGGAGCAGCAGCAGGCCGAAAGTCTGAGAAAAATGCTTATTGCGATGGGAAAGGACATCAGAGTCATTATTATAAAGCTTGCAGACAGGCTTCATAATATGCGCACTCTTGACGCCGTTCCCGAACAAAAACAAAGAGATAAATCCGTCGAGACTCTCGAAATATATGCCCCGATTGCGCACCGTCTCGGTATCAGACCCGTTAAGGAAGAACTTGAGGACCTTGCAATAAAGCATCTTGATCCGATAGCTTATGCTGATATAGAAGAGCTTTTAAAAATCAGAAAGCCCGACAGAGAACGTATTTTAAGCGACATTAAAATGCGTATAGAAAAGCGTCTTGAGCACGATATGCCGGGAATAAATATGGCATTTCAGGGCAGAGTGAAATCCATTCACGGTATTTACCGTAAAATGTACCTTCAGGGCAAGAATTTTGATGAAATATACGATATTTATGCAATAAGAGTCATAACCGATACGGTTGCAGACTGTTATAATATTCTCGGTATAATGCACGATATGTTCCGTCCCATACCGAATAGGTTTAAAGACTATATATCCACGCCTAAGCCGAATATGTATCAGTCGCTCCATACAACGGTTATAAGCAGAGAGGGGCTTCCTTTCGAAATTCAGATAAGAACTTTTGAAATGCATCGTACCGCAGAACTCGGTATAGCGGCACACTGGAAATATAAAGAGGGAATAACCGCAAACGATAAAAAAATGGAGCAGCGTCTTGCGTGGATAAGGGAGATACTTGATTCTCAGGAAGCCTCGGGAGATGCTTCCGAGCTTGTAAGAAGTATAAAAGTGGACCTTTCGCAGGAGGATGTTTTTGCGGTAACTCCCCGTGGAGATGTTATAAATCTTCCGGTCGGTTCAACGGTTGTCGATTTTGCATTTGCAATTCATTCGGCGGTCGGAATAAAAATGATAGGCGCTAAGGCGGACGGCAAGATAGTCCCTATAAATCACGAGATCAAGACCGGCGAAGTAATTGAAATTTTAACCTCAAATCAACCGGGAAGAGGCCCCAGCAGAGACTGGATGAATATAGCCGTTACAAATCAGGCAAAGTCCAAGATCCGCTCGTGGTTTAAAAAGGAAAAACGCACCGAGAATATCGCAGAAGGTCATTCTTCGTTTGACCGTGAGCTTAAACGAATGGGAATAGCCTTAAATGACGAAGAATACGATTCTCTCGTTTCCGAGACGGCGAAAAGACTGCATTTTTCCGATAACGATGAGTTTTATGCCGCAATAGGTTACGGCGGAATACTGCTTTCCAAAATAATGCCGAGAATAAGAGAGGATTACGGTAAACGGGCGGCTGCGAAACAACCCGTAATACCCGAGATACCTCAGAAGGTATCGGCTTCTCCCGACGGCGTTGTTGTTGACGGAATAGATAACTGCCTCATAAAACTGTCACGCTGCTGCGATCCGCTGCCCGGTGACGATATAATAGGATTTATAACAAGGGGACACGGCGTTTCTATTCATAAAAGAGACTGCAATAATGTCCCTAAAGATATCAGCACCTGCGCTGAGCCGGATCGCTGGATACAGGCGCACTGGAATGTTGCCAAAAACAACTCTTTTGCTTCGACTCTGCAGATATCTTCGCTTGACAGAGACGGACTTATAGTCGATATAGTAAACACAATATCAAATATGAGAGTTGCTATGCATTCGATAAATGCAAGGCAGCAAAAGGACGGTAACTGCGTCGCCGTTATAACCATAGAAGCGGAAAGCGTTGAACACTTAAAGAGCATAAAGGCAAGACTGCAAAAATTGCCGGGTGTTTACAGCGTTGAAAGGATAGGACAGTGAAGGCGCTTATACAAAGAGTAAGCACTGCGTCGGTCGGCGTTTGCGGACGCTGCGTAGGCAGTTGCGGCAACGGATTTATGATACTGTTTTGTGCGGTAAAGGGCGATACGGTAAATGATGCAGAGCTTCTTGCCGAGAAAACGGCCAAGCTTCGCATATTTACTGATGAAAACGATAAAATGAATCTCTCGCTTTCCGATGTAGGAGGCGAGGTGCTCTGTATTTCTCAGTTTACGCTTGCTGCCGATACGAAAAAAGGCAACCGCCCGTCGTTCGCATATGCTATGGAGCCGCAGACTGCCGAAATGCTTTATGACGAATATTGCAGTGCTCTTTTAAAGCTCGGCGTGAAAAAAGTTGAAAAGGGCGTTTTCGGTGCCGATATGAAGGTGAGTCTTTTAAACGACGGTCCCGTTACCGTACTTCTCGATACCGATAATTGGAAAAAAGGCTGATATTTTATGCAAATTGAAAAAACGGTTTACGGAAAGCTTCACGAAAACTGCTATATGATTTCAAGCGGTAAGGCGGCGGTCGTTATAGACCCCGGTGCAAAAGACCTTAAAACACTTGAATTTCTTTCCTGTGCTGTCGATAAGGAGAGGCTTATTCTTCTTACTCACTGCCATTTTGACCATATAGGCGGCGCAGAATATTTAAGAGAAAAAACGGGTGTTAAGATAGCTATAGGCACCATAGAAGCCCCCTGCCTTGAGGACCCGTATTATACCTTGTCCGACAGGTTTTATGCAAATGTTGCGCCGTTTAAGGCTGATATAACGCTTTCAAACGGGCAGCCATTCGGCGTCGGCGATATTGATTTCAAGGCTTTCCTGACTCCGGGGCACACCAAAGGCGGGATGTGTTATTTTGCAGACGGATGCCTTTTTTCGGGAGACACCCTCTTTAAAGGCACTGCCGGCAGAACCGACCTTCCGGGCGGCAGCAGAGAGGAACTTTTTGCGTCGCTTAACAGGATAACCGAATCTTTTTCGGATGATACCGAAGTTTATCCCGGCCACGGGTATAAAACCGATATAAAAACCGAAAAGCTTTATAACCCGTATATAAACGGTGAAATAAAATGAAACTTTGCAATATAGGGAACAGATTTGATTACGAAATGGAGAAACTTATAAGATTGTATCTCCCTTTTGAGAAAATCGAGGTTTTACATACAAAGTCGGACGGCGAAAGACTTGCCGTTGTAAGTATTGAAGAAACAAATGCCGGCTTAAGTCTTTATACAAAACTTTGTCTGAGCGGTAAAAAAGCCGAAAGAAAAAAAGAAATCGAAAAAAGATTTCCGGAAAAAGAAACCGAGCTTATGCTTGCGGGAATGCTTGCGGATTGTTTCTTTGATATAACGGATTATGCTCCGCAGTGGGGTATTCTTACGGGGGTAAGACCTGCAAGGCTGCTCAGAAACAAAATAAAAGAACTCGGCGAGGAAAAGGCAAGAGAGTATTTTAAAAATGTGCTCAGGGTATCCGATTCAAAGCTTGATCTTTGTCTTGCCGCTGCCGCCGAGGATAAAATAATTTCACTTTCGGGGCCTATGTCGTACAGTCTTTATTTTTCAGTGCCTTTTTGTCCCTCAAGATGCAGTTACTGCTCTTTTGTCTCACATTCGGTAGATAAGGCAGGCGAACTTATACCGGCATATGTTGAAAAGCTCTGCGAGGAGCTTAAGTATACGGCGCAGATCGCCCAAAGCTTAGGACTTAAACTTGAAACAGTTTATATGGGCGGAGGAACGCCGACAACACTCAATGAAAATCAGCTTTATACGGTGCTTGACACGGTTGCCCGACATTTTGACCTTTCAAACGTAAGAGAATTCACGGTCGAAGCCGGCAGACCCGATACGGTAAGCCCCGGTAAGCTTGATATTATAAAGCAGTGCGGAGCGGATAGGATAAGCATAAATCCGCAAACTCTTGACGACGGCGTTTTAAAAGCTATCGGCAGGAGACATACCGAGGCGGACTTTTATAAGGCTTTCAAGCTTGCCGAAAAAGCAGGATTTAATGCCGTGAATACCGACCTTATAGCCGGACTTCCCACCGATACGGTCGAAGGATTTAAAAACACCGTCGATAAAATAATAAAACTTTCGCCGCAGAGCGTTACCGTCCATTCGCTTTCTATGAAGAGAGCTTCAACCCTCACCGAAAGGGGAGAATTCCCCGAAATAGATGCCGGCAGAAATGCCTGCGAAATGGTTGACTATGCAAGGCATCAGCTTACGCTTAACGGAATATTGCCGTATTATATGTATAGGCAAAGCAAGACAGTAGGGAATCTCGAAAATGTAGGGTATGCTAAAGAGGGCTTTGAGGGCCTTTATAATGTTTACATAATGGACGAAACGCATACCGTGCTTGCCTGCGGAGCTTCGGCTGTTACAAAACTGAGAGAGCCGAACGGCAATAAGATAAAAAGAATATTTAATTTTAAGTATCCTTATGAGTATATCGGTAGATTTGAAGAACAGCTCAAAAGGAAGTCCGATATAGAACTGTTTTATAAAGACTTGTAAAAATCGGCTTTTTATGGTAAAATAGACAAAACAATAAATATTATCAGGAGGTAATTATCTATGGATAGAGAGTTTTTTGACAACGCCGCCTCAAAGGCAAAGGATATGCTTGATGTTGCAAAGCGCAAAACAGATGAAGTTATAACGCTTGAAAAGCTCAGATACATCGTATCGTCTTTAAAGGTCAAGGTTTCAAAAGATTATAAAAAACTCGGAAAAATCTATTATGAATCTTTAAAGGATAACGAAAACTTGCCCGACGATATAGCAGCCGCTGTTGAAGATATAAACGAAAAGAAGATGCTCATTAAAAAAACAGAGGCTCAGATAGCAGAAATAAAGAATAAAAGAATATGCCCTTCCTGCGGGGCTTCGGTCGAAAAAGAGGCAGCGTTTTGTTCGGTTTGCGGCGAAAAACTTATATTTGAAGAATAACGGAATATGAAAGATAAAAAATATATAGGCGTTATAGTTGCCGATGCAGACGAATACCGTCCTTTTGTAAAACTCGCAGAGAGTTTAAATCCCGAGAATATAATGATGTTTAAGAAAAACGGTATTAAGTTTGCCCTCAATAATACGGAAGTTATCTGCATAAACTGCGGTATAGGAAAGGTGAATGCCGCATCTGTCGCTGCGGGAATGGCACTGAAAGGCTGCTGCGCTGTTTTGAATTTCGGTCTTTCGGGCGGTATAAACAATGCGGTAAGAGGCGGTTTCTGTGCTCCCGAAAAATTTCTTGAGCACGATTTTGATTTAACTCCCCTCGGGTATAAACCGTGTGAAAAACCTGGACAGAATTATATTTACAACGCAGACGGAAAGCTTTTGAATATTATAAAAAATACCCTCGGCGATATCGGCGGCTCAACTGCAGTCTGCGGTGATAGATTCATAAGCTCAGACAGTGACAGTGCGTTTTTAAGAGACACATTCGGTGCGGATTCCTGCGATATGGAAACCGCTGCGATAGCTTCGGTGTGCGAAAGTGCGGATATTCCGTTTGCTGCTCTTCGTATGATATCCGATAATGCGGGGGACGGTGCAAACGAAAGCTATGCGGAGATGAACTCATCGGGCGAGCTTTCTATGCAGGAAGCATTTATGAAAATTCTTTCCGCAGTTGCGGAATATTACGGGAGCCATTAAAATGCCACAAAACGAAAGAAAGCAGCAAAGCTTTGAATACGGCGCAATAATTCTCCTTTGTTCAACGGTTCTGGTAAAACTTATCGGAGCGGTTTTTAAAATTCCGCTTTCAAACCTGATAGGCGACCTTGGCTTCGGATATTTTTCTTCGGCGTACGACCTTTTTACTCCTATCTACACTCTCGCTATGGCGGGACTTCCTATTGCGGTTTCAAGAGTTGTTGCAGAGGATATGGCTGTAGGAAAATACCGTGATGTTCGCCGTTCCTTAGCGGTTACAAAACGGATATTTTTAATAACCGGACTTTCGGGTCTTATTTTAATGTTGCTTCTGATATATCCCTTTGTAAAGCTTACAGACCCTACGGGGGAAACAATATACAGCCTTTTTGCAATAGCTCCGTCTTTGCTTTTTTGCTGCACAATGTCTACCTACAGGGGCTATTATGAGGGACTTCGCAATATGTACCCCACAGCGGCTTCAGATGTAATTGAAGCACTCGGAAAGCTTATTTTAGGATACGGATTTGCTTATATCGCAATGAAGGTCACACACAATGTGGCATATGCCGCAGCCGCCGCTATGCTCGGAATAAGCGTCGGTGCTATGATATCGGCGTTGTATCTGAGGCTTCGGTATAAGTTTAAGGGAGACGGTATAACCTATGAAGAGCTTGCCGCCTCACCTAAGCCGATTTCTTCAAGAGCCTCGGCAAAGGCGCTAATTGCGATAGCTATACCCGTAGTTCTTGCGTCGCTTGCAAACAGCATAGCTTCGCTTGTGGATGTTTCTATGGTAAAATGGCAGCTTTCGCATCTTGTGAGCGGTCATTCCGAGAGCATACGCTCAATGTATAAAGCCTCGATAGAGGACTATAATCTTCTTCATTCCGCAAAGGAACTTACCGATAAGGCAATACCGACTTTTCTTTACGGTATTCGCAGCAAGGCGTTTACTATATATAATCTTGTCCCTGCGATAACGTCGGTTCTCGGAGTAAGCGCACTTCCGGTTATAGCTTCCTGTTGGTCGCTTAAAGATAAAAAGGGAATAAAGAGAAATGTTGAATCCTCAATGAAGCTTACGGCGATAATATCTCTTCCTGCCGGAATGGGCTTTATATTTGCCGGCAGTGCAATAATGGGACTGATGTATAATACAGTCGCTTCGGTTGAAATAGGCGGCTCTATGATGGTTGTGTACGGTATAGCAGCCTGCTTTGCCGGAATGGCAATACCGATGACGAGTATGCTTCAGGCGATCGATAAACAGGTTGTTTCACTTAGAAATGTTGCCGTAGGAGCAGTTTTAAAGGTTGTTGTCAACTTCATTTTTGTCGGAATACCGTCGGTAAATATTAAAGGAGCGGCAATAGGGACAGCTGTTTGCTATGCGTTTATATTTTTTGCAAACCTGATATCGATAATAAAATATACCGGTGTTGTGCCGAACCTTGTTAAAACCGTTTTCAAACCGCTTATGTCGGCTCTTTGCTGCGGAATTACCGCAAGGCTCATATTGAATTTCGGCTCAACGAGAATTTATACCGTTTTGGCTATCCTTTGCGGAGCAGTCGTATATTTTATAGCGCTGATACTCTTAAACACCTTTGAGGAGGAAGATGTTCTCTCTCTTCCCAGGGGCGAAAAACTGCTTAAAATTTGCCTTAAATTAAAAATAATAAGGGTAAAAGCCTGAATAAATATGTTAAAATATACAATTTTTGAAAAAAAATTAAAAATCACACTAAAATGTATTGATTTTTTCACCGTTATATGGTAAAAGTATATAGTAAGGTTTTACGATTTTCCAAAACCGAAAGGTAACTGCCGTCCATCGAGGCGGGAGTTAATAAAATAATGGAGGTTCAATAAAATGAACAAAACAGAATTAGTAGCAGCAGTTGCCGATAAGGCAGGTATATCAAAGAAGGATGCCGATAAGGCAGTGGCAGCAGTTATTGACGCTGTTGTTGACACTCTCAAGGCAGGCGAAAAGGTTCAGCTCGTAGGTTTCGGAACATTTGAGGTTCGTGAGCGTGCAGCAAGAACCGGTATCAACCCGCTTACAAAGCAGACCATTCAGATAGCTGCTTCAAAGAGCCCTGTATTTAAAGCAGGAAAAGCATTTAAGGATGCCGTTTCAAAGTAATCAGTTTACTTAAAATAAGCCGTCCGTAAGGGCGGCTTAAAATTTTGTCATAAATCGGAGGGTTTATGTTATGAGACTTGATAAGTATTTAAAGGTTTCAAGGCTTATAAAACGCAGAACGGTTGCAAATGAAGCCTGCGATGCCGGAAGAGTAACGGTCAACGGTAAAGTTGCACGTGCCTCACTTGAAGTAAAGGTCGGGGACATTATAGAGATATCTTTCGGAACGAGACCGGTAAAGCTTGAGGTTACGGCAGTAAACGAAACCGTCAGGAAGGACGACGCCGCTCTCCTTTATAAAATGCTGTAATAGCAGTAGACTTTCGTAAATATACTTTTATGGGGTGTGTTTATGGAAGAAAAATCAAATTATACTGACCACAATGTTATAATAGATTCCCGAAAAAAATTGAGCATATCCGGAGTGAAGGATGTCGTTTCCTTTGATGATGAAACGGCCATACTTGTGACGGTTATGGGTAAAATGACCGTTAAGGGTGAAAATCTTAAAATGATCAGCTTTGATAACGAAAGCGGTTCGATTGCAGCGGAAGGCAGGATACACGCAGTTGTGTATATGTCGGATGCCGAGCGCTCAGGCGGATTCCTTTCGAGACTTTTCAGGTAATATGTGGGAGATAAGCTTGAGCCTGCAGGTCAAGACATCGCTTTACGGCATTGTCTTAGGTGTTTTACTCTGCGGGATATATGATATTATAAAAGCACTCAGAGAGACGGCTGATAAGAGAAACGCCGCTGTTTTTGCGGGAGATATTATATTTTCGGTAATTTGCGCCCTGGTAACATTTTTGTTTTTGCTTGCAACTACGGACGGGGAAATAAGGGGCTATGCTTTGTTCTTTGAGGGCGTAGGCTTTTTGATTTCAAGGCTTACACTTTCAAAGCTTTTTTTAAAAATTTTCTGTAAACTGTTCGGTTTGACGGTTAAGGGAATTAAGAAAATTTCCTATTTGCTTTTTAAATTATCGATAAAGACGGAGCGTTTCGCTTTAGGTTTTTCAGCCGATTGTAAAAAAATATTAAAAAAACTCTTGAAAAAGGGTAATGAATTGTTGTATACTAAGAAAAATTGCTCGGACAGTATAAAGTCTACCGGAGGGAAGTCGGATGGCAGTCAGGCGTAAAGCGCAGAAAAGCATAATAGTCCGCTTACTGGTGCTTGGTGTTTCTGTTTATATGATAGTAACTCTTGCCGGTCTTTTTAACGATTTTAACGACAAACGAAGCGAGCTTAATGTAAAAAATCAGCAATTGAGCGTTAAGCAGTCCGAAATAGAAGAACTCAAAAAACTTCTTGACGACGGTTCGGAGTCCCAGATCATAGAAAAGGCCGCCAGAGAAAGACTTGGTTATGTCTATTCGGACGAGCAGGTGTTCCTCGATATTTCTGGCAACTGACGGGCATTTAAATAAAGCAATTTCTTGGGAGGATTTTTCAGTTTTATGCAGCTAAATGTAGGGGACCTCGTAGAGGGGAAAATAACAGGCATCAAGGATTACGGCCTTTTTGTCGATATCGGAGAAGGCAAATCCGGAATGGTACATATTTCCGAGGTCGCCAACACATTCGTAAATGATATAAAGCAGTTTGTGAATGAGGGAGATACCGTTAAAATGAAGGTTATTAACATAACCGAGGACGGCAAAATATCACTCAGTATAAAACGTGCTCAGGAGCAGGAGAGGCCGCAGCGCCGTCAGGGTCAGGAGCGCAGGGAGCGCCGTCCTTACCAGCCTTCAAAGCCGGATAATTCTTTTGTCTGGACTGCGAAAAAAAGCGAACCTGCATCATTCGAAGAAATGATGAATCAGTTTAAGCTTAGCAGTGACGAGAAGTTTTCGGATTTAAAACGCAAAAATCCGGAAACACGCCGCTCAAAAAGAGGCGCAGGTACAAAATAAAATGTTTGGGGCGATTTCCGTCGCTTACAGCACGGAAACTGCCCTTAATTTTTGATGTTGTTTTGGTGATGAAATGAACTGTGAAATAAAGATGGCGGCACCGTGCCTTTTCGGCACCGAGAGCATACTTGCGGATGAACTGCGCCGTATGGGAGCCGCAGATGTAACCGCAGAAAACGGAAGGGTGTTATTCGGCGGCGATTTTAATATCTTGGCAAGAGCGAATATTTGCTCAAGATACGCAGAGAGGATACTTATAACGGTAGGCTTTTTTAAAGCGACAAGCTTTACCGAGCTTTTTGATAATGTAAAGGCATTGCCGTGGGAAAATTATATAGGTGTAAAGGATGCTTTTCCCGTAAACGGTTCAAGCTTAAATTCAGAGCTGCACAGTCTGCCCGACTGTCAGTCTATCATAAAAAAGGCGATAGTTGAAAGACTTAAGCTTAAGTATAATATATCCTGGTTCGAGGAAACAGGCGCAATATATAAAATCCGCTTTTCGATACTTAAGGATAACGTTACGGTTATGATAGACACTTCGGGAGACGGACTGCATAAGAGAGGCTACCGCAGAAATTCAAACGACGCTCCGTTAAAGGAAACCCTTGCCGCCTCTATGTGCGACCTTGCAAGGATATATCCCGATACAAAGCTTTATGACCCGTTCTGCGGAAGCGGTACTATTTTGATTGAAGCTGCTATGAAGGCGGCAAACATAGCTCCGGGGCTAAGAAGAGCATTCAGCGCCGAGAGATTTGGCTTTATTCCGAAGAAGGTATGGCAGGAAGAAAGGATGCGTGCGCAGGACGGTATTCTTCACGGTATAGATTTTGCGGTTTATGGGTCTGATATAGATCCCGACTGCGTAGAACTTACTATTGCAAACGCTAAAAAAGCAGGAGTCGAAAAGTATGTAAACGCCGCAGTTTCGGATATAAGAGACCTAAAGCTTCCCGAAGAAAGATGCCTTGTTATAACTAATCCTCCTTACGGAGAGCGGCTTCTTGATATCAAAAGGGCAGAAGAGCTTTACGGAGTTATGGGAAAAGTCTTTAAACCGGAGCAAGGTAAGAAATACTTTGTTATAAGTCCTCACGATGAATTTGAAAAATTGTTCGGAAGACCTGCCGATAAGCGCAGAAAGCTTTATAACGGAATGATAAAATGTCAGCTGTTTATGTATTTTAAAAGCAGCAGATAAGTAAAAGGGGATAAAAATGAAATACCTGTTTTTGGTTAACCCCGCTGCCGGAAAAGGAAACTTGCAGAATGAGGTTATAGACAGTATAAACGCCTGTTTTTCGGAAAACGGCGGAGATTACAAGATACATATAACGCAGTGCAAGGGAGACGCCGAGCTTTGCGCAAGAAGAGCAGCTCAAAGCGAGGAACAGGTCACTGTTTTTGCCTGCGGGGGCGAAGGCACGAGTTATGAAGTCTTAAACGGGATCATAGGTTTTGACAATGTTCGGATGGGCGTAATTCCCTGCGGTTCGGCAAACGATTTTCTGAAGTTTTTTAAAAACCGGGAAAAGTTTTTGGATATCGGCTGCCAGATTGCGGGCAAAACGGTCGTCACGGACGCAATAAAGGCAGGAGACAGATATTGTCTGAACGGATGCTCTGCAGGAATGGATGCGATTGTGGCGCAGGATATGTCAATATTTAAAAAATGGCCTCTTGTTTCGGGCGCTGCCGCATATCAGCTTGCGATAGCCAAAACATTTTTAAGAAAAATCGGAATAAAAATGAAAATATCGCTCGACGGCGGAAAACCTTTTGATACAGACTGCCTTTTTGCCGTTATTGCAAACGGTCCCTGCTACGGCGGAGGATATACGGCGGCACCGAACGCAGTTCCGTTTGACGGTAAGCTTGATTTTACCCTTGTTAAAACCATTTCAAAGCCGAAAATCGTTAAATTTTTAAAGCTTTATAAGACAGGCAACCATACGGACCTTGACTATTGTATGCTTAAAAACTGCACCAGTATGGAATTTTTTGCCGATAAACCGATACCCGTAAATCTTGACGGCGAAATAATCACAAGTAAAAATATGAAGTTTGAAATTGTTAAAAACGCTGTGAAATTCGTTGTTCCGAATGGCGTAACTTCTCTTTGGACAGCGTCGGAGGAAAATATATTAACAAAAGTTTAAATTTTATAATTTTCTTTTTGACTTTACTTGACTTTTGATTTTTGCTTGTTATAATAGTATATGTAAAAAATATTTAAGGCCTTTCGGCCTGTATTTTGGAGGAGTATTTTATGACATTGAAACCTTTGGCAGATAATGTTGTTATAAAGGCAACAAAAGCTGAAGAAACCACAAAAAGCGGAATAGTTCTTACATCCGCCTCAAAAGAGAAGCCTCAGATAGCCGAGGTTGTGGCAGTAGGTCCCGGAGGCGTTGTGGACGGTAAAGAAGTTAAAATGACAGTAAAACCCGGCGATAAGGTCATAGCCGCTAAGTATTCCGGAACGGATATAAAAATCGAAGATGAGGAATACACGGTTTTACACATAGCGGACATTCTCGCAATTGTTGAATAATAGGCAGTAAGGGAGTAATTTTTATGGCAAAGAATATTATTTTCGGCGAAGAGGCAAGAAAATCTCTTCAGACCGGTGTCGATAAACTTGCAAATGCGGTAAAGGTAACGCTCGGACCGAAGGGCAGAAACGTAGTTCTTGATAAGAAATACGGTTCACCCCTTATCACCAACGACGGTGTTACAATAGCAAAAGAAATAGAACTTGAAGACCCGTTTGAAAATATGGGCGCTCAGCTTGTGAAAGAAGTATCGGTTAAAACAAACGATGCCGCCGGTGACGGTACGACAACCGCAACCGTTCTTGCTCAGGCTCTCATATCTGAGGGTATGAAAAATGTGGCTGCAGGCGCAAATCCGATGATAATCAAAAAGGGTATTAAAAACGCAGTTGACACAGCTATTGATACCATAGTTAAAAATTCAAAGGTCGTTTCGGGCTCGGATGATATAGCAAGGGTTGCTACGGTATCATCGGGCGACGAAGTAATAGGCAAACTCATAGCCGAAGCAATGGAAAAGGTTACGGCAGACGGTGTTATAACCGTTGAGGAGTCAAAAACCGCCGAGACCTATTCCGAAGTCGTTGAGGGTATGCAGTTTGACAGGGGATATATCACTCCTTATATGGTAACCGACTCCGATAAAATGGAAGCCGTTATAGATGATGCCCTTATTCTTATTACAGATAAGAAGATATCAAATATTCAGGAGATACTTCCGCTTCTTGAGCAGATAGTTCAGGCAGGCAAAAAGCTTGTTATAATAGCAGAAGATATCGAGGGTGAGGCTCTCTCAACCCTTATTGTCAATAAACTCAGAGGAACCTTTACCTGCGTTGCCGTTAAGGCGCCCGGATTCGGTGACAGGAGAAAAGATATGCTCCGTGATATCGCTATCCTCACAGGCGGAGAGGTTATTTCCGAAGAACTCGGTCTTGAACTTAAGGATACGCAGATTTCTCAGCTCGGTAAGGCAAGACAGGTTAAGGTGACTAAGGAAAACACCATAATCGTTGACGGCGCCGGAGATAAGACCGCTATTAAAGACAGGGTTGCCCAGATTAAAAATCAGCTTGCCGATACAACATCGGAATTTGACCGTGAAAAGCTTCAGGAACGCCTTGCAAAACTTTCGGGCGGCGTAGCCGTTATAAAGGTAGGAGCCGCAACCGAGATTGAAATGAAGGATAAGAAGCTTCGCGTTGAAGATGCCCTTTCCGCAACGAAAGCGGCAGTTGAGGAAGGTATAGTTGCCGGAGGCGGCGTAGCACTCCTTAATGCTATACCGGCAGTCAAGGCTCTTGCCGACAGCACTGTAGGCGATGAGAAGACAGGCGTTAACATAGTTCTTAAATCGCTTGAAGCTCCTATCCGTCAGATAGCGTTTAATGCAGGTATAGAAGGATCTGTTATCGTTGATAAAATAATTAATTCCGGTAAGGTAAATTATGGATTCAATGCATACAGTGAAGAGTATACCGATATGATTTCCGCAGGAATTGTAGACCCGACCAAGGTCACCCGTTCGGCTCTTGAAAACGCAGCAAGCGTTGCTTCTATGGTTCTTACCACGGAAAGCCTCGTTGCCGATGTTAAAGAAGATAACGCCGCTGCAAATGCCGCAGCAGCAGCAGCCGCAGCGCAGGGCGGAATGTATTGATAAATCAGCAAATGATAGTTTTTTGCCTCTCCCCTTAAAAAGGAGAGGCAATTTTTATGCACCTTAAAGGTCGGTTTTTTCTGTAGTGTTCACTTAAATAAAGCGTTGACACTACAGCCATTTGGTGATATAATATATTATGTTAATTTGCGGCATTCAAGTGACAAAAGATTCCTTGTTTTATGCCGTTTTTTATCGTATTTTACATAAAAAGGGTAATGATTATGAGTTTTGTTCCTTTTGATAAAAAAGTGTATCTTGCCTCTCCCACTATGCACGGTGAAGAACTTAAGTATATGGAAGAAGCCTATAACACTAACTGGATGTCAACTGTCGGAGAGAATATCAACGAAGCGGAACGCCTTGCAAGAGAACAAATAGGTTGCAAATATGCGGTAGCACTGTCTTCCGGCACGGCTGCGCTTCACCTCGCAATGAAGCTTGCCGGTGTTAAACGGGGGGACAGCGTTTTTTGTTCGGATATGACGTTTGACGCCACGGTAAATCCGGTTTCCTATGAAGGCGGAAGGCAAATTTTTATCGATACCGAATACGATACCTGGAATATGGATCCGAAGGCGCTGGAAAAGGCGTTTGAATTGTATCCCGATGTAAAGGTTGTTGTTGTCGCAAATCTTTACGGAACACCCGGAAAACTCAGTGAAATAAAAGAAATATGCGACAGTCACGGAGCAGTGCTCGTTGAAGATGCCGCCGAATCGCTGGGTGCGACCTATAAGGGAAAGCAGACGGGAACTTTCGGAAAATACAATGTCATATCTTATAACGGCAATAAAATAATAACCGGTTCTTCCGGCGGTATGCTGCTTACAAACGACGGTGCAGCTGCTGATAAAGCCCGTAAATGGTCAACACAGAGCCGTGAAAATGCCCCGTGGTATCAGCACGAAGAACTCGGATATAACTACCGTATGAGCAATGTTATCGCAGGTGTAGTCAGAGGACAGTATCCGTATTTAATCGAGCATATAGCAAAGAAAAAGGCTATATACGAACGCTATAAAGAAGGATTTAGGAATTTGCCCGTTTCTATGAATCCTTATGATAAAGAAAACAGCGAACCTAACTTCTGGCTTTCCTGTATGATTATAGATAAAGATGCAATGTGCAAACAGGTCAGGAGCGACAGTGACGCTTGCTACATATCCGAAAAAGGAAAATCGTGTCCCACACAGATACTGCAAACTCTGTCTGAATATAACGCAGAAGGCAGACCTATATGGAAACCTATGCATATGCAGCCGGTTTACCGTATGAATCCGTTTGTAACCGTAAACGGGGACGGCAGAGGTCAATCAAATGCGTATATCGCAGGGGAGACCGTCGATGTCGGTATGGATATATTTGATAGGGGACTTTGCCTGCCGAGCGATATTAAAATGACAGCGGAGCAGCAGAATACAATAATTGAAATCATAAAATCTTGCTTTTAGGAGTTAATGTTATGCCTGAAGCTCTAAAACAAAGGGCGGCGGAAGATAAAATTTCCGAAATTGCCGTCTCGAACGGGATTTATGCCGGATACATAAAACGCATAATGGATTTTTGTCTCTCATTTTGCGCCATTGTCGTGCTCTCGCCGCTGCTTATTGTTTTAACCGCTGTCGGATGGATAGCAATGAGAGGTAACCCGTTTTTTACTCAGCTGAGACCCGGTAAAAACGAAAAAATATTCAAACTCATTAAATTTCGTTCAATGGACAACAGAAAGGATGAAAACGGAAGACTGCTTCCCGATGAAGTCAGACTAAACGGCTACGGAAAGTTTCTGAGATCCACATCGCTTGATGAACTTCCCGAACTTATAAATATACTAAAGGGCGATATGGCGGTAATAGGTCCTAGGCCGCAGCTTGTTCGTGATATGGTCTTTATGACGGATGAACAAAGACTGCGCCATAAGGTCCGTCCGGGGCTTTCAGGACTTGCTCAGGTAAACGGCAGAAACGCAATCGACTGGGAAAATAAACTTGATTTTGATGTTAAGTACATACAGCATATTACCTTTTTCGGAGATCTTAAGCTGATACTTGAAACCTTTTTAAAAGTTTTCAAAAGGGCAGATATCAGTGCAGACGGAATGGAAACCGCCGAGGACCTGGGCGATTATCTGCTTGAAAAGGGCTTGGTCGATAAAGAAAGCTATGATGAAAAACAGACGGATGCATTAGAAATTTTAGGTGTGTGAGTATGGAAAAATACAGCGTTTTAATGTCTTTGTATAAAAAGGAAAAACCCGAATACCTGAAATCTGCTATAGACAGTATGATCGGGCAGACTGTTGCACCCGATGAAATAGTTTTAGTTGAGGACGGTCCGCTTACCTGTGAACTTGAAAATGTAATTTCGGATTATACCGATAAATATCCGGACCTTTTTAATATTGTGGTGAGCAAAGAAAATGTCGGCCTCGGCAGGGCTTTGAATTTAGGACTTGAGCACTGTAAAAACGAACTTGTGGCGAGGATGGATACTGATGATATATCTGTCAGCGACCGCTGTGAACAGCAATTGAGAGCTTTTGACAGCAACGAGACCGTTGATTTGGTCGGCGGCGATATTGCGGAATTTATATCCGATGAACAGAATATTGTAGGCAGACGTGCGGTGCCTACAACAGATGCGGATATTAAAGAATATATAAAGAAACGTTGTCCGTTTAATCATATGTCGGTGATGTTCAAAAAAAGTGCGGTTACAGCCGCAGGCAGTTATTTAGACTGGTTTTTTAATGAGGATTATTATTTGTGGATTAGAATGCTTGAAAAAAAATGCGTATTCGGAAACACTGGAACAGTACTGGTTAATGTGCGTGTAGGAGACGAAATGTACAGCCGCCGAGGCGGTATTAAATACTTTAAAAGTGAAAAAAATCTTCAAAAATATATGCTTAAAAATAAGGTTGTGTCACTTCCGAGATATTTAGTAAATGTTTCGGAGCGTTTTATACTGCAGGTTTTAATGCCGAATAAGCTCCGTGGATTTATATTTCAAAAATTTGCAAGAAACTGATTATTAACGTTGAGGTTTTGATAATGAAAGAAATAGGATTTGATGAACTTAGAAAGTTACAGCTCGCCGTTTTACAGCAGGTTGATGATATTTGTAAAGAACAAGGTTTAAGATATTCTATGTGCGGCGGCACATTGCTTGGAGCTGTGAGACACAACGGATATATCCCGTGGGACGATGATATAGACATTGTTATGCCTCGCCCTGATTATCAGAAACTCATTGAGTATTCAATGAAAAACGAACTTCCTTTTAAACTTATGTGTCACCAAAACAATGAGTGCTTCTGCGATCTGTATGCAAAAGCTTATGATAAAAGAACTGTGATCATTGAGGAATCGGCAAACAGATGGGATAATAAGTGTGGGGTATATATAGATATTTTCCCGGCTGACGGTTTGGGCAATTCTTTCGAGGAAGCACAAAAAACACTTAATTTATCAAGATTTAACAGGGAACTTTTGGTTGCGGCAAACTGGAAAAAATTAAAAAAAAGTAAAACTCATTCCTGGTATATAGAGCCTGTCAGATTAGCATTTTTCCTGTTGAGTAGATTTGTAAATCCAAAAAAACTTATCGAAAAAATAGAAAAAACATATATAAGCAGAAATTTTGATGATAGCAATGTAGTAGGAGTTGTGTGCGGCTCTTATCGAGACAGGGAGCTTATGCCGATTGAATATTACAGTGAGTTTGTTCCTATGGAATTTGAAGGAAGAGAATTTCAGGGACTTAAGAATTACGACGGATATCTAAAAAAGATATACGGCGATTATATGCAGCTTCCTCCGGAAAATAAAAGAGTTACGCATCATTCATTTACTCCTTATTATATCGACTGAAGTTGAAAGAGGGTATAACATTGAAATCGTCCTCGTTTAAAGAATTGCCTCTGATTTGTGAACAAACATTAAAAGCTCTTAAAAAACTTGATAATTCGGTTATTGCTATTACCGGTGCCGCAGGTCTTATAGGAACATATTGCATTTATATTATTGATTATTATAATAATAATTTAGGTGGCAATATTAAAGTTGTGGCAATAGACAGAAATGCTGAAGAAGTAATAAATAGATTTTCAGAATGTCTTAAGAAAGATTATTTTTCTTATATAATCGGAGATGTAAATGATCCTGATTTTACCAAGAGTATTTTAAATGATCCTATTGATTATTTGATTCATGCTGCAAGCAATACTTCTCCTATAGAATATGCAAAGGATCCTGTAGGAACTATAGCAACGAACACAATTGCGACTTATAATTTACTGAATTTTTCGGTAAAAAACAATGTTAAGAGATTTATGTTTTGCTCTTCGGTTGAAAAATACGGTGCCAACAGGGGCGATGTTGACGACTTTGATGAAGAGTATTGCGGATATTTAAACAGTAACATACCAAGGTCTGCTTATCCGTCAGGTAAAATAGCCGCCGAATCAATGTGCGCTTCCTATAATGCACAGTACGGTCTGGATTATGTTATTTCCAGAATAGGCAGAATTTACGGACCGACGGTTATATTGAGTGATACCAAAGCTCCCACGCAGTTTATAATGAATGCCGTAAGAGGCGAGAATATAGTTTTAAAAAGCGATGGTATGCAGTTGTTTTCTTATTGTTATGTCGGAGATTGCGCCTCTGCAATTTTTTATATACTTGCAAACGGCGAGAACTCACAAGCGTATAATATCGCCGATCCGAATTCTAAAACAAGACTTAAGGAATTTGCTTCTCTTGCCGCTAAGGCAGGGAATACCAAGTGTATCTTTGAAAAACAAACATCACTTGAAATGTCAGGTTATTCAAAAATTACAAAAGCAACAATGAATACGGACAAACTGATATCAATCGGCTGGAAACCGAGTATAAATATCGAAAACGGCATAAAACTTACGGTAGATTATTTAAAGGAGAACTACGATGTCAAAGCTTAAGGCACTTGTAACGGCAGAAATTATTCCGGAAGTAATTGAGAGCTTAAGCGATAGGATTCATTTTGTGTATGACGGATATAATATAGATCATAATGTTATGCCTCATAGCGAACTTGCAGAAAAAATCTCTCAATATGATATACTTATCAGCGAATATGATACCATTGATAAACAAGTATTCGATAATGCTAAAAATCTTAAAATGATAATTTGCTGCCGAGGCGGCGTAAAGAGCGTTGTGGATATTGATGAGGCTATGTCCCACGGTGTCATAGTTTGCAATAATGCCGGAAGAAACGCCGGTGCGGTTTCTGATATGACTATAGCTTATATTTTGGATCTTACCAGAAACATTTCATATACCAACAGTTTAATTCATAACAGAAAGATAACATCTGATTTAATGACTAAGCCTTCTGAGTATAAAGATACGGTTTGGGGCCTTGATAATGACAGCCCTTTTATTAAGTACAGAGGCAAAAGCGTAAATCATATGAAACTCGGTCTTGTCGGGCTTGGACATGCAGGGCAGCTTGTTGCATATAAGGCAAAGGCGTTCGGTATGGAGATACTCGGATATGACCCTTATGTTGATGAGGAAACTTTGCCGAATTATATAAAAAAAGTCACTTTTGATGAATTGCTGGCAGATTCCGATATTATAAGTTTGCATTGTGTGTATACTCCGCAAACGAAATATATGTTTTCAAAAAACACCTTTTTGAAAATGAAAAAAGGCAGTTACTTTATAAACACCTCAAGAGGCGGACTCGTAAATGAGGACGATTTAGTAGAAGCACTGAATAACGGATATCTCGCCGGAGCGGCGATTGATGTTACAGATAAGGAGCCTATTTCGGCAGACTCACCGCTTTTAGATGCAAAAAATCTTATTATAACTCCGCATATTGCAGGCTCTTCATATGATGTTCAGGTTGTCGGCTCCGAAATGGTACTTGAGAGCCTTGAAACATACCTTGCGGGGAAGAAACCTGCAAACTGTGTTGTCTATAAATAAGTAGCCAAGGGGAAAACTTTATGAGTAAAAGTATTAAAAATATCGGTATAATTCTTTCCGGCGGCGTAGGAATGCGTTACGGTGCTGATAAACCCAAGCAATATTGCGAACTTATGGGGAGAGAAATCATTTCTTATACAGTGAGCGCCTTTAAAAATGCAAAGAGCATAGATAAAATTATAGTTGTTGTTGATGAAGAAAATTCATATGCTTCTCATATAAAAGAGTTATATGGACTTGAAACTGTGCCGGGCGGGAAAACACGGAATTATTCCTTTAAAAATGCCCTCAGCTACATCGAAAACAATTACCCCGACTGTGAAAAAATAATAGAAAATAATGCAGCGTGTCCTATGATAACATCAGAAATAGCCGATAAATTTATGCAACTTCTTGATGAATATGATTATGTTAACGCAACCTATAAAATAACCGATGCACTCGGCGCTTATAAAGGCAGAGTCGCCGACAGAGAAGATTATTATCTTATACAAGCTCCCGATGCCTATCATTTCAGGCAGATAAACAAATATTTTGACCCCGAATCGCCTTTGGGGCATCCTGCTCATCAACTGCCTCTTGAGTTTACGGAATGCAGATACTTCGGATTTTTACCAAATATAAAAATAACCTATCCGGAAGATATAATTATGGCAGAGTTGTATATGAAAAACAGAGAAGGAAACCAAAAATAATGCGGATTTTAGTGGTAAGCCACAATGTCTTTTCAAAAACAGAGAATATGGGCAAGACATTGGTATCATACTTTAAAGATTTCGGTAAGGAAAATCTTGCGCAATTTTATATTCATTCCGAAATTCCGACCTCGGATATATGTAATAATTATTACAGAGTTACCGATAAGGAAATGATAAAATCCGTATTAGGATGTAAAACGGGAAGAATTCTGAATGAAGATGATATAGAGCTTGACAGAAAAACTTCAAGGACTGACAGCGGAGCGGAAGCAGGGTTGTATCAAAGTGCAAGAAAAAGAACACCTATTATTTATCTTATGAGAAATTTGTGGTGGAAACTGGGGCGCCTGAATAACAAAAGGTTTAAGTTATGGCTCGATGATTTTGATCCCGAATGCGTGTTTTTCGTTTCGGGAGATTATGCCTTTATGTATGATATAGCGCTTAAAACAGCAAAGTCCAGGAATATACCGCTTTATGTTTCCTGTATGGACGACTACTATTTTAATAACAAAAACAAAGATAAATTTTTGGGCAAATTCCAGCACAGACTATTTATGAAGTCGGTAAATAAGGCTATGAGCTATTCTTCGGCGATTTTTTGTATATGTGACAGTATGGCTGAAGATTATGCAAAACTGTTTGGCAAGAAGTGCGTAACTATACATACTGCCGCTTCATTCAGCGGCAAGCTTGAGGGGACAAAAAAGCGCAAAATATCTTATATCGGAAACTTAGGATATAACAGGCATTTGCAGCTTGCGGATATAGGATGTGCACTTAAAGAACTCAACCTCGATATTGATCATATTGATGTATATTCCTCAGAAACCCGTGAAGAAATACTTAAATATATGACAAGTGAAAACGGAATAGCTTTCCACGGAAGTATTCCGTCAGACGAAGTAAAGAAAGTTATGGCGGAAAGTACGGCTGTTATACATACAGAGTCATTTGATGAAAACATTAAAAACTCGGTCAGATATTCTGTTTCTACAAAAATTGCCGATTCTCTGATGAGCGGAACCTGTATACTGGCATACGGTCCGAAAGAAATAGCATCGATTAAATATCTTTCCGATAATAACGCCGCATTCTGTATCACATCAAAAAGTGAACTAAAAATCGGTCTTACAAGTTTTATAAACGATACCGACTTAAGAGAACGTATTATAAAGAACGCTTTTGAACTTGCAGAAAAAAATCACGGCGAAGGAAAAAATTTTGATGTTATTTTTAACACGATAAAGGACACGGAGTAAGTTATGAAAATTTTACAGGTCAACTGTGTTTATGATAAAGGCAGTACAGGTAAGATTACTGCCGATTTACATAGAGGCTTTACTTGTAATAAAATAGAATCTGTTGTGTGCTACGGGAGAGGGAAAAAGGTAAGAGACCCGAATGTATATAAAGTCTGCAGTGAGGCATATTCAAAGTTTAATAATCTGCTTTCAAGATTTACAGGTGTTGTATACGGAGGCTGTTTCTTTTCCACAAATAAGCTTATAAGGATTATAAAAAGAGAAAAGCCCGATATTGTACATTTACAGTGTATAAACGGTTATTTTGTAAATATATTCAGACTTGTAGGTTGGCTTAAAAAAAATAATATTAAAACAGTGCTGACTTTACACGCCGAGTTTATGTTTACAGCTAATTGCGGAAATATTGTTGACTGCGAAAAATGGAAAACAGGATGCGGAAATTGCCCCAAATTAAAAAGCGCAACAAAGTCTTTGTTTTTTGACAGAACGGCATATTCGTTTAAGAAAATGAAAAAGGCTTTTGACGGTTTTGAAAATGGCAATCTGACAGTTGTTTCCGTGTCATCCTGGCTTATGAAAACGGCTGAAAAATCACCTATTTTGTCCGATAAACATCACACGGTAGTTATGAACGGTCTTGATACAAGCATATTCTACCCTCACAAAAGTGAAACTGTAAAATCAGAACTCGGCATAACCGATGAAAAAATAATTTTTCACGTTACACCTGATTTTAACAATGATCCAACACATTTAAAGGGTGGATATTTTGTTATAAAAGTTGCAGAAAAACTGCTCGGGGAAAATGTAAAGATAATAGTTGCCGGCAACTACCCTGAAAATTTAAAAGTTCCCGATAATATTGTTCTTTTGGGCAACGTTTCCGACCAAAATAAACTTGCCGAGCTTTACAGCGTAGCAGATATCACACTTATAACAAGCAAAAAAGAAACTTTTTCAATGGTGTGTGCTGAAAGTCTATGCTGCGGAACTCCGGTTGCGGGATTTAAAGCCGGGGGTCCTGAAACAATCGCTATCAGTGATTATACAAGTTTTGCAAATTACGGAGATATTGATGAAGTAATAAAAAATATACACTCAAAACTGTATAGCGAGACCGATAAAAACACTATAGCAAAGGAAGCTTTGAACCTGTATTCAAAAGAAAAAATGCTTGGTGATTATTTAAAGATTTACAAACTGATGTCAAAGCAAAATTAGAGGAGTTCTATGTATATATACGTATTGTTTTTAATTATACTGCTTATAGCTTATTCATTTGAAAAAAGAACAACCAAAGAGCCAAATGTGAATATAAATGAAAATAATAAGTATCCGATCACAACATTTATCGGGTTCATTTCGTTGTTTCTCATTTTTGCCTTGCGACATCCGAGTATGGGAAATGACCTTCATTATCTTAAAACAAACGGATATTTGGGTTCGTTTGATATTATATCTCATTTTTCGTTTAAACAAGTTATCAATATTGATCACTTCTTAAATTACGAAAAAGGATATATAATTTTTAACAAAGTCATTTCACTTATTTGTAATAACAGGCAGTTTTTTTTATCGGCAGTAGCTTTTTGTTCATTATATCCCGTATATCGGCTGATAAAAAACAACAGTGCATATCCTGTTATGTCTTATTTTATATACTTCGGAATACCTGTGTTTTTGATGCAGTTTTCCGGCTTGCGCCAGATTTTGGCTATAGGAATATGTCTTATTTCGTTTACATATATTCAAAAGAAAAAACCGATTTGGTTTATATTACTGGTCCTTTTGGCGACAACATTTCATTCATCTGCTTTTGTGTTTTTTATAGCATATCCTCTGTACTATTTAAAATTAGATAAGATCAAAAGAATAATTTCTCTTGTTATTATAGGAATTGTTTATGTTTTTAAAAATCTGCTTTTCGGCATATTTGCCTCTTTATTTAAGGAAACAGCAAAAATAGAACAAACCGGCGCTTTAACGCTATTGATCGTTTTTGTTTTGCTTTACATTTTGTGTATAATTTTTTATAAGGAGGATGAAAAACTAAACGGCTATATGAATCTGTTTTATATGGCCTGTATAGCACAGTGTTTTGGCGGAATACACGAGTTGGCGATTCGAGTCGGTTATTACTTTATGATGTTCCTGCCGCTCCTGCTTCCTCAACTTGTAAGCAAAATGGACGATAAATCAAACCGCACAATATTTTTTGCCGGCATTTTAATATGTTTCGGTTTGTTCGGTTTATATAGCCTGAGTACATCCACCTGGGCAATGGCTAACCCCTATCATTTCTTTTGGCAAAGTGTTGTTTGAGATGGTGAAATATATTGAAAGTCATAATATACAGTTGGTTTAAAAGCGGTAATATCGGAGATATATTGATATCCGAGCAAATACAGAAAATGTTCGGAGAAAAATTTGATTGCACATTTTGCGATATTGTAAGCGGAAAAATTACAGAACATCCAGAATTGATACTTCACGATAATGCGGCGACCTCATTCAAAAGCCGCATTCTCGAATTTGAATCAATAAGGGAAACCGTTGACTTTGTTTGCAGCTTTCGAAAAAGAACAATTGCTCCATTTAAAGGACTTGCCTCGAATTGCGACCTTGTAATTTTTGCAGGCGGCAATTCGCTTATGGAACTCAATAAAGTGTTTCCGGGAAATTCCAGAATAATGTATAAGAGAGTAAAAGAAATAAGAAAACAAAATATTCCGGTGGCTTTTTGTTTCAGCGGAGTAGGACCATTTGAGTGCAGCGCAGGTAAACGATATGTCAAAAAAACTTTGCAACTTGCGGATTTTATAAGTGTTCGTGATAATAAGTCAAAAGCTTTGTGCGAAAGTTTAGGCATAAAAGATTTGAATGTGTGGAGAGATCCGGTGCTTGCTTATGAGCCAAAATTGTCTGAATGTGAACCTGAAAAGATTGCTGTTAACATATATTTCGGAACAAATAAAAGTTTAGAAGTTAAAACTCTTAAATCTTATGTAAAATTGATTGATGGACTTGAAAAACGTTTCCCCGATTTAAAAATCTCACTTTTTGCAAGCGAAACCGCCGATTATAAACAAGTTATGAGCGTATACGAGAAGTTTGAGAATGATGATAGGGTGGAATCTCTTAGCATAGCATCACCCGACGAGTTGTTTTCTCTCTATGAAAAAAGTGTTTTGGTAATAGGCGCAAGAATGCATTCCTTGATAACTGCAATAATAAGCGGCAAACCGATAGCTGCAATTTCGTGGCAACAAAAAGTTGATTCTTTCGTGAATTTTATCGGATGCGGACAGTTTTTGATTTCACAGGAAGATTTTTGCAATGAGCCTGAAAAACTTGTGAGTTTAGCAAAAAAATCGGTTGATAACTATTCTTATGCAGAACCTCAAATTGTTTCTTCCTTAGAAAATGTCAGACTTGATTTGGATAACAGTTTAAAATCTTTCGCTTTAAATATGGAGGATAAATATGGACTATAGGTGTAAATCTCCTGTGTTGTTAATTTTCTTTAACAGACCCGATACCTTCGAAAAGGTATTTGAAAAGGTGAGGCTTGCAAAACCTGAAAATTTAATATTGGTTCAGGACGGACCGAGAAATAAAGAAGACGAAAAAGCGATTGCCGAATGCAGGAAAATCGCCGAGAATATTGACTGGGATTGTAATGTAATAAGGGATTATTCAGAAGTTAATCTCGGCTGCGGTATGCGACCTCAGACCGGCATAAGCAAGGCGCTTCAAATTTTTGACCGTGTAATCGTCCTTGAGGATGACTGTATTCCTGCCGACAGTTTTTTTCGTTACTGTGATGAAATGCTTGAAAAGTATAAGGATGATGACAGGATAGCATATATTTCCGGTTTGAATCATTTTGAGAATTGGGATTGCGGCAATCAGAGCTATTTCTTTACAAAGACCGGCGCCATATGGGGCTGGGCAACCTGGAGCAGAGTCTGGAATAAGCATTATGATTATTATGTGAGCGGAATAGATAATAAATATGCCTTAAATCTTGTAAAACAACAGTTTACAAACAAATATGTGGCAAAAACCCGCATTAAGAATTGGGAAAAAGCAAGAGCTTCTGTTAAAAACGGTGAAAAGCTTTCGTATTGGGATAACCAGTGGGGATTTGTAAAGTATTCTCAAAATATGCTTGTTATTGTCCCGGCAGTGAATCAAATATACAATATCGGCGTAGGAGCAACATCGACTCATGCGCAGAGTCTGAAAAACGCTGCTTTCAAAAAATATAAGAATTTTATATATATACCGGTATCCGAGATAGAATTTCCGCTGTCTCATCCCGAATATATTGTTTGTGATAATGATTACGATACACTCGTTTATAAAGTAACAGCAGGTAACCCACTCAGAAGAAAAATATCACATATAGTTAAATTTATTTTAAGAAAATAATCAATTGAGGTAAATCGATATGGAAAGAAAAAAACAAATTTCCGATATGATTACAGTGTCAAGGGCAATAGCGCTTATTTCCATTGTTTCGGCGCATATTTTGTTCACTACCGGAACACCTGAGCTGATAACGGAGTTTTATAAAAAAATAGCCTCGATAGGCGTTGTGACCTATATGGTTATTTCGGGGTATTTGTATTCTCCCGAACATTACGGCGGTTTTGGAAAAATGATTGTAAAAAAACTCAGTTCCATTGGCGTGCCGTGGCTGTTTTTAGGAACGGTAGGCTATTTGTATAATGCTGTTCTGAGCAGAAATCTTTCGGTTTATAGTTATCTTAAATTCATTATAGGAAACGGTTCGTATTTATACTTTATGACAATGCTCTTCCTTTGCTTTGTGATCGGTTATTTTATTAAAGGCAGAGCAATAAAGATAATTTTTATATGTGTAAACATTCTTTCTATTGAATTAACCGCAGCAGGCATTCTCGATCCTGTAATCAAATCTCTTCATATAACAAATTATCTTAACATTTTTAATTGGCTCGGATTTTTTATGTTTGGTAATTTAATAAGCAGCATTGATCCCGGTATATTATTTGACTTTATTAAAAAAACAAGGCTTGTGTTTGTTGCCGCTTTTGTTTTGCTTACAGGTGCATTTATAATTTTTGATGTTAAAACCGGGTATTTTTCATTTGTAGGATGGGCGTATGAACTTGTAGGCGCAATGGCTATATTCGGAATTTCGTCTATCAGCAAACTAAATATGCCGCTTCTTAGAACAGTATCAAACTATTCTTTTTCGGTTTACCTCATACACTTTATGGTTATAGGAGTAATGGATCGCATATATAATCTTTTTGTTCCGCTTCAGGTTGTAGCAAATATACTTGTTATAGCGGTTTCGGTGCTGGCTATATATTTATGTCTTCTCATTGCAAAAATTATAAAATTAGATAAAATAGCCTCGATGTTATTCGGTGTACGGAAAAGGTGAAATTATTATGAAAGTATTGCTGTGCGGTCATACAGGTTCCGTGAATCGGGGTTGTGAGGCTATTATTCGGTCAACCGCAAAAATATTAAATAAATCAGGCGTAGAGTATTCCTGCCTTACATTTGATGAAGAGGCAGATAAAAAAGTAGGTCTTGATTTAAGTGTTCCGCTTATACCTTACCCTAAAAGGGGACTTGCAGTTAAGTCGGTATCTATGTTGCATAAAAAAATTGCAAACGATTATATTTGGGGAAACAGATATACATATAAAAAAGTGCTTGATAAAATACAACCCGATATGATACTGAATGTAGGCGGAGATACATATTGTTACGGTATTCCTTGGATCAGCGTTGCCTTAAATATTGAGGCTGAAAGGCGTAATATTCCAACGGTTTTTTGGGGCTGTTCTGTTGAAAAAAGCGTCTTCGGAAATGAGATTATGAGGCAGGATATCAATAGATATTCATATATAAATTCAAGAGAATCATTGTCTACCGAGATACTGAAAGGTGTATTTAAAAATACAGACAGTATACTTCAAAGCTGTGATCCTGCCTTTCAATTGCCGATAAATGAGATCGAACTTCCCGAGGGGTTTATTGATAAAAACACAGTAGGCATAAATCTAAGCCCGGTTACCGTCAGCGCCGACAGCGTAGAATCTAGTATTGTTTATAGAAATGTATGCAATTTGATAGATTATATATGTTCAAATACGGATATGAATGTTTGTCTTATTCCGCATGTGTATACCGTAAATCCGCAGAGCAGGAACTGAAAAAAATGGCTTCCGAGTATAACCTAGAAAACGAAGTACATATGTTAGGCTCGATGAAACCCGAACAGGTCAGGAAATATATGGAGCAATCTCAAATATATTTATTTACATCCGACCGTAATGAGGGTTGGGGTGCGGTTTTAAACGAATCTATGAATTCGGCCTGTGCTGTTGTAGCAAGTCATGCTATCGGTTCCGTACCGTTTTTACTTAAAGACGGCGAAAACGGACTTATATACAAAGACGGTGATGAAGAAGATTTATACCGAAAGGTTAAAATGCTGTTAAACAATCCCGATTTGTGCCAACAATACGGCAAACAGGCATATTTTACAATTGTGGATGAATGGAATGCTGAGACGGCCACTAAAAGATTTTTAAATTTGTCGCAAGCAATATTAAATGAAAATATAAAACCAGATTTAATTCTCGACGGACCTTGCAGTAAGGCAGATATTTTAAATGATAATTGGTTTAAGAATTAGTGGGTGTGAGAATGAAAAAAATATATATATCAACCTATTGTGAATGGTCAAGCTACGGCTCTGTTTTGCAGTCGTTAGGCTTAAAAAGTGCACTTAATGATATAGGATGCGAGAGTACTATACTGAAAGATGTTCCCTTCCCAAAATTTAAAAAAAACAGTTTTTTGAAAAGCCTAAGGAGTCCGAAAAATACGGTTAAAAAAATTTTGGATATTCCGTTTTCAAAAAATGAAAAACAAATTTTCAAAAAAGGAACCGATTTCATAAAGAATAATATAGATATTGAGTATTTCAACTCTTATGGTGAATTGTGCAAGTCACATCCCTATGCGGACGGTTATATTGCCGGGAGTGACCAAATTTGGCATCCTGCTCTTTGCAAAGAAGCTTTCTTTTTAGGTTTTGCACCAAAGAATTCAAAAAAAATATCCTATGCCGCAAGCATGGGAGTAACGGAAGTACCGCCTGAAAACAAGGAAAAATTTTCGAGATTACTTAAAAATTTCAATTCTTATTCTGTTCGTGAAAAAGAAATGGTACCGATAGTTGAAGAAATAACAGGTGTAATACCTGCGGTACATATTGACCCAACATTTTTATTACCGAAAGACGAATGGAGAGCATTTCAAAGCAAGTATAAAACAGCAAAACCGTATATTCTCGTTTATGCCATATATTGGGATAAAGCATTAAACGCACAGCTAAAAGAGTTGCACCTAAAAACAGGATTGCCAATAATTAGCATACAATCATCATTCAGAAATATATATTCAAATAAAGTGTTATCTGATGTCGGCCCTGCAGAATTCTTATGGCTTGTCGACCATGCCGAAGCAGTAATAACTTCGTCCTTTCACGGAACAGCTTTTTCAATTATATTTAATAAAAAATTCAGTGCAGTGGTAAATCCAAAGGCAAAATCCCGGATTGAAAGCTTGCTCGATACAATGGAAATAAAAACGCCGTCGCCGGTGAATGTTATCAGCGATTTTAATGTTGATTACAACAGTGTAAATGAAAAAATTAAACAAGAAAAGAAAAAATCTCTGGATTATTTAAGGAGTGAAATATTTGGCAATCAATAATATTTCTGAATTTAATAACTGTGCCAACTGTGGCGCTTGCCTTAACGTATGTCCGGTAAATGCAATATCAATCATTGAAGACGGATATTATTATATGCCTCATATTGATGACAGTCTATGTATAAATTGCGGCAAATGTGTGTCTGTCTGTCCTGTAAATACCCTTAAAAAATCTCAAAGCCTGATTAACTCTTATGCCGGTTATCACCACGATAACAATGTTTTACTCGAGAGTTCTTCAGGAGGAGCCTTTTATGCAATTTCACAATCGGTACTGAAAAAAGGCGGAATAGTTTTCGGTGCGATTTTTTCCGTTGATAATAAAAAAGTTGTTTTCGGCAATACTGATGAAGTTCCGTTATGCAAGATACAAAAAAGCAAATATGTTGAAAGTAATGTAGATTTGACATTTCGCACTATTAAAGGCATTTTAAAAACAGGCAGATATGTATTATTTTGCGGAACACCTTGTCAGGCGGCAGGATTGAGAAGATATTTAGATAAAGATTATAATAATTTATTGATTTGTGACTTTTCCTGCGGAGGACTTCCTTCACACAGAATTTACAGAGAATATATTAATTATCTTGAAAAAAAGTATAGGTCAAAAACCTCTTTGGTAGACTTCAGGCCGAAAAACTTCGGTTGGAGTGAACATTCGTTGCTCGTGAAATTCGAAAACGGGAAAAAGTATACTGATTTGGCTGCTCTCGACCCTTATTACAGAGGATTCTTAAAAAGCCTTACTAAAAGAGATTATTGTTATAATTGTGATTTTGCCGATAATCATTATTCCGATATTATTCTCGCCGATTTTTGGCTTTACAAACAGTTATCGGAATTAAATAATAATAATGGAATTTCACTGATAATAAGCAATTCTCAAAAGGGAGAACAGGCTATAAAAGATATTATGCCTGAAATGAAACTTGTACCGTTGGATATAAAAAAGGCATCATACAATATCAAGAACGGTCATTTGAGCAGTGAAACAGTTGAAAAACACAATGAATTTTTAGCAGCTCTTGAATCAACAGATTACTTGAAAGTAATCAACAGGTTTGACAGTACTAACTACAATTACAGAGTTAAACAATTTTTGAAAAAGATAATTAAGAGGGTAAAATGAAAGACCAAAAAAAGCTCGGTGTGGTTTTATCATACATTAATCTTGCTTTCAGCATGCTTACTAATGTATTTTTAACACCTTTAATTATAACTGCCCTTGGCGATGACAGTTACAGTATATATAAGGTAATGCAATCTTTTGCGGGACCTCTCATAATGTTTAATCTCGGTGTTTCGACAATTATTGCGAGAGCAATAGTCAAGTATAACACCTTGGAAGAACAAAATCTAAAAGAAAAACAGAATACAATTGCCCTTGCAATGCTTACTTCAATAATAATGTCTGTTGTTGTGGCGGCGGCAGGTATAATTATGTATAATCTTATACCGTATATTTACGGGAAAAATTATACTAATCAATTATTGCATACTGGGCAAAGTATATTTATTCTTTTTGTTATATCTACGATATTTCATATACTGACCGATTCATTTAATGGGTGTGTAATAGGTAATGAGCGATTTATCTTCAATTCTTCAATGCCGTTGCTTAAAAATACATTGAGATTTATATTGATAATTGTCGTTATAAAATTAGGCTTCGGAGCGATACAATTAGCTCTAATTGACTGTGCAGTATCAATACTTATATTTTTATTGTCCGGTTATTATTCATTTTTCCGTCTGAGAGTACGGCCAAAACTAACCTACATTAACAAAAGAGAATTGATGGAGATGTTGTCTTTTTCGGCAGCAATTCTTTTACAAGCTGTTGTTAATCAAGTAAATAACAATGTAGACACTATGATACTCGGCGCTATGGTATCTAAGAAATATATAGTAACCATGTATTCATCTGCATTGCTTATATATTCAACTTACAATTCGCTTGTATCTGTAATGGCAAGCTTCTTTTTACCAAAGGCGACAAGGCTTGTAACTAAAAATGCAACCGGAGAGGAACTTACAGATTTTGTTATTAAACCCGGAAGATATCAGGCAATAATTGCTGTTGCTGTTGTTTTCGGATTTGCACTTTGCGGTAAGGACTTTATAAATATTTGGATTGGCGAGCGATATTGGCAAGCCTATTATGTAACTTTAATGCTTATGGTTCCGATTACCATTCCATTGGTTGAAAATACTGCCATTTCAATACTCGATGCATCCCTAAAAAGAATTATTCGCTCGATAGTTCTTGTTATAATGGCCGTTATAAATGTCATCATTTCGATAGTATTAGTACATTTAATAGGATTTTGGGGTGCGGCAATAGGAACGGTTTTATCAGTTTTTGTTGGGCACATCGTATTAATGAATATTTATTATAAAAAGACTTTCAACATGAACATTAAAAGGATTTTTAAAGACATATTCAGGGGTGTTCTCCCCATTGGAATAATAGCGACGGTTATTTGTTCGCCTGTTTGTCTGATTCTAACCGCATCAATAACCAATATGCTTATTAAGGCTTTTTTATTTATGGTTGTTTATCTTTTACTCTTATGGAAATGGGGAATCAACAACGAGGAAAAATCAAATATCGTTTCGATGTTCAAACTTTTGAAGAAATAAAATTAACTGAGGGTGTAAAAATATGTCTCTATTCAAAAACAAAACCTTAATGATAACCGGCGGAACGGGCAGTTTCGGCAATGCGGTATTAAACCGCTTTCTTGATACGGATATAGGCGAAATCCGTATTTTTTCGAGAGACGAAAAAAAGCAGGACGATATGCGTCATGAATTTCAGGCTAAAATGCCGAAGGTTGCCGATAAGATCAAGTTCTATATAGGCGATGTAAGAGATTTGCAGTCGGTTAAAAACGCCATTCACGGGGTGGACTTTATTTTTCACGCCGCCGCTTTAAAACAAGTACCTTCCTGCGAATTTTTTCCGATGGAAGCGGTCAGAACCAATATTATAGGAACGGACAATGTTTTGACGGCAGCTATTGACGAGGGAGTTGAAAGTGTTATCTGCCTTTCGACCGACAAGGCAGCTTATCCGATAAACGCAATGGGTATTACCAAAGCCGTTGAAGAAAAGGTGGCAGTCGCAAGGTCGAGGAACTCGGGGAAGACAAAAATATGCTGCACCCGTTACGGCAATGTTATGTGTTCCCGAGGTTCTGTAATTCCGCTGTGGATCGAACAGATTAAAAACGGACAACCCATAACTATAACAGAACCTTCAATGACCCGTTTTATAATGTCGCTTGAAGAGGCTGTCGACCTTGTTCTTTTCGCCTTTGAGCACGGCGAAAACGGCGATTTGCTTATACAAAAAGCTCCTGCCTGCACCATAGAAACTCAGGCAAAAGCGGTGTGCGAATTATTCGGCGGAAAAACAGAGGACATAAAGGTGATAGGAATTCGCCACGGCGAGAAGATGTATGAAACTCTGCTTACAAACGAGGAATGTGCAAAGGCTGTTGATATGGGTGATTTCTACAGAGTGCCTGCCGATAACAGGGGCCTTAATTACGATAAGTATTTCAAAGAAGGCGATGAAAGCCGCAACACTCTGACTGAATTCAACTCTAATAATACAACTAAGCTAAACGTAGAGGAAACGAAAGAAAAGATAGCAAGTCTTTCATATATCAGGGAAGAACTTAAAAAGCTGTAATTTGAGGTGTAAAAGTGAACGAACTTCAAACCGGAATAATAAATCTTGTTAAAAGTGCTCTTACAGGAGAAAAAGAAAATCTTCCCGCAGGGTTTGACTGGAATGCTGCACTTAAAACGGCAAAAAAGCATCAGATAATGCCGATGATTTATTATGGCGTTCAAAATTCGGGCATTACTGTGCAGGCGGAAGTAATGCAGGCTTTGGAACTCTCAACATTTGAAAATGTTTTTGTTTCCCAAAATCAGCTGTATGCACTTGATGTTATATATAAAGCGTTTGATGAAAACAATATCGATTATATGCCGCTTAAAGGTTCTGTCCTTAAGTATATTTATCCCAAACCCGAACTGAGACCTATGGGTGATGCGGACATACTTATAAAAGAGGAACAGACCGATAAAATAAACTCGGTAATGAACACCCTCGGATATGTTAAGGATAAGAGCCATAACGGCGATTACGATACTGTTTGGGATAAAAAGGGAACGCTGCATCTTGAACTTCATTGGAATATAGTTTCGCCTATCAACAAATCATACTATAAATATTTCGGCAGCGGTTGGCGGTTTGCCGAAAGGTGTAATGATGAGTCGTTGAAATATGAAATGTCACCCGAAGACAATATAGTGTATTTGTTTACGCATTTTTCAAATCACTACCGTTACGGGGGCATAGGTATCAGGCATCTCACGGATTTCTATATTTTTATTTTGAATAATCCGGACCTTGATAATAAAAAAATTAAGCCTGCTCTGTCTGAAATGGGACTGGATAAATTTTATAAGAATGTTTTAGATACCGCCGATGTATGGTTTAACGGTAAGAACAGTACGAATATGACCGATTTTATTACCGATAAAATATTCTCAAGCGGTTCGTACGGGACGCAAATTTCCCGTACGGTTTCAAGAGAAACAAAAATAGGAGCCGAAGGCGGTAAAAACCGTTTGCTGATGCGAATTTTTCCGGCTCGCAGTGAAATGGAACAAAGTTTTCCTGTAATAAGAAGGCATCCTGTTCTTATTCCGCCGTTGTGGGTTGTCAGATGGATAAGAGCTTTATTATTCAGGAGGAATAATATCAAATCTGAATACAATCGTATAAAAAACATATCGGGTTCACAGATCGATGAATACAGTCGTGAATTAAAATATGTCGGACTCGGTTTCGATGAGGATTAAACAAATGAACATACTTGTAACCGGAGCTAAAGGTTTTGTAGGTAAAAACCTTTGTGAGGCACTTAAAAATATCAGGGACGGTAAGGATCGCACCCGAGAACTTAAAATCGATAAGATTTATGAATATGACATAGATACCGAGCAGGAGAAATTAAACGAATTCTGCAAAGATGCCGATTTTGTTTTTAATCTTGCCGGCGTTAACAGACCGAAAGATACATCCGAATTTATCGTGGGAAATTTCGGTTTTGCAAACACATTGCTTGAAACGCTTAAAAAACAGGGAAATACCTGTCCTGTAATGCTTTCAAGCTCGTCGCAGGCATCTCTTGCAGGCAGATTTAAGGACAGTGAATACGGAAAATCAAAACTTGCTGGGGAAAATCTTTTCCTTGATTACCAAAAGGAAACGGGCGTAAAAGTGCTGATCTATCGTTTTCCGAATCTTTTCGGCAAATGGTGCAGACCAAATTATAACAGCGCAGTCGCCACATTCTGCAACAATATGGCGAACGATCTGCCGATAACCGTTAACGACCCTGCAACCGAACTTGAACTTTTGTATATTGACGATCTTGTATGCGAAATGCTTGATGCGCTTGAGGGCAGGGAACACCGCTGTGAATTTGACGGTACTGAGGCAGTTATGAATAAAAACGGAAGATACTGCGCAGCGCCGATAACTCATAAGCAAACTCTCGGCGAAATCGTAGCTCTGCTTAAAAAGTTCAGGTCTCAGCCCAAAACGCTCTTAATGCCCGAAATTCCTAATAATTCCTTTGCAAAAAAACTTTATTCGACCTATCTTTCGTATCTGCCGAAAGAAAAGGTTAAATTTGAGCTTAAAATGAACTCCGACGAAAGGGGCAGTTTTACGGAACTGCTTAAAACCGAAAATTGCGGCCAGTTTTCCGTAAATGTTTCAAAGCCCGGAGTTACCAAAGGTCAGCATTGGCATAATTCAAAATGGGAATTTTTTATTGTTGTTTCGGGAAAAGCCCTTATTGAAGAACGCAAAATAGGCTCGGATGAAGTCTTAAGGTTCGAAGTTTCGGGAGATAAACCGGAAGCGGTCCATATGCTTCCGGGATATACTCATAATATTATAAATCTTTCAGATTCGGAAAATCTTGTTACGCTTATGTGGGCAAACGAACAGTTTGACCCTTCGCACCCCGATACATATTTTGAGAAGGTATAAAAAATGGAAATTAAAACCGATTACAGTGATATTAAGTTCAAAAATGACGGCAAATTAAAGCTGCTTATAATCGTCGGCACAAGACCCGAAATAATAAGGCTTGCGGCAGTCATTAAAAAATGCCGCAGTTATTTTGACTGCGTTTTGGCACATACGGGACAGAACTATGATTATAATTTAAACGGTATTTTCTTTGATGATTTAGGTCTTGAAAAACCCGAAGTGTATATGGATGCCGTAGGCGACGATCTGGGAGCTACCGTTGGCAACATCATCAACTGCTCTTATAAGCTGATGAATGAAATAAAGCCGGATGCTTTGCTGATTTTGGGAGATACCAATTCGTGTCTGTCCGCCATTGCCGCAAAGCGTCTTCACATTCCGATATTTCATATGGAAGCGGGTAATCGCTGCAAGGACGAGTGCCTGCCCGAAGAAACCAACAGACGGATAGTTGATATAATATCGGATGTCAATATGGCATATTCGGAACACGCAAGAAGATATCTTGCAGAATGCGGGCTGCCGAAAGAGCGAACTTATGTTACGGGTTCGCCTATGGCGGAGGTGCTTCACGGAAATTTAAAAAGCATTGAAAACTCGGATATACATTCAAGACTTAACCTTACAAAAGGAAAATATATTTTGCTTTCTGCTCACAGGGAAGAAAATATAGATACTGAAAAGAATTTTATGTCGCTGTTTAATGCTATAAATAAAATCGCCGAAAAATACGATATGCCTATTCTTTATTCCTGCCATCCACGCTCCAAAAAACGCCTTGAAGAGAGCGGATTCAAACTTGATAAACGGGTTATAAGACACGAACCGCTCGGTTTTCACGATTATAACTGCCTTCAGATGAATGCGTTTTGCGTCATTTCCGACAGCGGAACCCTGCCGGAAGAAAGTTCGTTTTTTACATCGGTAGGAAAACCGTTTCCCGCTGTTTGCATAAGAACGTCTACGGAACGCCCGGAAGCGCTTGATAAGGCCTGCTTCGTGCTTGCGGGAATTGATGAAAATTCACTTGTTCAGGCGGTTGAAGTTGCGGTCAAAGCAAACAAAGAAGGTGATTTCGGCATCCCGGTTCCCGACTATACAGATGAGAACGTCTCTTTAAAGGTTGTTAAAATTATCCAGTCTTATACAGGCGTTGTAAATAAAATGGTGTGGAGAAAGTTTTAAAAAATCTCCGTTTATTAACGAAATAAAACAAAAAGACACGGCGTCGCCGAAAGGCGACGCCGTGTCTTTAAATGCAAGTGTTAACTATTTTATTTCGGTATAAAAGGTCGAAAAAATAATTTCAAGCACAGAACTTTCGGAAGGGGTAAATTCAACCCATTTTTCACCCATATTTATTTCACCGTCAATAGTTTTGTATTCTATCGCATTTCCGAGATTCATTGTAAGGCAGTTGCTTGCAAGATAGGTGAGCTGCGACAGAGTTATATCGGATGATGTATAGGGCTTCATAGCGTTATAATAATCGGCAAGTTTTGTAAAATCCGATACAATATCGTTTCCCGCTTTTGATACAAGTGCGGTTAAGAATTGCTTTTGCCTTAAAAGTCTGCGGGTGCTCGCCTGCGCATCAGTCTCTCTTGACTGAACATATGCTATAGCACTCTTACCCTTAAGGTTTACTTTTTCACCTTTTTTAATTTTTACAGAACCTGAGTTTATATCTTCGATCGCAGTCAGCGGAACGCCGCCTATCTTTGATGTTATCACGCCTATTCCGCTAAGGTCCACTGTTACGTGAGAACTTATGTTTATACCGTAAAGTATCCTGCTTACAGACCTTATTACATTTTTGCTCGACGAATCCGGCGTATTGCCGTAAGCGTAAGAAAGACAGACCTGTTCTTTTTTTGTGCCGGAAAATTCACCGCCCGCCGAATAAATATCAACATCCGTCATAGTCTCTCTCGGAATAGGTATCACGGTTATTTTTTTAAGCTTAGTGTCTATTGCAGCTACGAAAATACAGTCAGCCTGACCGTTTTCACCGAAGCCTTTATTGTCGTTTATACTGCTTTTGTCAATACCGCTGCAAAGAATTGTAACGATATTTTCGTTTAAACTGTATTTTTTTCCGTTGTAAGTGACGATATCTTCATCTATCTGTATATCTTTGTTACCGCTCGGAATACTGATGTTCTTGTCGCCTTTGTGAAAACGGCTCTTTCCCAAATTGTAAAGTATACCGTATGTGCTTGCGGCAACAACAGCAATGCCGAGGAATACGCAAAGAATTATGAGAGCAATTTTCTTGCCTTTCTTCATTTTTTTATCGGAGCTTACAGATTCCATTTTGTACCTTCCTTGCCTTTGTTTGATATTTTTATTTTATAATAAAGTTATGCTTTTGTCAACTCGGGCGGATGCTCTGTTGACATTCGCCTCCTTTGGGGGTATAATACAAAAAACAATTAAACGGATAGACAATATAATCAGGGTACAATGCTTTTTTGAAGAAACGGCATTAGTTTCGGCATTGTTGCCCTATGCTCACAATACGCCGGTATTCTTCGTGCGTCGCACCGCACCGCTAACCGGCGCCGTTTTCTTACAAAATCTTTGACCCATAGCGAGAAAATTTTTTCGTTTATGAAGTCGAGAAATGCAGGAATACTGCCGTATTTCAAATGACGAGACAATATAAACGGACAAATTTTCCGCTATGGGAAGTATGGTACTCTGATTGTATTGTCTATGGTAAAGCTTATCGGAGGTAGGTTTTAATGAAGATAATTGTAGTAGGTTGCGGCAAGATAGGAACCACTGTTATTGAAAGCCTTGCAAAAGAAGGTCACGATGTTGTGGCTATTGATAACGACCAAGCTGCGGTTGACAATATAAGAGATATATATGATGTTATGTGTATTTGCGGAAACGGCGCTAACTATGATACGCTCAGTGAAGCGGGGATATCGTCGGCTGAGATGTTTGTAGCTGTAACAGGCTCGGATGAACTTAATATGCTCAGCTGTATAATAGCCAGAAAGATGGGTGCCGCTCATACAGCCGCAAGAGTTCGAAATCCCGAATATAACGATAAAAATTTAGGATTTATGCGTCAGCAGATAGGACTTTCGATAAGCATAAACCCGGAACTTTTGACCGCACAGGAAATATTCAATGTTTTAAAAATACCTGCGGCGGTTAATACCGAAACATTTTCAAGAAGAAACTTTGAAATGATCGAACTTAAGCTTTCCGAAGGCTCGGTGCTTGACGGTATCAGCCTTGTGGATATGCGTAAAAAATATAAGGCCAACTTCCTTGTGTGCGTAGTAAACAGGGGAGAAGAGGTTTATATACCGGACGGTAATTTTGTCCTGAAATCGGGGGACCGCATAGGAGTTGCGGCAACCATATCCGAAATCCATAAATTTTTGAAAATGCTCGGTATTATGCGCAAGCAGGCTAAAAACATTATGATACTCGGAGCAAGCAGAACTGCGTATTATCTTGCGAAAATGCTTATAGCGAGCGGAAGCTCGGTTAAAATCATAGATTCCGATCCATCTGTTTGCAGTGAAGTGGCAGCGGATTTGCCGGAGGCTACCGTGATAAACGGGGACGGTACGGAGCAGGAAATTCTCCTTGAAGAGGGTATTCGCTCGACCGATGCTTTTGTTGCTCTTACCGGTATGGACGAAGAAAACATTCTCGTTTCTTGTTTTGCCGCATCTCAGAATGTTCCTAAAGTTATAACAAAAGTAAACCGTAACGAGCTTGCCTCAATGGCGGAAAAGTTAGGTCTTGACTGTATAGTATCCCCCAAAAAGACGGTGAGCGGCGTCATATCCAAATATGCAAGAGCCCTTCAAAATTCGCTGGGCAGTAATATAGAAACACTTTATAAGCTTATGGACGGAAAGGTTGAAGCTCTTGAATTCAATGTTCAGCCGGACTTTAAGTATATCGGAGTTCCGCTGAAAGAAATGAGGTTTAAACCGAATATCCTTATTGCGGGAATAATAAGCGGCAAGAAGGCTATGATTCCTTCGGGCGACGATTGCTTTGCAGCAGGCGATAAGGTAGTAGTTATAGCTAAGGACCGTATAATGGATGACCTTTCTGAGATTATGGAGTGAAAGCAATGAACTTAAAAATGGTTTTTAAAATGATCGGCTGGATACTTCAGATAGAAGCGGCTCTTATGCTGCTCCCTGCGGTCACGTCCGTGGTGTATAAGGAATACAGTGTCGCTGTTTCCTTTCTTATAGTGTGCGTCGGGGCATTCGCTCTCGGAACTCTCATAAGTATCCTTGTTCACCCAAAGGACCATATAATATACGCAAAGGAAGGCTTTACCATAGTCGCCATTGCCTGGATTGCCGTTTCCGCAGTCGGTGCTTTGCCGTTTGTTGCGAGCGGTGACATTCCTTCTTATACGGATGCATTTTTTGAAACGGTCAGCGGATTTACAACAACCGGTTCATCCATACTCAAAGATGTGGAAGCCTTAAGTCACGGAGCGCTTTTTTGGCGCAGCTTTACGCACTGGATAGGCGGAATGGGATTTCTCGTTTTCGTTGTTGCGGTTATACCGAACGTATCGGGCAGAACGATGCATATTTTAAGAGCGGAAATGCCGGGTCCGGTAGTAGGCAAAATAGTCCCGAGAACGAAAGATACGGCAAAAATATTGTATCTGATTTATATGGTTATGACCATAGTCGAAATAATTATGCTCATAGCCGGCGGTATGCCTGTCTTTGACAGTCTGCTTCATTCTTTCGGCACTGCCGGTACAGGCGGTTTCGGTATTAAGGCGGATTCAATAGCTTCGTACAGTCCTTATTGTCAATGGGTAATAGCGGTATTTATGCTCCTTTTCGGAATAAATTTCAATATTTATTATCTTATGCTCATAAGAAAGTTTAAATCTGCACTGAAGAGCAGCGAGATGTGGTATTACCTTTCGATAGTTGCGGTAAGCACCGGAATAATAATTTTAAATACCGCCTCTATGTATGAGCGGCTCTCAAAATGTATAAGAGATTCATTTTTTCAGGTTTCTTCAATTATTACCACAACCGGATATGCAACGGCGGATTTTGATAAATGGCCCGGGCTTTCAAAAGCTATTATTCTTATCTTAATGTTTGTAGGTGCCTGTGCGGGTTCAACCGGCGGCGGGCTTAAGGTTTCAAGAGCGGTGCTGCTGTTTAAAATGATAGGCAGGCAGGTAAGAAAGCTTACTCACCCGAGATCCGTGGGTGTTGTCAGGTTCGAGGGCAGAAATGTCGATGAAAAAACTCTTGACGGTTTGGGCGTCTATTTTGCCGCTTATATGATATTTATTCTTATGGGATTTTTAATAATCAGTTTTGAACCGTTTGGTATGGAAACAAACTTTACGGCAGTTGTTTCCTGCTTTAACAATATAGGGCCGGGATTAGCAAAAGTGGGTCCCACAATGAGCTTTGCGGATTATTCGGCGCTTTCAAAGTTTGTCCTTTCGGGAGCTATGCTGCTCGGAAGACTCGAAATATTCCCGCTTATTATAGCCTTTTCTCCGTCAACTTGGGTAAAAAGCAAACAGTAATGAACGGCTGCCACGGCAGCCGTTCATTACTGTTTGCTCCTTCTGCTATTATGCAAATATGGCGTGCAAGCCGTTTTCTGTCTTTCACGCCATTCATCTCTTTGCTTTTTTTATACCGTACTTTGGACTTTACACATAATTTGAAGAAGAACCGTATGTAACTCAACACTTTTAATTTTGTCTAAAATTAAGTTGCCGATTTTTTCAAAACCTAAGCTGTACCACCCACGCTGCGACCGTTAAAATTTGTTGAAAGATGATAATCGGTTTTAAATTACTTTAATAAGGGCTGATCTCTTTTAATCGGCTTTCAATAAAAAATCCTTAAAAATGTATATCCATTTGAAATGATAAAAGCTTGCAAGTATTTAAGATTTTAAATGACGAAAAAAGAGTCTCTTTATAATAAGCGGATTACCTCTTATTATGCTCGCTCACATACATAGCTTTAATACAGGTTTTGTTTCTGTTTTTAATTTGAAGCATAAATTCCGGAATTTCCTCAAGGGATAATTTATCGGTAATTAAATCCTCCGCAACAAATTTACCTGCGTCCATCATTGCAACGGTATACTTCCATTCACTCACAGGATACAGGCAACGGCTTGAATTCCAAACTCCCGACAATGTCAATTCCTTTCGCATTATCATACTGTGAATTTTAAGCGGCAAAATTATATCGCCAATAGGATTACCAAGAAGAGAAATATTACCGCACGGTCTGACACATTCAACACAATTGATCAATGCAGACCCCACACCCGTGCCTTCAATAGCGACATCTGCAAGGTAACCGCCGTTTAATTCTTTGATTTTTTCTGCAACATTTTCTTTCTTCGAATTAACAATGTCAAAGCCAAGCTGCTTTGCAAATTCAATCTTATCCTCGTTTATATCAACAAGAATGGGTTTTGCACCAAAAAGCTCTATCCAGCGTGCTGCCATTATTCCGATAGGTCCCGCTCCGAAAACCACTGCCGTTTGGCCGGGGTTCACATTGCCTTTTCTGACTGCGTGTTGTGCGACGCATGCCGGCTCTGTCATAGCAAGCAGTTGCATTGAAGCGCCGTTTGATTCAATAAAGTTCCAGCTTGAAGGAATTAAACAGTATTCTGCCATTCCGCCGTTGCGTCTTGAACCGAGATAATCGTAATTTTCGCACATTGCATAGTTTGAAACGCTGCACGGACCGCACTTCATACACGGAATCAGTGGAAATATTGCTCCCTTTTTACCTATTAAGTTTTTATCTGCCTTTTTACCAACCGCAACAATTTCACCCGAAAATTCATGGCCTATTGTAAGAGGATATTTTCCATTACTGCTTCCGTGATCAAATACTCTCGGATAATCCGAACCGCAAATTCCGCATGCCCCAACCTTAATCAAAAGTTCATTACCGAGAGGCAGCGGAATCTCCGTATCATCGCAAATGAAATTCCCTACCGAATATAGTCTGTCAGCTTTCATATATTAAATCTCCCTGTAATCAAAATCTATAAGTTTTCTGAATTTGATGATATTTTCTTCCAAGTCGTCATTATTTCCGAGTATACTTGAGGTTCCGCATACAAAAATGTCTGCACCCATTTTTCGCATCTTAACGGCATTTTCATAACTTACATTTCCATCGACTTCAATTAAAACATCTTCTTTCCCGATACTTTTAAGCCAATCACGCAGTCTTTTGATTTTAGTCAAGGTTTGCTCAATTAACTTCTGTCCCGCAAATCCTGGGTTTACCGTCATTAATAAAATGCCGTCGGCATCATTTATTACATCCTCAAGTATAATAATCGGTGTTGCGGGATTAAGCGCAACCATCGGGTGAGCACCGTATGCTTTTATTTTTGCTAATGCTGCCTGAAGATGTTTGGTTGATTCGGCATGGATCGATACATATTCACCGGGTTTAATGTCAAACCACCCAAGCTTATCTTCCGGTTTTTCAATCATCAAATGAATATCAAGCGGTATTTTTGACACTTTTCGAATATTTTTAATGCTCTCTGTTCCGAGCATAAGGTTTGAAACAAAAATTCCGTCCATAACATCGGCGTGCAGCATTTCAATACCGCTTTTTTCGAATATTTCAAACCTTGACTTGCAGTCTCCCCATTCCGACATACACATTACAGACGGCGAAATCATTCCCTCACTCATTTTAAATCACATCCTAACATTTCCGATAATAACACGAATTTTATGAAAAATGTTTACTATTTTGGCCTTTATTGCCCTAAAAATGCGAAAATCATTTACATTTTTTCGTAAATGTGATAATATTTACAGGAAAGGAAGTGTTAAAATGCAAATACAGCTAAACGATAAAGAGTTCAATGATTTTTCTGCTGCAGAGAAAGGTATAATTAAGTGGATAAACCGTCATTCGCACAATATCTGGAAATATTCTATAACAGAAATAGCAAGAGAAAACTATGTATCAACCGCAACAGTATCTCGTCTGATAAAAAAATGCGGATATAAAGGTATATCCGAGCTTAAATATTCTGCTGCAAGTCAAAACAGTATGGCACATAATCGTGACAAAATAAGCACTATAACAGAAAACCTTGCGGTTGAATGTGCAGAAACGATAAATTCGTTTGTAATATCGGATATTCAGAAAATCATAAGAGAAATAGAGACCTCTAAGAAAATATTTATTATTGCACGCGGTAACACTGCGTTGATAGCGAGATATTTTGAATTTCAGCTTACTTTGTTGGGCTTTAACGCATCGTTACTTTCAGATTCGGTTATACTTAATAGTTCTTACAAATTATTTAAAAAAACGGATCTTATTATTATTTTTACGGTAAAAAACAGTACACCGGAGTTGTGTATGGCTGCAAAAAACGCCAAGAAAAATAATTCAAAGGTAATAACCTGCTCTTGCATTGAAAATACTAAGCTTAAGGATTACTCCGATGTGTATTTAGGCGCCAGACAGGAAAGCCAGAGCGTGCTTAAAGAATATAATATGATGTCAAATCTTCCGCTTCACTTGATCTCACGAATAATAATCGATTATCTTGTGCAGGAAAATTATAATTCGGAATATTAAAAAAGCCGGGTAAATAGGGTGAACGATTATCTGATATTGGTATTTATTTGAAAACATTGATTTGGATAAAAAGCAAACAGTAAATACTTGACAAAACGCATAAAAAGCCGTATACTTAATTGTATAATGTATAATTTTGCTTATGGAGGAAAAATAATATGATTAGTGCCGGAGATTTCAGAAATGGCGTAACATTTGAGGAAGACGGACAGGTTTTACAGGTAGTCGAATTCCAGCATGTTAAGCCCGGCAAGGGAGCTGCTTTTGTAAGAACCAAAACCAAAAATGTTATAACAGGCTCTGTTGTTGAAAAATCCTACAATCCCACTGCGAAATTCCCCACAGCTTATGTTGAGCGTAAGGATATGGAGTATTCATATAACGACGGCGACCTTTACTACTTTATGGATCAGGAAACCTATGAGCTTGAGCCTATAAATTCTTCGGAACTCGGCGATAACTTCAAGTTTGTTAAGGAAAATATGGTATGCAAGGTGCTTTCTTATAAGGGTAAGGTTTTCGGAGTTGAACCCCCCACATTTGTTGAGCTTGCCGTAACTGCAACCGAACCCGGATTTAAGGGCGATACCGCTACTAACGCAACAAAGCCGGCAACACTTGAAACAGGCTGCGAAATAAGAGTTCCCCTTTTCATAAATGAAGGAGATGTTATCCGTATAGACACCCGTACAGGTGAATATATGGAGCGTGCATAAGTTTTAAAAATACAGGAGGAAACAAAATGGATATCTGTGAAAAAATTGCTTATGTTAAAGGTCTTGCAGAGGGCCTTGAGCTTGACGAGACCACTAAGGAGGGCAAAATACTTTCAGCCCTTATAGACCTCGTAGGCGATATAACCGAAGAAATATGCGATATTGAAGATGCTTGCGATGATATGAGCGAGCAGCTTGACGCCGTTGACGAAGACCTTGCAGCTATTGAGGACGATTTTTACGGTGATGACGACGACTGTGATTGTTGCTGTGACGATGATGACGATCTTTATGAGATCACCTGCCCCAACTGCAATGATACTATTTATCTTGATGAAGATATGATAGAAGAAGGCGGAATAAAGTGCCCCAACTGCGGTACTGACCTTGAGTTTGACTTTGATGACGACTGTGATTGCTGCTGCGGCGATGATTGCTGTGATTCAAAGGATGACGAGGAATAAAATTTCAATTCATTCGGCAGTGTAATAACGCCGCCGTGTCGCAGCCGCACTCTGCAAATTCAAGGTAGAGTGCGGCTTTTATTTTCTGCTCGGATGTGAGAAGCGTGGTAAAATGAAAAAGAAAGTTATTTTGGCTGCCATTATTTCGGTAATGAGTTTGATATTTACAGTGTCGGCGGTTTTGGCTGTTACGGGAGCTATATCGGATATTGAGATTTCCGTATCAAAATTTCTGAATCCCGATTCGGCAGGAAATATTATTATGCGTGCATTCACCGAAATAGGGCAGGTATATACAGTCATAGGTGTAGTTGCTTTGCTGCTGCTTTTGCCGTCAAGGCTCAGAGTAGGTATGCCTGTTGCGGTTACGACCGTTTCTTCGTGGCTTTTGAACACTGGAATAAAGAATTTGGTTTGCAGAATAAGGCCCGAACATCGCCTTCTTTCTGTCAGCGGTTACAGCTTTCCGAGCGGTCACGCAATGAACAGTGCTGCGCTTTATACGGCTCTTATAGTCTGTCTTTTAAGGTTTTGCAAAAGCAAAAAAGAAAAGGCAGCTGTGTGTATTATCTGGATTTTGCCTCTTTTTATAGGAATATCAAGGGTTTATTTCAATGTTCATTATTTAACCGATGTTACAGCCGGACTGTCTGCGGGAACGGTTATCGGAATTGTTGTGTCCTCTTTAATGCTTTCATTTATCGATAAAAAACAGGGAGTTGATAAAAAATGCCGGTAACGGAATTTGCTTTAAGTTTTGAAACTGTGGAGCAGACGAATAAAAAAAACATACCGGCTGTTATAGTCGCTGCCGGTTCTTCAACAAGAATGAAGGGGCAGGATAAGCAGTTCCTTGATATTCTCGGAATGCCGGTTCTGGCAAGAACCCTTATTGCCTTTGAAAACTGTGATTTTATATCAAAAATAATAGTTGTAACAAGAGCAGAAAGTCTGCTCAGTGTTCAAATGCTCTGCGATAAATACGGAATAGAAAAGGTATCCGATATAGTTATAGGCGGTAAAAACCGACACGAATCGGTTATGGCAGGAATAGAAAAGCTTGATATCTGCGATAAAAAGGTACTTATACACGATGGTGCACGCCCCTTGGTTGACGGCAAAATTATCAAAGATGTGGTTAACGCCCTCGAAAATTTTGATGCCGCAGTATGCACGGTGGGTGTTAACGATACCGTAAAGCTTACAAATAACGGACAAACTGTTTTAAAAACAGTGGACCGTTCTTCGGTTCGCCTTGCCCAAACGCCGCAGGGCGTTGATGTTGCCAAGTATAAAGAGGCTTCTCTTAAAAGTAACGCTGCGGATTTTACTGACGACGCTTCTCTTATGGAAAACGCCGGGTATAGTGTTGCAATAACACAGGGAAGTGTTAAAAACCTTAAAATAACAACCGCCGAAGATGTTTCTCTTGCGGAATTTTATATCTATAGGGAGAGGGAAGAATGAGAATAGGTCACGGTTATGATGTACACCGTTTTTGTGAAAACAGAAAACTTTTTTTGGGCGGCGTTGAAATCCCGTATGAAAAAGGCCTTTTAGGTCACTCGGATGCTGATGTTCTCATTCACGCTGTCTGTGATGCTCTGCTCGGGGCGGCTGCACTCGGAGATATAGGAAAACATTTTCCGGATACTCAAGATTGCTATAAAGATATATCATCCGTTATTTTACTCGAAAAGACTGTGCTGCTTTTAAAAGAAAAAGGGTATAAGGCGGTCAATATTGATGTGACGGTGATAGCTCAGGCTCCGAAACTTTCACCTTATACCGAGAAAATGCGTGATATTATATCCTGCGCAGCCGGTATTGAGAAAGACTGTGTGAATATTAAAGCAACAACCGAAGAGGGTCTCGGATTTACGGGGAATATGCTCGGAATAGCCTCTCACTGCGTGTGTTTGATAGAAAAAGTGTAATAATATTTCTTTTTGCGCCGTAAAATATAAGGGTGCTTTAAATGAAAATTTACCGTATTTTAAACCGTTCCGGCCTTTTGTCGATAGTTCTGATTTTAGCTGTTGCCGTTCTTGTTTTGAGCGAAACTATGTCATCATCCGTTTATGCGATTGCCGGAAACGATAATTCGCAAAGAGTGCATTTTTTGTCGTCGATAGGATGCGATGTTAAAGAAGAATGTATTCTCGAAAAGGAAACGACCGTTCCTGTGGAATTTTCTCAGGTTTATGAAAATTACAATAAGCTTCAGCAGAAGGCAGGTTTTGACCTCTCGCCTTATAAAGGCTGTAAAATCACGATTTATAAATATAAGGTTATAAACTTTAATGCTGCAAAGGGAGCCGATTGCGAAGCAAATTTGATAGTTTGCGGAGGTAAAATAATAGGCGGAGACATATCCTCTGTATCGCTTGACGGATTTATGCTTCCCCTTAAAAAATAAAATGGAAAAACAAAGACTTGATAAATTTCTTTCTGCGCAAAAGGGCTTTAGCCGCAGCGAGGCACGGAATATAATCAGGAAAACCGGACTTTATGTTGACGGCATATCTGTTTTCGACCCCTCGTTTACGATAGATCCCGACTCTTCAAGCGTTGTGTTTAAAGGCGAAAATATAGAATATAAAAAATATATTTATATTCTTATGAATAAGCCTAAAGGCGTGCTTTCGGCAAGTGAGGACAAATCAAGAAAAACAGTTGTCGATCTTGTTCCGGACGAGCTTAAAAGGCGTGAACTTGCGCCTGTCGGCAGGCTTGATAAGGATACTACGGGATTGATTTTGCTTACTGATGACGGTGTATTTTCGCATAACTGTATAAGTCCCTCAAAATCTGTTCAAAAGGTTTATGAGGCTGTTCTGGACGGTGATGTTACACAATCTATGATAGAGTCGTTCGCAAAAGGAACAATTCTTGCAGACGGCACCGTGTGTAAAAGAGCAATTCTTGAACGAATAGGGGAAAATAAGGCGAGAATAATCATAACAGAGGGCAAATACCACCAGATCAAAAGAATGTTCGGAACAGTCGGTCTCGGAGTCGTTGATTTAAAAAGAATAAAAATAGGGAAGCTTGTTATTCCGGAATACCTAAAGGAAGGGGAGTGCATTGAGTTAAGCTGCGAAGAAGCACAGTGCGCTTTGGCCGTATAGAACCGAATAAAGGCTTTCAATATTTAATTTTAATTTTCGTATGCAATTTAAACAAAATGCATAATATAACATTGTAGGAATTAATTATGGAAATATTGCTCCTATTTTGGTATAATACTGAGGATGACAAATCATTTCAGGAGGTCTCATAAAAAATGGCAAGTCTGTCACTTCGTAATGTGTACAAAAGGTATCCCGGCGGCGTAACCGCAGTTTCGGATTTTAACCTTGAAATCAAAGATAAGGAATTTATAATTCTTGTAGGTCCTTCCGGATGCGGTAAGTCAACAACTCTCCGTATGGTTGCGGGTCTTGAAGAAATATCGGACGGTGAAATTTACATCGGCGACCGTTTGGTAAACGATGTTGCCCCTAAGGACAGAGATATAGCAATGGTTTTCCAGAACTACGCTCTTTATCCTCATATGACAGTATTCGATAATATGGCGTTCGGTCTTAAACTCAGAAAGACCTCAAAGGATGAAATCAAGCGCCGTGTTGAAGAAGCAGCAAGAATTCTTGATATAGAACATCTTCTTGAGCGTAAACCTAAGGCTCTTTCGGGCGGTCAGCGTCAGCGTGTTGCGCTCGGTCGTGCTATAGTCCGTGAACCTAAGGTATTCTTGCTCGATGAGCCGCTTTCAAACCTTGATGCAAAGCTTCGTGCGCAGATGCGTACCGAAATATCAAAGCTCCATCAGAGACTCGGAACAACCTTTATTTACGTTACTCACGACCAGACCGAAGCTATGACAATGGGTACCCGTATCGTAGTTATGAAGAGCGGTCTTATTCAGCAGGTTGACACTCCGCAGAACCTTTATCTGTATCCTTGCAATCTCTTTGTCGCAGGATTTATCGGTTCTCCGCAGATGAACTTTATTGAGGCTGTTCTTTTAAAAGAAGGTAAGGATTATTTTGTTGAGTTCGGTTCCGAGGATACCAAGACAAGAGCCGGCGTAAAATATAAGATAAAGCTTCCCGAATCAAAGAATAAGGATAATTGCCTTGAAGCATATGCAGGCAAGGAAGTTATAATGGGTATTCGTCCTGAGGATGTTCACGACGAACCGGAGCTTGTTGCTGCTAACCCTGACGGTATTGTAGAAGCAGATGTTGAAGTAACCGAACTTATGGGTGCTGAAACATATCTTTATATGAATTGCGAGAATCAGACGATCAATGCCCGTGTTGCTCCTGAGTCAACCGCTAAGCCGGGAGACAGAATCAAGATAGCTATTGAGACAGCTAAGATTCATATTTTTGATAAGGACAGCGAGCTTACAATTACAAACTGATAAGCAGAAAAACCTTTAAATTCAAAATAAATACCTGCACCGAAAGGTGCGGGTATTTATTTTGAATGCTTTGTCAGATTAAAGACTGAAAGTCAAAAAGAAACAACCACCCATAAAACGGGCGGTTGCGGTTATACAGAATGTTTATTAAATTGTAAGTTGCTCAGCCGTTAGTTATTTTAGCGTAGCTTTCTTCAAAATCAACAGCAGATTCTTTTGCTTTTGATATATTTTCGTTTATTTGATTTTTAGTTTTATCAAGCTCGGATATAAGCCTTGCAACCTCTGCCGAAAAATCATTCGCTGTTTTTTGGATATCGGTTTTAAGTTGATTTAAGGATTCCTGCGCATTTGAAACGGCGGCAATGTTTTTCGAAACCTCATTTTCGCTTATTTCACAATTCTCTTTAGTGCTGTCTATCATAGATTTTGCGCTTGTCTGCGCTACAAGGTATAACTTACCTACGCTTTCGGATAACTGCTCAATTTCCGCTTTCTGAGCCTCGATTTTATCAAGTTCATCTGCCAAATTCTCTTTTTGCGCCTTCAGTTCATCGAGCTGCGAACTCAGATCATTTATTTGAAGCTTAAGCTTTTCTTCTTTTTCCGCAAATGAACGGTGTGTTTTTTCAATATATTTCAAAACATCTTCGCTGTTAAAACCGAAAAGACTTTTGCGAAACCCCACGGACATCTTTTATCATTCTCCCATAAAATCATCTTTTGACAATTATATCAAATTCTGTCGCATTTTACAAGATTAAATTTTATACCTGTATATTTTAAAAATCTATTGACAGGGGAGAAGCTTTTGTATATAATAATAACTAACGAATATTAGTTAGCGAGGTGTTCTATGAAACAGGAAACCACAAAACAAATAATTCTCGAGAAGGCTCTTGAGCTCTTTTCACTGAAAGGATACGATTCCGTAAGCGTAGATGAAATTGCAAAGGCAGTGGGCATAAAGGCTCCGTCTCTTTATAATCACTATCAAGGCAAACAAGCGATTTTTGAAGCTATTGTGGAAAATACTGCCGCAGAATATGAGGAATACACTGATAAAATTGACATCCACGTGCAGAATGCCGCTGAAGATATATCAGTGTTCACAGAAATATCCGAAGAGTTTTTGATATCAAAGGTGCGTCAGATATTCGATTATTCTCTTCATAACGAGACTATAAGCCGCTTTCGCAGAATGATGACCATTGAACAATTCCGTTCGCCGAAGCTTGCGGAACTGTATACAAGGCGTTATGTGCAGCGCTTAACCGAATATCACGCAAAACTGTTTAGCAGTCTGATAAATCTCGGTGAGATAGCGGAGGAGGACCCCGATGCGCTCGCTATGATGTATGTAGCGCCTGTTATAACCCTGATAGGTATTTGCGACCGCCAACCCGAAAAAGAAGAGGAATGCTTAGCAAAACTTGATAGCCACATAAGACTTTTTTATAAAACTTTTAATGCAAAGTCAGGCAGAAAGTAAATTTGTTTTACGGAGGATATATTATGAAACTTTATTTCGGAAATGCCGTAACGGCAGCTACAACAATTATGATACTCGGTCTGTTGGGATTTATCGGTTATAATGTAATTAACAGTTCGGATATCCGCTTTTGGGGCCGCAGGAGTATGTTCCTTTTTATTTTCGGGCTTGTAGTATGCTGTTTTGCCGCAACAAGAGACGGCCTGGATAAAACTATTCAGAACACAATTGACGGCAGCTGCGCTCCGGGCATTTTTTCACTTGTAAGTATACCAACTATCGTAGGCGCTGTAGGAGCTTTTCTTATAGTTTCGGCGGCGATAGCAACTCCTATAGCTAAGTCTCAGTACACAAGACAGATATGGTTTTATATAATGTCCGGCGGCACTTTACTTAAAATACTTACAATGGAAATTTCGAGGATCATTATTCATTAAAAAGGTTTAAAAGGCGCAATTATGAAAAAAGCGGCAGTTTATGTTCACGGCAAAGGCGGCAATGCGGATGAGGCGGAGTTTTATAAGCCGTTATTCCCCGAATTTGAAGTTATGGGATTTGATTATAAGTCGACTGCCCCGTGGGATGCAAAGAATGAATTTCTGAATTTCTTTAACGACTTAAGAGAGAAATACGACAGCACGGTTTTAGTTGCAAACAGTATAGGAGCATTTTTTGCGATGAATTCGCTTTCACTGAAACAGCTTGATAAAGCGATGCTTATTTCTCCGGTTGTTGATATGGAAAAACTCATTAAAAATATGATGATATCGGCAAATGTAACGGAAGACGAGCTTTTTTAAAAAAAGAAATCCTCACAAAGTTCGGCGAAACTTTATCGTGGGATTATTTAAGTTATGTGCGTGAACACCCGATAAAGTGGAATGTCCCCACCGATATTTTATATGGTGAACTTGACAATTTTACGTCTTATGATACGCGGTATCCGAATTTGCCTGCAGCATCGGCGCAGCAGTTACGGTTATGAAAGGCGGCGATCATTGGTTCCATACAGATGAACAGCTCCGGTTTTTGAGCGACTGAATTCTTAGGTGTGTTCAAGTTAAGAAAATTTCACAATTTATTGCGATGAAAGTTTAAATAAACCTTATTATAATATTATTCAGCCTTTGATGGAGAGGCTATACAACAAACTACTCGATGATATCGAAAACAAGAACTATAATTTGCCCGTGTTTAAACATCATTTAACCGGCACTGTTTTAGGTAATTGCTACAGAGACAAGGACTCAAGACGGATTATTGTAGATTCAAATGAAAATGTTGTAGATTTTATTGCAAGTATGACAGACGATTACTTTGTTGACATATGTAAAAACCTACATATTGACGATTCGCTTACCGAAAGCATCGACGAATGTTATGAATACTTTTAAATGGTGTATCAGCAAAAGCTTAAAATCATATAAAGGCACAATTAACACTACCACTACAGAAATGAAAAAATCTGCAGTGGTGGTGTTTAAATAAATAGTTTTCGGTCAAGCCGATGAAATTTTTTGCTTTATGATATTAAAGCCTTGTCAGCTGATAAAATTCACAATTCTCTTTTTCTAATATTTCCGCAATTTTTCTTATGCACTTAATATCATCTGTATTTGTAAGATGTTTTTCTAAAATTTTATCATAGGAAGTAGGACTGATATTATAAATTTCCTTAATTAAATTACTGCGATAAGATATTTTATGGAAAGCACCATTATTGTCAACAATTAGATAAGAATTGTTATTGGTTAATTCATTTTTAGTCATAAAAGTATTCCTCCGACATCTATGTTCTTGACCATACAACATTATAATATACGACTGTTGTTGTCGTGGTTTGATAGCCATTATCGTATGGTACGGTAGTCCTTCTAGATATAAATTTTGCCATCCATTCTGATTCGTCAATACTATAATAATGTGGATATAGTCCGTAACTTATTTTAAAAGGTAATCGGTTTTCACCAATTGACCAACCATTTTTATTGTTAAAATAGATATTTGATAGAGGGGCATTGTAAAAAGCATACTTTTACATCACGGATATATTTTTCAACCGTTACAGAACTTCTTTCATTTAAGATAAGATGTTCCTTAAATTCGGCAATCGTTTTTGCAGTGATAATTCGTCCTTTCATTCTTTTGTTACCTCCGAATATTTTTCTTTGTTATTTTACCCGAAAGTCACAAAAACAAAAAAGCATTCGCAAACGATAAAATGTATGCGAAGGCTTTTTGTGTTAGTTTTTATTTTTTAAACAGCAATCTTGCGTTTTCAAAATCTACGGTGAAAGCGTTATTTCAAAAGTTGTTTTAAGTCTTCCTCGGGGGTTGTGATAGGGGCAATTCCGAAGTTTTCCACAAGGTGTTTTAGTACACCGGGAGAAATAAACGCCGGCAGAGTGGGGCCGAGGCGGATGTTTTTAATACCCAGGTGCAGCAAGGTCAGCAGGATACACACCGCTTTCTGTTCGTACCAGGAAAGTACCATAGACAGCGGCAGGTCGTTCACACCGCATCCGAATGCGTCGGAAAGTGCGACGGCAATCTGAATAGCACTGTAAGCGTCATTGCACTGGCCTATATCCATCAGACGGGGCAGACCGCCTATTGTGCCGAGATCAAGGTCGTTAAAACGGTATTTTCCGCAGGCAAGAGTCAATACTACTGTATCGTCAGGCGTCTGTTTTACAAATTCTGTGTAGTAGTTGCGGCCGGGACGAGCGCCGTCGCAACCGGCGACAAGGAAGAAATGTTTGATTGCGCCTGTCTTGACTGCTTCAATTATTTTATCCGATACTCCGAGCACCGTATTCCTTGCAAAACCGGTCATAACCGTGCTGCCGCCGTTGATACCGGTAAACAGTTTGGCTTCGGGATAACCGCCTAACTCTAAAGCTTTCTCTATAATCGGTGTGAAATCCTTATCATCTCCAATGTGGGTTATTCCCGGATAGGATACCACTGCTGTGGTGAATACACGGTCGGCATAATCGGGTTTAGGCGGCATAAGACAGTTGGTGGTGAACAGCACCGGAGCCGGAAGTTCGGAAAATTCTTTTTGTTGATTCTGCCACGCCGTACCGAAGTTGCCCTTAAGATGCGCATACTTTTTAAGCTCCGGATATCCGTGTGCGGGAAGCATTTCGCTGTGAGTATAAATATTGATGCCTTTACCCTCTGTTTGCTCCAAAAGCAGTTTGAGATCGTGGAGGTCGTGACCGGAGATAACAATAAACGGTCCTTTTTCCACAGTAAGAGGAACAGTAACGGGCACGGGCGAACCGTAACTTTCGGTGTTTGCTTTATCAAGCAGCGCCATACATTTAAGGTTTTTCTCACCGACCTCCATAACTATAGGTAACAGTTCATTCATACCAAGGTCCTCGCCTACAAAAAAGAGCGCTTTGGCAAAGAAACCGTTTACTTCTTCGTCGGTATATCCCAGCACCATAGCGTGATGCGCATAGGCAGCCATACCACGTATACCAAAGAGAATAAGTGATTTAAGACTGCGAATATCCTCTTTGGCATTCCAGACATTCTTCATATCGTAATCATCGGTTCGGCCGCACGCAGAAGCACAGTCGGAGCAGCCGGGTACGAGTTTTGCTTTTTCAGCGTGTACCCGCTCGGTAAATTCACGAACGGTTTTCTCGTTAAAGTTTACATTTGTAATGGTGGTGAACAATCCTTCGATTATTAACCGCCATACATTTGCACTCACTTTCGGACAATTGACAGTTGCCCTTGCAAGTCCTATAAGAGCGCCTGTCAGTTCATCCTGCAGTTTCGCCACATCAGCGCTTTTACCGCAAACGCCTGCTTTACCGGTACAACCAGCACAACCCGCAGTCTGCTCACATTGAAAACAAAACATTTTATTATCCATATTGAAACTCTCGCTTTCTTTAATTTCAGTCAAGTATTTTACCGTCTGTGGAAATTGTTACAACCTGCCACGGAATAAACTTTCCGCTTTGCAGTAATGCGGTTTTTGCTGCTTGCTCAAGCCCTCCGCAACAAGGTACCTCCATACGCACAACGGTTACGCTTTTGATATCATTGTTACGAATGATTTCAGTCAGTTTTTCCGAATAATCCACGCCGTCAAGTTTCGGACAACCCACAAGAGTGATATGTCCTTTTATAAACTGTTCGTGGAAAGCAGCATAGGCATACGCCGTGCAGTCAGCGGCAATCAACAATTTTGCGCCGTCAAAATACGGTGCGTTTGTCGGAACGAGTTTTATCTGCACGGGCCACTGTGACAGCCGGCTGACAGGCTGTGTATAGGAAATTTCTGTGTCGGCACATTCAGTGTGCTCAATTTTTCTTGACTGACTTCCGGGGCATCCGCAGGGTAATCTCATTCCTTCCTTTTTTATCTTTTCCTGCATCTTTTTTTGCTTATTTTCCATAACTGCTTTTTCGTCATAAGCTGCCGCTTCACGCTCAACAAAAGTAATGGCGCCGGTGGGGCAGGCGGGCAAACAGTCGCCGAGACCGTCACAATAATCATCACGCATTAGTTTTGCCTTTCCGTCAACCATAGCAATCGCTCCCTCGTGACAAGCAGAGGCACAAGCTCCGCATCCGTTGCATTTTTCTTTATTTATTTCAATAATTCTTCTTTTCATAGCAATTCCTCCTTGCTTTTCTGTTCGTATTATAATATAATAAAATCAACAAGTCGGTTGAATTTTCAACAAAAGAGGATTTTTATGAAAAATTTTTTATCTGTTATTCGATCTTCCCAGCTTTTTTCGGGTATTACCGAAGAAGAACTTACCGATATGCTTTCCTGCCTTGATACAAGAAAAGAAAATTTCTCTAAGGATACATTCCTGCTGCGTGTCGGCGACAAGGTCGAATCAATAGGTTTCGTACTCTCGGGAAGTGTTCTTATCATACAGGAGGATGTTTGGGGCAACCGCAATATTCTTTCTAAAGCAGGGCAGGGGCAGACCTTTGCCGCCGCCTATGCCTGCGCTAAAGGTTCGGTGCTTAATGTCAGCGTGGTTGCGGAAAATTATGTTACGGTAATGTTTTTAAATATAAAGCGTGTTATGAATGTGTGCCCGTCCGCCTGTTCACATCACAGCAGAATAATTCAAAATCTGCTCGGAGAGCTTGCCGATAAAAATCTTAGTTTGGGCGAAAAACTCACGCATATGGGACAACGCACCACCAGGGCAAAGCTGATGTCCTATCTCTCTGCAGAGGCACAGCGGCTCGGAAAATACGAATTCGACATTCCTTTTTCAAGACAACAGCTTGCCGATTATCTTGCAGTGGAACGCAGCGGATTATCGCTTGAACTCGGAAAGATGAAAAAGGACGGACTGTTGGACTTTCATAAAAATCATTTTGTTTTGAAGGTATAAAGAAATATCTCAATAATTGCCACCGCACTTGTATATACAAGTTTTCTGTAATACAAAAAATCACACTGCAAAATTTTTTTCGCAGTGTGATAAATTTATGTGTCCAAACGATGTCGTTTTGAGGTTATCATATTATAATATCTGTGCTACACAATGCAGCACAGGTTATTGTAAGTTTTGAAGGTACCGTAAACGCCTGTCGGAGGTGGATGAAATGCAGCTCGGAAAAGAGAAATTTATTGCCGCCGTTCGGAAATTTATGCAGATGTATAAGCTGACTGCACCGCTGCTGCGGGAACTGATCGACCGCATTGATATTTGTGAAGTCACTGGAACCGGCAAGAATCGAAAGCAGATGATAAAGATTCACTACAAATTTGTGGGGTATTTGGAACTTCCGAGCCTTGCAAGGCAGCACAATTACCGAGAAGAAACCCGCAAGGGCGTTGCCGTAGAGTATGTTCCGAATGCTTTACCGGCATAACAAAAAAGAGCAGGATCAGATTCCTGCTCGTACATATAAAAGAGGCACAATCAAAGACAAAAAGAAATCGAGTGTCCATTTTCAACTCTCAGGTTGGTTATGAATACTCGATATGGCTTGTGGGTGCAATTAAGATACCTATTTATTTTTGGCTGTTTTCAAAAGCTCCTTTTATTTCTTCGTTCGGCACCGAATTAAACCCGTTAGGCAAGAGTTTTAAATCTTCTTCTTTTATCGGGATTTCTGCAATATCGGCATTTTCGCCGTAACTTGGGAAATTGACAAGCCAACAGCCGTCAATTTTCCTTTCGTCCCAAATTACACCTTGCATACCTTTGTGAACGCCTTCTTTTGCATATTTTTCTTTTTCAGTAACTAATTCTACCGTATCTAAATAGTTCATTCTATTTACCTCCGTATGGTGTATTTAATTTTATTTTGCCGTTTTGTTGTACCATCCATCCTGTGATGTACGAAACCATTTCGCCTGTATCCTTTCTGGGAATACTGATTCTAATGCTGATTCTTTGTCCGTATTTATCAAGTTTCCCCAAATCATAATTGCCATTTACATATTTCTCAAGTGCTTGCTTTTCACATTCCGCTTGCAAATATTTTGAATCCGTAATATCAAAGCCCCAGCTTTTAAACATTTTGTCTTTTCCGTGCTTTTTAGCATATTCGGGATTAAATAAATATGGATCATATTTACTATAATCGCTGACTGCCTTAGCACTTTTCAAAACAGTATTATAAGATACTCTGCTTTGAATACTATTCATCCGTCTGATCCATTCCATTTGATTGGTCGATTTCAACTGCTCGGTTACGCCCTCGTTTTCAGCCGTTTGTCGGACTAAAGAATTAAACATATCACAGGCATCACGGTCAATGTCAGCAAGGTAATTGTTTAGAGTTCCGTTTAGCCGCATAACATTGATGACCGTCCGATTGTTGCGGTAAAGAAAATCATAATGCATTCTGCCCCAAGTGCCGATGTTTTTAAGTTCTGTTTTCATAATAAGAAACCTCCGAATTTAATTTTTGCGTTTTGAATTAAAGTTCGGATAGTCTATGGAAATGACAAATCCGAACCCTTCACCGATTGGTTTAGGGTTCGGATTTGTACTGTTTGTGAAGAGACTACAAAAAAGATATTTTTGTCCGATTATGCGGAGAGATTCAAACCCTCGCAATATTTAAAAGCTGATTTTATGATATAATTTTATACTCAAAATTTGGAGTTTCTTTATGAACATCATCAAAAACTTCTAACATCAATTTGCATTCATCTTGTAATTCTTTTTTCATGGAATAAAATCCGTGAAGTTCTGCAGAGAAATTTTCACGTTCATAAAATAAACCGTCCAAACAATCCCAAAGAGCATCCCAGTTAGCTCCATAATATTCTGGCAAACCAAACTTTTCTTTAAGCATTAGGTGAATTTCGCCTAAATATTTGCATTCGGAAAAATCCAATATAATGGGATTTTCTGTTATTTCTTTAAACTTATAATAATCATTGTAGTTCATTTTTTCCTCCTATACAATTTCAAAAAATGTTTGATAATGGTCATACGAAACAAATATTAATCCATCATTGGAATATATTATTCTTTGACCGTCTCGAAATCCGCCTTTATAATTGATATCAGCTTCATACCAAATTCTACCTTGTTTACTTGGTAAATGACCATTACGATTCTTATATACACCTCTTGTTATCATGCGGTCAGGTACCACTACACTTAGATTACCTGAAAAGTTTTTAAACCCTAATTTTTCAGCTTCCTTATATTCGATATAATAATTAGGTAATTTTGATTCATATTTGAGCGTCCAGTCTGCACCATCTTTTCCATTAATTGTAGCAGTTCCGGATTTCACTGTTTTCATAACAAGTATACTACATCTGCACCTATTATGCAATGGTGGTTCTTTATCAGTCTCTTCATTTATCAACCAAATCTTTCCATGGCGACTTCTGCATTCATAGCATGTCTTTAAATCTAAAATGGCTATCCAATTTTTATATTTACTACTTTCGGCAAATTCCGGATTCCAATTTGAACCGTTAATTATTTGTAACAGTAGATAAGCAAAAATATCCATATACACACCTCCTTTTATGAAATATTATACATAAAACAAAACGACATTCACCGACATCTTTTTGAAATGGTATAATCTTTATAAGGAGTTGATGATATGAAAAAAACTTACACATCAGAGCAAAAGCAAGCTATTATTGAACGTTACATATCAGGTGGCTAAACATATTTGCAAATAAGTGAGGATACAGGTATTGCGAAAGGCACTTTTTATTCTTGGCTTAAAAAATATAATATTGAAAAAGAAACCGCCAAGAAAAAGACCGTTAATTTTCGCAACTTTATGCTACTCGAAAACAAGGTTGCACGACTTGAAAATATGGTTGATATTTTAAAGAGTGTTGGCGGTATAGAGGATATACCTTTAAGGAAGAAACTATATCTTGCTGAACGATTCTATAACGAGTATAGTGTTCATTTAATATGTGAGACATTGGATATCCCAAGAGGTACATTCTATAACCATATTTTGCGAAATAAAAAAGATAATACTTGGTATGCGAAAAGGAAAGAAGAATTGCGAATCCGCATACAAGAAACATATTATGAAAACAGACAAATTTTCGGAGCGGATAAAATAGCTGCTATTATGAAGAATGAGGGTATTGCCGTTTCAACAGAAATGGTTCGAAAACTTATGAGAGAAATGGGTATCGGAAGTGTTCGACAAAGTGCGAAAAAACTCTATGAAAATGAATCCAAGAAGCACAAGAACTATGTTAATCAACAATTCGATACACACGCACCTAATGAGGTTTGGGTGAGTGATGTCACATATTTTAAATTTAATGAAAAGGCATATTATATTTGCGTAGTCATTGATCTGTTTTCAAGAAAGGTTATATCTTATAAAGTTGGCAAAAAGAACAGTACACAATTAGTAACCTCTACATTAAAAATGGCTTACAAAGAACGTAAGCCAAGTTCATCTTTAACATATCATACTGATAGAGGTTTCAATTTCTGTTCAAGAGGTATGGCAGAATATATAAAGTCTATTCAAATAACACACTCTTTTTCGAGACCGTATGTACCTTATGATAATTCAGTAGTGGAATCATTTTTTGCTTCACTAAAAAGAAAAGAACTTTACAGAACAAAATATCGTTCCGAATCAGAGTTTATGTTAGCAGTTAGCGATTATATGGACTTTTTTAATACAAAAAGACCCCACCGAAAATTACAGTACAGAACTCCTGAACATAAAGAACACGACTATGCTTTGAACAACGGACTTTCTGCTTGTTAGATATAGACTAAGGGGTTCGAAAAGGTTTGTTTTTAAATTTTTTGTATTGCGTTTTGGAGTTTTTCGAAAATTCGTCCATATCCTAAAATAAAAAAGCGACCTCGAAAAGCCGCATAAATACTGGGTTTTATAATAAAGACACCATTGAGTCTGAACTTGAGGGTTCAGATTTCAATGGTGCCTTCACTAACACATCTGCAAAACGCTGAACGGGCTCTCCAAGCGTTTCAGCGAAGTCGAATGTATCTTTATCATATCGGTACTTTAACGGGCATCTGCGGACATTCAATGCGGTTGTAAGAGCGTGCACATCCGGGCAGAGGTTGTTTTGGAGCGCCCATTCCGCCGCTTTTGTTTTAGAAATAATCTTGCCTGTGCGAAGCGTATATATGCAACGAGATATATCCAACAGCCAACCGAAAGAATAAAAATTTCTTTCGGTACTTTGTGCATACTTTCTTATAGTCTTATAGTGCCGATTCACATCGGAGTACAGCTCGTGAAAATCGGGATATTTCAGTTCTTTTCGTATGTCTTTTCCATACAAAAGAATACTCCTCTCAATCAGTTCTGCCTTGCAAAAGCTATCAAGCAAATACCTGTCGGTAATTCGCTCTCCGCTTGTACCCCAATAAATCACTCGGTCATCGGCGTTTACAAGAAAGGCAATCTTGGTGAGCATAGCGCCCTCAAAAGAACGGTAATAAAGATTATCAGGCTGTTTGGCGAGCATAGTCCGGCGGAGATTTACAAGCAAATTTGCCTGTGACTTAGATATTTGCTTCTGAGTGAGAACCAAAATATCAATATCGCTCCAACCTAATCTGAAATCATTCAAAGCAGACGAACCGTACAAATATATTGTCGGGTCACAGTCCGCAAGAATATGGCTGATTTCCCAAACCATACTGTTAACAGAGATCTGTCAGGCTTTTCGTTCTGCGCCGACGGGGAAAAGGACAAATTTTTGATTTGGGTAATCGAATTCCTCTATAAGCTCATCTGCAACAAAACCGAATTTCTCATACAATGTTCTTGGTGCAATTCCTTTTTCATCATCACCCCGAAATGTAGAAACCGTTATTTCTTTTGTTCTGTCTAAATTGGCAAGTGCTTCATCCATAAGCATTGTAGCCACACCGCGGCGGCGGTATTGGGGTGCAACTGCAAGACAGCAAATCATGTTGTGTGCTCGTGAAAACAATATAACTCCCGCAATTTTGGATTCTTCTTTTACACAAACTGCCTGTCGCTTATTCATAAATTTTAGGACGGTGGTTTTATGCTCACTTAGCTTTTCTTGTGTTTCAAGGCCCGGAAAATTCCATCTAACCTCTCTTATTAGGTTCATCCATTTTTCAATATCTTCGGGTACCCCATAAAAAAGTTGCATAGTATTTCAACTCCGTTCATCATTCGATTTATCTGCAAAACTGTTATTTTTTGATTTCTGTTTGCCTGTATATCGGATATTTGGTTGCGTGATAGTTCAAGACATCCAACAAATGGAAAACATCATTTTTATATCTGACAAAACAGTTCGCTGAAATTTTGCCGTATAAACGGTGAAAACCCCGATAAAATCGGGGTTTTCACGGGCTACATCTATTTTGTAGCCCTTTTATGGTACGGATGTTCATAACCAACCTAAAATCCATATTGAAAATCCGGCTGAAAACTCACATATTTCCCCGTACATTTGCCGATTTACTGCCTCTTTGCTATGATTATAATACAAAACATTAAGGAGGTAGTTTTTATGGAAAAGTACATTACAGACGAACGCACGGGACTGAAGTATGAGTTAGTCGGTGATTATTACCTTATTGCCGGGGAGGATGAGCCGGAGGAAGATCAGCCAATCGGGGTATGGGGACAACGACATCTCCGCTATCTCAAGAAGTGCCACCGTGTGCGCTATGCCAATCTGCTGACCAGCGGCGAATTGAATGCCTATCTTGCAGATATTGACCAGCAGGCAGAGGATCTTTTCTTTCGGCTGGTAAATCAAACGGCAGAGTGTGAGGGTGTTACCGAACAACTCAAAGCAGACAATCAAATGGAATGGATTAGACGGATGAATAACATAAGAAACAGAGCGTTTGAAGTTGTGCTGGCTGATTTTATTCAAGGCTAAACTGGAAACCGGAAGTGAGTGTAACCAAGTTATATCTCATTTTCGGTTTTTCCAGTTGTCCGCGCTCAAAAATAGACTAATTTATATTTTTATGGTATACTTTTAAGTGAAAAGGTTTGAACCTCGGTTGAGGTTGAATGA